>NZ_JBKJRB010000059.1:0-5687 GCF_046594945.1 Gemmatimonas sp. | reverse complement strand
CGCCGGTGTCTGGTGGCCTGTTCGTACGCGTACGCGAAGCCGAAGAGTCGCGGCTCGCTCCAGGGACGACCGAGGAACTCGAGGCCCGCCGGAAGTGCGTCGCTGGTGAAGCCCATCCTTTCTCTCGCCGCGCCCACCAGCACGAATGCCATCACGCACGGTGTCGCATGGTTGTTGCGCCACGCGTGCCGTGTGCCATTCTGCACCACGCAGTCACCCTGCTTCAGATTCACTGTCGCACCGTCGTCGACTTCCAGGGTGATCTCACCGGAGATGACGACACCCTAGTCGACCGAGTCGGTTGTATGCATCCCCGAGTCTTGCTGTTCCATCGACTCGGCGAGACCTGGGGCCTTGCTCAGGTATTCGCGGCGAAATGCCTCTTGATCGAACGCACGATCGCTGGCACCCGGAAACTGCACCATCCGAAAGCGCGTACCACCGGGGCCCGGTACGAATGATTTCATGGTTGTGGTGAGGTCGATAGGTTCGACGGGCAATGTGGGCGTTTCGTCGGTCGCCCACACCTCGACCAATGCCAGCCCCGGAAGCGTTTCCATCGTGACCACGCGCGGCGACAGCCCGTTCTGTACGATGATCGCCTTACCGGCGCCGTTCCTCCCCGTCACCACCCGGCGCAAAGCGGTGATCGAGTCGCGCTGGCGCCACGAATCATCGACCTTACGCGCACATGCGGTCAACCACGTCAATACACCAAGACCTAAGAACCTTCGACGCGTTGGTGTGTGAATTTTACGATGCATGACGCCTCCTCAAGCGGTTCGACAAAGTATCGGTCAGCATCGGGGTTCTGTCGGGGCAAACGCTGTGTACGCAACGTTGCACGCGTGCCACTTCAGCTGTTTGGCTGGCCGGGTTCTTCAAAGGCACAAGCCACTCCCGTACACCAGCCATCGCTGAGATGCTGCGTCAGCGCATAGCTGCGCCTCGAGAAACCGGTGATTGTTGCGCCAAGTACGCCCGCCAGCGATCTCCCCACCGTGCCCGTCGCCCCAACCGATCAGAACACGTCGTGGATTGACGTGGCGGACAATGCGGTGGCGGAAGAATAGTGGTCGGTGAAACGGGACGTGCAGCACCTGCAGTCGGCGCGTTTACTGGCAGCCGATGTCGGTGTTGTGACACGGCAGCCCTAAGCCGTCGGCCGTGAGCTCCAGCTCCTCGATCACGACCTCATTCGCATCTGAGTTGAACTCGGGCCCGGTGACTTTGGTGGGCCGCACGTTTAACAGCGCAAGTATCTCGACCAGCTGCCCAGCGCGGTTGCGCACGGTGAAGCTCACGGTCGCCCGCGCACCAGACGACAACCAGCGTCGTACTTCTGTGGCCGAGGCGCGCACGCGGAGCAACCGGAAGACATCCGTGCGCGGCCGTCCCGCATTCCAGCTGTCTTGTACGCCCTCGAACGGTGTGCCCGCGGCCGTCAACAGACCAGTGCCGGGCGGGCCCAGCACGGCATCGGCAGTGGCCGCGACTCGGAAGTCTGCGCCACTAATCGTGATCTCGTATGTAAATGCCGCCGTGGCGAAACCGTTCTGCGCAGACGCGGCTGCCATCTCGCCCGACGAAATTTCCGTGGGAGGCGGCGCGTCGCAGGCGGCGAGTAGTAGCAGCGTGGCCAGCACGGTGGCGGCAGTGTGGATACGCGGGCGTAACAGGCGAGGAACGTGCGTCATGGGCGGAGTACCGAAATGGGATACCGGGGAGGGCCCAGTTGGAAAGTGATCATGAATAGTGCGCCCAAATTTCCACGGGAGATAGGCTCGAGCGAACCACTCACGGCATGCGCGCCGTATGGCCGAGCTATCAGCCCCACCGTATCTTTTGGTGGACCCTACTTGCCCCAGCGCATATCATGGACAAAAACGCACGATTCCAACGACACGCGCGGTTCGTGCGAGTCACGCACTGGCTGAGCACGATCGCCATCTTCGCGTTGATGCTGAGCGGTGGCGAAGTGGTGCTGTCGCATCCGCGCTTTTATTGGGGCGAGATCGGCAACGTCAACGTCACCCCCGCGTTCACCTTGCCGGTGCCATCATCGCGCGGAACGGTGCCCACCGGCTACAACTTCGTGCTGCCCGATCAGAATGGCTGGAGCTTGTATTTGCACTTCCAGTCGGCGTGGCTGCTGCTGTTCACCGGGCTGGTGTACGGCGTCGCTGGGTTCGCGCGTTCACACTTCCAGCGCAATCTCGTGCCGGTGGCCGGTGATCGTTCGTTTCGAGCGCTCGGGCGCTCTATTGCTGCGCACATGCGGTTTCAGAAAGTGTCCGTCAATGATGCGCACTCGTACAACCTGCTGCAGCGACTGTCGTATCTCGTGATGCTCTTCGTGCTTGCGCCGCTCATCGTGTGGACGGGGCTCGCCATGGCTCCGGGCTTCACTGCCGTGTTCCCGTGGAGTGTCAGCGTGCTCGGCGGACGACAAACCGCGCGTACGCTGCACTTCTTCCTTACCGGAGCCTTCGTGCTCTTCACCCTGGCGCACGTGGGCATGCTCTTACTCGCAGGATTCCGCGCTCGAGTGCAGCCGATGATCACCGGAACCATGAAGGGTGCGTCATGAGCACACTTTCTCGCCGCGCATTGATCGGAAGTGGAGTCGTCGCAGCCGCTGGCGTTGTCGGAAGCGGCTTGCTGTCTGTCGGTCGCGCGTTCGGACTCATCCCTCCGGACAGCGGTGGCTTCTACGGGCCCGGAGAAACATTATCGTACGCTGCGCATCGCCTTCTTGGTCGCAATGCGCTCGCGCGCGAGTTCCCGCGCGCGATGATTTCCGCGAAGCCCTTCGCGAACGAGCTCTCGCCCTTCAGCGAGAACTTCAAGGCGCACGAAGCCGCGAACTTCGCCGCTTGGCGGCTCGATGTGAGTGGCCTTGTCCGTTCGCCGGCCACGTTGTCGCTGGCCGAATTGCGCGCGATGGGCAAGGAGTCGCAGATCACAGAAGTGAACTGCGAAGAGGGATGGAATTACATCGCCGAGTGGGCGGGCACGCCGCTTTCAGCCGTTCTCAATTCAGTGGGCGTGAAGCCGGAAGCGAAGTACGTGGTGTACCTCTCTGAAGACACGAACTGGTGGGACAGCATCGACCTCGATGAGGCGATGCATCCGCAGACTGTGCTGGCTTGGGAGATGAATGGCAGCGCACTGCCGGTACCATTCGGAGGGCCGCTTCGTATCCGAGTGCCGCGTCAGCTAGCGTACAAGAGCGTCAAGTTCATTGATCGTCTTGTCGTGACGGATTCGTTGCGCGGATTCGGGAAAGGAAAAGGCAGTGCGTCGGCAGACGCGGGCTATGCGTGGTACGCCGGGGCTTGAGTCGCGCTCAAGATTGCCCGGTGCTATCCGGCAGGGCCCGGATCACGCCGAGCACGCTCACGGCCGACATGGCACCCCTGCCACATTATCGCTAAGCACGAAGCAGACTGGCCAAATGCGACCGACTTTGACGCGCACTACGGCCAGTCGATCTCAATGAGCTCTACAGGTACGGTTCCCACGTTCCGCATGACATGACTGTGTCCGGCCGCTCGCCAGATCCACCCCCCAGCACCGAACGCTGCGCCAGACGCTTGGGGCTTCGTCCCTTCGTGACGCACGCTTCCCGAACCGATCTGAATGGTGAGCCCGGGCGCGATGTGCCGATGCGACGTAGTCGCTTCGCCGGGCGCAAGCGTGATGCGGTATACGCGTGCGCCGGTACTGTCGCTCTCGAGCGCGAGGTGTGCAACGTTGCGTAGCGCGGGCGCACTCAATCCGGTCCGCCGTTTCACCGTAGCCACCACGTACTGAAACGCCACCGTGTCGACGTTCCCAACACGGTGCGTGTAGGGAATCCATCCGCCGTTGTCGTACACCGCTCCCACCGGGAGTGCAGCTGAGGGCTCTGGCGTGCGCCCTACCCACTGATCCCATGTGCGTGCAGCGGCGATGACCACACTGAACATGCGGTCGACATGCCGATGCCAGCCCGTGGTGTCTCCGGTCGGGGTGCGCACCTCCATCACACGTGCGAACGCGTTCTCATAGACAAGGTGATGGCGCGGCTCGCGGTGCGCCGGGACGGCACGCCACGGAGCGTCGGATACACGGTCCCACACCAGCAGCAGTCCAGTAGTGGTCGGCCTGCCATCGGGTCCAGTGATCACGCGAAGCTCAATTTGGTTTTCCGAACGAAACCGGTAACCGCGCACGAGCGTGCGGCCAATCCATTCCGGAGCCATCGCTCCTTCGACGCGATGCGAGCTCGTTTTCGCGATGCTGTCCATCGTGTACGTGCCGTAGTAGGACGAGAGGCCAATGAGTGCGGCCTGCGCCGCGGTCGGCGTCACGTCCTGCCAGTCGCCAACGCCGAGATTTGAACGCCGCTCGTCGTAGAGCTGCGCGGCCATGACACCACTAGTCGAATACCGAATCAGGCCGAGCGGGTTAGGCCCCCAAAACGGTTGCGATCCGCCGACCGAATCCGGCGGAAGCACAGAAATCAGCCGCCAGTCGCCGACGAAGCTGGCGGCGGATTGTGCTGCCACACGAGTGGACGCACAGATGAAGAGGAGCGTGCAGGCAAGACGCATCACGCAGTTGATATCCCAAAACAATGAGAAAACTAAAGGATACGGCGGCGCAGCTACGACGTCGGGGTATTCAGGCCACTAGCCTGCATTTCTCACGAGGGTATTGCATGACGGCCGCTCTGCGTGGCATAAAGGGTTTGTCGAGAACACCTTACGCGCAACACGGAGACGGCCGTTATGTCCACAGCGTGTACGACCGAATCGTTGACGTTTCAAGGGGTCGCGGGCCGCGAGGTGGTGGCCCGGTTTGATGGCGGGACGCTGACGTCTGACGGCGGGGCGGTGCTGCTGCGCGAGGTGGACTGAGCGACGGGGCTGCTGACACAGTTCGCGGCCTGCTTCACGGATTATCGGGATCCCGCGCGGATAGGGCATTCGGTGGCGTCGCTCGTGCGGCAGCGCGTGTACGGCCTCGCGCTCGACTACGAGGATCTGAACGATCATGATGCGCTACGCGATGATCCGCTCGTGGCGGTGCTGGCGGAATCGACGGATCTCGCCGCGCCAGGCGCCGGCAAGTGCACGCTCAATCGCCTCGAACTGAGCAGCGCGACGGTCGAGGGGCGCGAGCGGTACAAGTAGATCACGGTGGATCACGACGCGGTGGATCGCCTCTTCGTCGACCTGTTCGTACAGGCCCAGGCCACGGCGCCGATTGAGATCGTGCTCGATCTCGATGCCACCGATGTCCGGTGCACGGCGCGCAAGAAGGGCGCTTCTTCCACGGCTACTACGGCCACTACTGCTATCTGCCGCTCTTTCTCTTCGCGGGCGAGCATCGGCTGTGCGCGCGGCTCCGCCCCGCGAATCTCGACGCCAGTGCGGGCGCGCTCGAGGAAGTCGCGCGAATCGTCGCCCAGCTGCGCGCCGCGTGGCCCACGCTCGCGATCACGCGGCGCGCCGACAGCGGCTTCTGCCGCGACGCGCTGATGACGTGGTGCGAGGCCCATGACGTGGACTACGTGTTCGGCCTCGCGAAGCATGCGCGCCTGATCGCGCTGATCGAGGACGAGCTGGCCCAGGCCGCGGCGCAGTGTGCCGCGACCAACGCGCCGGCGCGGGTGTTTGCGGAGCGCATGTAGCAAACGC
>NZ_JBKJRB010000038.1:0-32870 GCF_046594945.1 Gemmatimonas sp. | reverse complement strand
AGCGTCGTGATCAGCCGTACGCGCCGCGTGCCGTGCGCGGTCATCGCAGAATCGAACGTGGCGACTTCGCCAATCTCTACATAGTTGCGATCGACCGAGAGCTGCAACTTCGTGCCGTAATAGTGCACACCAAGCCACGTGGGTCGGATCGCGAGCACGAGGTCGTCGTCACCGCGTCCACGCTCGAGATACTGCAGGGTCGCGCTGTAGGGCTGTTTCGGGACGGCGTAGTAGCGCACGAGTGAGAGTGCGGAGAGCGTCGCGAGTACTCCGATCAGCGTGAGGGAAACCGCCTGCCGCCGTGCCGGCAACGCAAACGGCAGCCGCGCTGCAGTGGCATCGACGGTAACGACCGCCGTCAGCACGGCCAGCGGAAGCCAGAGCAAAAAGAAGCGCGGCGAGAACGTCATGCCGCGCGACACCAGGAGCAGCGCCGTGAGCACACCCGGCAGCGACAGCAGCGCGGTTATTGCCCATTGTCGTCGCCAGAGTACCACGAAGCCGGCGGTGGCGAGCCCGAGGAACGGCACTGCGGCCAGCGCGAGTCCGGGGCCGAACCCTTCCACAACACCTCGCGCCACCACCTTCACCAGATCGTTCGAGGTCGCGGACGATCCGGTTTGGCCGAGGGTGTAGGCCGACGTGATGTATAGATAGGCGTCGGGCAACGCCACGGCGTACAGGCCGAGGCTGCACAGTCCCGTGACCGTGTAGACGCTGACCAGACGCCACAATAGCGGTGCGAGCACGCCGGCCCGCTTCCATTGCTGCCGCGCGATCACGGCCACCACCAGCAACTGCGCCGCGATCACGAACGCCGCATTCAGCAGCGCCATCATACCGAACACGGTGGCCACGCCGTACTGCACCCAGTCTGACAACCTGTCGTCGCGAAGCGCATCGATCAGCGCCCGCGTGGCGAGCAACGCGAAGAACACGTAGGCCACGTAGCCGCGCGCGTTCTGCGAGAAGAACACATGATGGTACGACACCGCCAGCAGGAGTGCCGCGCCAAGACTCGAACGACGGCTCATCGCGAGGCGTGCCACACGATAGAGCGCCGGGATAGACGCCACGCCGAACGCGGCGACACCGAGTCGGACGCTCCACTCGTGCAGGCCGAACGCCATCACCGACGCTTTGATGATCAACGACATCAGCAGGTGATTGTTCGACGATTGGTAGCTGCCGACGATCTCGGCGAACGACATCGGCAGCGTCTGATCGATGGTCATCAACTCGTCGGTCCAGAGATCGGCGCCGATGCCGTACACGCGCAGAACCAGCGCGACGAGGGTGATGAGCAGCAGCCAGCGACGGGCCGATGCTGCCTCGAGGTCGTGCGGTTCGCGGCGCAATGCGAAGCCTGACACACGCAGCGCCGGTGGCAACGGAGTCCAACGCCACCCACGCCGCGCCAGGACTCCGATCACCACCGCCTGCAGCCCGAGGATGACGCGCAGCAAGGTGGTTCCGCTGATGGGTCGCGCAGGAAGTTCCGGCGTGCGCGGCAACGTGTCGTACCATGCCGTCGGCATGAACAGCGCGACCAACACCAGCACCAGCACCAGCACCAGCGGCAGCGCGACGCTGGGGACGCGGTTCACGCCGAGGCTGAGGCCGCGGCGGAGTCGTGATATGAGCACGCTGTGATCAGGCGCGTGTGGTGGCGGACACCGGCCGTTGCACGAACGGCAACGGCTGACCCGTCATGGTGTCCGGGATCGGCACGTCGAGCATGGCGAGAAACGTCGGCGCGAGATCGCGCACATTGACCGTATGCGTCGTGGTGTCCTTCGGAATCCACGGGCCGGCGGCGGCCACGAAACCGGTGGGACGGTGGAAGCTGGAGCGGTGGTAATGCTCCGGATCCTGTACGAGCTTGGCCCTCGGGTGCAGCACCTCGTCCATGAAATGCGGGGCCCACTCCCATTCCACGAAGAGGTCGGGCAACACGTGATCGATGCCGACCTGAAACGCGTCGGCGCTCCGAAACACGCGGGCCACGGCTGGGCGTCCGGTTTTTGGATCGATGAGCTGCTTCAGATCGGCCTCGATGCGGTCCAACAGCGCATTGTACTCGGCGCCCGGTTCGACGATGCCTTGCGGTTCACGTGTCCGCACATTCAGTCGGATCTGCCCGACATACAGATTGGGGATCCCGAACGCCAGGGAGCGACTCCAGTCGGTATTGGCCGCGAAATCGCTGGCGATGAGCTGCTCCTGCACCTTCGCGGGCAGGAACTGACTGACCCACTTTCGCACGGGCTGCGGGACCGCACGACGCAGCAGTGTGAGCGGATCGAAGCGCGTACCTGCGATCAGTTGTTCGGCGCGCAGCGGCACCTGATACCCCAGCTGGTGGAGAAACGCATCCATGAGTCCCGTGGTGGGAAACATGCCCGCCATGCCGTAGGCCGACATGATGAACACGTTGGCGTCGGTTGGCAACTCATCGAGGGTGCGCGCGAGTTCGTCGTCGATCGCCTGATACAGATCACGGAGCCCGTTGGAGAGGCGGTTGGGCGGCGCGAACTCCGGCTGATACGACCACAGACGATGTCCGATGGTGTGCGCTTCGAAAAATGTGGCCACGACCACGTCGAACGTGTCGCGGCCGATCACATCGCGACACACGTGTCCCTTGGTCGCAATCCGGGCAAGGGCGCGCTGGTAGTCGGTGAAATCTTCTTCCTCGGTGCCCCGATGGGCGAAGGTCGCGAGCTTTTGGCCTGCGCCGAACTTTTCGCGCACCTCCACGAGCACATGCTCCGGGAGCGAGCGCGCCATCTCCCACAGCCGTTCCGATTCGTGCGCCGCCCAGTTGGCGAGCTGAATGCCGGGCACATCGGGGATGACATCGAGCTCCGGTGGATCGACCACCGCCGCCTTTTTCGTGCCGCCGCGCAGGAAGCGCCAGAAGGGCGGGGCGTCCTTGGCGACGGCGGCGTTGGTCTGCATCAGCGTGTAGGTGCCCGGCACCAGCTGGCGCACGCTGTAAAAGCCGTGCGTCGTTTTTGCGACGCCACTGTACAGCGAGATCCAGCTCCCCATCTCGTTCACGAGATCGGCCCCACCGATCTTGTGGAAGCACCCAGCCTGCATGACGCCGGCCAACGTGGGCATGTAGCCATCGGCGGTCCACCGCTGCACCAATTCGATGTCGGCGGCATCGATGCCGAGAATGACGAGGGACGGTGCGGTGCGTTCAGGCGACATGGACGTCTGGTACAGTGGGGTCCCACGACAGTGGTCTCGGGTCTCTCACCGGAAACTAGGGTGATCAGGGCTGTTGTGTGAGGGAACCCGGTATCCCCTTCACCGGGGCGCGGTGTCTTGCGTTTGGCGAGCGGTCCCGTTTCTTCCCAATGGAGCAGCTTGCCATGAGCTGATCGGCTCTCCATTGAACGGGTAGCAGCGACTCATGCAGTTCCCGACATACCGCCGCTCGCACTTCGACCGATTGTGCTTCGGGCTGACGCTGGTTGTCAGTGCGATGCTGTGTGCGCCCGTTGCCATCGCGCAATCGGGCGCGGGCATCGATGATGCGGCGTATGTCGCATTCGGTCGACGGGACGGGCTGCCGGATGCCCCCTTGCTCTCGTTACAGCCCACGCGGGACGGCGGGTTGATCGTGGGGACGTCGGATGGCGTGCGTCGCTTCACGGGGCGGAGTTGGGTAGCGGAGTCGCTACCGCCCACGGTGCCGCGCCGAGAGTATCGGGCGGTGCTCGACGGGGCTGACAGCGTGCGCTACTTCGTGCACAGCTTTGGCGTGGTGTTGCAGCGCGGCGGGCAGTGGATCGCCGATGTGCGTCTGGCCGACACGCTTGCCCCGATTTATTCGGCGGTGGAGTGGCGACGGTCTGACGGCCAGCGTGAACTGGTGGTCGGTGCCGCCTCCGGGGTGTACCGGCTGATTGACCGTGCGCGCTTCGAGCGGCTGACGCTTCCCGTGCAGATGCCCCCCCTCGATGCCATGGTGGCGGTCGGTCATGTCGGCGAGTCCGACGAACTCTGGATCGGCACCCGCAGTGGCGGGGTGGCCCGTCTCCGTGCCGGAGCGTGGACTCGATGGGAGGGGCTCACGGACCTGCGCATCGAGCATCTCGCCGCCGCGCCGGCGGTAGCGGGCGTGGGCGACAGCGCGAAGGCGGTGGTTGCGACGGCAGGCGGCGCGTTCGTGTTGATGGGTGACCGCTGGCGCCGCGTGGGGCCGCCTGTGCACATAGCGCGCGTGCTCCGGGTTCGCATCGGCGAGCACTACGAAACCTGGCTGGGGACACTCAGCGGTGAGCTGTTCCGGGTCGCCGACGGTGGCCTTCCGCAGCTGGTGGACATCAGCGCCCGCACCCGTGGTTCCCGCGCGCAGGTGCTCGCTGCGATCGACCATGGCACGGGCTCACCGACGATCTACGCCGGATTTCGAAGCGGGACGTTGCTGCGCTTCCGTGTCGGCGTGGCGGGACGACTGCTCCTGCCGCCGGCGATGGTTGGGCATCAGGTGACCGCCATGGCCGGCGTGACCGACGAGGGTGGTGTGTGGTCCTGGATGCTCGGCGTCGGCGCCATTCGTCTGCCGGATCTCAAACGCTTCGCCGCGGCCGATGCGATGCTGGGCGGTGGTGACGGACGCGTGCGCGTGTTGTCGGTACGGGTGCGGGGTATGCCGCAGGTGCTGCTCTCGGTCGACGGGCGTCTGTATCTCTCGTCGCCATCCGGCTGGCGACTCGTGCTCGAACTGCCATTCGGTGAGTACGTGCACGATCTCATCACGGGACCGGCGCCGGATGGGGTGATCCGTCCGGTCATTGCGACGCTGCGCGGCGGGTATGTGCTCAATGACGACGGCACGCTCGCGCCATGGACGGCGTTCCCCGCCAGTGTACGTGCCGCCACCGTCGATTCGTTCACGGCGTCGCCGGCGCTCGTTGCGCTACGCAGTGACGGAGCGCTTTTGCGCTCCAAAGGCGCCACCTTCAGCTTAGTGCCTGGCGGAGCGGTACCGATCCGGGCCACGATGAATGCCGTGGTGTCGTGGCGATTTGCCTCGGGTGAGTGCGCGCTGATCGTCGGCACCAGTGAAGGGCTGGCGATACTGCGCACCTGCGGTGGCGCGGCCAGCTGGCGTGTTATCACCGAGCGCTCGCATCCCGGTCTGATGGGTAACGAGATCAGTGACCTCGCCGTGCTCCCCAATCAGCGTGTGGCGGTGGGGTCGAGCCGCGGACTCGTGGTGATGCAGCTGGGGCACAGCTTCGCGACGGCGGATACCGTGGTGACTTCCATTACCGATGCCGACGGTCTGCCGCATCCGTTCATCAACGCGATCGGTCCGCTCGATGCGCAGGGCCGTTTGTGGGTTGGTACGCCGCTCGGTGCCGGGTTTGTCCGCCTGGCAGGGTTACGTCGCACGCCGCCGCCGCCGGTCTTGCTGGCGCTCGAGATTCGCGATGGCCATGGAGCGAAGGTGTTCGACGGTCGTCGAATTCCGGCGGAGGCGTCGCGCATTGATCTCGACGTGCTCGCCGCGACCTATCACCGCGAAGACGACACCCGCTATCGCTTCGAGCTCGACGGCGTGACGATCCACGCGACCCCGTGGACCGATCGCCCAACGGCCACTCAGCTGGCACTCCCGGCCGGCAAACACGTGGTCCGCGTTCGCGCCATGGGCTTCAACGGGCGTGAGTCGGAAGTGCTGGAGCGTCGATTCACGGTGCTCCCGCCGCCGTGGCGCTCGCCAGTCGCGTTGGTACTGTACGCGATCGGCCTCGGTGCGTTGTTCTTCACCGTCGACCGGCTGCGCACGCGTCGGGCACGCCAGCGCGCGGCCGATGCGGAAGCGAACGAGCGACGACTGGCCACGAGCGAGGAACGATTCCGGCGGCTGTTCTTTGATGGTGTGAATCCGCAGCTGCTGGTCCTCGACGGGACGATCTGGCAGGCCAATGCGGCGGCGGATGCACTGCTGGGGGCCCCCGGGGCGTCGATCGTGTCGCGCCAGATCGGTGTGCTGCTGCCGGACATCGGCGACGGATTATCGGTTGGCGCGCCGGCCACGTGGCGACGCGAACTCGACGCGGTCGGCCCCGAAGGTGCGCGGATTCCGTTGGAGGTCGGTCACACACGCATTCCGCTCGACGACGCCACGCTCGACCATCTCGACCTGCTCGATTTACGCGATCGCAAACGACTCGAGCAGGAGCGTCGCAAGTTGGAGTCGCATCTGCGAAACACGCAGCGGCTCGAGGCGGTGGGCACGCTGGCCGGCGGCGTCGCGCACGACTTCAACAATCTGCTTACGGTCATTCACTCCAACGCGGAACTGGCGATTGCAGACGTTCCGCCCTCCGCCCCGGCGTCGACGGCGCTGCAGCAGCTGCTGATTGCCAGCAATCGCGCGCGCGAAGTGGTGCGGCAAATTCTCACCTTCAGTCGTCAGACCCCATCGAAGCACGTCGACATTCGCATGGTGGTGCTGCTCGACGAGATGCAGTCGTTGCTGCGTTCCATCCTGCCGTCCACGGTCGCACTGGTGCTCGACAATCAGGCGCCGGACGCCATGGTGTATGGTGATGCGACGCAGTTGCAGCAGCTGCTCCTCAATCTCTGTTCGAACGCCGAGCATGCCATGCGGGAGACAAAGGGTGGAATGCTGACGGTGTCGGTGCAGTGGGCGGCGGACGCCGACCGGTTGGAGGGCGCGTCCACGTTGTTGCTGTGCGTGTCCGACACCGGTGGAGGTATGAGCGATGAAGTGCGTACGCGCGCCTTCGAGCCATTCTTCACCACCAAGCCGGTGGGCGAAGGTACGGGGCTCGGCCTGAGCGTGCTGCACGGCATCGTAGGCGCGCACGGCGGAACCGTGGCGTTGCACTCGACACTGGGTCGTGGGACGACCGTCGACGTGCGACTCCCAGCGCACGTGATCGAAGGCCTGCGAACACCTACCGCCACACCAGCTGTATCGACCGCCGTATCACCGGTGGTGCCGCCGTCCGTCGGTGGTGCGAAGCGCGTGCTGATTGTCGACGACGAAGTGGCAATTTCACGCGTAATGGCGGCGCTGCTCCGTCGGCACGGTTATGAAGTCGACGTCGCCGGCAATGGTACCGAGGCGTTTCTCCGTGTACAGCAGGGGCCCGGGATCGACTTTGTGATTACCGACCAAACCATGCCTGTGTTGACGGGAACGGAGTTGATCGAACAGCTGCGTGCGCATGGCATGCAGATGCCGATCATCCTGATGTCCGGCTATGGGGCGGCCATCAGCGAGGATCGCATGATGCAACTCGGTCACGTGTGGCGGCTCGACAAGCCGTTTGTGATTGACGACCTGTTGCGTGTTCTTACGCAGTGCGTAGCCGCCGTGCCCGGCCGTGTGGTTGCGTGACAGACGACGCCTCGCGGCGGCGGCGCCAGCTCATCCGCTTCGTGCCGAAGGCGTTGTCGCGGGCAAATTGGCCGTGCCTCACTTCCAGGTTGCCGACAGTACCCGCGCGAAGCTGCCACCGAGCAGCAGCTTGATGCTGGCGTCGGAGTGCTGGCGCCTCACCATAGCCTCGGTGAGATCGAAGATGCGCTTGGAATGATCGAGACCGTCCACATGCGCGCCGCCATGTGGCGTGAAGTACGCCCCGTAACGACTGAAGTTGGGCTGTCCGAGCACCGACGGGGCACCAGTGCGCGGGAACGGGTTGGCGAGTCCCGCCATGTCGAGATCAGAACCGATGCCGACGTGATCCGGACCAATCAGTGTAAACAGGTGCTCCACATGATCGACAACATGCTCTACCGTCACGGGTGGCGCGGGGCGAATCATGAAGCGGATCATCGGAATGCCGACCACGCCGCCCTTGGCGGCGAGCCGTTTCAGTGCGTCATCGGATTTGCAGCGCGGGCATGTCGGCATGAGCGCGCGGCTGGACGCATGCGAGAAAATGGGCGGTCGCGTGACGGCGGCAAGAGCGTCGAGGGTGGTCTGGTCGGCACAGTGCGACAGATCGACAACCATGCCCACGTGTTCCATGCGCTGCACGATGCTGTGGCCGAACGCTGAGAGACCGCCGTCGCGGTTCTCGAGAAAACCGGCCCCGATGCGGCTCTGCATGTTGTATGTGAGTTGCGAGACACGCTGACCGAGCGAATAGAACGTGTCCACGTCGTCGGGCGTGCGGAAATGGTCGGAAATCTGCGCCGAGAGCATGATGCCGATCTTGCCTGACGGCT
The DNA here is from genome assembly GCF_046594945.1 of Gemmatimonas sp. Taxonomy (GTDB): domain Bacteria; phylum Gemmatimonadota; class Gemmatimonadetes; order Gemmatimonadales; family Gemmatimonadaceae; genus Gemmatimonas. The sequence goes on along the minus strand of NZ_JBKJRB010000038.1, from coordinate 24,638 downwards.
TCACCGATCGCAGGTCACCCGCGTCGTCGATGCGGGTAAACCAGTCACCGTGCGACGCGATAAATCCGTTCCACTGCGCGTAGAACTTCATCGCGTCGTCGTAGTTGCCGGGACCACTCCCCAGCGCCAGCACGCTCACGCCGGAATCTCGGAACGTCGCAAAGTGCTCGGCCGTGAACGCCGCCGGATCGCGCAACCATCGCGTGGCCAACGGCACGTCGTCCTTGCGGAGGTCCTCGAACGCGAACTGACAGAGCATGTCGATCACGGTCGCCTCGTGCATCAGGGCGATCGTGCGCGCCGAATACTCTGCAGGGCTCGCAGCGAAGAGCCGATAGCGGCCACGCAAGACCGCCGGGGCGGCCACGGTGGTCAGCGCGGCGGCGGCAAGGCTGCGGAGCGCGGTGCGAACCGCGGAGCGGCGATCCATGGGCGGGAGGCGGGAGGGGGAACGGACGGCTGGCGGTCGCGTCAGATGTATTCCCGAACTCGCGACCGCCGCAATAGGGCTGCCGTCCTTTACGAAGTGGGATGGGGTTTCCGCGCCGGCCGCGGCCTGCTCGAGCCTACGAGACGGGCGTAAGCGACGAATCCCCGCGGCGTGCCGAAGCACCACCGCAGGGATTCGCGTATTCCACTATACGGAAAATCAGTCGCCGAAGACCGCGGCGTCCTTTGAAGGCTGTTCGCTGCCGTAGCTCACCGAACTCGGCGGCGCGTCGGCTCCGAGGCGTGTGGCCAAGGCAAACCCACCGAAGGTGAGAAAACACACGGCAATCGTCAGAATAGCGCGGTTGATAATCTTCATTGCGTGCGCCTCGTGGGCGTCATCGCAGAGGTCGTTCCACATGTGTCAGGAGCCAGGTGAAGCGTAAGAAAAAAAGGAATAAACTCCTGTCCAGTATCGGCAGGTGCATCGGGAAACGGGAGTGTCGCAACCAGCATGCACTGTGACAAACGGTTCGACCCTGTGACGGACGTGCTGTCCACCGACGCGTCCCGCCGTGCGCGGCGACGGACACGCGCTAGACTTCCGGTCATGCACCATCGCATCGTGGCACCCCTATTGCTCCTTGGTGTTGGCAGTCTCGCGGTGAGCGCGTGCGCCGGCGAGCGCTCGGCGCCGGTCGTGCTGACCGTGGCTCGCGGTACCGAGCCGTTCTGGTTGGCGAACGTACGGACCGATCGCGTCCTTTTCAGCCGGGCGGGGGCCGACAGCGCCGTCTATCCGTACGCCCCGCCAGACTTTGATGCCGACGGCCGCGCCGTCTATCGCACGAGACGTTTCGGCGTCGATCCACTGCTTACCCTGGTGATCCAGCGAGGCGACTGCAGCGATGGCATGTCGGATCAGCGCTATCCTGGCCGCGCCGTGCTCACGCGTGGAGACTCCACTTGGCGCGGATGTGCGACGATTGTGCCCGATCCGGTCGAAGCGAAATAGTGTGCGCCGATCGTTGATCGATCTCGAGCTCGTGACCTGCCGTCCCGAACAGGAGTGCTACGCATGACACCCGAAGAACGACTACGGCCGCATTCACACGATCGGTTGGCGGTGGCTGTCCAGCGAATCGACTTTGCCGCGGCGGCGGCGGCGCTTCGAGCTGAGGCGCATGCGTCGGTGGCCGGCCATCGTCAGGTCGCCCTTGTGCGTCGCGGTCCGCTATCGCTGATCTTGTTTGCGTTCGAGGCGGACGGGTTCATCAAGGAGCACCAGACAGACGGTGAAGTGACGATTCAGGTGCTCGCCGGCCAGCTGGATGTCACGGTACACGGCGAGGTGCTGCAGCTGGGTGGCGGCGAACTGGTGGCGCTGGCACCAAAGCAACCCCACGCCGTGCGCGCGATCGTGGCCAGCGACATGCTGCTCACGGTGTGCCGTATCCCCGCCGCGCCGGAGTCGGACTGATCCGTCGCGGTCGCCGGGCCACCTCGGTATGCTTCGGGATGGAGATCCAGTGACCCCCCTCGACAGGCCTCGCGAACCCGGAGCCGACGCGTTCCACGACGACCTCCGCGCTGCCACCTCGCTGCTCGAACAGGTGATCGCCGATCGTTCGTTGCTGGTGCGGCTGCCGGCCGACGCGCGTCAGCGCTTTCTGGAAGCGGTCGGCCACGTATTTCATCCGGACGCGCGCGCCCGCCGCTCGATGGTGAAGGCCACCAGCAAACAGCGGAAGCTCGAGGCCGCGCGGCGCGACGACCGCGTGCTGCAGGAAACCGGCATCCGCGAACTGCGTCGCAAGCCGGTGTTCACCACACCGAACGTGTATCTGTCAGGCGACAGCGCAGCCGGTACGTCCACCGATGCGTTGCGCGAGGATGACGCGTCCGAAGCGATCGTGCCGCAGCACTGCTACATCTGCAAGCAGAAGTTCACGACGATTCATCACTTCTACGACCAGATGTGTCTGCCGTGCGGCGACTTCAACTTCGCCAAGCGCACGGAATTGGCGGACCTCCGCGGACACACCGCGCTGTTGTCCGGCGGCCGTGTGAAGATCGGATACCAGGCCGGACTCAAGCTGCTGCGCTGCGGCGCGCGACTGCTGGTGACCACGCGCTTCCCGCGTGATTCGGCCCTGCGCTACGCGGCCGAGCCCGACTTCGAGGTGTGGAGCGATCGGCTGGAGATTTTCGGGCTCGACCTCCGACACACGCCAAGTGTGGAAGCGTTCTGCCGTGAGCTGCTGCACACTGAAGCACGTCTGGATTTCATCATCAACAACGCCTGTCAGACGGTGCGCCGCCCGCCCGCGTTCTACGCGCACATGATGGACGGTGAGACCGCGGCCGCCAGCACGCTGTCGTCGGCGGCACGCAAGATCCTGGGCACCTACGAGGGACTGCGTGGCGCGCAGCTGCTTCCTGATCCCGACGCGAGCAGTAGCGCGGCGGTGGTGCAGAGTGGCGCTGCCCTGGCGCGTGTGGGTCTCACGCACGCGGCCGCGCTGTCTCAGGTGCCGCTGGTGCCCGACGACATGCTCGTGGCGCACCAGCTCTTTCCGGCGGGCAAGCTTGATCAGGACTTGCAGCAAATCGATTTGCGCGAGCGTAACTCGTGGCGCCTGTTGCTTGATGAAGTGCCGAGTGTGGAGTTGCTGGAAGTACAGCTGGTGAATGCGATCGCGCCGTTCCTGATCAACGCGCGCTTGAAGCCGCTCATGCTCCGTACGGAGAATCGCGACAAGCACATCGTGAACGTGTCGGCGATGGAAGGACAGTTCTACCGTAACAACAAGACGACGCGTCATCCGCACACGAACATGGCCAAGGCGGCGCTCAACATGATGACGCGCACCTCGGCCGCCGACTATCAACAGCACGGCATCCACATGAACAGCGTGGACACCGGCTGGGTGACGGACGAAGATGTGGCAGCGCTTGCCGCGCGGAAGGTGGAGAATCATCGCTTCCATCCCCCGCTCGATATCGTGGACGGGGCGGCGCGGATCGTCGATCCGATCATTGCCGGTGTCTCGGGGGGAGTGCACGTGTGGGGGCAGTTCCTCAAGGACTACGCGCCGACTGATTGGTAGGTGGAGCGTCCTGCGCCGTGTCGTGAATCTCCGACCAACGTGGTCGCGTAGGTGGCGCATGCGCTTGTCATCCGCTCATTCCGCCTTCGCCACATTCGCGATCTCCGCCGCTATGACACTCCTTGCTGCGGGCTGTCGGCCGGCCACCAACGTGCCCACGTTGCCGCAGGCCGCTGCGATCGATTCGCTCGCCCGTGTGCTGATGCAGCGGGAGCAGGTGCAAGGGCTCGCGCTCGCGGTCATTGACGCCGGCACGATCACTCACGTGGCGGCGTACGGCCGTCGTTCAGCCGATGGTGCTCCACTGACCACGAGCACGGTGATGTACGGCGCCTCGCTCACCAAAACGGCGGTGGCGTACGTGGTAATGCAGCTGGTAGACGAGGGGCGACTTTCCCTCGACGCGCCCGTGCGCGCGCTGCTGCCCAAGCCACTGCCGGAGTATCCCGACTACGCGGAGCTCGCCACCGATCCGAGATGGGGCGACCTCACGCCGCGCATGGTCCTGAATCACACCACGGGATTCGCCAACTTCCGGTGGTTGGAGCCTGACAAGCGCCTGCGCTTTCACCATGATCCCGGTACGCGATACGGCTATTCGGGTGAGGGATTTTACATCCTGCAGTTGATCCTCGAGGAAGGGTTGAGTCTCGATCTCGCCGCCGAAATGCAGCGTCGCGTGTTCGAGCGCTTCGGCATGACGCACACCAGCATGCAATGGCGCCCCGACTTCCGTGAGAATCTTGCCGATGGGTTTCGCGCCGACGGCTCGGTCGAACCGCATGACGAACGCAGTCGAGCCAGCGCGGCGGGTTCGATGGACACGAGTATCGAGGATCAGGCGAAGCTGTGGAACGGTATCGTGCGCGGTGACGGGCTTTCGGCGGCGTCGCGCGTCGAGTTGGTGCGACCGCAATTTCCCATCGCGTCACGCCAGCAGTTCCCGACGCTCGATACCAGCACGGGCAGCGCGAATGCGGCGGTAGCGCTGTCGGCGGGAGTGGGGCTCGTGACGTTCGAGGGCACGCACGGTGCGGCGTGGTTCAAGGGCGGCCACAACGATTCCACCGGCAACATGGTGATCTGTGTCGAGCGGCAGCGTCGGTGCGTCGTGTTTCTCGCCAATGATGTGCGGGCGGAGCGGATCTATCCGGCATTGGCACGCGGCATTCTTGGGGAGATCTCGATGCCATGGTGGTGGGAGTACGGCGGGCTCGCGCGGTAGGCGTCGCCTCGGCGGTTGAACGGCACACGCCTCGCGTGCTGCACGCCGATTGATCAGATTCCCCGTGTGCCTAGCCGCCGTATCTTCTCCGCCCTGGTGGCGGTCATTCCCGCAGTACTGTCGGCGCAGTCCACGCCGGCGGCGACACTCGTGCTCACACCGGCGGCACTCGAAGCCGCCGCGCGGCAGATTGTCGCGAGCGTGCCGTATCCCACGTTCATCACGACCGATGCCAACGGACATCCGCAGGCGCGCACCGTGCAGCCGCTGGCGCCCGACAGCAGCTGGGCGGTGTGGTTCGCGACTAACCCGCGCACGCGAAAAGTCGCCGAGATCACACGCCATCCGCATGTCGTGCTGCACTATTTCGATCCGGTCACGCAGAGCTATGTCGCGCTGACGGGACGCGCGCGCGTGGTGCGAGATGGGCCCACAAAGGCTGCGCACTGGAACCCGCAATGGAGCACGTTCTATCCCGATCGCGACACGAGCGTAGTGCTGATCGTGGTGCAGGCTGAACGACTGGAGGTCGTGAGTGCGAAGCTGGGCGTGGAGGGCGACAAGGCCACCTGGCGTCCCCCTACGTTACGTCTTCGCCGAAAGCGGCCGGCGAAGTAAAGCCACGGCCGATGCGCGGAACGCCGAGCTTGTGTAGAGTTGTGCAATCATACGCTCTCTCCTTCATCCCGCCCCGCCCATGACACGTCACCACCCGGCGCTTGTGCGCCTCACATACGGACTCAGCACGCTCGCGCTGTCGGCGCTGCTCACGGCCCCACTGGCGGCCCAGTCCGGCGCGCGTCGTGCCGCTCCGAGCACGCGGGCTATCGCCGAAGTGTCGCTCACGTTGGTCGATACCGCGGCGCAGCGCGCGGCGGGTAAGGCGGCGGTGATGCGGATCGACTACGGACAACCACACCTTCGTGGCCGCCACATCAACACCGACAGTCTGGTGCCGTTCGGCACCGTGTGGCGGCTCGGCGCGAACGGCGCCACGCTGTTCACCACCGACGTCGACCTGACCCTCGGCGGCAAGGACGTGCCCAAGGGTCGCTACATCGCACAGCTGCTTCCCGCTCGCACGGGCTGGACACTGATCCTGCAAGCGGAAACGACGGGCGCGGCGTCGGTGAACCTCACGCCGTACGATGCGAAAAAAGATGTCGCACGGATCGAGCTGCGTCAGAGCACGAGCACAACGCCGCTGGAGAGTCTGTCGATCTGGCTTGTGCCCTCCACGGTACCCGGCGCGCAGCGTGGGGAACTGCGCATCGGATGGGATACCGCACTGTTGACCGCCGATTGGGTGGTGCGCTAGGCGGTCGCGAGGCGCGATGAAATCGTGACAATCGCGTCGGGCGTGCCGAGTTCCCAGCCGGTTGCCTACACGGGCTTGGGTGGCGCCTTCTTCTCGTCGCCCTTCCTCGCCCCGGCGTCGATCCACCGTACGATCGTCGACTGCTCCAGATCGGACAACCGACGATCGTTTCCGAACGTGCCGTGCGGACCGTCGGCGTGCCACGGCGGCCTGTAGCCCGATGTCACCGCGTCGCGCATGTCGTCGACGTCTGCCTTCGCGCTGTCGCAAGCGCGCCGTGAGAACGGACCGGGCCCGCCCGGCCGGTGACACGTGGTGCAATTCTTGAAAAGAATCGGCGCCACCGTCTCGGTGAACGTGGGCGCACCGTGGCGATGCCCACGATAGCGATGCCAGTCAGGGCAATCGCCGGCGTGAATCGCCGGTGGATGAGTGCTATTCGAGAAGCTCCGTGTGGTGACCGTGTGGTGACCGTGTGGTGACCGTCCGTTGCCGTGAGAAGTACGGCCGTCATTGTCGAGTCTGAAGTTCGCCACGCACGCGTCGACGACAAGCGATCTCGACCGCTGGCGATTGCCCGGAGGCGTGCCCCCCAGCGACACTTCCGGGATGCGCGGCTCACTCGGCAGTCCCTTCCTGACGCACCTCGAATTGCGCGAGGAACGCGTGCAACGCGGCCTGCACCCCTTCGAGATCCCGCTGCTCCAGCACAGCATGGCGATCGAGTTCACCACGCCAGTGACGTTTCTGGTTGGGGAGAACGGGTCCGGGAAGTCGACACTCCTCGAGGCGCTGGCCTGGAGCGTGGGCTTCGGCGCGCAGGGCGGCAACCGCGATCATCGCGGTGCCGACGACGCCGACGACGCCGAAGGGTCCGTCCTGGGCCGGGCGCTTCGCGTGGGCTGGAGGCAGCGCACGACCGAAGGGTTTTTCATGCGGGCTGAAACGTTCTTCAACTTTGCCACCACGCTCGAGTCACTCGACAGCAACTTCGCGCGCTACGGCGGCGAGTCACTGCACGCCAAGTCGCACGGTGAAGCGTTTCTGTCGCTGTTCGAGCATCGCTTCGACGATGGCCTGTTCTTGCTTGATGAACCCGAAGCGGCGTTGTCGCCGCAGCGGCAGCTGGCGTTCCTGCAGATTCTGCATCGACTCACCGTAACGCGCGAAGCACAGTTCGTGATCGCGACCCATTCGCCGATGCTGTTGGCCTTTCCGGGCGCAACCGTGTTGAGTCTCGATGGCGGGGTGATCGAGCCGATAGACTATCGTGATACCGATCATTTTCGGATCACGAGGGATTTCCTGGCGGCGCCTGAACGATTCTTTCGATATCTGTTCGAGGAATAGGCGAAGACGCACTGGTCAAGCCGGGACGTTGATCGGGCAGTAGGTTTGCCCAATGACCGACCTCTCTCGTCGTGACCTGATTGCTGGCGCCGCCGGATTTCTTGGCGGCGCCGCCCTGGCTGGACTCCCGTTGGCCGTCCAAGGACAGGGTGGCGCGGCTACTCCAGCGCCGATCCCACCCCCTCCGCGTCCCGTGGCGCCGCTCGACGCGACCGCGATGCCCGGCGCGCCCACGGCCGCATTGGGTGCGCGTTCGGAGTATTTCGCCCCCACGCGCATCCCCAACGGCACGCCCGTTGGCAGTTCGCGTACCCCGCTGCAGGATCTGACCGGCACCATCACGCCGGCCGATCTGCACTTCGAGCGACATCACGCCGGGATTCCGACGCTCGACCCCGAGCGGCACACGCTCACGATTCATGGGCTCGTGGATCACCCGATGTCGTTCACCGTGGGCGACATCAAACGATTCCCACAGATCACGCGCACGTACTTCATCGAGTGCTCGGGCAACGGGGGCGCCGGGTACCGCGACCCCAAGCCGGACACCACGCCACAGCCACTCGCCGGTCTCTTCAGCACCTCGGAGTGGACCGGCGTGCCGCTGTCTACGCTGTTTCGCGAAGTCGGTGTCCAGCCAAACGCAACGTGGTTTCTCGCCGAAGGCGGTGATGCCTGCAAGCTGTCGCGCTCGATTCCGATCGCGAAGGCATGGGATGACGCCATGATCGTGTGGGCGCAGAACGGGGAGCCGCTCCGGCCGGCGCAGGGCTACCCGATGCGCTTGCTCCTCCCGGGCTTCGAAGGCAACAGCAATGTGAAATGGCTGCGTCGTCTCGAACTTGGGCTCAAGCCGTGGATGACACGGTGGGAGACGTCGAAGTACACCGACCCGATGCCCGACGGCACCGCGCGCATTTTCACGTTCGAAATCGACGCCAAGTCAGTGATCACGTCACCCTGCTACCCGAACACGATCACCGCACGCGGATGGCACAGTGTGAACGGGCTCGCCTGGAGTGGCCGCGGTCGCATTACGCGCGTGGAGGTGAGCATCGACGGTGGCGCCACGTGGCACGACGCGGAACTGCTGAACACGCCGCAACCCAAGAGCACGGTGCGCTTTCAGTATATGTGGAATTGGCAGGGCACCGATGCCGTGCTGCTGAGTCGCGCCACCGATGACGCCGGGTACGTGCAACCCACGCGCACCGCAATGGTGGCCGAGCGCGGCGAGTATACCGATTATCACTACAATCAGATCATCGGCTGGAAGGTCGATCGCAACGGCGCCGTCACCTTCCACGGAGAGACCTGATCATGCGCCTCTTACACGTGGCCTGCACGTTGACGGCCCTTTCGCTCACCGCTTGCTCAGACACCTCGAGCACGCCGAACAATGCGACGAACGCCTCATCGAACGCCTCATCGAACGCGTCGTTCTCGTCGTACGATGCGGGCGTGGTGCCCGGTGGTCCTGGCGCCAAGCAGTTATATGCGCTGGGTCACGCTGCCGCCGATTCCACGATTGCGCTGATGAATCGGGATGTCGGTTCAGATGGACTCGAGCTTCCCGAAGGGAGCGGCACGGTGGCGCGCGGTACGGTCGTGTACGCGGCACAGTGTTCGCAGTGTCATGGTGCCAAGGGCGAAGGCCTGCCCACGTTCCCGAAGCTCGTGGGACGTGATTCCGCCGGCGCCCCGACGCCGGAGTTTCAGTTTGCGACGACCAACAAGACCAAAACGATCGGCAATTACTGGCCGTATGCGACCACGCTCTTCGACTACATCAAGCGCGCGATGCCATTTGCCACGCCGGGGACGATGACCGACGACGATGTGTACGCCGTGACCGCGTACCTGCTGTCGGCCAATGCCGTGATTCCCGATACGGTCACGCTCAATGCAACGACGCTTCGCGCCGTGCGCATGCCGGCGCGTGATCACTTCGTGCCTGACAACCGCCAGCCCACTGTCACCACCAAATAGTGAAACACCGTGTCACGCGCGCTCCTGTGCACCCCGTAGCGCACCATAAGCGGGGAATCAGTGCGCGCTTCGCCGCGATGCGATTGGCTGGAGCCAGCGCAGTGGCGTCTTTCCTCGCGGTACTGGGTCCTGGCTTGCTGGCCGGGCTTTCCGACGACGATCCGGCCGGCATCACGACCTACTCGATCCTCGGCACCGAATACGGATATCGGCTGCTCTGGATCATTCCCGCGTCCACCGTGCTGCTGGTGCAGTTCCATCTGGTGGCGGTGCGCATCGGGGCGGCCACGGGAAAAGGCTTCGTGGCAGTGGTGCGCGAGCGATGGGGCCACCGATGGGGTTATGCGGCGGTCGTTGGGCTGTTGTTCGCCAACTTCGGAACCATCTGCGCCGAGTACGCTGGCGTGGCGGCCGCCGGCTCACTCATCGGGCTTCCCCCGTGGTTGAGCGCGATCGCCGCCGGAACCCTGATCACGCTGGTGGTGGTGCTGGGATCGTTCGCGCGGGTGGAGCGCGTGCTGCTGGCCATCTCGGCCACCCTCGCGCTCTACATCGTAGATGGCGTGCTCGCGGGTCCGGTGTGGTCGGAAGTCGCCACCGGCGCGCTGGTGCCTCGCATGCCAGTGAGCCGCGGCGGATGGGTGGCGCTGGCCGCGTCGCTGGGCACCACGCTGGCGCCGTGGGGACTGGCGTTCATTCAGTCGTACGCGGTGGACAAGAAGATCACGCTGGCCTCGTTGCGCTGGGAACGGGTGGATGTGGTCGTGGGCTCTCTGCTCACCGGTATCGTGGGGCTCGCTATCGCGGTCGCCTGCGCCGCTACGCTGCACCAAGCGGGCGTGCACATCGTCGATGCCGGCGATGCGGCTGCGGCCTTACGCCCGCTGGCGGGATCGTTCGCGACGCTCTTTTTCGGGGTCGGGCTGTTGGGTTCGGCCCTGCTGGCGGCCGCGATTGTGCCGATTGCGACGTCGTACTCGATCGCGGAAGGGGTCGGGGAGCCGGCGTCGCTGGATCTGGATCCCAAAACATTCCACTGGTTCTATGCCGCCTTCGTGGGGCTCACAGTCGCGGGCGTCAGTGTGGTCGCGTTGCCGGGACTCCCGCTGATTCCGCTGATTTACAGCAGTCAGGTGCTGAACGCGGCTGTACTTCCGTTCCATATCGCGGCCTTGCTGCTGTTGGCGGGAAACGCTGAGATTATGGGGGAGGCGCGCTCGTCATCGGGCGCGCAAATCCGAGGGTGGATCAGTTTTGCACTGGTGCTGGCGTGTCTCGGCGGCATGGTGTGGAATTCGGTCGGGTAGCGGGTTCGTGTCATCACTTCTGCCTTTGTCTCATGTCTTTATCGGTTTGCTCGTCTTCATCACCGCGTACGGCCCGTGCTCGTGTTCTGTTGGCCGGGCTCTCGGCGTTGGCTACCGCGACCGCGGCGCCACAGCTCGCGCCGGCGCAGGACGCGCCCAAGCGCCCGTACGAAGTTGCTGGGGACTTCTCGCTCGCCGCCAGTCAGGGCAATCAGCAGGTCACCACGATCGCGCTCGGTCAGCGCTACAGCTACAGGTTCGCCCACTGGAAGTTCTCGCAGAGTGCGGCCGCGCTGCGTGGGACGGCGAATGGCGTGCGGAATGCGGCGCTGTATCAGCTTGCGGTGCGCAGCGATTACGACGTCACCAAGAAGCTCACGGCGTACCTTGGCGCGTCTGGGCTGCGCAATACACCGGCCGGTCTCAACAGCCAAGTGCAGGAAGGCGTTGGACTCGGCTACCAGTTCATCGACACCGAACGCGACAAGTTGCAGGTCTCTCTTGGCGTGGGCGCGTTGCAGCGCAGTTTCGTGGGAGAGGCCGAATCGCGGAGCGATTTCGTGGGGAATGCCAGTGGCGACTATCGTCACGCGTTCTCGAAGGCGGCCTACCTCGAGCAGACCGCGACGTTCACACCGAACTTCACCACCAGCGACGCCTGGCTGCTGACGGCCAGGTCGGCAGTGGTGGCCCCGTTGTCGGCGCGTTTCGGCATCAAGGTTGGGTATCTGGTAAACTTCAACAACGCGCCACCGCTGCTTGCGCCCGTCAAGGGTGTAGTGCAGACCGTCCGCTTCAAGAAGTTCGATGGATTGCTCACCACCGGCGTACAATTCACCTACTGATGTATCCCACTATCGATCGTACGATCGGCAACACCCCGCTGGTCCGCTTGCAGCGCATTCCCGGCGCCGACGTGTCTACGCGCGGCACGGTGATTCTGGGGAAACTCGAAGGCAACAATCCCGGCGGTTCGGTGAAGGATCGCCCGGTGTTGTCGATGATTCGTGGTGCCGAGGCGCGCGGCGAGATCACACCCGGCGATCGGTTGATCGAAGCAACAAGTGGCAACACCGGCATCGCAATGGCGATGATCGCGGCGATGACCGGCTATCGCATGACGCTGATCATGCCCGACAACTTGAGTGCCGAGCGTCGCGCCTCCATGCGGGCGTACGGCGCGGAGTTGATTCTCACGCCGGCGGCGCAAGGCGGAATGGAGTACGCGCGCGATCTGGCGACGTCGATGCAAGCGGACGGTGAGGGGCGCGTGCTCGATCAGTTCGCGAACCCCGACAATCCGCGCGCGCATTACGAGACCACGGGACCCGAGATCTGGCGCGACACCCAAGGTGGCATCACGCACTTCGTGAGCGCGATGGGCACCACCGGTACGATCATGGGGGTGTCACGCTTTCTGCGCGAGCGCAAGGCGGGTGTCACGATCATCGGCGCGCAGCCGTCGGAGGGCTCGCAGATTGCTGGTATCCGGAAGTGGTCGCCGGCGTATCAGCCGAAGATTTATCAGCCGGCCGAGGTGGATCGTATCGAGCAGGTGTCGCAGGCCGAGGCTGAGGAGATGGCGCGCCGACTGGCGGCAGACGAGGGGATCTTTTGCGGACCGTCGGCGGCGGGTGCGTGTGTGATTGCGTTGCGCGTGGCGGCCGAGGTGGAGAATGCGACGATCGTGTTCGTCGTGTGCGATCGCGGCGATCGGTACTTGAGTACGGGGCTGTTTCCGGGGTGAGCGACGGTGCCCTTTTTCGACGGTTGCTCCTTTTCACTTTTCTCCTTTCCTCTGTGTGATCAGTTCTGCCTCGCTGCGGCAACCGGTATGAAGCTGATCACGCCGACCGATCGCAAAGAGGCAAAGAGGCAAAGAGAAAAGGAGAACTGCAACAACGGTGATTGAGCAAGCCGCGTCGAACGCGCACCTCCCTACACCCCCGGCGTCACCCGCCAGATCTCGCCGCCATCGGTAGCCACATACAGCGATCCATCGGGGCCCATCGTGAGCGCGCGATAGCGCGCGCTCGGCAAGTCAACGCTCACGCGCTCCGTGGTAACGCCTGCACCGTCGATGGTGAGCACATCAACACGCTGGCCAGCCATGAGGCCCACGGCCAAGCGGCCGTTCCATCCGCGCCACGCCGTACCGGTGAGAAACACCAGCGGGCCCATGCCCTGTGACGACCCGCTGTTCGACCACGACGGTCGCAAAGCGTTGGGAAAGCGAGTGAGGTCCGTCATCGGCATGGTGCTCGCATTGCCGGCGTAGCCGCAGTAGCCGTCGGCGCAGGTTAATGACGGGCGGTTCTGCGGATCCCATCCACCGTTCCCACCGGCCACGAGCGACGTGACTTCGTCGCTGTGATTCGGACCATGCTCCGCCACGAACGGCTGCCCGCTGCCGGGCCGGAAGCTGATGCCCTGCACGTTGCGGAGGCCATACGTGTAAATGCGCGCGTCGAATCCGGCTGGTGCGTTGTTGCCGGGCGCGGCGGCACCACTCGTGGTCACGCGCAATACTTTGCCGCCGAGCACGATGGGGCTTTGCGGAATGGTGCCGTTGTGGTTGTCGCCGGTGGCAATGTACAGGTAGCCGTCGGGCCCGAAGCCGAGGCGACCGCCGCTGTGCGCACCGGCGCCCCCATGTGCGTTTCCGGAATTCTTGAAGGCGATATCGGCTACGATATCCGTGCGACTGGTCGCCGAACGCAGGTCAGGGCCCAGCACGAGTCGCACCACGCGATTGGTGCGCGGCGTGGTCGCGGTCGACGTCATGAACACGTACACCGCGCGATTGGTCGCGAACGCCGGGTCGAGGGCGACACCGTGTACGCCACTTTGTCCCTGGCAGACGAGATCGGCGGCTACGAGCGACGAACCGACGGTGCCGAACAGGCGGGTAACCGAGCCGTCGGTATGCCGAACGGAGAGACCACGGCATCGTTCGGTGAAGAACAGTGCACCATCGCCTGCCAAGGCGATATCCCACGGGTTACTGAGCCCCGACAGCACGACGGTGCGCGTGAGAACGGGCGCGGACGTATTCGGCGGGACGGGTAGCGTGGGCGCCTGTTGTGGCTCGCCCGGCGCGCTGGAACAGGATGCGAGCCACGTTAGCGCGAGAGCGGCGAACACGACCGACGGCCGTTGGGCGCGAGGGGGACGGAGTGGCATGACGGTAGTATCACGCGATCCGCTGGAAAGTGCCCGTGCGCGTCAAGGGGTTGAACGGCGTGTTGCACACCCAAACGTCGACGTGCCACCGCGGGACGCAGCGAACGGAAAGCCGGGCGAACCCGGGCGATAGCGGCCGTTCCCGCCGGCATGGTGCTACACTTTGTCGAGTGAGCTACCTCCTCGAAGACTTCACCGACGCCAACGTCGTGGCCAGCCGCGGACGCGTGTTCAGCGACTGGGTCATGGGCGGCGTGTCGAACGCCTGCGCCGATGTGTCGGAGGTGGCCGGTCGCGCCGCCTGGCGACTCTCCGGAAACGTGTCGCTCGAACGGAATGGCGGGTTCATTCAGGTGGCGCGCAGCCTCGAGGGCGAGCGATTCGATGTGTCGCTCCCATGGCGCGCGTTCACGCCGGCGTCAGTACGCGCACTGCTCGATCGGTCAACGCGCCAGCGCATCGGCCTGGTGGCGGGAACGACCGCGTTCGATGCGTCCGTGGCGATCAGTCGGCTGGAACTCGTGGGGGTGCGATGACGATCTACTCGGTCAACATCATGTGGGCGATCGTGCTCTTCGGCATCCTGCTCTGGACGACGGCGTCGATAGTACTCAACGCTGCACTACGTCGCGGCATGGGGTGGATGGGTCTCGGGCTCAGCTATGCCGTGTTGGTGTGGATGCTGATCGACGTGCCGTGGCGCGAGGCGGCGGCGACGTGGGGGCTCTTCGCGGTGTTGGGCGGCGCGCTGAGTGTTCCGTACGAACTGTGGGCGCGACGCCGGTACGCCGGCACCGGCCGCACGTCTCGACCGCTGATCCGTGTGCAGGGTCTGCTGCTATGGCCCACCATGATCCCCGACGCGGTCGGTTTGATGCTCAACAGCGCCGGCATTTTGCCCGCTGACGACCGTAACGAATCGCACGCGGACGATGCGGAGCGGATTGCGGCGGCCGACGACGAGCGCCGTGGGCGCTGAGGATGGCGTCGCCGGAGGGTTGCCGTCGCGTACGACCGGCACTCGATTACCGATTCTCTCTCAGGAGGTACCATGGCGGGACCGGTGAGCTGGGTGTTGGAGATGCAGGTGCAGCCTGAGCGCTCGGACGAGCTCCGCACGCTGATGGAAGAGATGGTGTCGAACGCGCACGCGCACGAGCCCGGTACGCATAGCTACGAGTGGTTCATGAGTGCCGACGGCAGTGCGTGCCATATCTACGAGCGATACGCCGATTCGGCGGCCGTTCTGGCGCACGTCCAGACTTTTGGAGCGCGATTCGCCGAGCGGTTCATGTCACTGCTCACGCCCACGCGTTTCACCGTGTACGGATCGCCCGATACCGCCGTGCAGGGCGCGCTGTCGGCGCTCCACCCCACGTACTTGGGGCAGGCCGCCGGATTCCACCGCTGACGCCGCGTGCTATGCCATCCGCCATGTGTTCGTCCTTTGCCGCGATGTTGCTGGGTGTGTGCATGACGCTGGTCGGCCCGCGTGACCTGGCGGCGCAGGCGGTCGACGCCTTGGCCGTTCGGGCGGCGCGCATCGCGCAGAACGAGGCCATTGCCGCCGGCGATCTCGACGCGGTCATGTCATTTTGGACCGACGACATTACGGTGCGCCGTGCCCTCGGCTCGGCGGTCGCGGGCCGCGCGGCCGCGCGCGCCGCGTTCGAGCCGCCCACCACGGCCACGTCGGCAGGGGCGGCCGCCGCGCCGCGCCTCGTGTATCGGCGCATCTCGAACGACGTCGAGGTGAGTAGGCAGTGGCCGCTCGCCTTCGAATCCGGCGAGTGGGAAGGGCGGGAGGGGACCCGTGATGGTCCCGTGATCATCGGCGGTCGATTTTCCGCGCAGTGGGTGAAGCGCGACGGTCGTTGGCTGATCCGGTCCGAGGTTTTCGTGGCGCTGACCTGTGCGGGGGCTGGTTGTTCACTGGTGGCGGTGCCATAACTCACGCATGAATCGATTTGCGCGGACCGTGCTGCTCGCCGTCGGGCGGGTGTTGTTCCCCATCGGGTTCCCCGCGCTGCTCACCGCGCAGGCCGCTCCGACGTTGCCTCTCGCGCACCGCACCGAGCATCACGAGTTTGTGGTCGCCCACTTCATGACCGAGAGCGGCGTCACATTACCGCAGGCGCGGATCGTGTACGGCACGTATGGGCGTCTGAATGCGGCGCGCGACAATGTGGTCCTGCTGCCGTCGCACTACATGGCCAATCATCACGGCTACGAATGGCTGATCGGCGACGGGCTGGCGCTCGACACGACCAAGCTCTTCCTGGTGGCCACGGAATTATTCGGCAACGGCGCGTCGTCGTCGCCCAGCAACACACCGGAACCGTTTCACGGTCCACGTTTTCCGGTGACGACGATTCGCGACAATGTGCAGATCGTGCATCGCTTGCTTACCGAGCAGCTGGGCGTCACTCATTTGCGCGCGGTGATCGGTTTTTCGATGGGCGCGCAGCAGGCGTTTCAGTGGGCCGTGAGCTATCCAACGTTTGCCGATCGCATCGTCGCGACGTCGGGTACGGCCAAGACGTACGGCCACGGCATCATGCGCCTCGAGGGGCAGATTGCCGCGATCACGGCCGACCCCTCGTTCGACAACGGCGACTACGCGGCGCCACCGAAGGCGGGGCTCGAAGCGTTCGGCATGGTGTGGGCCGCGTGGCTGTATTCGCAGGAGTGGTGGCGCAGGGAGCTGTGGCGTGCCGGCGCGCGCCCGGGCACGACGTTCGATCAGTTCGTGCAGTCGTGGCGCACGCGGTTCTCGGCCGATGCCAACAACTACATTTTGCAGGCGCGCACGTGGGAACGGCATGACGTGGGCACGACGCCGGGATTCAACGGCGACACCGAGAAGGCGCTGCGGTCGATCACGGCCCCGCTGCTGTACCTGCCGTCGGAAACCGACTTGTACTTCCCAGTTGGCGATGCGCGATACGAAGCACAGTTCATTCCCACGGTGCAGCTGGTACCGATACCGTCGTTGTGGGGACATCCGGCTGGTGCTGGTGCGAATCCTGAAGACAAACGGTTCCTGAACGCGAAGATCGCCGCGTTTCTGGCCGGCGGTAGCGCACGGCGGGTCCCGTAGTGGCGAACAAAATCCGCGTCAACTCCGACGAACTGCGCGCCCGACTGGCGGCGCTGTTCGGCGACGAGTTGCGAATCGACCGCGAGTTGGGTCGCGGTGGTATGGCGGCGGTGTTTCTGGCGTACGACCCCGCGCTGGAGCGACAGGTAGCGGTGAAATTGCTGCTTCCGGATGTGTCGATCCACAGTGATGTGGTCGAGCGGTTTTTGCGTGAGGCGCGCACCGTGGCGGCGTTACAACATCCGCACATCGTGACCGTGTACGGTGTGCGTAGTGGTGGCGATGCGCACGCCATCGTGATGCAATTCGTCGATGGTCCGAGTCTCGACGCCGTCGTGGCCGAACGGGGCGCACTGCCGCCAGCGCAGGCCGCGCGCATGCTGTCGCAGGTGGCGGCGGGGCTGCAGCACGCCCATGATCGGGGCGTGGTGCATCGCGATGTGAAGCCGGCCAATGTGCTGGTAGACGACCAGGGCAACGCGTACGTGTCGGATTTCGGCATCGCGCGTCGCGACGACGGGGCGATCGTGACGAGGGCAGGTCTCGTACTCGGTTCATGGGACTACATGAGCCCCGAGCAGCGCGCGGGCGAGCGCGTGACGGCCGCCGCCGATCAGTATGCATTCGGTGTGATGGCGTTCGAGGTATTCACCGGGCGGCTACCTTTCCCCGGCACGCCGGCCGAAGTGATTCGCGGGCACATGGAAACGCCGGCGCCGTCGCTGCGGGCGGTGGTGCCCGAGCTCACGCCGGCCGTCGACGCCTTGATCGCCCGCATGCTGTCCAAGGATTCGGCTCATCGGTGGCCATCGTTGGTCGAAGCACGGGAGCGTCTCGGCGTGCTGGCGGTGGGCGGCACGTCTGGTGAGGTGACCGCGGTAGATGAGACAGCACGTGCCGATTCGGGCTCGATGGTCCGCGTTCTTGTACTTGGCGCAGTCGTCGTGCTGGTGGCGGCCGTCGTGGTGTGGGCGACGCGCTGATCGCGCCAGGAACGTGTGGGCCGTGATCGGAGGTGTTCACGTATTCCGTGTCAGGGAAACGCCGGTTGCGGGAGGACGCGCCTGGTCGCACCGTAACTGGTACGATGCATACCGGATTCAGTCGTTCGCTTGGCGTCTTCGCCCTTGTTGTCACTACCGTCGTGGCGCTGCTCGGTGCGGCAGCGGCAACGCTCAGCAGCTCCCCCACCGCTGTGGCCCGCCGTCCGCGCTCGTTCGCGCCGGCCACGCGAGACCCGATCGCACGGCTGCAATCGCAGCTCGATGCCGGTGAGGTGGTGCTGGCCCACGATTCGCTGTTGGGCTATCTGCCGGCATTACTTAAAACGCTGCACATCCCGGTCTCTTCGCAGGGACTGGTGTTCTCGCGCACCAGCTTGCAAACGGACAAGATCACGCCGTGGTCGCCGCGGGCGATCTACTTCAACGACGATGTGTACATCGGCTATGTGCAGGAGAGCACATTTCTCGAGATTGCGGCGGTCGATCCGGTGCGCGGGGCCATTTTCTACACACTCAGTCAGGAGCCGCGGGCCCGCGTGGTGTTTTCGCGCGAGACGACCACCTGTCTCATGTGCCATCAGTCACGGTCCGCTACGGGAGGCGTGCCCGGGTTCATGGTGATCTCGTCGATTGTCGACCGGCACGGCTATCCGATTGTGGGGGTGCACGATGGCAGCACGACCGACGCAACACCACTCCGACAGCGCTTCGGTGGCTGGTACGTCACCGGTACGGCCGGCGCGGCCGCGCACGCCGGGAATGTGTACTCGCCCAAGCTTTCGCACGAAGTCACGGACAAGCAGAGCTATCGCTCGCAGATCGACATGGCCACCGAGAGCGCGCGGACCGACCTCGCGGGCAAGTTCGATCCGGCGCCCTACCTCTCGGCGCACAGTGATGTCGTGGCGCTGATGGTGCTGGTGCATCAAACGGTGGTCCACAACCTGATCACCGCTGTACACGAGGCCGCGCCTGATGCCGTGTTCGAGGATTCAATGTCGCGGGTGAAGGGCCGTGACACGACGTCACGAGGTAGCTCGAGTGGCGCGTCCGCCCGACTGCGTCGCGACGTGAGCAAGCTCGTACGCGCGATGCTGTTCGTGGGCGAGGCCTCGTACAACGGCACCGTGAAAGGCACCACGACCTATGCCGAGGACTTCGTGCAGGCGGGGCCGCGTGATGCACAGGGGCGGTCGCTGCGTGATCTCGATCTCGAGACACGGCTCTTCAAGTATCCGCTCAGTTTCCTGATGTACTCCGACAGCTTCAACGCCCTCCCCGACTTGGCCAAGGGTGAAATCTACCGGCAGCTACGGGCCATTCTGACCGGCACCGACCCAAGTGCGGAGTTCAAGCATTTGCAGCCGAGCGATCGCGCAGCGATTCTGGAGATTCTGGAAGCCACGAAGACGGATTTCCCGCGTTAGCGTTTCACGCTAGTGCGTGAGGCCGTACACCACATAGTTCGTCGCGAACTTGTACGCATCGTTTGAGAAGTTCACCGGGTACCAGCCTTCCCCCGACCACTCCATGTAGTCGCCGATGTCATTGTTGTAATTGATGATTACCTGCAGCCGCTTGGTGGGATCGTTGTCCTCGTAAATGCCCAGGTAGTCCGCCTTCGCCAACGGCGTGACGGGATGTGTCATCCCCACCAGCGTTTTGATATGCAAGAACGAGTTGAAGATCGGATGCGACACGTTCATCGGGACGATGCGCGCATTCGGTAGCACCGATCTGAATCCAGTGTCGCAGCGCTTCGGCTTCTTGCTGCGTGGGAATCCAGTAGCCCGGCTCGGTGAGGTACGCGATCGGATCGTGATTGAACTTCGGATCGTCGAGCACGTGCACGTTGCTGGCCTTCTTGTGCAGCTTTCGCGTGGAGAGATCGCTCAGGATCGTCATGAAGTTGCGCTCCATCGGCGGATAGTCCGCACTCCATGCCATGCGATATCCCTGCGTGTAGCGCAGCCGCACGAACGTGAAGCGCCCGTCGTAGGGCACGTTCGGTTCGATCATGAAGCGCTGGCGCTGCGACCAGGCGATAGGCGCGGCGAATAGCAGCAGCACGAGCGTGAAGAGCGCGAATCGGAGCGACCGTGTGAACCGCGGAGATGGAGGCACTCGGTCGTGGCCAAGGAAGACGAGTAAATTGCGCGTGGTACGTCTCCTCGTCTACCTGATCCCGAGCATGTCGCGCGTTCTCATCCGTTCTTCGGCCCTGCTGGCGCTCACGTTCGTCATGGCGCACACGGACCGCGGTTTCGCACCCGGTGCCCGCGTGCTGCTCGACGCGC
Source organism: Gemmatimonas sp. (assembly GCF_046594945.1). Classification (GTDB taxonomy): domain Bacteria; phylum Gemmatimonadota; class Gemmatimonadetes; order Gemmatimonadales; family Gemmatimonadaceae; genus Gemmatimonas. Next base: position 4,326 of record NZ_JBKJRB010000038.1, on the reverse strand, counting down.
ACAACGCGTACCCTGAGCGGGGCCAGTGGAGCACGCGCATCGACGAAGCGCTATCTACCGGCCTACCGATCGCCATCGAACAGGACCTGCATTGGCGGGTGGCGGGCGGCGTGCCGCCCGAATCGGTAGTGGCGCACGACGACGACGCGCTCGAGGGGGCGCCCACGCTCGAGGGGTACTTCTTCGCTCGCATCCGCCCCATCATGGAGCGTGCGCTGGCCGAGAATCGGCGCGACACATGGCCGCTCGTCACGCTCAATCTCGACTTCAAGGACAATACGCCGGCGCATCTCGATGCGATCTGGGCGTTGTTGGGTACGTACGAGTCGTGGCTGACCACGGCCACGCGCACCGCCACGCCCATGCACGCTGAGCCACTCGTGCCCGGACCGCTGTTGGTCCTGGCCGGTTCGGATACGGCGCAACGGCGGCGCTTTCACGATGACATCCCGGTCGGGGCGAAGCTGCGCGCCTTCGGCGCCATGCGTCCGGTGCCGGTAACCGGGGGCACGAAGGCGTTGCGCGCGCGTCGCGCCATGCGGATGACGAGTGCCCAACACATTGATGCACGCGCCGACAACTTCGCGCGCTGGGTGAACTTTCCGTGGAGCGTGATCGAGGCCGGCGGACAGCGCACCGCGGGGGCGTGGGTGCCGGCCGACTCCGCGCGGCTGCAGGCCTTCGTGCAGCGAGCCCACGCGCAGGGCTTCTGGATCCGTTTTTACACCCTCGACGGATTTGCCGCCAGCGAGGACCGCGGCTTCACTGCGTCGTACAACTTCGGGTCACGGCATGCCGCGTCGGCACGATGGCGGGCGGCGATGGCCAGCAGCGTCGATTTTGTCGCCACCGATCAGTACGCTGCGTTCGCGGAGCTGCGTCGGTAGCGGACTGGTCGTTCACGCCGGCGTGATGTGCTTGTACGTGATCTCAGACAGCGACGTGGTTCCGCTCTGCTTCATCGCCACTTCGAACTCCTTGCGCAGCAGGCCGAGCACCGCTTCCACGCCTTCCTGTCCGAAGGCCCCGAGTCCCCAGATGTAGGGGCGGCCGATCCCGATTGACGTGGCACCGAGGGCCATCGCCTTGAACACGTCGGTGCCGCGACGGAATCCGCCGTCGCAGATAACGGGGATGCGTCGTTGGGTGCCGAGCAGCACGTCGGGCAGGGAAGTAATGGTAGCCCGATGCGAGTTCTCGGCGCGGCCGCCGTGGTTGGACACGAACAGGCCATCCACGCCGTGTTGCACGGCCAGGTCGGCGTCTTCGGCCGTCACGATGCCCTTGATCAGCACCTTCATGCTCGTTGACTGCTTGAGGCGGTCGACGAACTCCCACGTTGGCGTGCCCACTTCAGGGATCGGGGTGACGTTCTGGTAGCCCACGAGATTCGGTTTGCGTCGATTGTCGCGATCGTCCACGCGCCCGCTCACGCCCGGCAGCGGCGCGCCGCCCAGATGACAGGCGGTGCAGGTGCGCGTGTCCTTCCGCGCTTCGCGAATCATCGTCTCGCGGTTGCTGCCACCCAATAGATCGACGGTAAACACAATGGCCGGCGCACCCGCCTTCTCCATGCGCTTCACCATCTGCCGTGTGATCGCCCAGTCTTGCTGGTGATACAGCTGAAACCACACCGGTCCGCCGCGCGCCTCGATCGCGTCTTCGATCGACGTGGTGGCCACCGTGGAGAGCACCATGAGGTGATCCTTCGCCTTGGCGGCGCGGGCCACGGCAATCTCGCCGAGCGGATGAAACGCCTTCTGGCTGCCCACCGGGTTAACCACGATCGGGGTGGGGTAGCGGGTGCCGAACCAGGACACGCTGGTCTCGAGGCGGCTCACGTCGATCAGGCGGCGCGGTCGCATGGCCCAGCGGTCGAATCCCTGACGGTTGGCCTGAATCGTGGCGTCGTCGTCGGTGCCCGTGGCGAGATAGCCCCAGTGGGCCACGGGAATGTTCTGCTTCGCGACCGGCTCGAAGTCGAATACGTTTAGCGCCTCACCGGCGGTGCGGATCTGTTGCGCCAGCCGCAGGGCGGTATCGTCGAGGCGCGTGCGCGGACCGTCGCTGGCGTGCAGCAACCGGGTGAACACGGATTCATCGAGACCGGCGGCGGCCAACAGCGGACTGCCGGCCAGGAACGTAAGGAAATGACGACGGGAGGGGTCGATGGACATGCCCCAAAAGGCACTCAACGCTCGCCGTTGTCCAGCGTTTATAGATTGCCTGCCCTCCCCCTTCCCCACCTGCAGCTCCCCCTCCGTTGACTTTTCTGTCCGCGCGGCGGCGCACTGCGCGCCGCACCTCGTTGTTCCGCACCTCGTTGTTCCGCACCTCGTTGTTCCGAATGTCGATGCCGGCCCGTGTCGCTGCCACCGCGCTGATCACCACCGCGCTGCTCGTCACCGGCCGTGCCGCGCACGGCCAGACGACCGCACCGCGTCTCGATGCCGCGGTGGCGGATTCATTCGCCCGGGCGGCGCGCGCTCGCCCGCGTCCGTCATTCAGCACCCTGCGCGTGACCACGGCGCCGACCATCGACGGCAAGCTCGATGAAGCGATGTGGTCACAAGGCACCCCCATTCGCGATTTTGTGCAGCGCGAGCTCAACGAGGGTGTGCCCGCCTCCGAGCGCACCGAGGTGCGTCTGGCCACCGACGGTGTGAATCTCTACATCGGCGCGCGCATGTACGACCGCGAGCCGCATCTCATCGTACCGGGCGAGAAGATCCGCGACGTGCAGCTCGCGAATAGTGACCACATCGCCTTCGTGTTCGACACCTATCACGACCAACAGAACGGCTTCGTGTTCGCGACCACACCGGCCGGCGTGGAGTACGACGGCCAGGTGATTCGCGAAGGTGAGGGCGGTGGGGCGCAGGTGGCCGGCCAGAACCGGATGCAGGCTGGTGGCATGGGTGGCTTCAACGTGAACTGGGACGCCAGCTGGACGGTGTCCACCACGGTCGACTCGCTCGGCTGGACGGCGGAGTTCCGCATTCCGTTCTCGACGCTGCGCTATCAGTCGGGCAGCGCTGAGCAGACGTGGGGCATGAATGTGTCGCGCAACATCCGCCGCAAGAACGAAGAGTTGTACTGGGCCTTCATCCCGCGGCAGTTCAACCTCTATCGCCTGTCGATCGCCGGCAACCTGGCCAACCTTACGTTGCCGGTGCGTCGCATTCGCACGGTCACGCCGTACGTGCTCACCTCGTCGCAAGAGCGGTGGACGAGCGGCATCAAACAGGACAGCAAGCGCCCCACCGAATTCGGCGGTGAGATCAAGTACGGCGTGACGCCCGCGCTCACGCTCGACCTCACCTACAACACCGACTTCTCACAGGTGGAGGTGGACCAGGAACAGGTCAATCTCACGCGCTTTTCACGCTTCTTCCCCGAGCGGCGCGACTTCTTCATCGAGAACGCCGGCGCATTCACCTTCGGCGACGTGGAGGAACGCAACTTTCGCCAGGGCGCCACGCTCCGTGACTTCACCCTCTTCAACTCGCGGCGCATCGGCATCACGTCCGACGGCCGTCCTGTCCCCATTCTTGGCGGAGGGCGGTTGTCGGGCCGAGTTGGCGCGTGGAACGTGGGCCTGCTGGACATGCAGACGCGATCGCTCGACGCGATTCCCGGCGAGCAGTTCGCCGTGGGTCGCGCGCGCCGCAATGTGTTCGGCAACTCCGACATCGGGGTCCTCGTTGCAAGCCGGTCCGGGAATGGCAGCTACAACCGCAGCTACGGCGCCGATGCCAATCTGCGCCCGCTCCCGAACATGGTGATCAATTCGTACGTGGCCGCGAGCGACGCACCCGGCGACAGCTCGGACGGCTACGCAGCCCGTGCGTCGCTCGGCTACCGCGGCCGGCTCTGGAACAGTTCGGCGATGTGGAAGCGAGTGTCCGACCAGTTCGATCCCGGACTCGGCTTCGTGCGGCGGCGTGGCATGCAGCAGCTGTTCGCCACCACCGGCATTCATGCGCGTCCGGCCCTGCCGCTCACCCAGGAGGTGAATCCGTACGTGCAGGCCGACTACATCACCGACCTGTCCAACGAGATGCAGTCACGGTCGCTCGAGGCAGGACTGAATCTGCTCTTCCGTCCCGAGGGTGAGATCGGCGTCGAGCTTTCCGACGAATTCGACCGCCTCGACGCCCCGTTCACCATCTATCCAGGACAGGTCATCAAGGCCGGGAGCTATTCCTGGCACGACGCGACAGCGCACTACAGCACGGGCGACGGCCGGCCCGTGGCCGTGACCGTGAGCGCGACGGCCGGCGGCTTCTACGACGGCACGCGGCGCGCGGCGACGACGAGCGTCGT
>NZ_JBKJRB010000006.1:0-52002 GCF_046594945.1 Gemmatimonas sp. | reverse complement strand
GGCACCGCTGCGCGATGGCCATATCACGCGCGTCGAAACACTCGGCGGCAAGTATCTCTACGCCATCAATGTGTATCCCGCCGTCGGCTCGTTCGATCTGTGCCCGGCCGATGCCTGTCAGACCACGAACGGCGTGGAGCTCGTGCGCGGCGCCTGCGCGATTGATGCGCCGAAGTCGGGGATGCGGGTGGAGCGCGCCGATCCGCCGGCGCATATCATCGCCGAGGTCGAGCGCATCGCGCAGGCGGCGAAGATCGATGTGGGCGGTATCGAGTATCTCGTGGACGACCGCGACGGGCAGCACTACTTCTACGACGTGAACGCGCTATCCAACTTCGTTGCGGATGCCATCAACGTGGTTGGCTTCGATCCATTCGAGCGGCTCGTCGACTATCTGGCGGAGCGCGCCGGCGTGCTGGCCACGGTGGAGGTCTGATGCGTTTCGGCTACTGGCTTCCGGTATTCGGTGGCTGGCTGCGCAACGTGCCCGACGAGGGCATGGAAGCGAGCTGGCCGTACGTGCAGCGACTCGCGCGGCGTAGTGAGGAGATCGGCTACGATCTCACGCTCATCGCAGAGCTATTTCTCAACGACATCAAGGGCATCGACGCGCCCGCGCTCGATGCGTGGTCCACGGCCGCCGCGCTGGCGGCCGTCACCACGCGCCTCGAGCTTATGGTGGCCGTGCGTCCCACGTATCATCATCCGGCCACACTCGCGAAACAGGCGGCGAACATCGATCGCATCAGCAATGGCCGTCTTTCGCTGAACGTGGTGTCGAGCTGGTGGAAGGACGAAGCGCGACGCTATGGCAGTCAGTTCGACCAGCATGACGACCGCTACGCCCGCACGGCCGAGTGGCTCGACGTGCTGCACGGCGCCTGGTCGCAGTCGTCATTGAGCTACCACGGCAAGTACTACCAGGTCGATGAGCTCATCGTGCAGCCGAAACCTCTCGGTAGTCGCGGGCGTCCTCATCCAGTGCTGTACGCCGGCGGCGAGTCCGACGCGGCGAAGTCGCTGATCACGCGCGCCTGCGACGCGTACGTCATGCACGGCGATCCGCCCGATCGCGTGGCGCCCAAGGTGCAGGACATGCAGCGCCGACGTGAAGCGGCCGGACTGTCGCCGATGCAGTACGGCATGGCCGCGTACGCGATCGTACGCGACACTGAGGCCGAAGCGAAGCGGGAGCTGGAGCGCATTACCAACGTGCAGCCTGGCTCGCCGGGCTTCAGCAACTATCAAGACTGGATTGCCAATACGCAGCTCGATCAGCATCTGTCGCTGCAGGATTACTCGGTGTCCAACCGCGGACTCCGCGCGGGCCTCGTTGGCACACCGGAGCAGGTCGCCGATCGAGTCCGTGCATTCGAGACGGCGGGTGTGGGGTTGTTGCTGCTGCAGTGCAGCCCGCAGCTGGAAGAGATGGAGCGCTTCGCCGAGCAAGTGATTCCGCTGGTGCGTCCGCGAAGCGTGCTCGCAGCGTAGATCTGGAGCAGCAAGAACAGCAACAGCAACAGCAACAGCCGGAACACGGAGGCCACGGATTACACGGAAGCAACACGGATAAGCAAAACGGCGCTTTTCTTCTTATCCGTGCAAGTGCTGTGCGATCCGTGGACTTCGTGTTCCAGCTGTTGCAGTTGCTGTAGGTTGTTGGTTGTTCCTGTCGAATTCGACGGTAATCCCTCCCACCTGTCGCCTCGCCTCGAAAAGAGTACTTTGGAGGCATGACCAGACCCTATTCGCTCGTCGCCTCACTGCTCGCCGCCGTCGTCTCGATCACCACGGCCATGACCGCCGCCGCACAAACGGCTCGTCGCCCGTTTCGTATCGAAGAAGCGACTATCGTCCAGATTCACGCGGCGTTCAAAGCGAAAACGCTCACCTGTCGCGCCCTCACCAAGGCGTATCTCGATCGCATTGACGCGCTCGACAAGCGGGGGCCGGCGATCAACGCGATCATCCTTGTAAATCCACAGGCCCTGCATCTGGCCGACTCGCTCGACCGGCGATACGCGACCGGTGGCCAGACTGGGCCGCTGCACTGCATTCCGATGATCGTGAAGGACAATTTCGAGACGATCGGAATGCAAACGACCGCTGGATCGCTAGCGCTCGAGGGATGGCAGCCGTTGCAGGATGCCACGATGGTGCGGCAGATCAAGCACGCCGGAGCCATCGTGCTGGCGAAATCGAATCTCGCCGAGTGGGCGTTCACGCCGTACGAAACCGTGAGTTCGATCCTGCCCGGCTATACGCACAATCCGTATGCGCTCGATCGCGTGACCGCCGGCTCCAGCGGTGGTACTGCCGCTGCCGTGGCGGTCAGCTTCGGCGTCGTCGGACTGGGGACCGATACTGGCAACTCCATTCGAGGCCCGTCGGCGCACCAGGCGCTGGTCGGCATTCGCTCCACGATGGGGCTCACGTCGCGAGCCGGCGTGATCCCGCTCAACGCGTCGGCCGATGTCGCCGGTCCAATGGCACGCACGGTGGCCGACGCCGTCGCGGTTTTCGATGTCGTCGTGGGGAGCGACCCCGACGATGCCGTGACCGCCCCAGCCGACGCCAAGCGCAGCGCGTCGTACGCCAGTTTCCTCGTACGTGGCGCGCTCAAAGGCACGCGCATCGGCATCTTGCGACAAGCCTATGAGCGTCCCACGCTCGATGCCGAGGTGCAGCGCGTCTTCGAACGCGCGGTGGCCGATATGCGGGCCCAAGGCGCCATTATCGTCGAGGCGCGCGTCGACTCGTTAGACGCCATTCAGCGCCGGCAACAGGGCGGCTGCAATCGATTCAAAGCCGATCTCGAACGCTATTTCGCCGCGCGTGCATCGAACGCGCCGATCAAGACAATCGACGAAATCCTCCGCAGCCGGAAGTACCATCCCACGGTCGAGCAGCGCCTGCGCGACGCCTCGCAGGTTGCCGAAATGCCGGAGTCCAGCGCCGGCTGTCAGAGCCGCGAGCGGGTGCGGTCTGCGCTGCGCGAGGCTGTGACGCAGATGATGGACTCGCTCAAGATCGACGCCGCGATCTATCCCACGTGGAGCAACCCGCCGCGCCTGATCGGCGACCTGAACACGCCGCACGGCGACAACAGCCAGCTCTTCTCGCCGAGCACCGGGTTCCCGGCGATCACCGTGCCGATGGGCTACACGCGCGACAATCGACTCCCGGCCGGCGTGAGTTTCCTTGGGCGCCCGTGGAGCGAAGGACGGCTCATTCAGCTCGTGTACGACTACGAGCAGACCACCAAGCACCGCCGCGCGCCCGTGCTGCCATCCCGCTGAGCAACAACCAAAAGCAAACAGCTAGAACACCAAGGCCACGGAATTCACCGAAACCACACGGATAAGCGAAACCACCGCGCTGTTTCACCGTATCCGTGCACGCTCCGTGAAATCCGTGGCCTCCATGTTCCGGCCGTTGCCGTTGCCGTTGCCGTTGCCGTTGCGGTTGCCGTTGCCGTTGCCGTTGCCGTTGCCGTTGCCGTTGCCGTTGCCGTTGCGGTTGCCGTTGTAGCACGACGCGTTGTCGTCGGCATCGTCCTTGGTGAGATGGCAGCGCTCGGCCACCACGTTTCGATCAGCAAGCCGTTCTGCCAAATCAAAAAACGGCAACAGTTGGAACACCAAGGCTACGGAATTCACCGAAACCACACGGATACGCGAAACGGCCGCGCTGTTCATCTTAATCAGTGCTTTGCCGTGTAATCCGTCTCCTCCGTGTTCCAGCTGTTGCCGTTGCTGTTGTTGTTTCGATTCTTCTTTCAGCTGCTGTAGTACGACGCATTCTCGTCGACGTAGCCCTTGGTCAGATCGCAGCCGTAGGCCACCGCTTCACCATGGCCGACACCGAGCGACACCGACAGGTCGACCACCTCGCGCGACAGCGTCTCGCGTACCACGGCGTCGTCGAAGGCCAGTCGCTCACCATGTCCCACCACCTGAAAGCCGTTGATCCAGGCATCGGTGGTCTCGGGGCGGATCGTGCAGTCGAAGCACTTGCCGACCGCCATCAGCAGTCGACCAACATTTGGATCTGCACCGTGGACCATCGTCTTCACAAGTGGCGAATTCACGATCGACTTCGCGACGACGTGCGCTTCCGCTCCGTTCAATGCCCCGCGCACCGTCACGCGCACCAGATGCTCGGCGCCCTCGCCATCACGCGCGAGTGTCTCCGTCATCCGTCGGCAGCCCGCCGTGAGCACTAACAGAAAAGCCGCTTCGTCAACGGCGCCGGCCAACCCGTTGGCCAGAATCGCGCAGGTATCCGACGTGCTTGTGTCGGTATCCACCGAGAGCATGTTGAACGTCGGCGCTACCGCCGCCCGCAGCATGCGATCCAGCGCCGACGGGTCGAACGCGGCGTCGGTGAAGATGTACGAGAGCATCGTGGCCATGTGCGGCTCGATCATGCCCGACCCCTTCGCCACCCAGGTGATCGTCGCGCGGCCGACCGACACCGATAGCGCCTTCGGATGCGTGTCGGTGGTCATGATGCCTTCGGCACCGACCAGCGGATCGTCCTGCAGGTCGGCCGTCATCCCGACCACGCCCGACTCGATCTTCTCGATCGGCAGCGGCACCCCGATCACGCCGGTTGAACTCACCAGGACTCGATCCGGCGAGGTACCCAATTCCGCCGCCGCCGCCATGGCCATCCGTCGCGCGTGCTCTACCCCACGTGGTCCCGTCGCGACATTGCTCACCTTGCTGTTGGCGATGATGGCGCGCAACACGCCCCCCTTGATCGTCTCGCGACCGAGAACAATCGGTGCGCCGGGGAAGTGATTGCGGGTGAACACGGCCGCCGCCGCGGCGTCGACCTCGCTGACGAACAACGTCAGATCGCGAGCCGACGGCTTGAGACCGACATTCCGGCTGGCGCAGCGAAAGCCGCGCGGAAACACCGGCGTCGCATGAAAAGAGGGAGCGGAAGACATGCCGAAAGCTACTATCATTCGCGGGTACGACGAAGCTGGCACCTCGGGACCCGCCCTTTCCCTTCGCTCCGCGTCCGCATGTCCACTCACCCGGTTCCTTTCTTCGCCCTCGTTCTCGCGCTCGTGCCGTATGTGGCCGCTGCGCAGGCCGCGTCAGCCGCACGTCCGCGCGCCGTGTCCGATACGTCGGTGTTCGCACCGCTCGTACTGCCGACGCCCAACGAATATCGCGGCGGCGGCGGCGCACCCGGCCCGAAGTACTGGCAGAATCGCGCCGACTATACGCTGGCCGCCACGCTCGACACCGCCGGCAAGACCGTCAAAGGCGAGCTCACCCTTCGGTACACGAATCGCTCGCCCGATACGCTCCGCTTCATGTGGCTGCAGGTCGAGCAGAACGCCTTCCGTAGCCAGTCGCTCAATTCGTACATTTTCCCCGAGGAGTCACGCTTCGGCGCGCGCGGCTTTGAAGGTGGCTACACGTTTTCGCGGCTCGACCAGCTGGTCGCGTCGGCGAAGGGCGTGGCGCCCAAGCGGCGGCCACTCACCCGTCGGCTGAACGAAACGATGATGAAAGTCGATTTCGCGGAACCGCTGGCGCCGGGACGCACCGCCGTGCTCGACATGGCGTGGACGTTCCCCGTGCCGGAGCATGGCGCCGATCGCATGGGTCGGGACGGCGCGCTGTACGAAATTGCGCAGTGGTTCCCTCGCGCGGCTGTGTACGACGATGTCCGCGGATGGAATATCGAGCCGTACCTCGGGCAAGGCGAGTTCTATCTCGACTACGGCGACTACGCGCTGGCGATCACCGTACCGGCTGGGTACATCGTCGCTGCCACCGGCGCGCTGCAGAATCCGCGCGATGTGCTCACGCCCACGCAGATCGCGCGTCACGCCATTGCCGCCACGTCGGACACCGTGGTCCGCCTGATCACCGCTGACGAACTCGCGAAGGGGACCGCCCGTGCGCGCACCAGCGGCATGATGACGTGGCGCTTCAACGCGAAGAACGTGCGAGACGCCGTCTGGGCGGCGTCACCCGAATTTCAGTGGGATGCATCGAGCTGGAAGGGGATCATGGCCTACGCCTACTATCGCCCCTCAGCGGCGGTGAATTGGCACGACGCGGCCGATCAGTCGCGCCTGTCGATCATCGAGTATTCGGAGCGATGGTTCCAGTATCCGTGGCCGCACATTTCGGCAGTGGAAGGACCGATCAGCGGCATGGAGTATCCAATGATCGCGATGGAAAACATCAGCAACGATATCTACGACCTATACAACGTCGTAACGCACGAAATCGGACACATGTGGTTTCCGATGATCGTCGGCAGCAACGAGCGGTCATACATGTGGCAGGACGAAGGCTTCAACACCTTCATCAACACCTTCTCTGAAGGGCGGCGCTATCCTGAGCGTGGCGACCAGCTCGCTCGCGCGGCGGAAGAACGGCGCATGGTGGAGCAGTACATGATTCGGGGCGTCGACGAGCCGGTGGACATCAATCCCGATCGTATCAGTCCGGCACTGCTTGGTGAAGCAGCGTACGTGAAGCCCAGTGTGGGTCTGCAGCTGTTGCGAGAGGAGATCCTCGGGCCGCAGGCCTTCGACGATGCGTTCCGCACCTACATTGCCCGGTGGGCGTACAAACATCCGACGCCAGCTGACTTTTTTCGAACGATGGAAGACGTGGGCGGTCGTCGTCTCGATTGGTTCTGGCGTCAGTGGTTCGTGGAGAACGCACGCTTCGATCAGAGTGTCGACAGCGTCGTGACGCGCAGGAAGGGCGACACCACCTTCGTCAGTGTGTTGTACGGCAATCGCGAGCGAGGCGTGCTACCCGTGCGTGCGCGTTTCACTTTCAGTGATGGCACCACGCAGGAGTACGTCTACCCCGCCGAGGTCTGGAGCACCAACTCGCGACAGTACGCGCGCGACTACGCGTTCGTAAACAAGCAGCTCGTGCAGATCGAGCTGGATCCGGAACTGCGCCTGCTTGACGTCGATCGAAAGAACAACGGCTGGGGGTCGAAGCACTTAACGCCGTGATGAAATCGAGCGTGCACATTAAGATCGCTTTAACTTCCATGTGCTAAATCGTACAAAAGGCGGGACCAGTTCGTCTATACAAGGGCTGTAACGTGATAATTTAGGGACGGCATTATTGGGTCGACGTGGGTGCAGAATCAGGAATGCGATTATCGTCACACATGCCCACTCAGCCTTCACTCCGCCCGTTTGACGTCGCGGTGGCCCTCCGCCTCTTGCTGGTGCCGGAGGACCGCTACGAGCCGCTGGCGAACGCACTGGCAACCAGCACCAGCGCGGCGCATCGGGCGGTCGCGCGACTGCAACACGCGGGGCTCTGTGAGCCGGCAAGCCGTACGGTCAATCAGAGTGCCTGCCGGGAGTTCTTGGTGCACGGCGTACGCTATGCCTTTCCACCGGTGCACGGTCCAGAGCGGCTCGGCATCCCCACCGCCGGTTCGCATCCCGAACTCTCCGCCCTGTTCGGCCACGGTACGGCCATGAAGTCGCTCGTGTGGCCCATGGAAGGGGGGGTCGTTCGCGGCGAGGCGCTGGTGCCGCTGTTCAGTGGCGTCACGAAGGTCGCCGCGCGCGATGCCCGACTCCATCACCTCCTGGCCTGCGTCGACGTGCTACGCGTCGGGAATGCCGCTCAGCGACAAGTGGCCGCTGACGTCCTCCAGCAGCGACTCTTTTCGGTCTGAGGTGCAAACGCCGACCCGCGCTGCGGGGCTGGCGTCTGTTCTGGATTCGCACTGAGCCGCTCGGGAATCAGGGCCGCTCAATGCAATGAACCAATTCACACAGTCGACTGACTAGACCAACACAGCGTGCGGAATTCCGGTGTCGGTTTTTTGCCGTCACGGAGCAAGTCACCCCCACTTGCTCCCCTACGATAGTTGAGCTGCGTCAGCGCTGCGTCATTCGGCTGGTCCCATAACCGGCAGCCCGGCGGCCTGCCAGGCCGCGAATCCGCCGCGCACGTTGACGGCATCCACACGACCCAGTCGGTGGAGCACGCTGGTGGCGATGGCTGATCGAGTGCCCGACTCGCAGTGCACGTAGAGAGGGGTGGCGGGCAGTTCGTCGAGACGCTGACGCAGGTCGCCCAAGGGCAGGTGGAGTGCGCCACGCACATGACCGGCGTTCCACTCCGTCCGTCCTCGGACATCCACGATCACCGCCGCGCCGTCAGCCACCGCCGACCGCGCGTCATTGACCGTCGACTGCGGAATAGCCTGCAGGTGATGGCCCGCCGCGCCCCAAGCGGTGAGCGCCTCGTGCGCGACCGCAGAGCCGATAATCCGGTCGAAACCGATACGGGACAAATCACGCACGGCCCAACGCACCGTGTCAGGCGTGACATCGGGATCGTGGTCTGACATTAGCACGATCTCGTCGGTGATCGGAACGATCGATCCCACCCACGTGCTGAAACGCTTTGAGTAGGGCACCGACAGGCTGCCGTCGATGTGACCGTCAGCGAATTGGGTGGCAGGTCGCAGGTCGAGAGTCCATCGATTGCTCTTGTCGAGGCCGCCGAGCACATCGGCAGCGGACATGACTGGGGCCACCGGTGGCCGTCCCAACACCGGCGGACCGTCGCGGTTGATCCGCTTCATCGAAGCGAAGTAGCGCGGTGGCTCGGGCTGACCGTCGAGTACGGACGTCACGAACGCCGCTTCGTCGCGCTCGGCCACGCCCCAGTTCGAGAGTTTTTCGTACCCGACCGTGGACGAGGGCACGGCACCCAGCGCCTTCCCGCACGCCGAGCCCGCGCCATGTCCGGGCCACACTTGCAAATGGTCCGGGAGCTGTCGGAACCGCTGCAGTGAATGGAAGAGGGTTCGCGCTCCCGCTTCCATCGTGTCGGCGATACCCGCCGCCCGTTCCAGCAGATCGGGTCGACCAACGTCTCCCACGAACACGAAGTCGCCGGTGAGAATGCCCATCGGACCGGCTCCACGTGGCGAATCGGTCACCACGAACGAGAGGTGCTCCGGGGTGTGCCCCGGGGTGTGCAGCACATCGAAGCGGATGTTGCCGACCATGATCCGGTCGCCGTCGTGTAACAGTACGGCCTCGTCCTGAGCGGCGAAGGCGTACTGCCAATCGGGGCCGCCCTCGGCCGAGAGATACAGGCGCGCACCAGTAGCGGCGCAGAGTTCACGGGCGCCGGAGACAAAGTCGGCGTGAATATGGGTCTCGGTGACGTGCGTGATGCGCAGCCCTTCCGCGCGCGCGACGTCGAGATACGGAGCGGGATCTCGTAGTGGATCGATCACGATCGCTTCGCCGGTGGCCTGGCATCCGATCACATAACTCGCCTGAGCGAGCGCCTGATCATACAGTTCGCGGAAGAACATGAGTGGGAATATATCGCGTCTTGGGCTCATCGGCTTGTCACAAAAAGTTTGAGACAATTCCCGCCCTGTAACGACGGTGCCGAGGTCGCTATGCCCGCTGGCTCGTCAGTCGCATAGCATGTTCCCATGTCCTTGAATCCCCCGCGCCGCCCGTCGACGCTTGCCGCGGACAAGTTCTCCGCAGCGACGCGAGCGATCGGCTGGGCGCCTGACCCGCGTGCGTCGGCACGACCCGCCGAGGCCCCGATGACGTGGTCAGCGCGGCCGCCTGCGCCTGCTGCGACGGCGTACTCCGGAGCGCGAGCTTCGAGTGCTGCTGCGCCGCTGGCCGCGGCTATGCGGGGGGCGGGCGGCGAACTCGAGGCGAGTCGAATTCGAGGAAGCATGGTCGTGAAGGGCGCCAGGAAGTCGGCGCAGGACAGTCAGATCGTCACCAGTCTGATCGTCGCGTTCGTGCTGGTGGTGATCGTGGTCGCGTCCGTGCGCGTGCAGGGCACCATGCGCATCACCAAGAGCAGAGAGGTCGTGACCGGCACGCTCAAGGCCGTCCATGAGCGACAGTCCACGTTTCGCCTGCTCAACCAGCGCTTCGCCACTTGGCGCGAGCTCGAAGTCCGCGGAATGCGCCTCCCCGCCAATCAGGCGGTCGTGAAGTCCAATGCTACCGCGTCCCATTGGTTCGTGTCCGTGCGTGACAGCGCCACGGGCGTGATCTGCGACAAGACCGGCGAATTGTTCGACGACGGCCCCGATGATCACCGGGCCGTGTGCCGGAATCAGACCCGGTAACGCACAGGAATCGCGGTCGTGGGTTCCGATTCACCGTCGCCGACGGTAGATCGAAGCGTGCTTACCGAACATGCTTCTCCGAGCGTGCGCCGGATCGTCCGGCGTGCCCAACTGGTCGCCCTCCAAGGGCTCGCCTGCACGTTCACGCTCACGCTGTTGGCTGCTCCGGCCGTTGCGCAAGCGCGCACGCCGGAGCGGACGCGCGCGGATAGCGCCGCCGCCGACAGCGTACGACAGCGCCGCGCACAGCAGCTGCAGGGAGTTCGTGTAACCCTGACCCGTGACGCGGCCCGCTCGCCACTCGAATTGCCTTTCGCCTGGTCGCGGGCCACGATCGATGACCGGCCGGCGCTGCGACGCAGCGGCGTCGGTGATCTGCTGCTCGGCGTGCCTGGGGTGCAGGTACAAGATCGCGCGAATCCATCGCAAGACCCGCGCATTGCCATTCGCGGCTTCGGTGCGCGCTCGGCCTTCGGCGTGCGTGGCGTGCGCGTGCTGCGCGATGGGGTGCCGCTCACCCTTCCCGATGGGCAGACGCCACTCGACTGGCTCGACCTGGAGTCGGTCGGTCGCGTGGATGTGATTCGCGGCACGGCGGCTGCCCTGTACGGCAATGCCGCCGGCGGGGTGATCGACTTTCGTTCGCGCGCACCATCGGAGCGCCCGTTTGCGGTCGATGCACGCTTGTGGGATGGCGGTGGGCTGCAGCGCGGCTCGGTGCTCGCCTCCGGCAGCCGCCGGGACACCACGGGGCTCGTGCAGGGGGGCGGGTGGCTCGGATCGTTGACACGCACCGCCGGCGACGGTCCGCGGCAGTGGTCGCGTTTCGACGCTTCCAGCGCGTTCGCCCGCGCACTGGCCACCGTGGGGGGAACTCGCTTTGAAGTGCAGGGCACCCGCTATGACACGCCGCGTGCCGAGAATACGGGAGCGCTTACGGCGGCCGAGTTGGCGCGTGATCCGCGACTGCCCGACTCGTTGAACATCACACGACGCTCTCGCAAAGCAGTGGAACAGTCCCAATTGTCACTCCTTGCCGCCCGCGGCGACGGGGCCAACACACTCAACGCGTCGCTGTTCGTAGGCACGCGCACACTCGACAATCCGCTTCCGTTCGCAATCGTCGCCATTGATCGGCGGGTGGCCGGTGGATCACTGCATGGAGCCTTCCGCACCACCCGACTGCCGTGGCCGGTTCGACTTGGCGGCGGCGTCGACGCGCAACGCCAGGTCGACGATCGACTCAACTTCGAGAACTGCGCGACACTGGCCGCGACGGCGCCCGCAACGGCGCTCTGCCCCGCGCCGGGCAACGAGCGAGGCGCGATTCGCCTGAATCAACAGGAGCGCGTGGGCGGTCTCGGCGGATACGTGCGCGCCGAAGTCGAGGCGCCGCATCGGCTTTTCGCCAGCGCCGCGCTGCGGTACGATCGGGTGAACTTCGCCGTGCGCGACCGCTTTGTCACCTCCTCCAATCTCAATGACTCGGGCGAGCGCGTGCTCAGCGCCGTGAGCCCAATGCTGGGCGTATCATGGCGCGCGCGTCCGCTCCTGTCGGTGTACGCGAATCTTGGTACTGCCTTCGAGACGCCGACGATCACCGAACTCACGAATCAGGACAACGGTGCCGCCGGCCTCAACGCGCTGCTCGATCCGCAGCGCACCCGCACCGCGGAGGTCGGCGTGCAAGGCATGCTCTGGTCACGACTGCGCGCCGACGTCGCGCTGTTTCGCGCCTCTGTGCGTGATGAACTCGTACCATTCGATGTGCCCAACCAGCCGGGGCGCCGCGCGTTCCGTAACGCCGGACGTACCGCGCGGCAGGGCATCGAGACCAACCTCAATACGACGACATCGGTATTCGACATCGGTGTCGCACACACGTGGTCGCGTTTCGCGTTCACCACGTACCGCGTGGGCACCGCGAATTACGACGGGAAGGTGATCCCGGGCATCCCCGCGCACTTGCTGCAGGCGTACATCACGGCCCGTCATGCCGGATGGTTCGCCACGATCGATGGCGCGGCGTCCTCGCGCGTCAGCGCCAATGACGCGAGCACGGTGTTTGCTGCGGGCTACGCGGCCTGGAACGTGCGCGCCGGCTACACGGCCCCGCGCGTGGGGCACGTACGACTGGAGCCGACGGTCGGGATCGAAAACATGTTCGATCGTCGCTACGCGGGGTCGGTCGTGATCAACGCCACGCGCTCACGCTATTTCGAACCGGGACTACCGCGTCGACTGACGTTCGTGATGAGAATCCAGGCCGAGTGAGGACCGATACGGATTCAGAGGTCAGATCGCAGACGCTAGTCGTCAGTCACGGACATCAGACAGATTATAGTGTTCAGATGCCAGCAACCATGGTGCACAGTGCCGAGCCATTTGGCGCTCACCGCCAGCCGCGAGGATGCACACCATCAAACCACCCGACACGGTGCACTATCGTTGCTGAATTCCGAACACTCTAAAAAGTCTGATCCCTGTTGCTGGCGGCTGAGCTCTGAGTTCTGGGTATGTTACGTCGCTCACGCTACTGGTACTGTACGTACAGCGGCTTCGGGGTAAGCGCGAGCAGATCGCGTGGCGTCATCATCCTGCTCCCAGAACGCCGGTCGTTTTTGTAGAACAGTTTAAATCCGGCAAACTGGACGGGCTCGGCGTACACGTACGCCGCGTACGAATCACGCTTGAGGCTTGGCGGACCCCAGCCATCCATGTGCATCACCACTTGCACCCGAGGGTCACGCTTGATCTTCGTAGCATTGGTGAGCATCGGCTTGGTGAAGCGATGCACGACCAGAATCTTCGGCGGAAGCTTCTTGTCGGTGACCAGTTTCGCGAGGTAGTCGATAACCCAGTTTACGTCGGCCGCGTCGTAGCTGCCGATTTTCCGGCCGGGTTTGGTGCCGTCCTTCATTGCGAATTCTGGATCCATGCCGAAGTGTACGTCGGGCCGCGACAGCCATGGCTCGAGACGCGGCAGCTCCTCCTGAATCGTGCTGAGGCCGACCTGCACATCCAGAAAGAGCAAGGCGTTCCGCTCCTTGGCCCAGCCATACACTTTCTCGGTGAGGGCATCGCCGTGCCGCATGCGGTACTTGCCATCCTTGCCCGCATCAGCCTGCGCCACCGTCGTGATGAGATGCAGTGCTGGCTGCACCGGCGTTGACGGATCGGCCTTGGCCCACGCCGCGACCTCGCGATCGAGCATCGCCAGCATTTCGGGCTTCGGATATTCGCCCAACACACCCATGCGCTTCGAGAACGGGTTGCCGTAGTACGCGATGATTCGCTTGGCCGGGAGCACGCTGCCGGCCAATGGCGCGGGCCCCGGCACAGGCCACACGGGCACTGGCTTGCCGGCGAGGGCGCGGGCCGCCGCCGAGGTGCCAGTGGCCGGATACGCGTACTGAGGGCCGGAGTCGCTCTGCGGAGTGCGCGGCGCGGCCTTGGTCGACGGCGAGCTGGCAGGCGTGGTGGAGGGCTTCGTGGCGCGCTGCGCCGCCGCCGGCGGGGCGAACCGCGTCATCGCCAGGCCGAAGAGGATCGAAGCCGCGAGGGCGCGCGGCGAAACTCGAGAAGTCATGGGCCATAATCTAGATGACTCGGGAACCAGTCTCGTGGTCTGGCCGCTTCAGTCAGTGTTCCAACGCACGACTCGCGCACGCCAGTCTCCTCAATCCGACCCGCTTTTATGAACGACACGACAACCGTTCCCGAGGATTTCGACGGCTTTCTTCTCGACTCCATCCCGGTACACGACGGGGTGTGGAGTCTGTACGGGATCGACGACGACCGCCCGGTCGCGGTGTGGAGTCGTCCGCACGCTGAGCGCTATGACCAGCGCTTACGGGAAGCGGCCGCGCGCGAAACGGTCGCCGAGTGGGCACTCGGCGACGTCGTGGCGAAGAATCTCCCCGCCTGCATCACGAAGGCCGAGTCCACACTCGCCACCGCGCGCGCTGAACGCGCGCTGTGGGCCGAGCGACTGCGGGTAATCGAGTCGTTCAAGCCCGAGTAGGGTTGGGACCGAATCGGGGATAAAACGCCGCGCCCACTGCTGTGCGGCGTTTGGGCGCACGCGAATTGAAGATTTGTTGTCGCGCAGCCGACACTTCTTGCCGAGCACCTCGCCGACGGGGCCGCAACACGCCAAGCCGATCTGATGCAGCGGCTCGAGCACTCCGGGGCAATGCTCACCCTCGGCGAGCGGAGACAAGTGGATCGATTGCCCGTCGTGGCGGCCAACCTCGTGGCCGCGATACCGCGCTTGGAGCCCGTGCGTGACATCCTGCGCTATCAGCGCACGTAATACGACGGGTCACATAGCCCGCAGCGAGGAATCGCCGGAACACCAATCCCGATTGGCGCACGCATTCTGCATCTCGCCAACGACTACGACATGCTTGCGTCGCGCGCCGTGCCGATCGGCGCGCGCTTCCGTGCGCTACGCTCGGCGGGCGGTATGACCCTCAGCTGCTCGCACTGCTCCGCGATCTCATCGAACAGGCCGCGTCACCACCATCGGCGGCGACCACGCCCGGCACGCTGATGCGGCTCGAATCAATTCCCGTGGGAATGAGCTTCGCCGAAGATATTGTCGCGCCGAATGGAATCGTGTTCATCGGGCGCGGTCAGGAGGTTACGGGGCCGCTGGTCGAGCGGATTTCCACACTCCCCGAGAACGTGCGCGAACGACTCGTGCGCGTGCTCGGGTCGTCGAGTGCCGGCGTCGCTAGCGCACGCGAAGCATGAAGGGCATGCGCGCGTACACGCCGCGCGGGTCGTTGTAGCGCAACAGCACGTCCAGCTCGTGCGTGAGGTCACGGGCGAGTGAACTGGCCTGGCCGCGCCCCGAGAGAAGCGAAGTCGTCCCAGGGGTGGTGGCGGCGCTGATGGCCGCGGCCACCGGCGTCGGCTTGTGCTCCAAAAGGTCAGTAAACTTCTCGGTGGCGCTCTTCACGCGTGGGTATTCGCGCACGTCGTAGTCGCCGGTGATCTTGGCCAGCGTCGCCGCGCTTTTGAGCGCCGCCTCGAGGCCGCCGATCGAGTCCACCAGCCCGATGCGCATCGCATCCTCGCCCGACCACACGCGCCCTTCGGCAATCGCCCGGACCGAGTCCGGCGTCAGCTTGCGGGCGGTCGACACCCGCATGATGAAGGCCTCGTACACGGCGTCGGTCCCGCGCTGCAGTACTGCCAGCTCGGCGTCGGACTTCGGACGGGCGATCGACAACAGATCGGCGTAGCGACCAGTCTTCACCGTGTCGAACGTCACGCCATTGCGATTGGCGAGGGCCTTGATGTTCGGCACCAGTGAGAACACACCGATCGATCCCGTGATCGTGTTCGGCTGCGCGAACACGCGAGTGCCCGCTGTGCTGATCCAGTAGCCGCCACTGGCCGCCACCGTCCCCATCGACACCACGATCGGCTTTTGCTTGCGAATCAGCGACAGTTCGCGCTGGATCTGCTCCGACGCGATCGCACTGCCGCCGGGGCTGTTCACGCGTAACACGACGGCCTTCACCTTGCCGTCGTTGCGAACGCGTCGGAGCTCGCGCGACAGGGACGCACCGCCAATCAAGCCGTCGCCGCCCTCGCCATCTACGATGTCACCTTCGGCATACACGATGGCAATCGTTTGGCTCGCGCTGAAGCTGCGGTCTTTGGCGACGGCGATCGGTGCATACTCGCCGAGCGTGATCTGCGGCAACGTGGGGCGATCGAGCAGCGTCGCCATGTCTGCGGCGCGGACGCTGTCCTTCCGACTCGGCTTGTCGTTGTCGGCCAAGCGGGCAGCCGATGCGAGTTTCTGCAGGTCGTCGAGCACTTCGTCGAAGTACGCCACGCGATCAACCAGCTTGGCCGCCTTGGCGTCGGCCGGGAGAATGATGCCCTGCGCGTCCACAATGGTCTGAAGCGCGATCGTATCGATCCCCCGACTCTGCGCCACGCCACGCTTTACTTCGGTCCATAAATCGCCCAGATACGATTCGGTTTGGAGGCGATTCTCCGGGCTCATGTCGCGACGCGTGAATGGTTCGACGGCTGCCTTGAAACGACCCACGCGACTGACCTGCATGCCGATGCCGTACTTCTCGAACATGCCGGTGAAGAACACCTGCTCCGAGGCCAGGCCGGGCATGAGCAGCGACCCGAACGGATCGATGGTAATCATGCTGGCGGCCGAGGCGAGGTAATAATCGCGCGTATCCGGATTCACGAGGTACGCGTGCACCGGCTTCTTCGACTGTCGGAAGCTGGCAATGGCCGCGCGCAGTTCACGCAGCGCGGCGAATCCCGACGCGTAGCCGTCGGCGGAGATGGAGCCGCGGAGGAGAATGCCACTGATGCGATCGTCGTCAGCCGCCGCCTTGAGCGCAATCGTCGCCGCGCGAAGCGGGATGACGTCACCGCGTCCGGCGGAGAGCGCATCGTCGAGGAACGAGCCGGGCTTCGTTTCGGCTGGGCGATCGGAGAAGGCGCGATCCAGATCGATGACCAGCACCGAACCGTCGGCAACCTTCACCGGCTCTTTGGAGCCGGCCGACGCGGCGATGCCGACGATCAGCAGGATGCCGCCCACGACGCAGATCGCGATCGTGAGCAGGTTGGCGGCGATAGCGGTCAGAAACTGCTTCATCATTGTCCGGACTCGAGAGAAATCGGCAAGCGGGGCCTGTAACTCCTACGTTCGCCGCGTGAAAAAAGCTCCAGAAGGGTACACGCGGAGACGACCGGCCTCAAAACATGACGGTGGCGTCGCAATTGGGGCTTGCCCGCTTCCCGCTTCAACCACAGCTTCCACCGGAGCAGGTCACCCTCGCTGTTTTCCCGCCCGGAGGACGCCCGTCCATGCCCGCCTACAAGGCTCCACTCGACGATATCCGTTTTCTGCTGCATGACGTGCACGACGTCGCGCAGTTGTCCGCACTCCCCGGTTTCGAGGAGGCCACGCCCGACATGATCGACGCCGTGCTTGCTGAAGGCGCCAAGATCTGCGAGGACGTGCTCTTCCCGATCAACCAGAGCGGTGACACGGAAGGGGTGAAGTACGAGAATGGCGAGGTGCGTACGCCGAGCGGCTTCAAGGACGCCTACGTGCAATACGCAGCGGGTGGGTGGACCGGCGTGTCGGCCGATGCGAAGTACGGTGGACAAGGACTGCCCGAGGCGGTCCGCTTTGTGATGGAGGAGATGCTCTGCTCCTCCAACCTCTCGTTCAGCATGTATCCGGGGCTCACCCACGGCGCCGTGAGTGCGCTGCTGAGCCACGGATCGGACGAGCTCAAGGATCGATTCCTTCCCAAGCTCATTGATGGCACATGGGGCGGCACCATGTGCCTCACGGAGGCACATGCCGGCACCGACCTCGGCATCATCAACACCAAGGCCATTGCGGCTGGCGATGGTGCGTACTCGATCACTGGCACGAAGATCTTCATCTCGGCCGGCGATCATGACCTCACCGAGAACATCGTGCACCTCGTGCTCGCCAAGCTGCCCGATGCGCCCGGCGGCACGAAGGGCATTTCGTTGTTCCTCGTGCCCAAGTATTTGCCGAAGGAAGACGGTACGCCCGGCACGCGCAACGGCGTGACGGTGGGGTCCATTGAACACAAGATGGGCATCAAGGCGTCGGCCACCTGCGTGCTGAACTTCGAGGACGCCACCGGCTGGATGGTGGGTGAGCCGCACAAGGGTATGCGGGCCATGTTCGTGATGATGAACGGCGCGCGACTCGCCGTCGGTCTGCAGGGTTTGGGATTGGCGGAAGTCGCGTATCAGAACGCGCTGTCGTACGCGAAGGACCGGTTGCAGGGACGTTCGCTCACCGGGCCCAAGAACCCATCGGGACCGGCCGATTCCATTCTCGTGCATCCCGATGTGCGCAAAGGGTTGCTCCGCATCAAAGCCTTCAACGAAGGCATGCGTTCGCTGGCGTATTGGGTCGGCATTCGTATCGACCTCGAGCACCGTCATGCCGATCCTACGGTCCGGGAAGCGGCTGAAGATCTCGTGGCGCTGATGACGCCCGTGATCAAGGCGTTCCTCACTGACAAGGGTTTCGACAACACGAACATCGCGTTGCAGACGCTCGGCGGGCACGGGTACATCAAAGAGTACGGCATCGAGCAGTACGTGCGTGATGCGCGCATTGCGCAGATCTACGAAGGCACGAACGCGGTGCAGGCGCTCGATCTGGTCGGTCGCAAGCTCCCGATGGAGGGCGGGCGCCTCGTGCGTCGCTTTTTCGAGCTCGTGAAGGGTGACGTCGAGGTGGCCTCGCAAGCGGAAGGACTCGAGGAGTTCGCGAAAGCGCTCGGTGCCTCACTGTATCAGTTGCAGAAGGCCACGATGCTGCTGGCCGAGAAGGGTTTTGCGAATCCCGATGAAGTGGGTGCCGCGGCCACGGAATATCTGCACCTGATGGGTTATGTGGCGGTCGGCTGGCAGTGGCTTCGCATGGCGACGGTGGCGCAGCAGCAGTTGGCGGCGGGCACGGGCGACAAGCGGTTCCTGCAGGCCAAGCTAAAGACGGCCCGCTTCTACTTTGGGCGCTTGTTGCCCGAGGCGGCGACACTGTTGGCGGCCATTCAGGCCGGGTCCGCGCCCATCATGGCCTTTGCCGACGACGAGTTCTAGGCGTTTGGGGTGACGCGCGTGCCGGCTGTGTAACGGTTGGTGCGCGGGTACTCAACTCCCGGGTGGGACGTGTCGATGCTCAAAGCAACCTCACACCCACTTCATGTTCTTCAAGAAGCTCGTGTCCGAGCCCCGCCCCTCGATCGAACGAAGCAGTTCGAACGGCGCGTCTGGCTCTCCCGCACTGCAAACGTTCTCCGGCGGCGCTGGTCAGGCCACCGAGCACTCCGCTGCATCCACGTCGCACAGCAGCGATGTGGGTCTCGGCCTCGTGCTCGATGCGCTCGGTGGAGTCTTGACCGCGCTCTCACGCTACCCGATCGATCTCCCCGATCGACCGGGAGAACAGAGCGCGGAAGAAATCGGACGATGGCAGCGACACGCCACCCTCGGCTACGCCCTCGATGAGGGCAGCGGGTCGCGTTCCGTGGGTGTGAACGATCGCGACTGGGGCGGCGTCGTTCGTGCGGTCACCGAGCAGCGACGCGATGAGCACAAGTACGTGGAGTCGTCGATCACCGAACTCCGCGAGGCGCTGTGGGCCTGCGTGGAAACGGTGCACAACGCGGTGAAAATCGATCGGACGGCCGACTCGTCGACCGATGCGCAAACGGAGCGCGCGAAGGACGCCCTCAAGCGGATGCAAACGGGATCGATCAAGCAGGAGGTGCTCGGTGCCGTACTGGCGATCGAAGGCGCGTTGCAGACGCGTCGCGATCAGCAGCAGGAGCAGTACGTGTCGCTGGCCACGAAGCTGGACCGCATGGGTAAACAGCTCGAGGACGCACAAAAGGACAGCACGACCGATCCGCTCACTGGTATCGGCAATCGCAAGCTGTTCGACATGATGGCGCCACGCGCCGTGCAAATGTTCGCGCTGGGGCGCCAACCCGTGGTGTTGTTGATGATCGACCTCGACAAGCTAAAGCTCGTAAACGACATGTATGGGCATCAAGCGGGCGACCAGGCGATCGCCAACCTCGGCGGTGCGCTGGCGAAGGTGTTCTTGCGTCAGAGCGATGTGCTCTGTCGGTACGGCGGTGACGAATTCGCGGTGATTCTACACAACACCGACTGGAAGATGGCACAGACGTTGGCGCGCCGACTGCAGGAGCAGGTGGCGACGATGCCGGCGCCGCATCCGGCCATGGAGTTCTCGATTGGTGCCTCGGTGGGCGTGGCTCAGCTGGAGGCGCACGAAGAGGTGGCTGAATGGATTGCGCGTTCCGACAAGGCCCTGTACAGAGCCAAACAAAATGGTCGTGACCGAGTATGTGTGGCGGACGGCCTCTTGCTTCGCACGGCCTGATTGGGCCGGCGGGGCGGGGAGGTAATGCAACGCGGGCCCGGTCGATTGACCAGGCCCGCGTTTGGTGGTGCAATGTAAAACCGCCCCGGCCGAGGCTGGAGCGGTTTTGCGTTGAGCGTGGCGATTCGGATTAGATCTTCGCTACGCGACGACGACGCGCCGCACCAAAGATGCCGATCAGGCCAGCTGTCATGAGCGCATAGGTGGAAGGTTCAGGGACAACGTTCGACAAGCAGCTGTTGCCCCCACCCGTGATGCAGTTGCTATTGGAGCCACCTACACCGCTATAAAGGGTCGCATGCGATAGTTCCTGAAGCTCGCCCTTATTGTTAAGAGACGTTCCAGCCATCGTAAACTGCAGTGAACTAATTGGAGCGCCCGCGACGTTGAACAGGTAGACGCTAAACGTCTGCGACTTCAGTACGATAGCGAACACGCCGCTGATCGGAATGTCAAAGTTCAAGGTTCCAGTCGTTGCGCCAAGCACGTTGTTGAATGGGCCGACCGAAGAGCCAGCATTGGTCGTGCCGACCTCGGACCAAATTCCTCCCCAAGCCGTTCCCATCGCGTTGGTAACCAAAGCGCTGCCAACGTTGTTAGAGGGGGATGAATACGCGCCCAAGCACGCGATGGGCTGCGGGTTGAAAGCGGCAAATACGCCCGCTGCGTTACAAGCCGGCGAAGTAGAAGTCAGCTGCGCTCGCACGGTGGCCGGCACCGAGACGGCCACCATCAGCGCCGACAGACCTAAAAACCGCTTGATCATCATGGTAGACTCCGATCGTAATGAATTTGACATACACCGTTCTAAACGCTTGTGGTTCAATTACCGTGCCAAAATGCAATGGCTAAAAGAGGAGGCCGAAAGTCGTCGTAAGTCTTTACTGTACAACGATATTGAGAATTCCCAAGGAGCTCGTTCTTATTCTAGGTGTTGCGAGCACGCTACGCAGTGTTGTGGCAAGCAGACAGCGTAATCCATCCTCAATGACCGTCGTGTAACCGCTGCACGCCGATACCGCACCTGAGCGAATCGCGGCGCATTGACGTGCCCCGTTCGCGAAAAATGCGCGATGGTCGGGTGCCTGGCACGCCAGGCTGGCCCTTGAATGAAGTGGCTCGTTGATGGGCCCAACCAGACAAAGTCGACCCGCTACCCCCTATGTGGAGAGCTCCGAACGCGGATAGGAGCGCCCAACAGTGCAGGAGTCGGCAACACAGAAGCTGTTCGCCCACGTTCATACCGAAGCGTTTGCCGCTTCGAGAGAGCAGTCTCGGGATATCCGCCGCCGACTGGGGGAATCACGAATCGTGTCGTTGGCGGCTCCGCCGTCCCGAACGCTCCACGGCGCCCTCCCCGCCCCTAACTCCTAGCGCCCCTAACTCCTAGCGCCCCTAATTCCTAGCGCCCCTAACTCCTAGCGCCCCTAACTCCTAGCGCCGTTCGCCGTTCCCGCCGACCCCGTCGTCATCGCCCTCAACGCATTAAGGATGACCGCGACATCGATCCCTTCCTGTATCAACGCCCCCGCGATCGGCGTCAGCATCCCCGCCGCCGCAAACCCCATCCCGACCAGGCTCAGCCCCAGTCCCACAAAAATCGACTGCCTCGCAATCATCAGCGACCGCCGCCCAATTCGCACCGCTTCCGGAACCCTCCTCGGATCGTCCACCAGCAGCACCACGTCGGCCGCTTCCGTCACCACTCCCCCGCCATGTCCCGCCAAGGCAATGCCGACGGTCGCCGTGGTCAACGCCGGCGCGTCGTTGGTCCCGTCGCCCACCATCACTACACGTCGTCCGCGCTTTTCCAATGCCGCCACCCGACCCACCTTCGCTTCCGCCGTGAGATCCCCTTCGAACTGCGTGATCCCTACCTCGCGCGCGATCTTCGCCACGTTCGCCGTTGTATCGCCCGACAGCAGATACGCGTCGGTGATCCCCAGCGCCGCCAGCTCGGCAAACATCGGCGCCAGTTCTTCGCGCAGCTCGTCGGCAAAGTCGATGCGCGCCACCGACGGCACTTGGCCGTTCTGCACGCCGCCATGACTGCTATCCGTGGCCACGTAGGCCCGCAGCCCCGACGCCCCCACCTCGAGCGCCGAGAGCCGCGCCACCATCGACGGCACACGCTCTCGCACGAAGTCGGGCGATCCCACCGCCACGTAGCGGCCGTTCACCATCCCGGTCACACCCCGTCCGGCCGTCTCCACTACTTCCGCCGCTATCACCATCGTCGCGCCGCGCGACTCGGCCTCGGCCACAATCACGCGGGCCAGCAGATGTCCCGATCCCTGCTCCACGGCCGCCGCAATTTCGAGCATCGCGTCAGCGGCCACCTCGTTATCAGTCACTACCTGATGTACGCGCGGTTTGCCCACCGTGAGTGTGCCCGTTTTGTCGAACACCGCCGTGTTCACCGACGCCAGCGCTTCCAGTGCACCGCCGTTTCGTACGATGATGGAACGGCGTGCGGCGCGGTTGATTCCGCCAATGATCGCGACCGGTGCGGCCAGAATGAGGGGACAGGGCGTGGCCACCACAAGCACGGCCAACACGCGGGTCCAATCGTGCGACACCAGCCAAGCCACTGCGCAGGCACCCAGTGTGAGTGGCGTGAACCACACCGCCCATTTATCGGCGGTGCGCTGCAGTGGACTTTTGGAGGCTTGCGCGGAGCGCACCAAGTCGACGATGCGGGCGTACTGGCTGTCCTGCGACGTGCGCATGGCGCGCAGCGTGAGGGCACCCTCCTGATTCACACTTCCCGAGAGCAACGCCGTGCCGGTGGCCGCGCGCACCGGGATCGGCTCGCCGGTGAGCCGTGACGTGTCCACGTGCGACGATCCGCTCACAACCGCGCCGTCGCAGGGCACCAGTTCGCCTGGTCTGATCAGGAGCTCGTCGCCCGGCGAAATTTCGATCGCCGCGATGTCGTGCACCTGACCCTTTACCACGCGGTGAGCGGTTCGCGGTGCGTCGGCCTCGAGCGATGCGACGGCACTTGAGGCGCGGGCCACGGCGTAGGCATCGAGTGCCTCGCCGCCGGTTTGCATGAGCACGACGACCAGACCGGCCAGCGGTTGCCCCAGCAGAATCGAGCCGGCGATCGCCAGCATCGCCACCACGTCGGCCGCGAACTCGCCACGAAGTACGCCGGCGAAGGTGCGCCACGCCACGGGAATTCCCGTGAGGATCAGGCCCAAGAACCAGACCCGGTTCCGCCAGGGATCGGCGCTCACCATCAGCGGCGAAACAGTACCAGCAATCAGGAAAGCGAGCGCGGCAGCCGGTATCCGGGGAATGGAGCTCCAACGCATCAGCAGGGAATTGCGAAAAGTTGATTTGGCGTGCGGCTGCCGGGAGGCCTCAAGGGAAAGAATCGGACAACGGCTGGAAAGATACCGGCTCTACACGCTATTCTCGTGGTATGGCTGACACGCATTCGCATGCAGCGCTCGCGGCAATCGTCGATATCGCCGCTGACGCCATTATCGCTCTGGATGACAATTTCCGCATCGTGCGCTTCAACAAAGGCGCCGAGCAGATTTTCGGCTGGACGGAACCAGAGATGCTGGGGCAGCCACTCGATCGACTGCTTCCGATGGCGGCACGCGCCGTACACCGTGGACACGTGCGGACGTTCGCCGAGGGCAGCACGGAATCGCGCCGGATGGCCGAGCGACGAGAAATCGCGGGCCTGCGTCGAAACGGCGATCAATTTCCCGCCGAAGCATCGATCGCGCGCGTGACGATCGAGGGTGATCGCACGTTCATGGTAACGCTTCGTGACGTCAGTGAACGACGAAAGAACGAGGATCGTCAGAAGCTGTTGGCGACCGCCGGGTGGGTGCTGGCCGCATCGCTCGACGTGGAATCCACGATGGCGACGATCGCCGAGTTGCCGGTGCCGTTGCTGGGCGAGTGGAGTCTCCTCGAACTGCTCACACCCGAAGGGCACATCCGGCGCGCGGCGGCCTCGCACATGGATCCGCGACGGCACGATGAATCATCCGGGCTGGTGTCGCGGGTGTCGGAAACATTGGATCCCGACTTGCCGCTGGCAAGCGCCGGACGCGTCGCTCACGAAACAGAAGCGCAGCGCACCACCGATGTCGCCTCGTGGCTCTCGGCGAATTTCCACGAGAAAAATACACGAGAGCGGGCGGAATCCCTCGGCGCGAGTGCTGTCTTGATCGTACCGCTCCGTGCGGGCGGACGAGCAATCGGTGCGCTGCATTTGGTGCGCACACGTCCGGGTGCCTCGCACAACCTGGACGAGGTCCAAGTCGCCGATCAGTTCGCGGGACTCGCTGCACTGGCGCTCGAGAACGCGCGCCTGTATCAGGAGTCGCGCCGCGCCGTACGAGAGCGTGACGATATGCTCGCGATCGTGTCACACGACCTGCGAAATCCGGTGAACGCCATCGTGATGCTCACGGGCGCGGTGCTCAGTCGTGAGCCGGGCGATGACCGTCCACTGATGGAGCGCGACGATGTCGAAGCGATTCGTGGCGCGGCCCGTCAGGCTGATGGACTGATTCAGGATCTGCAGGACGTCTCGCGCATTGCGAACTCGCGACTCCGAGTGGAGCGTCGGCCGGTGCTGCTCTCCGAATTGGTGAAAGCGTCGGCCGACATGTTCGAGCCTGTCATGGAGGATTCTGTGTTGCGCTTCGTGCGTCAAATCGACGAACAGATTCCTCCTGTGCAAGCCGACCATCATCGCCTGCAACAGGTGCTCTCCAATCTGCTCGGAAACGCAATACGCTTTACGCCGCACGGTGGTGAGATCGTCCTTACCGCCGAGCGTCACCATGACCGGGTGCGGATCAGCGTGCGCGATTCCGGCCCCGGTGTGTCTGCCGAAGACGTGCCGCGGCTGTTTGAACGGCATTGGCAGGCGCCGCGATTGCTGCGCGCTGGCTCAGGACTCGGCCTCTTCATTGCCAAGGGTATCATCGAAGCCCACGGCGGCGAGATTGGGGTGGACAGTGAGATGGGCAAGGGCAGCGAGTTCTGGTTTACCGTGCCGCTGTAGCCCATCGCGCATGCGTCAATAGAACGGCGCAAAAAACGCCGCAATCCCGAGGGGATGCGGCGCTCTTGAGTCGCGACGTCCCGCGACGGTGTTTAGTGCTTGGCTTCCGCCGCAGGCGCCGAAGCGCTGTGCTTTGCGTTGTCTTCGGCGTGATAGACCTGGAAGTTCATCGGGTCGCGCGGATGCCGATACGTATTTTTGTGGATCGTATAAGCGGTGAACAGCAGCCCCAACGTGGCCACCGTGGTCACGGCGGCAGCGGTCCAACCCTGCTTGTTCGGATCGTACGCGACACTCATGAAAACACCCCGACAGAAAAGCGCAAACGGCGAAGTATACGAACGCCAGCGCGGATGAGGGCCCCTGGGCCGGGGCGGAACCGGAGGGAAGCTATACAAGGCCGCATCATTCTTCCACCCTTGGCCCGGTATCACGTTCGCTCTCTCTCGCGCCTTCGATCAAACGGGCCGGAATGATGGCGGTACTGCCATAACGGTCCCGGATGCGGTCGAGTGCCCGGGTGAGGGCCCGATCAGTTGCGTTCTCCACCGGCTCATCCGATGCGGCAGGAGTGGGCGTGGACGCGAAGAATCCGAGCTGCGTGGCAACCGCGGAGCCGGAAGCCGTGGCGTCGTCGTCGAAGTGCGAAAGGCCGATGCCGAGCAGGCGGACCCCGACACGCCGTTTGCCACGGAGAGCGCGGTACAGCACCCGCGCCGCCTTGATGACGGACTTCTCCGACTCGATCGGCTCGGCCAGTGTCCGCTGGGCGGACCGCGTCGTGAAGTCGGCGTCCTTGAGCTTCACGGTGACCGTCCTCGCCCGGAGCCCCTGTCGCCGAAGGTCGGTGCTGACTCGGACCGCCAGCCGGAGGAGTTCGCGCTCGAGGATGTCGTCGTCGTGCAGGTCGCGCCCGAAGGTCTCCTCGCGGCTCACCTGCTTCTGGACCTCGCGGGGCGTCACGACGCTGTCGTCGATGCCGCGCACCCGCTGGTGTAGCCAGGCTCCCGCGCGCTCCCCGAGGCGGGACTGCAAATCGGTCACGCTCCAGCGCTGCGCGTCGGCGATGGATTCGAGCCCCATTCGCTCGAGCGTGGCCGAGAACCGCGGGCCGACCATGGGAAGGTCGGCTAGGCGGAACGGGGCGAGAAACGCAATTTCGTGGCCGGGGGTGACGCAGCGCACGCCGGTGGCGCGGCTGCCCGGCTTCGGCTTGGCAAGTTCGACCGCCATCTTGGCCACCAGACGCGACGTCCCACCGCCGATCGACACCGAGAGGCCAGTTGACGCGAAGACCGCGTCACGAATACGGTGCGCCGTGGCTTCGAGCGACTCCTGGCCGTACATCGCCTCCGTGCCACCCATGTCGCAGTACCATTCGTCGATGCTGGACGCCTGCACCACCGGCGCAAAGGTGACGAGCACCTGTTGGATCTCCTTGCTGCGCGCGCTGCAGGCGCCACGGGGCACCGGCACGCAGGTGGCTCGTGGGCAGAGCTTGAGTGCCCGTGAGATCGGCATCGCCGACCGCACGCCATAGGCACGACATTCGTACGACGCACTGCAGACCACGCCGCGTGAGCCAGGCCGGCCGCCCACAATCAGCAGCGCCGCCTTGCCGGCCCCGTCCGGATCTTCTTGGCGCGCGACGGCCACGAAGAACGCGTCGGCGTCCACCAGCAGAATGCGACGTGGCGAAAGTGTGGTCATGTGTCGGGAAAGCGGTGGCCCTGACGGAAGCTAGCAGCAATCTTGAAGAATGACGCCCGCCATCCTGTTAGTGCGAAAGGCCAAGATCGCGCACGACGTGCTGTCCTATGAGCACGACCCGGCCGCCGAATCGTACGGGCGTGAAGCCGCGGACGTACTGCAGCTCGACCCTGCCTCAGTGTTCAAGACGCTGGTGGCTGACGCCGAAGGCGTTGGGCTGGTCTGTGCTGTGGTGCCTGTGCTGATGATGCTCGACCTGAAGGCGCTGGCCAACGCGGTCGGCGCCCGTCGCGTGCGTATGGCCGACCCCGCGGCGGCGGAGCGCGCGACCGGCTACGTGGTGGGTGGGATCAGTCCGCTGGGCCAGAAGAAGCAACTGCCGGTGGTGGTCGACGCGAGTGCCCTCGCGTTCGAGCGCGTGCATGTGAGCGCGGGTCGTCGCGGACTCGAACTCTCGTTGGCGCCGATGGATTTGGTGAAGCTCGCGCGCGGACGCACCGGCCCGATCGCACGCGCGTAGTCGCCTACTGCACGGCGCGGGGGCGCGACGGCCCTTCGGCGAGTTCGTCGAGGGCAGGGCCTCGGCCACGCGCTTCCACAGGCCAGCGTGTTTCGACCGAGTGGCCGCGCACGCCGATGATCTCGTCGAATAAATGGACGACGATGCAGACGTGGTTTGGCACGACGCGCACCTGATCGCCCAGACGCGGACACCACGTGGTCTTGGAGAGATCCAGGATACCGTGTTCTTCCGACATCCGTGACACCACGACGTCCGGGTGATCGAGTAGCGCGCCGAAACCGTCGCCTGCAGCACGTAACGGTTCCCGTCCCAGCGCCTTCGTGCCGGCATCGATCACGGCCTGACCTTTCACGGCCACGCTGACCACCGTAGCGAGCACGGTGAGCGCGCAATCGTCCCAGTCGCAGGCCCCGATCATGGCGGTCGTGCGATCATTGTACACGTACGTGCCCGGTCGTACTTCGTTCACCCCTGGCACCTCGTGCATACGCCACGCCGCTGGCGTCGAACCGCCGCTGACGATGCGCGGTGGCAATCCGGCGGCGTTGAGCGCCTGCACGTAGGTCGCGATGTGCGCGCCAAGCTGGGTCAGCGCCGCACCCTGTTCGCTCACGGCTTCCCGAATGTGCCCGGGATAGAACAGCATGCCCGCAAAGTTCAGCCCCGACGCGCGATCAACGTGCTGGGCGATGGCCACCGCCCGCTCAGGCGACGACACGCCAACGCGATGCATGCCGAGGTCGGCTTCCACCAGCACATCGAACTGTCGCTGTCCGAGTCGTGCGGCCAAGTTGAGCGCGTCGAGTGCCTGCGCATCGTCGGCCGCCACGGTCACCCGGACATCCTGCGGCAACCGGGCCAGTCGTTCCAGTCGAGCCGCGCCGACTGGCGGATACGCCACCAGTAGGTCGTCGCACACCTCGGCCATCACTTCTGCTTCGCGCAGCGTTGCGCAGGTCAGCCCCACGGCGCCGAGACGCAACTGCTCGGCGGCGATGCGCGGCGACTTGTGAGTTTTTACATGCGGGCGCAATTGAAGGCCGTGCAGGGTAGCGTACGCCGCCATCCGGTCCAGATTGAACGCGAGCCGGTCCATGTCTACAATTGGTACCGGAGTCTCAAGCTGTTCGAGATACGTTGCCATCGCGCCCCCCCTCCTCGAGACTGTAAAAATGCCACACGCTGAAACACCGTCCGATCGTCCGTGGACTCCGGTCGTGCTGCCCAACCTGCCGGCCCCTGCGGGAGCCTACTCTCCGGGCGTGCGCACCGCAAATATCGGGAACCTGATGTTTGTCTCGGGGCAGACGCCGCGCGATCAGGCCACCGGGGACATCGTTGACGGGGACATCGAAGCCCAGACGCGTCTCACGCTGGCGAACATGGAGCGCATTCTGATCGCCGGCGGCGCAACGCTCGCCAATGTCGTCAGCATTACCGTGTACCTGGCCGATGAGAACGACTGGGGCACGTTCGATCGTGTCTATCGGACCGTGTTCTCGGCGCCGTACCCGGCGCGCGCGGTCGTCGGCGCATCGCTGCGCGGCATTCTCGTCGAGATCTCAGCGATCGCCGCGCTGTAGGACCGTGAGATGACGCCACCACGGGTCGTGGTGTACGCCACGAGTCGACCGTTTCGCGCGGCGTGCGACGGGTTGCTGCGCGAGGCGGGAGCGCGAGTGCGAGTGGCCAGTCGACAGGCGGAGCTCGCGAAGGCGATCGGGGAAGGCACGATCGAGGTGGTCATTGCGGGCGATGATGGCCAGGATCTCGCAGTCGCGCGCGAACTCGCGGCGAGATCGACGACGGCAGTGCCCGTTGTGCAGCGAGCGCCCGGCGAATCGATCGAGGAGATCGTCGCACGGGCGCTCGCTGTTGCCGCCACATCGGTGAATCAGCCGAGGTCGAGCGAATAGCCCTCGCCGCGCACGGTACGGATGTCGACCACACTCGCGCACTCGCGCAAACGCTTCCGGAGTTGCGCCACGTGGACGTCGACGACGTTCGAGCCCGGATCGAACTGCAGATGCCACACGTGCTCGAGCAACATCGGACGGGTAACGGTTTCGCCGGCGCGCATCGCGAGAAACTCGAGGAGCGAATACTGACGCGCCGTCAGGTTCACGAGTTTGTTGTGACAGTGCACCTCGTGGGTCACGCGATTCAGCGTGAGATCCCCAGCACTTACACGCTCCATCGAACGAGCGCCACCACGGCGAATCGCCGCTCGCACACGAGCGGCGAGCACTTCGTTCGGGAACGGCTTCTGGAGGTAATCGTCGGCACCCGCATCGAGCGCGCGAACGACATCGGCGGTCGTATCGTGGGCCGTGGCCACCACGATCGGCGTCGTGCTTCCCTCGCGACGCAGATCCTGCAGGACCGCGAGTCCGTTGCGGTCGGGTAGCTCGAGATCAAGTACAATCGCATCGTACGGGTTGGCCAGCGCGAGACGACGTCCGTCTTCCGCAACCGGCGCGATGTCGACGTCGTACCCGTCGTCGACGAGTACCTGACGCATGAGATCTGCGACGAGTTGATCGTCTTCGATGACAAGAATCCGCATTCGCGTGTCGGATTGAGTAGGAACCATGCGGCGGGAAGCGGTGGCGGGATCGGACATCGGAGGTTGACTCAGCCCGAAGCGAGCCGACGCCCATCGTTTGCGAGTGACCATCTAACCGTTGTTCCGTGATTTTAATGCACATTTGTCACAATTTTGGCATGATGAAAGGCAATTCATGAAGTTGTTCCCGCCATGTAACGGTGGGCCGGTCACCCATCCCCTTTTAATCGGCGAATGGCTCGCCGGTCTCGTTTGCCGGGCTTGCTGTCTCCGAACGCGAACGTCACCGGCATCTGGCGCAGCTGCTGCTGCGAGGCCTCGCGCTTCCGCTTTCCGTCGGCGGTCTCCTCGTAGAGCCGCTGGGCGATCTCCGCCGACCCTCGGCGCTCAACAACGTCCTTCACGAGAAGCTGCCACTCGATAGGACCGTGGCGCAGTCGAATCTCGTCGCTCGCCTGGACCAACTTCGCGCGCTTCGCCCGATCCCCATTCACGTCGACTTTGCCGCCGTCGATGGCGTCGGCTGCCAGCGCCCGCGTCTTGAAAAAGCGGGCGGCCCACAGCCACTTGTCGAGGCGGACCTTGCCCGGGGGAGACTGCTCGTCGTCGTCGCGCATCGACTACCTCGTACCGTCAGCGCTGTCGTCATTCGACTCGATGTCGAGGACGTCGTCGTCGACATCATCGTCATCGGCGTCGTCGTCGAATGCCAAGTCGTCGGCACTCGCCTCGTCGAGATCGTCGAGAGCGTCGAGAGCGTCGAGAGCGGTGCCGTCGGCCTGCGACGACTGTGCTTCAGCCGACCGGACCTCGCGGATGCGCGTGGCGGCGCCGGCAAAGACGGAGCGAACGGCCGGATTCGATTGTTGCTCAGCGGCGCGATGGTCGAGCAGCGGGACCAACGCCGTGATGGCGTCGAGCTCCGCGTCGGCATCACCATTGCTGGCGATGGCGAGCAACATCGCGACCACTTCATCGCAGGCGTCGGCCATGCGGCTCGACGTGGCCGAGTCGGGACCGGGCACCTTCGTGCCACGCGCCATCAGCGCGACGCGCTCTCGCAACACGACGGCGTCAGACTGGAAGCGATTCACGAGATATTCGCGGGCGGTTGTCGTCATCAGCGATGGATCCTCATCGGCACGGGGCAATACGAGAACGAATCGGGGCGGCTCTGGCTCAACTGAGATCGTTGCGGGTGATGCCAAGTTCGTCACGCGCGGCGCGCCACGACGCCAGCCAGGCGTCGGCGACGACCGCCGGCGCAATGCCGATGCGCGCACAGCGTGAAACGAAGTCATCCCACCAGCCTTGTTCGAGCGCATCGATCACATCGAGCAACTGACCGAGCGGCCGCTGGCGGTCCATCATCACATCGCGTAACGCATTCGGCAGCGCCAATCGTTCCGACAGGATCGGCGCCGACGCGCCGAGCGCGAACTCGAGCGTGGAGACCAGTCCCGCGATGAGACGCAGGCGCGGATGCGGCGCATTGTCGAGCGCGGCGCCGACACGTTCGCAAACGCGCGCGCGTCGAAGCGCGGCGAAACCGAGTTCGGCATCCTGTGCGGCGTCGCCGATCAGGCGCGCGGCCACAGACACGAGCCGGTCCATGATCGCATCGCGTCCCAGCATCGTGATGGCGTGCGTCACCGATCGCGGTCCGCGCACGCCCAGCGAGGCCGAGCCCATTGCACGCAACAGCGACGCCGCGAGATGCGGATCGTCGTGCACAAACGTGTCGAATGATGAATCGGTGGGTCGGCCATCCGCAAACGCGGCGAGCATCGTGATCGCTCGGCTCACACTCTCCTCGGTGGTGCGGTCGACCGGTACGCCGGCGCCGCGGGCCAGTAGGCGCCCGCTGTACAGCGGCACGCCGGCCTGCAACACGCGATGACGCGTGAGGCGGTCGTCCACTCCGCGAACGAGTGGGCGGAGTCCGGCGTCGAGCAGCACGCGCACGCGCGATTCGAGAGCGCTGGGCGGTGTACGTGCCGCGTCGAGCACGATCGTGCTACCCACCAACGACGGCGGCAGCGGCTCGCCGTCGGGGAAGCCCTGCAACGCGAAGTGAAAGCCGGCGCCAAGCAGCCGATCGACGGCGCGCCGTGTCGCCGCGTCGTCGAGCGACTCCGTGGCCAGCAGCCACACGGCATCTGCCGACGCGAAGCGGGTAATGGCGCCTTCACGTACAATGGCGGGCGTGATCGGTACCACGAGACTGCGGCCGGCAAGGCGCGTGAGCGCCCCCACCATGTCGACGAGACTGCGCGCGTCACCGTCTGGATCCGAGCCGCCACGGCGCGGATCGGCGGGACAGGTCGAGACCGCGTAGCCGATCACGCGATCACGCCGATCGCGAATTGGCAGCAGTGAGGTCAGCATGTGCGCCGTCTCATCGCGGGCTTAGCCCGGCGTGCGCGCAGCGCGCGCAAGCACCGAATTGAAAAAGGCTGGTTCACCGGTGACGTCGCGCTCGACGTACGGGGCAAGCCACTCGGGAAGCGCTGGACGGTCGTCGAGCCCCGAGAGTTCGACTTCGGCAAGCACGAGATCACGATCGAGGAAGACGTCGATCTCCCAGGCATACGCGGCATCACGCACGACATGCCGTTGCTTGCGCACGCGCGCGGCGGCCGTGAGAGGCCAAATCGCCTCGAAGAGTTCCCGACTCGTGCCCTCGTCGATCTCGACCCGTGCCTGCGCAGGGCCGAGTTTCACGTTCCGCCAGCACGAGATGGTGCCGTCGGGATTCGTGGACCGACGCAAGCGTTCACGCAGCGCGGTGCCCGGAAGCCAGCCCTGTTCGATGAGCGTGGGCGGAACCGACGCCGCAATTGGCGGCACGCGGGTGAGGAGATACTTCCGCTCGATCTCGAGCGGCACGCCGGCCTCAGTGGTCGGTGCACTATCGCGCCGCAGTTCGACGACGGCCATCGCGAGCGAGTTCATCACGCCGTCGATGCGTGCGCACCAGTCGAGCGTGAACGCCTCGTAGTGCGCGAGTGCCACGGCCTTGAGCGCGCCATGCAGCGCCAGAAGGTTTGCCTTGTGTGCGCGCTCGGCCAGCAGATCGGCGTCGCGCACGGCGCCGAGCAGATCCTGGCCGCGAGTGGCCAGTTCGTACCACGCGCCGAGGGCGGGGCGTGACTTGGCAAAGGGCGCGAGCATTGCCCGCTGGCGTTTCAGGCGAATGCGCACCTGGTGCATCGCTTCGCGCGAGTCGACACTGGTGACACTTTCGAGATCACGACGCAGTCGCGCCGACGCGCGCTCCACACGCGTCGCGAGATGTCGCGCGAACGGAGTGGGCGTGACGGGCATACCAACGCGGTGCAGCAGCAGAAACGTGGAGAGGCGCGCGAAGAGTCGATCCACGATCGGATCGAAATGCTTTTCGAAGGCGCGGGTTACCGCCGCTGAAGAACGGGTCACACGGCGGTCGAGGATGGCGCGCAGGCGCATCGCTTCGTCACGGGCGACCGCAGGGAGCTGTTCCATCTCGGCGTCGAGCCAAGAGCGCTGCACATCGGCATCGCGCACCGCGTTCGTAGCCTGTCCGAGTGCCCGCAGGGACCGCAGCGTACGCCGGTCGACCGCGCCATCCAGCGCACGCTCGTGCTCGCGGAGCACCGCCCGGAGCCGTCGCAACGACACGCGAGCGCGATGCAGCGTTTCCGCTGACGATCCCGTGTCGGTTCCTACGGCATCCGGTGCGCTGGGCAGCAGCCACTGCGCGCGTGCTTCGCAGAGTTGCACGAGCCAATGGAGTGCCACCAGACGAGCGCCTTCCTGCGCCGGTCGGCGAAGCGCCTCAGGCAGCAGCCGACGCAGATCGGTGGAGGTCAGGATCGACCCGTCAACCATCGTTGACATCGTGGTCGTCGCTCGCGTCGACGTGCACGTGGGCCGTGCCGTCATCGTCATAGCTCACCGAGACGAGCCACGGCCGACAACAGACCTGACAGTCCTCGATGTATTGCTGATGCGTTCCCGAGCCCGGATCGAGGGTGATCTCGACCGGTTCGCCGCAGTACGGACAGTGTACTTCCCCAACGAGATCGGCCACGCCGTCGCCGAGGGGGAACTCCTCGTCGTCGAGCGCGTCTTCGGCCTCATCAGGATCGCCGGCGTCATCCGGCAGGTCCCACTCTTCTCGGTCACGCATGTTCGCACGGTGAAAGCATGCGCGTAATCAAACGCCGCGACCGTTCCTGTCCACCTCTGGCGACTCAGTTCTGCATGAACAGCAGCGTTCGGTCACCGGTAGCCACGGCGAGGGCGGCACGGGCGCCGGCCACCTTGGCCTCTACAGCCGCAAGTTTGACGGCTTCGTCGAGCACCAGCCGTTCTCGGAGGTTGAGAATGAGCAGTGTTCCTTCGCCGTTTTCGTAGCGTACCTGCTCGGCGTCGCGCAACAGGCCGGCGTTGCGCACATTGGCCACCTGTCGCTGCCGGAGGCGCTCGAGATTAAACAGATCGAAGATCGCCGCTCGCGCATCGAATTCGACTTCGCGCCGCAACCGATCCCGCTCGAGCCGCTGAAATTCGAGACGCTGGCCCGACGACGCGAACCGACCGGTTTCCTTGAGAAAGAGCAATGGCGACTTGATGCTCAGTCCGGCCTTGTAGTTGTTGTCGAGCCGCTTGCCATCGAAAAACGCCTGCTCGCTGTCGCTCGCGCCGAGGCCGGCCAGCTTTGCTTCGGCCAGCGGAATGAGCGCCTGGGTGCTGAACAATCGCTGCGCCTCCGCCTGTTTGACGCGCGCCTGTACTTTGAGCAGGTCGGGGTTTCGGCGCGTGGCCAGATCGAGCAGTGCCTCGAGACGGGTCGAGTCGATGCCCGCCCGTTCAATGCCCAGCAGCACTGGCTTGGCGTCGGCCGGGAGCGGCGCGGGCCGGCCGGCGCTATCCCAGAGATAGGCTGTGACATTGAGCGACGAGACGTAGAAGGACGCCTCGGCTTCGAAGCGGGTGACCTCACGGCGTTGCAGCTCCAGCAACGCTTCGATGGTGTCGATCGGCGCACTTTCGCCGCTCGCAACGCGACGTCGGACCGCCTGCAGCCGGAACTCGGCTAGCGCCTCGCCTTCCTGCGCGATGACCCGACGACGCCAGCTTTCGTACCAGGCGCCGTAGTCCTTGGCGGCCGAGAACAACAGCTTATTGACGATGGCGGTGCGGTCGGCTTCTCCGGCGTCCCGCGCGGCGCGTGCCTGTTGCAGGGCGTTGCGCCGTTCATCGGTGAGAATGCGTTGTCCGAGGGGAATCGAGATGCCCGCTTCGAACGTGCCGTTGGCGGCGGTACGTCGGTCCGGATTGAAGTACCGGCCCATCGAACGATCGAAGGCGATTGTGACATCGGCGCCAATCGGCAGCGGAATCTTGAGTTCGGCGTCGAAGTAGTTGTAGTACTGCTCGCCGCCGAACTTCTTCTGATCCCACGAGGCCGTCAAGGTTGGATCGAAGGCGCCCCACGCGGTGCGCAGGTCAGAGCGTGCCTGATCGGCCACCAAGCGCGCCTGCGCGGCAACCGGATGATTGGCGAGAATGCCGTCCACGAAGGCAGGAAATGCGAACGGCGTGCCGAGCGTGTCGACCCGCGACGGCGCCACCTGCGCTCGTGCCGACGCCGACGCCGACATGGTCCAGGAGATGCCGAGCGCGAGGGCAAGCGCGGTACGCAGGTGCCCGATCACTTCTTGCCTCCGTCCTTGGAAACGCTCCTGCCCGCGCTCTTCTCACCGGCGACCGCGTCGGCCGGCAACGCTTCGTTCGGATTGATCGAGAGCGGAAAGCCGTTGAGCTGGCGCCAGATTTCCCAGCCCACGGTGACGTTGTCGAGCATGGCCCAGCCTTGCACCCCCGTGCCCAGACGCAGCTGCGCCGGCCACTGTGCGTCGTGTGTGGTGTCGGGCACGAGCAGCACGCGAAAGAGTCCCGTGCGATTTGGGAACTGGTCGATCACCGCCACCTGTGCGCCGAAGGTGCCTGACGCCACCTGCGGCCATCCCGAGATCTGCAGCGCGGGCCAGCCATCGAAGAAGATGCGCACATGCCGTCCCGGCTTGAGCAGGGCGATGTCCATCGGCTTCACAAACAGTTCAACCGCCTTGCTGGGCCGCGCCGGCTGAATGGTGACGATCGGTTCGCCCGCCTTCACGATTTCGCCCTGACCGGCCTTCGTGGCGCGCACGATATAGCCATCCTGCGGCGCCTCGATGAGGTAGAATCCGTTGCGAATCGTCAGGGAGCCAACCTTGTCCTTCAGCTTTGCGACCTCCGAGCGGCCCTCGCTCACTTCGGCCAGTGTCGATGCGCGATCGGAACGCGTCTTCGAGATCTTCTCGCCGTATTCGGCGGGAATGCTCGACAGATCCGTTTGCGCGCTGAGTAGCACTTGCTGTTTTTCCACGAGCTTGGCCGATGCCGATTGCACGCGAAGCTGAAACGCCTGCAGCTCGTTCACTGACACCAAGCCCAACGTATCGCGAAATAGCCGCTCTCGACGACGCAGTTGGTCGTGCGCCACCGAGTCTTCAAGCGCCGCCTGACGGACTTCCGCGCGATACTGCGCGATCTTGTTGGCCGCCTGCTGCAGTTTGAAGTCGCGTTGCGCTCCGAGCTGCGAGATCTGCGTGGTGAGCGCGGCCGCCTTATTCTGTTTTTCGCCGATCGCCGATTCCTTCGCCGACTGTTGCTGCGCCGTGAGCGGCAGCATGTTCGGATTGAGGTACTCCTCCTTGATTTCGGAGATGCGGACGATGCTGTCTCCCTTGTTCACATATTGACCTTCCTGTACGTACCACTGTTCGATGCGGCCATCGATTCGCGTGGGCAGCTCCTGCGGACGATCGGATGGATCGAGTGCCGTGATGGTGCCCTCGCCGCGTACGCTCTGCTGCCAGGGAAGGAAGAGCACCAGGAACAGCGTGATGAGAATGCCCAGCAGCCATCGCGACACGATGCGGCTAATGTTCGCTTCTCCCAAGAGTGCCGTGGTCTCCAGCGGCAAATGCTTGAGTTCGCGTTCGATATCGAGATCGGACAAGGCCATGCTGTTCAGGCTCCCGTGGTCGTTGGCGTCTCGTGCAGCAGATTGCGGCACATTGCATCTTCACGCAGAACGCTGAACGGTCCTTCGCGCACGATCTGGCCCCGCTCCACGAGGAGCACGCGGTCGAACGCCGCGAGTAGCTGCGGATCGTGCGAGACGGCAATCACTGTCCAGGGTCGGCTCCGATCAGTGAGTAGCTTGATGATGAGCGTGCGCGACGCGGCGTCGAGATTCTGAAAGTAGTCGTCGAGCACGATCAGTCGAGGGCGACCCACCATGCCTTGCGCCACGAGCAGCTTTCTCGCGAGGTGTGCCGGCAATGTCCGTCCGCCGTTCGTCAGCTTCGTCTGAATGCCCTGCGGCAGCTGTTGGATCTCGTCGGTGAGCGCGAGGTCGTCGAGCGCTTCACGCACATCGCGCGGCGTGATGTGCGTACGGCCCACGCTTACGTTCTCCTCGACCGTTCCGTCGAAGAGATCGGTCCACGAGAGCATCTGCCCGATGCGCGCGCGCAGGGCGGGCCGGTCGAGATCGCGCAACGTGACGCCGTCGAACCGTATGGTGCCATCGTAGTCGTCGATCAGGCCGCCGAGCAGCTTGAGCAGCGTGGACTGACCGGACCCGTCGGACCCCATGATCGCCACGCGTTCGCCCGGCTCGATCGCTACCGTGATACCGTCGACGGTGGCCGACCGTGCGGATGGGTAGCGATAGCGGAGATCTTTCGTGACGATCGACACGCCGACCCCAGGCACGTGCAACGGCGCGAGTCCACCGCGGGCTTCGAGTGGCAGATCCGCCACATGGCCCGACTTGTCGACGCTGGTGAGCACATCGTACACCGTGGCGAGGCTGGTAATCAGCTTCTCGACACCGGCGAGGACGGTTACGATCACCACTTCCGCCGCCACGAACTGGCCAAGCAGGAGCCGGTTGGATTGCACCAGCGTGGCGCCGATGATCAGCACGGCGGCTGTGATAAACGTCTTGAAACCGATCAGGGCGATGGTCTGCTTCACGAGCACCGCGAAGTGCTTGCGCCGATACTTGAGATACCCGGTCACGACATCGTCCATGCGTTCCACGGGCAGCGTGGAATCGCCGGCGTACTTGAACGCGTGAAAGGCGCGAGCGATTTCCGTGAGCCAGTGCACCGCCTTGTACTTGTACTTCGACTCCACGATGGAGGTCTCGAGACCTTCGGGGCCGGACCAGCGGATGATGAGCCAGAGGGCCGCCGTGACACCGAGCGCGAAGCCGGAGAACCAGGGGCTGTACACCGTGAGCAGGATCAGGCTGAACACGATGGTGAGCAGCGCGGTCGGCACATCGAGCAGCAGCTTCTGCACGCCCTTTTGAATCGCGATCGCTTCGAACAGACGGTTCATCTGCTCGGGGAGGTTCGACTCCAGCGACGCCGCGTAGCGCAGCCGTGGAATGCGAAAGGCGAACTCCAACGCCATGCGCGCGAAGACGCGCTGCTGGATACGCTCCACGACCTTCAGAATGCCGATCTGCAACACCCCGGCCACGATCGTACCGAGCACGACGAAGGAGATGAGCACGATCACGGGCTGCAGGTACAGTCGCCCCTGCACGATCTGCACAATGCCGCCAACGGCGAGCGGAAGGATCAGGCTCAAGCCACCGGACAGGGTCGCATAGAAGAACACCGTGAGGATCTCGCGCCGCTCCCGCGCAAAGAGCGCCAGCGTGCGATCGATCGGAGTTCGCGGCTCGTACTCCTCCTCCTCGTGGATCGCGTGGCCGAGGGGGCTGTGCGGGGAGGCGCTGGAGGTTGCGCTATTGGCCGGCCGCAGTGCCATCGGCGCCAGCGCGGTCAGCAGCGTGCCCGCACCGAGACGCGCGATCAAGGCGTCGGCGAGTGCGTCGCCCTGTCCCTCGATCGTGACCTCGCTCCCATCGCGCGGTACGACCAGCGCCTGCACCCTATCGTCGTCGTTCCGGCACAGCACGATCGCGTCGTCGTTGCGCGGGTCGATCAGAATGATGGGAACGGTGCGCTGGGCGATCGCGAGGCGCAGCGTGTCGTGGGAGAGCTGACGGTCGAGATAGCCGACGTCCACCGCGCCGCCGATGGAGCGGAGGCGGTTCGGCAATGCATCCGTGGGGGAGATCTGGCGCGTCAGCGCGCGCCAGCGTGCCTGCTCGACGTCGAGTCCGAGCGCGGCGGTGACCAATTGATTGACACGGGTTGCTTGAGCCGGCATGGCGCAATCGAGGGATCTATGAGCAAGAGCGTTCCCGCATCGACAGGCGTGACGCGGGCGAACGCGATTGGAGACGGGCCTGAGTGCGCGTACTCCTGTAGCTGGAATTGCAACGGGTACCGCCGCTGGTGGGCCAGCAGGTACCGCGAGAGATCAGCAGTCGTTCGGTGGCGCCCGAGGCGGCGCGCCGCGCCGTCGATCGTCGCGTCGATCATGGTGGAGTCGCGCCGACACCGGTGCGTCGACCCGACGCGCCGGTGTCGCGCCGAACGCGGTGCCCGGAGCACGTTCGGCGCCGGTGAGCTGCGAGGTCGCCGTACGATGGGGACGGCGGCTGCCGCGCTGCCACGTCGCGTGTGTCCACGAGGCCAGTCGCGATGATGCGCGGGCGAGCGGCGCGTCGTCGGTCGCCAGCGCCGCCAGCGCCGCCAGCGCCGGCGTTGAACGCAACGGGGAGCGCTGAATGACAGTCGTCACCCGAATCGATGGCTCCGTCGCAGCGGCCACCGACGCATCGGCGCGCAACACCGCCACCGTGGCCGCGAAGACCAAGACGACGTGCAGCAGCCAGAAGGGACGGGTGGAGACG
Source organism: Gemmatimonas sp. (assembly GCF_046594945.1). Taxonomy (GTDB): domain Bacteria; phylum Gemmatimonadota; class Gemmatimonadetes; order Gemmatimonadales; family Gemmatimonadaceae; genus Gemmatimonas. The sequence continues at coordinate 12,178 of NZ_JBKJRB010000006.1, read as the reverse complement.
ATCATAACCTGAACAAATACGAAATTTCTTGTCGGGATTCAAGCGGCGGCCGCGCTAAGACTGCCGATACGCAGGTGCCGAGATCGAAGCGTGACACTTTCGGCCTGCGGCTGCGTACTGATCCTCCGGGCGGGTCGCATTCGGCGGTCCGCAGGAACGCCTCAACTGCGCGATCGGCGCGCCCAATATATGTCACGCGTTTCCGTTCGTCGTTCAACTGCCGAGACGGCGGTCATTTCAGCGCTCGTCGCGGTCGTCGTCGCCGTCCTCGCCACCGGTCCAGTCGGCGCCCAGCGCATCGCCGAAGGCGGAGCGCCGTCCGGTCGCGGATCGATCGGCCTCCATCTACAGCTCTCGGAGCCCAAGGGCGAATTCGGCCAGAATACGGGCAACGGCTTCGGCTTCGGTGGTTATGTCCTCGCGCGGCTCGATCCCAACTCGATCGCGAACCTTCGCGGCGACGTGTCGTTTCTGACGTACGGGAATGCCACACGGCGCATTTCGTTGAGTGGAACCGGTGGGCTGATTCAACTCAACCTGCGCACCACCAGCAACATCGTGTCATTTGTGACCGGACCGCAACTGCTGGGCCCCAATGGTACGTTCACACCCTACGCCACGGCGCTGGGCGGATTCTCGGTGTTTTGGACGTCGAGCTCGATCGAAGGATCGAGCAACGAGCAGGATCCGTTCGCGACCACGACCAACGCGAGCGACGCGGGGTGGGCCTACGGCGGCGCGGTGGGTAGCTACATCCGTGTAAGCAATGGCAAGAACCCGGTGCGCATCGATCTCGGCGCTCGCTTCCTGCGCCACGACGATGTGCGCTATCTCAACGCCGATCGCGTTCGCGAAGCGTACAATAACGACCGACCGCCGGTACCCATTCGCGGACGCGCCGACTTCGTGACCTACTACCTGGGCATCAACGCGATCGTCTTCTGAGCCGATGGGCGGCAATGTTCATTCGTCGTCCGGACGTCGTCGGCGCTTGGTTTCGCCGCGCTGACGCTTCTCGGTCAGTCGCCGTTCCACCGAGCCCCGTGTCGGCCGCGTCGCTTGGCGGGGCTTCTGCACGACCAGCGCCCGCGACACGAGCTGTACCAGCCGCTCGATCGCCGCGCGGCGGTTCTGTTGCTGACTGCGGAACTCGCCGGCCACGATGCGCAATGCACCGTCGCTATCCAAGCGCGACGCGAGGCGCGCCAGAACGAGCGCGCGCTGTTCATCTCGGAGCGCGCGAGAGTAGCGCACGTTCCACTGTAGCGCGATACGCGTGGCACTCCGGTTTACATGCTGCCCGCCGGGCCCGCTGCCGGAGATCGCGGTCACATCGAGCTCGTTCGCCGGAATGCGCACCCCGGGTACGACCTCGACATCGTCTTGCGATGACGCTGTCATCTCACGGGTCTCCCGGCGTGCGACAGGGCGACCCGCGCAGCGCGTTCGATATCGTGGCGGGTGAGGGGCGCGACGCCGAGTCGGGAGCTGAGAAAATCGCCACGTACTCCGAGGGGGCGGTGTTCGTGAACGACAGCTGCCGGTAGCCCACGGCGGCCAACTCACAGCGCAGCAACGCCGGCGGTGTACCGTGTCCGGACGTGGGACGCTTCAGGTCGAGAATCACCAGACGTCCACCAGGACGCATGGCGGTGGCAAGATTCCATAGCAACGCGTACGGCTGCCCGATCTCGTGATACATGTGAATCATGATGGCCACGTCGACGCTTGCGGTGGGCAAGCGCGGGTCGTGGCTGTCACCACGCACCACTTGGACATTGCGCAGCCCCTCACGTCGTACGCGTCGCTGCAGCAGCGTGAGGTAGTCGGGAACGATGTCCTCTCCAAACACCCGTCCGGTTGCACCGACGAGCGGCGAGAGACGGGTCACATAGTAGCCGTCGCCGGCGCCGAGATCAGCGACCTGATGGCCTTGGCCGATCTTCGCCAGCTGCACGACGCGCGCAAACTCGCCTGCGTCGTCGCGGTCATCTTCATCGCTCCATCGTGGCGCGACGATGTCCGCCACCGGGCGCATCGGGTTCGGAAAGGCAGTGGCCGGCGCGCCCGGAGGGGCCGCCGCACCGATCGTGTCCTGTCCTGCGCCCTCAATGCCAGCGGCCGTTTCATCGCGTCGGTCGGCCGACGCGCCGCACGCGACTGCCACTGCGACGACAAGGAGCGACCACCATGTCCGGCTCATACGGTGCTCGTCAAGTCGGTCCGCAAGTGCACGCGCAGCGCGGCCACCCGCCGGCCGTCCATCGCGACGATCTCAAGTTCTCCCCCGGGATACGTCACGCGATCGCCGACCTTCGGCAGTTTACCCAACATCGCGAAAGCGTATCCGCCCAGCGTCGACCAGTCGCCTTCGGGAATCGGAAGCTTGTGATCCGAGCGCACGTCGACGAGCGACATGGAGCCGGCGAGTTCCAGCACGCCGTCGAAGAGCAGGGCATCGCGCGACAGCGGATCATACTCATCGGCGATGTCACCGATGACTTCCTCGACGAGATCTTCCATCGTCACAATGCCGGCCGTTCCGCCGTATTCATCGAGCACCACGGCGAGATGTGCCCGCGTACGTCGCAGATCATCGAGTACGCGTTCGGCCGCGCGCGTGGCCGGTACGAACATCGGCTCGCGCAAGTGATCGCGAAGCGAGAACGACTCCGGATGCTCATGGAGCCAGAAGTCCTTCGCGAGAAACACACCGACAATGTCGTCGGGGGTTTCGCGGTACACCGGATAGCGCGAGTACCGCTCGCGACGCAACGTGACAATCAGTTCGTCGAGTTCAACGTCTTCAGCGATGGCGATCATGTCGGTGCGCGGGCGCATCACGTCCAGCGCCTTCTTGTTGTGGAAGTCGAACACGCCGGCGAGCATCGCCGAGTCGGATTCGTCGAGCGTGCCGTGTGCCCGAGCCTGCATCACGAGCAGACGCAGCTCTTCCGGGCTGTGCACGTGTCCCCCTTCGGACACGGGCTCGACCCCGAGCAACTTGAGCAGGCGGTTGGCGGTGCCATTGAGAAAGCCAATGAAGGGCGACATGACCCGCGAAAAAAGCATCAACGGGCGGACCACCCACCGACTCACGGTTTCGGGGCGCGCAAGGGCGATCGACTTCGGCGCCAACTCGCCGAGCACGATGTGGAGGAACGTGATCACAAGGAACGCGACCGCGATCCCGGCGCCGGTGTGAACGGCGTCCGCCGCCGGCTCGATCCCAACCACGTGCAGCGCGCGATCCACCAGCACGGCGATGGCGGGCTCACCGATCCAACCGAGGGCGAGAGAGGCAAGGGTAATGCCGAGCTGCGTCCCCGAGATATACCGGTCCAGCTGGCTGAGGGCCCGCTGCACCGCCTTCGCGCTGCTGTCCCCCTCGGCCGCCATCTGGTCAATGCGGCTCCTCCGCACCGCCACCAGCGCAAACTCGGCGGCCACGAAGAACGCGTTGAGCAACACCAGCAACAGCACCATCAGCAATCGTCCCGAAGCCGAACCGAAGGTGATCTCTTGGACGACGGGTAAAGAAGGGTCAGCAAGCATACTGAAAGGAAACGGACAAGCGGGTGATTCGTCAGGGTAGTGCAATCTGCAAGAGTGCCGGGCATTCCGCTTCTGCGGCATTCTGCAAGACTCACGACTTCCGTGCGCTATACCCCCGCGATCCCTCAGGTCCCGATTCAGGAGATGCTCGACCCGCGCCGCGTGCTGCGCTGGGTCTGGCTGGGCCGCGTTGTGCTTTCCTGTGCGATCCTGGTGGCCGCGGTGTTCGTCTGGAGCGAGGCGGCCCCGAGCGATACCCTGATCGCTACGCTGGCGTTCGCCTGTGCCACGCTGGCGACGATCGGCTCAGCGCTGTATGGCGAGTTCGAGCGCCGCGCGCTCGGTCTGGGCTTCTATGGAGTACAGTGTGCCATCGACTTGGCGCTCGTGACTGCGGTCGTGCACATCACGGGCGGCTGGAGCTCCCAGTTCGCCGCTCTCTATATCCTGGTCATCGCCAGCGCGGCCCTGTTGTTACCCTTCCGGGGCGGGCTTGCCGTGGCCGGTGGCGCCTGCCTGCTGTACGCCGCCGATGTGCTGCTGCTTCGGCCGGGAACGCCGTATGTCGGCATCACTGTACAGATCGCCGTGTTTGTCGTGGTAGCGATCGGTTCCGGCTATGTGTCGTCACGACTGCGTCAGGCGGGTATGGGACGCGAGGCCCTTGCCGCGCAGCTGGTGAAGGTGCAGCTCGAGGCCGCCGACATTTTGCGAACGATCCGGTCCGGCATCATGACGGTCGACGCCCAAGGACGGCTGCTGTACGCGAATCCCGCGGCGTCCGATCTGCTCGGCCTCGATCTCCGCGCGCTGGTCGGACGGCCGGTGTTGCACACGCTGCTCGGCGTGTCGCCGCAACTCGCGACGCTCCTTGAACAGTCGTCACGCGACGGCGTGCGCACCACGCGCGCCGAAGGGGTGATCCATCGCGCCGGCGAGACACTGGAGATCGGTGTGACCACCACCATCGCCAACGGAACACGCCCGGACGGCGGCGTGACCGCAACCGCGATCTTTCAGGACATCTCGGACAGCAAGCGCATTCAGGCGCTGCACATTCGTGCCGAGCGTTTGCAGGCTGTGGCCGAGCTAAGTGCGTCGCTCGCGCACGAGATCAGAAATCCGCTGGCGTCGATTCGCAGCGCGACCGAGCAGCTGGCCCGTCGTCGCGCCCGCTCGCTGGAACCGACCGCGGACGATGACGACGAGCGCATCCTGCACGATCTCGTGGTGCGCGAGGCCGATCGGCTCAGCCGGCTGTTAGCCGATTTCCTGGACTTCGCTCGAGCGCGCGTAACACGTGTGAGCCGCATCGACCTCGGCTCGATCGTGAACGCCGCGTCAACGATCGCGGCCTCGCATCCCGACCGCCGCGACGGCGTGCAGGTGCAGGTACACGTGGCGCCGGACCTGCCGCCGGTAGAGGGCGACGAAGATCTGTTGCATCGCGCCGTGTTCAATCTCGTCCTGAATGCCGTTCAGGTCGTCGGGCCCGACGGGCACGTATTCATCGAAGTCGATCGGTATCGCCCAACCGGTGAGCACGGCGCCGCGTCCGCGGTGCTGACTGGCGAGCTGCTGACCGTGAGTGTCACGGACGACGGCCCGGGCATTCCCTTGGAGCTGAAGGACCGGCTGTTCGAGCCGTTCGTGACCGGGAAGGCGGGCGGGACCGGACTCGGACTGCCTGTTGTCCATCGCGCCGTCGAAGCGCATCGCGGGGTGGTGCTGGTCGACTCGCTCGCGCGCGGCACACGCTTCACGATGCTGCTCCCGATCGCCAGCGAGAACGATTCGTCACGCCGTGGTCAAACGCCGGTGCATACTGCTGTCCCCTTCGAGCCAACTCACGACGAGTCGGCCAACGCCTTGCTTCCTTGCCTGATTGGAGTTGCACCGTGACCCCTCCCGCGCTCGCCGGTGACGCTCCACGCGTGCTCATTGTGGATGACGAACCGGGCATTCTCGAGTCGTTACGTATTCTGCTCAAAAACGAAGGCTTCATTCCGTTCACGGCACAGGGTGGCCGTGCCGGGGTGGAGCGCCTTCCGGAACTCCGTCCGGATATTGTGCTCACGGACGTGCGGATGCCCGATGTGAGTGGCGTGCAGGTGCTGAGCATGGCACGCCAAGTCGATCCCGATGTGCCAGTGATCCTGATGACGGCGCAGGCCACGTTGCAATCCGCGATGCAGGCGGTGAACGAAGGCGCGTTCTACTACATCCAAAAGCCGTTCCGCAACGACGAGCTGTTGGCCATTCTCCGCCGCGCGGCCGAACATCGGAAACTGCGCGCCGAGAACACGACGCTCAAGCAGGAGATCAAGCGGCGCGAGCGCACGACCACTGGACGTCCAATTGGGCGCAGCAAGCCCTGGCTCGATGTGCTGCGACTCGCCGAGACCGTCGCGCCCACCGATTCGACGGTGCTGCTCACCGGAGAGTCTGGAACGGGTAAGGAAGTGATCGCGCGCTATATCCACGAACTGAGCACCCGATCGGACAACAGCTTTCTCTCGATCAATTGCGGTGCGCTTCCCGAGTCACTGCTCGAGAGTGAGCTTTTCGGACATGTGAAGGGTTCGTTCACTGGTGCGGTGAGGGACAAGTCGGGCCTGTTTACGGCGGCCAACCAGGGCACGTTCTTTCTCGATGAAATCGGTGAGACGACCGCTTCGATTCAGGTGAAGCTCCTGCGCGTACTGCAGCAGCGTGAAGTGATTCCGGTGGGCGCCACCGAAGCGCTCAAGGTGGACACGCGTGTGCTGGCGGCAACAAATCGCGACCTCGAAGAAGAAATCAAGCGTGGCAGCTTCCGCGCCGATCTGTTCTATCGACTGAATGTGATCGCGGTGCACCTGCCGCCGCTGCGTCACCGTCAGGAGGATATCCCGCTGTTGGCGGAGTCGTTCCTGGCGCGCAGCGCGACGCTGCGGAACGAGGGCGTGAAGATGCTGCGTGACGACGCCCTAGACGCGCTGATGGCGTATGCGTGGCCGGGTAACGTGCGTGAGCTCGAGAATGCACTCGAGCGCGCCGTCATCCTGTCTTCCGGCCCGGTGATCGATCCCGATGCCCTGCCGGAGCGCGTGACGGCCCGTCGAGCCGAGCCGCTGGTGAGTGAACGCACGCCGGTGTCGCCGACGCTCGAAGCGATCGAGCGCGCCTACATCCACTGGGTCCTGCAGAACGAAGGTGGCAACAAGAGTCGTGCGGCCGACATGCTCGGCATTGATCCATCTACGCTGTATCGCAAACTCGCCCGCTACGGAGAAGCCTGATCATGTCCGCACTGATGCGACGTCGCACCGGTTTCACGATCATCGAACTGTTGATCGTGGTACTCATCATCGGAATTCTGGCGTCGGTGGCGATCTCGAAATTCGGCGAATCGAAACGTCGGGCGTATCTCACCGCGATGAAGTCGGATCTACGCGGCTTGGCGACCATGGCCGAATCCCACTTCACGTCGGAAAGTACGTATGCGGGCGTGTCGGCACCACAAGGTTCGGACGGGGTCACGCTGAGGTTCACCGGCACGACGTCGGGGTGGTCCGCCACCGCGACGCACGTCGGTGTGCCCGGGGTCGAGTGTACAATGGCGGCTGGATCGTCGCTGGCGGCGAACGCGCCGGGTGAGCCGGTCTGTCAGTAGCTGCCTGCTGTCGATGCGCCGTGTACTAAAGAGTGGCACGGGCCAATGCCCGTGCCACTTTATTGTTTTCGACGTGCGCGTACCATGGAACGGCACGATTATCACGCCCCGTGCACGGTCGTCACGCCGCCGGAAGGCGCGAGAAATACGCGCGTTTCGAGGGCTCTTGCACGCTGCAAGGATCCTTGCGAAAGGCAAGGCGCGATGCGCCGAGCAGACTCGCGTTGAAATGATGCAAGTGTTTGAAGTGCAGCGGGTTACCGTGGTGTCATCAGCGTGGCAAGGCAGTTGCCATAACGCATGGTGTCGCGTCGGACACCACCACGGGTGACCAGCGTCGCTAGACCCCCACTGGAGAATTCACATGCAGCGCACTCGCAAGGGCTTCACCCTTATCGAACTCCTGATCGTCGTCGTGATCATCGGCATCCTCGCCGCGATCGCGATCCCGAAGTTTGCCGATACGAAGCGCAAGGCGTACGTGACAGCGATGAAATCGGACCTGAAGAACATGGTGTCCTCAGCCGAAGCGTTCTTCTCGGACAACAACACCTACGCCGGCTACGCCGCGCCAACCGGTTCGTCAGGTGTCTCGCTGACGTTCGTGGGTTCGTCGACGGGTTGGTCGGGCACGGCGACGCACGCGAATGCGGCCGGCGCCACCTGTTTGATCGGAACGGGCACGGACACGCCGGCCACGCTCGCCGAAGGCCAGCCTGGCGGCGCGGCTTGCAAGTAAGGTCACACGCGGGCGCAGCACTGTTTCATCACGCGTAGGGCGATGTAAGGGGGGAAGGGGTCGAGCACGTGCTCGGCCCTTTCGCCGTTCCTGCTCTGCCGATCGGGGCATTCTGCAGAATAATGGCGTTATGAGAGAGCATCGCGATTGGACCAAGTCGGGGACGCGTTCGTAACGCGTGTGCCGTGAACGATTTGCGAGAGTTCCGCGGAGTGGTACGCGCCGTGCCTGCAGAGTAGTCGACGACGCGGGCATCAGGTTCGCGCGCCTTCTTCTATGGAGCTCCTCATGCAGCGCACTCGCAAGGGTTTTACCCTCATCGAACTCCTGATCGTGGTCGTCATCATTGGCATCCTTGCCGCGATCGCGATCCCCAAGTTTGCGGACACGAAGCGCAAGGCCTACGTGACGGCCATGAAGTCGGACTTGAAAAACATGGTGTCCTCGGCCGAGGCGTATTTCTCGGACAACAACACGTACGCTGGGTACGCGGCTCCGACAGGTTCGTCTGGCGTCTCGCTGACGTTCGTTGGGGCGGCCACCGGTTGGTCGGGCACGGCAACTCATGCGAATGCGGCCGGCGCCACTTGCTTGATTGGTACTGGCACGAGCACTCCGGCGACACTCGCGGAAGGCCAGCCGGGCGGCGCGGCTTGCAAGTAGGGTCCCCCGCGGACGGAGCACTGCTCCACCGCACGTAGGGCCAACCAGGAGGCAAAGGGGTCGAGGTCGTGCTCGACCCCTTCTGTCGTTCGTCGCCAGGCGAATGTGACGAAGGGCAAATGGACCGTATTGCACATTGCCACAAAATGGCGAAATGACATCGTGCTGGCGTCGCCAGGCCTCGTGCGAAATGCGCAAAGCGTTCATAGGCATAGACTTGCGAATGTCGTACGGGGTGGTACGCGCGTTGCCTTGTTCGTTGGCAACGAAACGGGCATTGAGGCCCGGTCGCACCCCCCGAACGGAGACGGACTATGCAGCGCACTCGCAAGGGTTTTACCCTCATCGAACTTCTGATCGTTGTCGTGATTATCGGCATTCTCGCCGCGATCGCGATTCCGAAGTTCGCCGACACCAAGCGCAAGGCGTACGTGACGGCCATGAAGTCGGACCTGAAGAACATGGTGTCGTCGGCCGAAGCATTCTTCTCGGACAACAACACCTACGCTGGCTACGCCGCACCGGTGGGTTCATCGGGTGTCTCGCTGACGTTCGTGGGTTCGTCGACGGGGTGGTCGGGCACGGCATCTCATGCGAATGCGGCTGGCGCCAGCTGCTTGATCGGTACGGGCACGGACACGCCGGCCGGCCTCGCGGAAGGCCAGCCGGGCGGAGCAGCCTGCAAGTAGGGCAGGCGTGATGTTGTCGGAGGTGCGCGTGGTCGCGCCGACGTTGTAGCATCGATGGCCGGCTGGTCACCGCAGGCATCGCACGAGGGGCTGAGCAAACGCTTGGCCCCTCGTCGCTATTTCGGGAGGCTACCCTGACGTGGCCGTGCCCTGTTGCTTCAGGAGGCTGCGACACGCATCCTCCGCAGGTGCTCGCCATCCCGACTCCCCGCATCCACCAACGACTCAAGCAGGTGCTCGTCCGTGCCAGCGGCAGTGCGCTGGCGGCGATTATCCTGACCATGTGGGTCACGGAATACCTCCCCCCCTACCTGCGCTGGCCGCTGGTGGCGCTGCTGGTGGTGTTGGTGTCGATCGTATGGGTGAGCGTGCTGCGACGACAAGTCATGGCGCTGGTCGAGGTCCCCCTGGCGCAGTGTGTTGAAGCGGCGGAGGCGATCGCCGCCGGCGACAACAGCCGCCGGGTGCCGGTGGCGGACACGCACGAGTTCGCGCAACTCGCGACCAGCATCAATCGCATGACGGAGCAGATGCTCGCCGCCACGCAGTCGCGGATGCGTATCGAGAAGCTCGCGACGATGGGACGGATCGCGGCGGGCATTTCGCACGAAATCGGCAATCCGTTGTCGGCGATCGCGAACTATGCACACCTTCTGCGTATGCGCACGAGCGACGTGCCAAGCACCACGGAGCCGCTCGATGCCCTCGAGCGCGAAATCACACGCATCGATCGTATTATGCGCGGCTTGCTCGATTACGCGCGGCCGCGCCGACTCACGCCCAAGCCCATTGTCGTCGACGACGTGATTGAAGACGTGGTCCGGCTGCTCGACGATCAGGGGATCGTGCGCCGTTTTCGTGTCACGCGCGGTCTCGAGGCGCCCGCTGGTATCGTATACGCCGAGCGCCATGACCTTGAGCAGGTGTTTGTGAACCTCTTGCTGAACGCAGTCGATGCCATGGATCGTGAGGGTGAGGTCGTAATCAGCAGCCGCATCAACGACGCCGAGTCGATCACGGACGCGATCGATAGGCGCCGATCCGATCCGACGCCGCAGCGCTGGACGCATCGGCCCAGCAGGCGCGCGCTGGCGTGGTTAGCCCGTCCGGAGTCTCCTTCGCGATTCCTTCAGATCGTGATGGCCGATTCAGGCACCGGCGTCGCACCGGAAGACGCCGAGCGCATTTTCGAACCATTCTTTTCCACGAAGCAACCGGGTAAGGGCACTGGGCTCGGACTCGCGATTGTGGCGAGCACGATTGAGAATCTGGGCGGGACGATCTGGGTGCAACGCGCGCGTGAGGGCGGCGCCGCATTCGTGATCCTCTTGCCGCTCCATTCGGGATCGAGTGGTCTCCCGGCGCTGACATCGGGCGAGCGGCCCGCGTTGTCATGATCCTGCGCGCACGATTCTGGTGACACGGGGGAGCATGCATCGCCGTACCGTGCGATCATGCCTCCCCGTTCACCGTTCCGTTCACCGTCAGTCGCCGCAGCGAGCCCGCGCTGGCGCTGGCGCTCGCGGCTGCGCCGTGGTCAGCTGCTCGTCGAGTGCCTCATGGCACTCGTTCTCGTCGCCGTCGCGAGTCTGGTGCTGGCGTCCACGTCGGTCTCTATGGCGACGCTGGGCGACGACGCACTCCAAGTGGCTCGCGCGCAGCGAGAACAGGGAAATGCGGTCGGCCGCGCGCTGCTGGCGCCGTGCGATACGGTCACGCGCGGCGTCGCTACGACACGTTGGTCGACGTCGCGACTCAGGGTCGATGAAGCGCATACGGCCGCGAGTACGCTGCACCGCGCGCGTGTCGATGTGCGCTGGTCGGCCTCGGCGCTCGCGAACGCCGCCGCGCGCGAGCTACAGGTGAGCACTGCCGGACGGTGCCGATGAGCCACCGCATCTTCCGTCGCCGCGGTGGAACACTCGTGGAGTTGATAATTGCACTCCCGATCGCCGCGCTGTTGGCCGTCGCTGCAGCGGCCACCTTGATCGGTAGCTGGCGACTCGTGCGACGGGCGGAGTCGTCGCAGCGCAGCACCCGCGAACTGCGGCACGCACAGGCCGCATTGGAGGCGGAGCTGCGTCCGCTGCGCGCGCGTGATCTCCAGATCGTCAGCGACACGGCGGTGGAATTCGAGGCGCTTCTTGGTGTCGGCGTGGTCTGCGCCACTCCCGGCTCCGCCGAAGGCGTTGGCAATCGCGTGGACATGGTGGCGGCGGATCCCGTCGATCCGCGCGGCGTGTCATGGGCGAGCAGCGTGCAGGTCGGCGACGCGCTGTCGCTCTGGCGCATGAACCCCGATACGCTCGGGTCGCTGATCGCACTGGCCACCACGGTGCGCGACATCTCCTGGGGATCCGCCTGCGCTGACTCCCCATGGATGGCCGGCTGGGCGGATCGGCGCACCGTGCGACTCACGCTCGCCGACGGGAGTCCCTCGCCCCTCGTGGTTGGTGCGGCGGTCGCCGTCCGACGGCGCACGCGACTGTCGCTGTATCGCAGCGGCGCGTTGTGGTACTTGGGCAAACGCACCCGGTCCGGCGGCGCGTGGGATATCGTGCAGCCCATTGCCGGCCCATTGCTGTCGGCCGCACAGCGCGGGATGACGGTTCGTATTCTGGATGGAGCGGGCGCCGTCACGCTTGCGTCATGGAATGCCGCCGCTCTCCGCTTCGAGTTGCGAGCCGATCGCGCCCCCGACGGACAGGCTGCCGTTCGACGTGATACCGCCGCCTTTGATATCGTGCTGAGAGCTGAAAGTGCGCAACGCAAGCGCTGAACGCGCGCGTCGCGTCCCGCGTCGCGCCGGGTTTGTCCTGCCGTTCGTCGTGGTAGCCACGGCACTCGTCGCGCTGCTTGCCCTGGCAGCCATCACCA
>NZ_JBKJRB010000127.1:0-6089 GCF_046594945.1 Gemmatimonas sp. | reverse complement strand
GATGCCCGTGTCGCCATCGCCGATTCCTGCGTCGCCGCGCGGGCCGCCACCTGGGCCCCACGGGCGCGCAGTCGCGCCGTACGCGAACGTGATGCGCTTATTCTCCCCGACGGCATCACGATCATCCCCGTCGGACAGTGCGCCGCCTATCTCGCGCCGGCGCCCTTGGGGTTGGTGCCCATGGAACACGATCTGCGCGACGCGCTGCAGTCGCTCGGCCTGCGCACCGTCGGCGCACTCGCGTCACTCGACGCCGGCGATATCGAAAGGCGATGGGGCCCCGACGGACTCATCGCGTGGCGACTCGCCCACGGCCACGATCCGCGACGACCGGGACTCGTGCGAGTGGAAGCGGCGCGCAGCGCGAGCGTGGAGTTGCCGGCCGCCGTGGAAAGCACCGAGCCCGTGCTGTTCGTGTTGCGTGCCCAACTGCAACGTCTGCTGCGCGAGTGTGTGGAAGACGGACGCGCCGCCGCCGCGGTGGCGATCACGCTCGTGCTCGATGCCGGACGCCAGTATCCCATCGACGACATCGGCAGCGAGATGCGCGGCCACACACGGGTGCCGGAGACATCGGACGATACGACCGCGAAGGACGCAGGCAGGAGGGTATCAGGAGAGCGCGAGGAGTACCCTGCCTCCTCTCCCCTGATACCCTCCCACCTGCCCCCTAAGCCGTTAGCCGTTTCTCTGCTGAGCATCCCCCAACGCTCCATCACGCGCGAAGTGCGTCCTGCGCGTCCGCTCGCCCGACTCGAGCCGCTGTTCGATCAATGCCGAGCGCTGCTGGAGCGGTGGAGCATCCCCGCGCCGATCATCGGCGTCACCGTCAGCATTCCCGCCACCGCCCCACTCGCCGCCGATCAAGGCGACTTGCTGATCCCGTCGTGGCGCGACGCGGCGATGAATGCCGAAGCCGTGTTTGCCCGACTGCGCGCCGTGCTCGATCCCGACAACACCGGCACCGTGGTGGTGCACCCCGAGGCCGGCGACAGTCATCGCCCCGAAGAGACCGGGCGGTGGATCAGCGCCGACGCCATGACCCTCGGCGCCGCACCCATACCTGCACCGATGCCCGCGTCAACACCCACGTCACCAACGAGCACCACCGCCGCCGTGCTCCGTCTGCTCAACGCACCGGAATCGGTTGACGTGGAATCCCCGCATGGCCTTCCCGACGCCGTGTGGTGGCGCGGACGACGATTGTCGATCACGACCGCTGATGGCCCCGAGCGTTTGAGTGGTGATTGGTGGCGTGCCGATACGTACGCCCGTGATTACTGGCGGTGCCTTGTCGATGAGGAAGGCGAACTGCTGCTGTACCACGAAGCCGGTGTGCGGTGGTACGTGCAGGGGTGGTACGACTAAAAACCGCAAAACGGCCAACTGCTTCATAAGCAGTTGGCCGTACACAGTGCTAGCCACACCATACCGACAACCGTATTTTCGCCAACCGCCATTCCCACAGGAACGCCCTGATGGCCTCGCCTGTGTTCATGATGGCCGCACTCCTCGCGAGCGCGACCACCCCTCGATGAAGGAGTTCCTGATGACCGGAGTTTTCGCGCGCGGAGGTTTGCTTGCTGCAGCTATCGCGCTCCTCGCCGCCCCCCTCGCTGCGCAAACGCGCACGATCAGCGGCAAGGTGCTCGAAGAAGGATCGCGAGCACCGATCGCCGCCGCACAGCTACAGGTCACCGGCACCGCCCTCGGTGCACTCTCGCGTGATGACGGATCGTTCACCCTCGTGAACGTGCCCGCCCGCGAGGTCGTCCTCATGGTGCGTCGCCTCGGCTACCCGATGACCCGCATCACCGTCGGCACCGCGCAGAGCACCCTCGAGATCGTGCTGAAGAAAGACGTGCTCAATCTCGACCAGGTCGTCGTCACCGGTCAGGCCACCGGCATCTCACGTCGCAACCTGGCCAATGACGTCGCCACCGTAAGCGGTGCTGACGTGAACAAAGTGTCGTCGCAGTCCATCGAGAATGCCTTCCAGGGCAAGATCGCCGGTGCGCAGATCTCGCAGTCCACCGGCGCACCCGGCGGCGGCAATCGCATTCGCATCCGCGGCATCTCCTCCATTCTCGGTTCCGCGCAGCCGCTCTACGTCATCGACGGTGTCATCGTCTCCGATGTGTCCATCGGCGCCGGCACGAACAAGGTGACACGCGCCGCTGGCACCGGCATCTCCGTGGGCAATCAGGAGAATCCGGTGAACCGTATCGCCGACCTGAATCCGAACGACATCGAGAATGTCGATATCCTCAAGGGATCGGCCGCGGCGGCCATCTACGGATCGAAGGCGTCGGGCGGTGTCATCATCATCACCACCAAGCGTGGCCGCGCTGGCAAGCCGAAGTTCTCGCTGCGCCTGGGCGGTGGCACGTCGGAACTCGCCTACCGCAACGGCTCGCGCCAGTTCACCTCGCTGGCCGATGCCGTGACCGTGTTCGGCGCCGGCATCACGCCGTTCTACGACGCCAACCGCGCACTGAACTACGAGTCGCTGGCCTACGGCAATACACCCATGAACTCCGACGTCTCGCTCAACGTGAGCGGCGGCAGCGAAGACACGAAGTACTTCCTGTCGATCAGCCGTCGCAACGAAGAAGGCATCGTCGAGAACACCTTTGCCCGCAAGACGAGCGCCCGAATCAATCTCGATCAGCGCATTTCCAAGCGGCTCAATCTGCAGGTCGGCAACGAGATCCTGAATAACGCCAACGACCGCGGCCTGTTCGGCAACGACAACGCCGGCAACTCGATCGCCTACTCGCTCACCAAGATTCCGAGCTTCCTCGACCTGCGGCGTAACGCCGACGGCACGTGGCCGGTGAATCCGTTCTATCCATCCAACCCGCTGCAGACGATCGACCAGTTCAAGAACGGCGAGAACGTGTGGCGGAACATCACCACCTCGCGCCTCACGGCCGACGTGCTCACCGGAGAGAAGAATACGCTGCAGTTCATCGCGTACGGCGGTGTCGACCTGCTCAATCAGTCCAACCTCATCTACTCGCCGCCCACGCTGCAGTACGAGCCGGTAGACGGACTTCCCGGCACTACGGGCAACTCGAAAACCACGAATATTCAGAGCAATCTCAACCTGAATCTCGTGCATGGATGGACGCCGCAGTCGTCGCTCAAAATCACATCGCAGCTCGGCACGCAGTTCGAACAGCGCAGCTTGAATCAGACGCGCGCCTCGGCGCAGAATCTGCTGGGGGGGCTCGAAGTCGTGACCTCGGGTACCGTGCGCGACGTCGACGAGTCGCGCCTGCGCGTCGAAGACTTCGGTATCTTCGCGCAGACGGAAATGCTCTGGCGCGACAAGCTGCTGCTCACGGCTGGCGCCCGCGCCGACCGCAGCAGCAACAACGGCGACGTCAAGGCGTTTTACCTGTTTCCCAAGGCCGCCACGTCGTATCGCTTCACCGACCTCGCGCCAGGGCTGGTGGACGAAGCCAAGATCCGCCTGGCGTACGGCGAAACGGGCAACCAGCCCCTATACGGTCAGAAATTCACGAATCTCGATCTGTCGAGCGTTGGCGGACTCGGTGCCTTCCGCGTGGGCAACGTACGCGCCTCATCCGATTTGCGGCCCGAGCGTCAGCGCGAGATCGAAGCCGGTGTCGATCTGAACGTGTTCCGTAACCGTGGCACCTTCGCCCTCACGGGCTTCCGTCGCAACATCTCCGACCTGCTCATCACGCGCACACTGGCGCCCACCGCAGGCTTCAGCAGTGAGACGTCGAACGGCGCCGAGATGCAGGTCACGGGCGCGGAAGTGTCGATCAACGCGTTCCCGATTCAGACGCCCACGTGGGGTTGGAACGCACGCCTCAACTGGGGCACGAGCCGCTCCAGGGTCACGAAGCTCCCGGTCCCGGCGTTTCTGCTCGGCACGTTGCAGACGGGTGCCGTGCGTATCGAGCAGGGCAAGTCGGCCACGCAGATATTCGGCAATGACACGCTGCCACAGAGTGGCGGACGCGTGGTGGTGCCGGTGCTCATGGGCGACGGCAATCCGCTGTGGAGTGCGGGTCTCAGCAACGAAGTGCGCTTCAAGAGCGTGTCGCTGTATGCGCTGCTCGATCAGCAGAAGGGCGGCATGCTCGCCAACGGCACCTGGCGTCACTACGACCTCGGACAGAACTCGCGCGATTACGATGAGCTCGACGCTGCCGGTCGCAAACTCGGTGACGTGCGACGCACGAGCTATCTGCAGGTCACGCGCATCTTCTATCAAAACGCATCGTATGTGAAGCTGCGCGAAGTCACGCTCACGTGGGACATTCCGCAGAAGTGGGTGGCCAAGACGTGGTCCGGTGCCAGCGGGGCCAAGCTCTCGCTGAGCGGACGCAATCTGTACTGGTGGACAAAGTTCCGCGGTGGCGATCCGGAAGCGCAGAACTTCGGCGCGGGCAACGTACCCGATGCCATTCAGCGCAACCGCGAACTCGCCGCATATCCGGCCAGCCGCAGCTACTGGCTCAACTTCAGCCTGGACTTCTGACCATGACCACATCCCGTCATCGCCAGGCGCGCACCCTGTTGTTCGCGGCCGCCTGTGCCAGCGTTGTCGCCTGCCAGGCCGCCGACATCGCGAATTTCAACAGCCCCAACACCTCGCAGCTGGAAGGCGCGCCGAACGCCGCGACCGTGAACACCACCGTGGCCGGCGTGCTCGCCGGGGCACGCGCCGGCGCCGGTACCTGGGCCGGCACGCTCGGCATCTTCGGCCGCGAGATCATCAATCTCGATGGCGCCGAGCCGCGCAATGTGCTGGCGTTGCTGATCGGACCGCTGGAGCCGGGTGGCTTCGGTACCGATGCCGGTTGGTCGAATTCGTACCGGAATCTCCGCACCGCGTACACGATTCTCGATGTCGTCGACGCCGTGCCCGACTACACGGCCGCGCAAAAAAGTGGCGTGAAGGGTTTCGTGAAGACGTTCATGGCGCTCGAATACATGAATCAGCTGCGCGTGCGCGACACCTTCGGCCTCGTGTTCGATGTGGCCAAGGATCCCACCGTGCAGGGCGCCTTCATTACGCGCGACGAGGCGTATACGAAAACCGCCGCGCTGTTCGACGAAGCGAAGACCGATCTCGCGGCGGCAGGCACCGCATTTCCGTTCACACTGACGACCGGATTCACCGGCTTCAACACGCCCGCGAATTTCCTGCGCGTCAACCGTGGCCTCAAGGCTCGACTCGAGGTGTACCGTGGCCGCTGGGCCGACGCCCTCACGGCGCTGAATGAATCGTTCATCAGTACCGCCGCCGGCACCACGGCCAGCTTCGCGACGGGTGTGTATCACGTGTACAGCACGGCATCGGGCGACGCGGTCAACCCGCTGTTCGATCCAGCGCCGCGCGCCCTCGTGGCCGTGCCGGAATTCCTGACCGAAGCGCGCCTGCGCAGCGATGGCTCGCGCGATTTGCGCGCCACGAGCAAGGTCGTGGTCGGCACCGTCACGCTGGCCACGCAGGGCATCAGCTCGAACGTGCGGCCCACGGTGTATCCCACCAACGTCACGCCGATTCCGATCATCCGGAACGAAGAGCTCATTCTGCTTCGTGCCGAAGCCAACATCGGACTCGGTAACCGCGCCGCCGCGATCGCCGATCTCAACTTCGTACGCACCAACGCCGGTGGACTGCCGGTGCTGGCGTCCGACTTCGCCGGTGATCTCGTCACCGAACTGCTGTATGATCGTCGCTTCTCGCTGTTCTTCGAGTACGGCCATCGCTGGGTCGATGCGCGTCGCTACGGCCGGCTCAGCGAGCTCCGGAAGCAGTTGCCCACGCACCGCGTGTTCCCGCTGGTGCCGATCCCGGTGGACGAATGCAACCAGCGCCTCGCTGCGCCGCCCAAGGGGTGCGTGAACGTGCTGGGGCAGTAGGCAAGGGATCACTCCGGCGCCGCTGGAAAGGCAACTCCGTAGCAAACAGGGGGAGGGTAGCAGGGAAGAGGGCGCAGCAACCGCGTGTGGTTCACCTGCCTCCTCCCTCCTGAAACCCTCCCTCCTGCTCACGAAGCGGTTGACAGTTCCCAAACTTCGAGAGCACCACCGGAGCCGTC
>NZ_JBKJRB010000076.1:0-56830 GCF_046594945.1 Gemmatimonas sp. | reverse complement strand
CACCAGCACGTCGTCCCGCTCCTGCTCCGGATACTGTTCGAGGCCGTCATCGATGGCGCTGGCCATGGAGCGCACGAAGCCATCGTGCTCTCCCCACCGATCGATGATGCTCCAGGTAAAGGCATCCTGCAAGCCGGTACGATCGAGTGCACGCCAGAGGTCGTTCAAGCTCGAGCCGGTGGTCGAGCACGACCACTGCGGGTACTGGGTGAACGCCACGGCGCGCGTGATGCCGTCGGCCTTCATCGCCTGCAGGGCATCATCCGCGAACGGCGGCGCATAGCGGAAGGAAACATAGAACTTGTGCGGCGCCGTGTCGGGAGACATCTCGTCGAGCCGCGCGCACATGGCCTCGCCCTGCGCCTTCGTCCACGTCAGAATCGGCGATCCGCCCCCGATCCCATCATACAGCTTGCGCACCTTCGGCGCTCGTCGCGTCGCGATGAACTTGCCCAGCACACTCTGCCAGGGCAGCTGAATGATTTCCTTGTCGGCAAACAGCCGGAGCAGGAATGGCTCCACTTCATCGAGTGTGGCCGGCCCCCCGAGATTCATCATCACGATACCGGTGCCGCCGCCGGCGCGGGGCTGTTCGTGCGCGTGTTCGTGTGCACTCGACGGGCGACGGAACGGGAGAATATCGGAGGGCGTCATACAACGAATAGTCGACGCGCGCACCACGGCATTCCATTGGGGTGAATACGTGGTTCACCCCTCCGTAGCATTACGGACCACGCCGAGCGCACCGCAAAGCTCAGTACCCGATTGGTCCCAACCGGAACAAGCTCCACGGCCAGACCGGTGCGCCTGGTTCCGTGCCCGCCATGAACCATTCGATGTACCGCCGTTCACTGGGCGTCGTGGTGTCCGATGGCCGACCGCTGGCCCGATCGAGCTCCACCGGCACGAGCCCAGGCGGCGGAGTCCAGGCTCCGCTGGTGCGACTGCCATACGCGGCGGCGATGATTTGCCCCGCGATTGGCGCCGCGAGGGTGCCACCCACCGCCCCCGGTGAAATCATGGCGGGCTTGTCGAAACCGATCCAGACGCCCGTGACCAGCTCGGGCGTCATCCCCACGAACCAGACATCGGTATTGTCGTTCGTGGTACCCGTCTTGCCCGCCACGGGGATGCGCGACGGCACAAATTTGCGGAGCGCCGTGGCGGTGCCGCGGGTGACCACGTCCTGTAGCATGTCCCGCATGATGAAGGCCACCCGCGGATCCATGGCCGATCGCGGTGGTGCGAACTGCGGCGTGAACACCGTACGGCCTGTGCGGTCCTCAACGCGTAGAATGAATCGCGGCTCGACCGCCACACCGCCGTTGTCGAACGTCGCGTACGCCGCCACGAAATCGAGCGGCTGCACCACGCTCGCGCCCAGCGCACTCGAGGGATATGGCGCGATAGGCGCGCGAAGACCCGCACGGCGCGCGAGGCCAATCACCGAATCCATCCCGACGGCCAGCGCCAGCTGCACCGCCACCGGATTCCGTGACTTCGTGAGCGCCTCGCGCAGCGTGATCGCGCCGAGGAACGCGTTGTCGGCGTTGTCGGGGCTGTAGAATTGCCCGTTGTCGAGCCGAATACGCAGCGCGGTATCGGCCACCATAGCGTTGGCCGTGAGCCCCTCCGCGATCGCCTGAGCGTAGACGAACGCTTTGAAGCTCGAGCCGGGCTGCCGATTGCCGTCCACGGCGCGATTGAACGACGATCGCGCGTAGTCACGGCCGCCCACGAGCGCCCGCACATCGCCGGTGGTGGGATCGAGTACTACCGCCGCGCCTTCCAAGCAGGCCGCGACCTTCGCCGTCTTCGCGGCGATGGCCGTATCTCCCGCCACGCGGGCGCAGCGCTGTCCACGAAAGCCCGGACGTGTTTCGATCTCGTCGATCCCGCTGCTGAGCGCTTGTTGCGTTGCCCGCTGTAGCGCGACGTCGATGGTGGTGTGAATGCGGTACCCACCCTGCATCACCATGATACCCGCGCGCTCGGCCTGCACCCGCACCACATCGACCACCCACGGCGCCGGTGACCGCGTCGTGGTCACGGTACGAACGAGTTCACGTTGCGCGGTCGCTGACTGCGCGGCGGTGAGGTATCCCTGCTCTGCCATGAGCGCGAGCACCGTGTTGCGGCGCGTGCGATTGCGATCGGGATAGCGCGCCGGATCGTACTGTACCGGGCTCTTCGGCATGGAGGCCAGCGAGGCGGCCTCGGCCAGCGTGAGCTCGGCCGCGCCTTTGCCAAAGAACTGACGCGCCGCCATCTCGATGCCGTACGCGCCGCGACCGAAGGAGATCTGATTGAGGAACGCCTCGAGGATCTGCTCTTTGTTGTAGTGGCGTTCCATTTCACGCGCCGCTTGCTGCTCGCGCAACTTGCGTCCGGGCGACACATCCCGGCGATCGATGAGGTCGGGGTGCATGTTGCCGACCAACAGCTGCGTGATCGTGCTGGCGCCGCGCAGGTTGCCCTTGGTGACGGCGTCCTTGATGGCGCCAGCGACGCCCATCAGATCAACGCCGTCGTGCTGATAG
The DNA here is from genome assembly GCF_046594945.1 of Gemmatimonas sp. Taxonomy (GTDB): domain Bacteria; phylum Gemmatimonadota; class Gemmatimonadetes; order Gemmatimonadales; family Gemmatimonadaceae; genus Gemmatimonas. Next base: position 54,290 of record NZ_JBKJRB010000076.1, on the reverse strand, counting down.
AAGCGCTTGTCTTCCACGGCGACGAAGGCGTTGCCGACGTACTTGGGCAGCGAGCGCAGCGCGATGTTGATACGGCGCTCCCGGCCCAGCTCTCCGATGAGGGACCCGTCCCTCGCCAGTACGAGCGTGGCCTGGGCAGGCGCAATGATCTGCCACGCCTCGCCGGTGGAGGCGGGGGCTGCCTGCGCGGCGATAGCCCCAGGCAGGAATACCAGGGCCAACGACAACCAGCTCGGCGATACGAATGACGTGCGGGAACGCTCGTGTGGGGCGGTCGATGATCGCATGGCGGAATTGTACACGAATCGCGCGGGCCGGTTCACCCGCCGTGCTACCGGCTCACACCGGTGCCGACCGCGCACCGAGGAGCGCTACGGCCGCACGCCGAGCGTCAGGCTCCACGAGGTTCGCTCCCCAGTCGGCGGCAAGCGGGATGGCACCAGCGACTGCGCCCGCGTTTGCTCCATACGGACCGACAGCCAGAATGGCGTCGCCCCTCGCTGGACTCGCACAGTCGCCCATACCGCTACCGCGCGGGAATCTGCCGCATCATAGGCCAGCATCGGGGCGATCAGTCGACGATAACTCGCGCCTTGGTTGCTCACCGAGGGTACGGTCCTCTCGGGTGACACCGCCGTCCATGAACTACCGACCGCCACGCCATTGGATCGCGCATTTCCGGCCGCGCTTTGGCCGAAGCTCCGAGCGATCTCACCACCGGCGAACGGCGTGACGGCCTCGATGCGCGTGCGTAACGCCACCACATAGTCGAAGCGCGCATACGAATGTTTCGTCGCGCCAGCCGTGGCCGCCGCCTGCCAGCGTGAACCAAGGCGCCATCGCACCTCAGCCTCCACGGCGTTGCGAGAATCGCGCCCGTCGGTACAATGATGACGCCAAGCATGGTGATCACGGACGCAAAGCCGAGAAATCGCCGAGCCGAAAGAGTCATCGAATTTCACATGTTTGCCGTGCGGAGTTTTTTGTTCAAGATCACGATGCAGATAATGGAGCGAAGCGTCAAGCTGAACCGTGACTGTATCTGTAACGAGGCGGCGTGGCGCGGGATCGATCGAGCGGCGCGCTCGACTTTAGGCGATCCGTGCCCCGTCATCTATTTTACAGGCATGCCTGGTGATCCGATTCGTCCGCTAACGCTGGCCCTATGCCAGTTCGCCCCCCGCAAGGGCGACGTCGCCGCCAACCTTGCCCGTATCGGGCGGTTGTGCGCGCAAGCCTCCACGCTCGACCCGCGCCCGCAGGTCGTGCAGTTCCCGGAAACCGCGCTCTCCGGCTATTTCGTGGAAGGCGGCGTCCGCGAGGTGGCCTGCACGGCCGGCGCGCTGGCCTACGATGTTGACGACACCTACCGGTCGGCCTGCGCGGCCGCCGGGATCGACTGCGTGGCGATCGATATCGTAATCGGCTTCTACGAGCGCTGGCGCGATACACTGCACAACAGCGCGGCGTATCTCACCATCGGCCTCGACGACGGCCCGCCGGTGATCCGGCACGTGCACCGCAAGAATTACCTGCCCACCTACGGCCTCTTCGACGAAGAACGCTTCGTGGAGCGCGGCACTGACATTCGGGCCTTCGAAACGCCGTGGGGCCGGGCCGCCATTCTGGTGTGCGAAGATGCCTGGCATTCGATCAGCGGCACGATCGCCGCCCTGGATGGTGCGCAGGTGGTGTTCGTGTCGTCGGCCGCCCCTGCCCGTGGCATCTGGCCCCGTGACGACGGCGTGGCCGGGCCATACAGTGCCGCCCGCTGGGAGCGCCTCATTCGCGACATCGCGGAAGAACAGGGCGTGTACACCAGCTTTGTGAATCTGGTCGGTACCGAAGGTGGCAAGCGCTTCTTCGGCACGTCGCATCTGGTTGGTCCCGGTGGCGACGTGCGGGGCCGCGCGCCGGTGTGGGACGAGTCGTTCGTGTCCATCACCCTCGACCTCGACGACCTCGTCCGCGCGCGCGCCGATGGTCCACTGCTGAGTGATCTGCGTGTGGCGTTACCACATGTGATCGACAATATCCGGCGCGTGCAGGACGGCACGCCGGTGCCCTTGTCATACGACGGGCCAGAACCGGCGGCCGCCGACTTGCTGCGAGGGGCCGGTGGGTTCACCACCGGCGAATTCGCGATCCCCACCGAGGCGCTGCAGCGTGCCAACTCGATCGTGCGGGCGATTCCGGAATCGCTGCCGGTGATCCGACACGAAATGCGCGACCACGGTGGTCCGCCGCCGTTGGCGATCGACGCCGACATGACGGAAGAATGGCTCACCGGATTCCTGCGCGAAGAGCTCACGCGACGCGGCTTCGGCAAAGCGGTGATCGGCCTCTCGGGCGGCGTGGACTCGGCCGTGACCGCATTTCTCGCTGTGCGCGCCCTTGGACGCGAGAACGTGATCGGCATTCGCCTGCCCTACCGCACCTCGAGCGCGGAGTCACTCGACCACGCCCAGCTCGTCATCGACGCCCTCGGTATCGAATCGCGCACAGTAGACATCAGTCCTGCGGTTGACGGTTATCTCACCGCCGAACCCGACGCCGACGCCTCGCGTCGGGGCAACATCACGTCGCGCACGCGAATGATCGCGCTGTTCGATCTCTCCGCCCGCTATCGCGCGCTCCCGCTCGGCACCGGCAATAAAACAGAACGACTGTTCGGCTACTTCACGTGGCACGCCGATGATTCGCCGCCGATCAATCCGATCGGTGATCTCTACAAGACACAAGTGTGGGCGCTCGCCCGCCATCTGGGCGTCCCCGACATCATCATCACGAAGCCGGCCACGGCCGATCTCATCGCCGGACAGACCGACGAAGGCGATCTCGGTATCAGCTATGCACGCGCGGACGACATCCTGAATGGCATGCTGCACGGCTTCTCACACGAGGCGCTGCGCTCGCGCGGGTTCCAGTCCGACGAACTCACGCTCGTGTCACGACGCCTCAACGGCACACACTGGAAGCGCCGTCCGCCTGCAACCGCGTTGGTCAGTCATTCGGGGATCGGCGAATCGTATTTACGACCGGTGGACTATTGATCGCGTCCGCGCGATCGATGACCTTCGCGTAATCGATGTTCGACGACTTTCGCATTTACGCCGAACTCGGCTGTCGGCATATCGCCGATCTGGCTGGCTACGATCACATCCTGTTCGTGGCCGCACTTGCCATCCCGTTCCGTATCCGGGATTGGCGACGGCTCGCCATTCTGGTCACGGCGTTCACGTTCGGCCATAGCATCACCTTAGCCCTCGCCACGCTGCAATTGGTGTCGGTGCCGTCGCAGTTGGTGGAACCACTGATTCCGGCCACGATCCTGTTCATGGCGCTCGATGCGTACACGTCGGCCACGCCGCAGCGACCGGAGAATCCCGTCACCTTGCAGCGCTATGGCGTGGCGCTGCTGTTCGGACTCATTCACGGTCTCGGCTTTTCGACGTACCTGCGCGCCTTGCTGGGGACCGAGGAGAGCATTGCGTTGCCGCTGCTGGCGTTCAACGTCGGGCTCGAGATCGGTCAGCTCCTGATTCTCTCCATGGTGCTCGCGGTCGGAGCGGTACTCGTGCCAGCGGTCCTCCAGCGTCGCCGGTGGGTACAACTATGCGTGGGCGTGACCGGTGGTCTCGCGCTCTTGCTGTTGGTCCAGCGCCTTGGCGCTTGGAGTTGACCACCGACTTCATCGTCGGTCGCAGGCGAATCGCTGTCCACCATTTTCCGGCCGCATTCGTGGTGCCGCCTGCCGCCCCGCCGAGCGGCCGTGGCGGAACGCCGAGCAGAACAGCAAGGTCATCGCGTCGTCACCTTTGCTCGCGCACTGCCGGTCGACGCACCTACATCGCTTCCCGTGGCGCTACGTGCAGGACCATCCCTGAGCGATGATGGAGCCAAACGGCGGGCGGTCGCCGGCTCATGCCTCGAACGAGGTATACCCTGCCCAGGCCGCGAATCTCGCGATGACGCCGACTGTACTGCGAACCATTACGGCCGCGCTGGCCGGCTCGGTACAGGTGCCGGCGGAAGCTGCCCAGTGCGCAACGTGGCTACGTCGAGCAGCCTTCGTACACCTACGACGCTCAGCCCGCGATAGCTGCCCGATCGCTCGAGAATGGTGATCGCCTCGTGCGCATAACGGACGGCGGCTTCGGGAGTGCCGATGTACATCTCGAGCTGTGCCAGTTGGTGCAGCACCAGCGCGCGTCGCGGATCGTCGGCGTCCAGCGACGCGTGCTGCAGCGCCGCCGCCTGGACCAACAGTTCGTGTTCGCGCTGCCATTCGCCCAACGCATGGTAGGCTGGCGCGATCAGCGCGAGCAGATGGCCGCGGATCTCCGGTCGCGCTACCAGCGTGGTCTCGGCGCGCTGCGCCCCTCGATCCAGCACCTCGCGCAGGGTGGGCGGAACCGGGCCTCGTTTATGCGAATCCGTCGCGGCCAATGTCTGGGCTAGAAACTCCGAGACCTGTTCGGCGTTCTCGCGTTCCAGCGTGATGCGAAGGGCCTGCTGTCGGGTCACTGCGGAAAAGCCGATCAGCGCCACGACGGCCAGTGCCGACGCGCCCATGCCCACAGGATGCCGCGCGATAAACTTGCGGGCCCGATATACGGCGCTGTCGCGCCGGGCATGAATTGGTCGCCCGTCGAGCACGGCCTGCAGATCACCCGCAAGCGCCGCCGCCGACTCATACCGGCGGGCCGCATCGCGGTGCATCGTGCGTTCCACGATCACATCGAGATCGCCGTGCAGCACACGCGCCAGTCGACTGCTACTGAGGCCAGCCACAGTAAGCGAGCGGCGACGCACATGCAGCGACGGCCGCTCGCTGAGTCCTGCCAGAATCCGTAACTCGAGCGCGGTGCGCCCGTCGCGACCATCGCCAAACGGCAGCGCTCCCGTAAGCAGCAGATGCAGGAGTACGCCCAACCCGTAAACATCGGTGGCAGTACTGACCGGCTCATCGCGCAGTTGTTCCGGGGCCGCAAACGGCAGTGACATCGGCGCGCCACCCGTATACGTAAGCGGCGCCCCCTCGGCGCTGTCGGTTGCGACCAGCTTCGCGATGCCGAAATCCACCAGCCGCGGAGTACCGTTCGCATCGACCAGCACGTTGGACGGCTTAATGTCGCGATGCACGACTAGGCGCTGATGGGCGTGCTGCACAGCGTCGCAGATGCGAATAATCAGACGCAGCCGTTGCGGCACCGGCAACAGCTGCGCGGCGCACCACTGATCCACTGGCACGCCGTTTACATACTCCATGGCAAACCACGGCATCCCGTCTTTCGAGACCCCACCGTCCAACAGCCGCGCGATGCCCGGATGCTCGAGTCGCGCGAGAATCCGGCGTTCCTCGCGAAACCGTCGCACGCCGTGTCCGTCAAGCGCCACGGTGTCACGCTGTCGTTTGAGCGCTGCGCGCATCGGCATTTCGGCGTCGGTGTGTTCCACCAGATAGACCACACCCATGCCGCCGCGTCCAAGTTCGCGCACCACCCGCCAAGGCCCGATCCGCGACCCCGTCACCGGCGCATCAAGAAATCCCTGCACGTGATCGCAGCCGGCCAGCCAACGCTGCGCCGCATCACGCACAGCCAGGTCGCCGACGGCCAGCTCGTCGATCAGCGCCTGCCGAGCCTCCGGCGGCGTATCAAGTGCCGCATCTACGATCGGTGCCACGCGATCCCAGCGCATGTTGCTCATTGGCCGCTCACTAGGTCGCCAGTGCCGCGTACAGCCAGCCGCGCGCCTTCACCCAGTCTCGTCGCACCGTCCGTGCCGTGACACCGAGCGCCGTGGCGGTGTCCTCCTCCGACATACCGCAGAAGTAGCGGCATTCCACCACGCGCACCAGGCGCGGATCGACGCTCCCCAGTCGCTCCAGCGCTTCATCGAGCGCCAGCAACATGTCGTCGCGTAACTCCACCACGCCAATCGGTCCATCAAGTGTGGTGGGACGCACGCCGCCACCACGCTTCTCCGCGCGGAGCTCGCGTACATGATCGATCAACACACGGCGCATGGTCACGGCGGCGGCGGCCAAAAAATGGGGACGATCAGACTCGGCCAGCTGCCGCTGCGTGATCAAGCGCAGAAACGCTTCGTGAACAAGCGCCGCCGTGTCGAGTGTCGCCAACTCCGCGTCGCGCCGGCGCTCACGGTGTGCGATGTCACGCAAATCACCGTAGCAGCTCTCCGCCAGCGCGTGGATCGACCGCGGGGGCCGCGGGTTGGTGTCCGGTTCACGCGAGAGAATACGCCATGTCTCCAACAAGGGGGAACGGAAAATTGACGCGTCCTGACAGCCTATGGCAACCGGTGGGTCGGCTCGCCCACGCCTCAGTGACCACTGAGCCACCGCACCAAACGTGCGTCCGACTGCGCTGCACGCAGCAACCAGCTGCCAGGCATTGTGCGACGGTCCACGAATGTCGACTCGGCAAGCACCAGCGAGGCCGCACGTGACGGGTTGCCAAGTGCCTCGGCAATTATCGCGCGCGCCATCACGCGGCCGGATCGGAGCGCGGCGACCGTGTCTGCGGCCAGGACACGTTCAATACGTTGCGCCGCCGCTCGATCCCCGAGGCGAACAGACGCTACACCCAGCCACCCCTGCCGAAGCATCTCGCGGCGATCCGTCCGCAGCGCCGGCGTCACCAGCAGATCACGGGCCTCCGCCTTGCGCCCCAGCGACAGCAGCAGTCGGCCTCGACTGAGACGCACCGAGTCGGCTCCGGCAGGACCGCGCAGCGCTGCTCGTGGCGCGGTGGAGTCGAGTTTGACGAGTGCACGGGTCCACGCCGTGCGGGCCAGCGCAGCGTGCCCATGGCGCTGCAGCAGGTCACCGGCCGAGGCATACACCGAAACCGGATCGATGCGAAAACCTCGCGGTTCACTGGCCAGCAACGAGTCTACACGTGATGCCAGCCCGGCCGTGGTACCGGTCTGTACCCGCCCGCCGATCTCGAGCAGCACGGCAAGATGATGCCGCTCCCATCCGGGGTACCGGCGCATGGCGCGGCTGGCGCGCAGCATCGCAGTTCCGTCTCCGCGTAGCTGCGCGACGGTGGCCACGATCTCCTCGCGGAACGGCCGCGCCGGCTCAGCGAGTCCGGTCTTCCAGTGCGCCACCGAATCGAGCGCCTCGGAATATTCGCCCGCCGCCACCAATAACCGGACCATCCCCACGAAATAGTCGCGTCCGCCACGCGCCTTCGTCATGTCACGATATGCCGCGAGCGAGGCCGGAATGTCTCCCACGGCCGCCGCATGTAGGTAGATGATCTGCCTGAACTTGTCAGCTGGCATATCGCGTCGGCGCTGCAACAGTTCAGCAAACATTCGCACCGCTTTCGCCGGATCGTCAGAGAAAGCGAGATCGGCCATTGTCAGCACACTGTTGAGCGACGCCGAATCCAGCGGACCCGGCGGCGCCACGCGGTCTTGTGCCGCCCCCTGACGTGAAGTGATTGCAATGAGAAGCGACGCGCGCAGCACGTAGCGAGACCATGCATAACAGGTCGCTTGCCAACGCGCCGCTGAAAAGCTGTCGCATGCCATTTCGCCCAAATGACTCGACTTGCGCGCTGATCGCAATACCCGCTCACACGTTCTCAACGTTCGATCGCCCGACGGCAACCCGTGGCGCACCATCCGACGAATGTCCGCTTTGGCGTTCGCTTTCCGCCATGACCAGTCACACCCGCAGCGTAGCAGTCGACCTGTTCATGGGAGCACACAATGCAGAGGAGATCGTGGCGCGCCGTTGGCGCCTTGACGGTGGCATGGCTGTTGGCTGGTTGCCAAGACACGCCCGTAGCGGTGCCAGCCGGAATCGACGGCACGGCAGCGCGGGACAACCGCATTCCGCACGGTGAAGGCTACGCCGAGCGTGGTGAGAGACGCACGGGCTATGTGTTCGGGCGTGATGGCTCGCCCAAGCGTATCACCTATGAAGTTCAGGGTGAGCTCGCGGTTTGGCAGGGCGACATCATTCTCGGGCGGGCGCGGGACATCGCGGCCTCGGCGGCGAAGCTATCTCCCGCGACGGCCAGTGGCGTGCGCAAGGCGGTATACATCGACGGCGATGGCTTCCGCTGGCCAGGCGGTGTGGTGCCGTACGTCATTGATGCCAGCCTGACGAATACGGTGCGCGTGACCGATGCCATTGCGATGGTGGATCAGGCCACCGCCGGCGTCACGTTTGTGGTGCGCACGAACGAGGCGAACTACATCCGTTTCCAGCCTTCCACGGGGTGTTCATCGTCGATCGGTATGGTTGGTGGCGAGCAGGCAATCAACCTCGACACGGACTGCAGCACCGGAAACGCGGCGCACGAAATTCTTCATGCGCTCGGGCTGTACCATGAACACACCCGGTGTGATCGCGATGGTTTCGTCACGGTAAACTTGAGCAATGTCGAGTCGGGCAAGGCACACAATTTCGACAAGCAGTGCGACGATGCGAGCGATCATGGCGACTACGATGAAGGTTCGATGATGCACTACTCTCCGTTCGGCTTTGCCGTCGACCCGACCATTCAAACATTGACATCATCGCGCGGGCGGGACAATCTCATGGGACAGCGCGCCGCGCTCGGCCCGACCGACATCGCGACCATCACTTTTCTGTACGGGGCCAACAACGCGGCGCCGACGGCTGATCTCGATGTCTCCGCTCCGCCGTACACCGAAGGTGTCTCGGTGGCGTTCGATGGCACCGGATCCAGCGATCCGGACGATCTCGTGCTCACGTACGACTGGAACTTCGGCGACGGCAGCTGTGCCATTGTACCGAAGCCGGCCAAGTGCACGGCTGCGCAGCCCAGCCATAGCTACGCCGACGACGGCAACTACACAGTTACGCTCGTGGTGAGCGATGGGACGCTCACCGACGACGCCACGACATCACTCACCGTGCTGAATGCCCCGCCGGTGGTGAATGCTGGAGCGAACGGCGCCCGGAACGAAGGGCAACAGTTCACACAGTACGGCTCGTTCACCGACGCCGGGACAGACACGTGGACGGCCACCGTAGACTACGGTGACGGCTCGGGTGAACAGGCGTTGACCCTCACCGGCAAGACGTTCACGCTGGCGCACACGTACATCGACAATGGCAACTACATCATCACCGTAACGGTCTCTGATGACGACGGTGGTGAAGGCAGCGACGACGTGGCCATGACGATTGCGAATGTGGTGCCGGTAGTCAATGCGGGTGTCGACGGCACCGTGGTGTCCGGGTCCAATTACACGCTCATCGGTGGCTTCACCGACGCCGGCGTTATCGATTATCCGTGGGCGTGGACGGTAAACTGGGGCTTCGGCAGTAACTCGACTGGCTCCACCAATACACAAGGTGTCGGCGTGATCAGCGCCATGACCAGAGCGTGTGCGGCAGGCAACTATCAGGTCAATCTGGCGGTGAAGGACAAGGATAACGGCAGCGGCTCAGACCTTATGACGCTCGCGGTGACATACTTCGCCGTGACGATTGACATCACCCCCACGAAGACGCCCAATCCGATAAACATCGGCAAGGGTGGATTGGTTGCGGTCGCGATCCTCAGCACCCCCACATTCAACGCCACAAACGCTGATCCTTCCAAGATCACGCTTGGCAACGAAGTCGGGGCCGATACCCCCGTCGCGAAGCAGAACAAGGGCACCTATCACGCCAAGTTTGAAGATGTGAACGGCGACGGGCGTACGGACCTCATCGTGATGTTCGAGGCGCCAGCACTTGCCGCGAATGGCGATATCGTGATAGGCACGACGCAGCTCGTGCTGCGCGGGTTCCTCAGCGACGGTTGCACCAACTTCCGCGGTACCGACTCGGTGATCATTCTTCCGTAGCCGTGCGGTGACAGTCAGTATCGGATGGGCCAGGCGACGCGGGTGCTTCGTCTGGCCCATCCGGGTTATCGCCCTCACGCCATTCCGGAGTTGCACCATGCCTGGTCTGCATTTTCGCATGTTTGTGCTGGCCGGGGTTCCGGCCGTTGTCACCGCTTGCGCGGCGAGCTGGCCGCAGGCGGCGCAGCTGTTCACCTTGGATGTTGCCGCCGAGCGGCGACGCTGCGTCGGGGAAGCCGTGCAGCAATGTCTCGTGGTGCGGTGGCAGGGCGACAGCACGTGGAGCAACTTCTACGGTGTGATCGATGGATTCACGCACGAAGATGGCGTGCGCTTCCGACTCGAGGTGGAGCGTACCGCGGTGTCCCGGCCACCGGCGGATGCATCGGCGTACCGATATCGGCTCGTCCGGATCATCACGCGGGCTCTGGGCGATTCCGCGGCGTCGGCGCCGCTCGCTGACCCCGCCCAGGAGAAAATGCTGTAGAGTACGCTCGCGCTTGCGAGACGTCGGGTTACCTATCGGCCGAACACGAGGACCACCACATGAAACTGGCAACGCTGGCGCTGGCCGCGGTGTACCTCGGCAGCAGTAACGTAGCGGCTCGCGTAATCCACGATGTGCACAGCACGCACACGCGCGCCGTGGTCGAGCATGACGCGGTGATGTGGACGGTGCGACTGTTCAGTGATGACTTGGAGAAGGGGCTGCGGGCCTATGCGCGTCGCCCCACCTTCGAGCTGGACCGCGACGCCAAGGCCGACTCGCTGTTCACTGCCTACTTCAACGCCAAGGTGAGCGTGTCGGCCGATGGCCGCGTACTCAAGGCGTCGCTCGTGCAGCAGGGCGTAGACAAGGATCTTGTCGGCGGCACCGTGCACTGGTACCTGTTGCAGTTTGCTGCGGGCCGCGCACCAACGATTCTTTCGATCCGCAACGCGCTGCTCGCCGAGCTGTTTCCGAATCAAGCGAACATCGTTGTGCTGTTGTCGATGCCGGGCGAGAAGCGGCATTCGCTGTACTTCGGCGACGGTAACATGGCGGCGCAGACCGTCGACCTGCACCGCTGACGCGAGCAGTCGAATGGCCGACCGTGACTGGCAAACCTGCCTGGGCGCGCAGCGTAGTCGATCCCTGACCACGCTCATGTTGTCGTCGTCCTAAGCGCGGTCCAATCTAGGACGCCATCCCGCCTCGGTACGGTCCGACTGGAATGTCAGCTTCCGTGACCGAGAGGGCGGTCAGTGGCGGACGCTGATGGCGGATCGGTCGCGCCTGAGTTATCAACGACGGCGATCACTCGAGCGCAACGGTACTTCGGACGGTAGACCCTTCGGTCGTTCGAGACGAACTGCTATACCGCGGATGGCCGCAAACAACGACACGGACCCTACTCACACAACGGCAACTCAACGCGCAGCGTGAGCACGCTGTTGTCGATGTTGTAGTTGATCGGCGAACCGCCGTGCCAATCTGCGGTAGGGCAGTTCGTCAGATGCCGCCGCGCCCCGTAGAATCCCGAGTGATCACCGTAGGTGGAGAGTACACCTCCCCAGCTTAACGCTCCGCCCACATCGCGTTCGCATCAACACCCGCCAGATGCACGCAGAACGCCGCAATCCGCTCCACCGCCTGCGCCACAAACGCCTCACCCTTTTCCGCGGTTGCCGCACGCGGATTGCCCACCCCCGTGTCCACCGTCACCTGGGTCCAGCGGCGCGGCATCCACGCCCATCCGCTGCGCACGCCGTCGAACACACTCGGCTTGGCGTTTCCTTCGCCCCACGTACTGCGATCGGGCACCACCAAATGCGGCGCCACGTGCATGATGGCCGCGGTCTCGAGTTCGCCGGCGTGATCACCCGCCACGCTGAACACGTCTTGATCGGCGGCCTGCCACCAGTTCACGATCGTGAGCACCATCGACGTGCTGGGCTGCAGCTCACGCACCAGCGCCCGCAGTTCATTGCCACCGTGGGCATTCAGTAACACGAGCGCGCGCACACCATGCGGCTCGAGACTGCGCACCACATCACGCAGCACCGCCAGCTGCGTGCTCGGCATCAGGTTGATCGTGAACGGCAAATCGAGCTGTGTGGTATTCACACCGAACGGCACCGCTGGGAGCGCTGCCACCATCACGCCCTGTGTGGCACACGACGCGGCCACGCGCGCCGCCACTTCACGCCCCAGGATCGTGTCGGTACCGTACGGCAGATGCATGTTGTGCGGCTCCGTGGCGCCGAACGGGAGCAGTGCCACCGGCCACGCGCCCTCGCGCATCGCGGGCCACGTTTGCTCTTCCAGCACACCGACGCGCGGTGCGTATCCATCGTGGGCCAGCCCCACTCAGCGCCCTCGACCGAACGTGTCGCAGACCCGCGGATCGCCCGATTCAAACCCTTTTCGGAACCACGCCCGTCGATCTGCTGACGACCCGTGGGTGAACGACTCACGGTTCACACTCCCCGTCGACATTTTCTGGAGGCGATCATCGCCGACCGCGGCGGCGGCCGAGAGCCCCTCATCAAGATCGCCCGCCTGCAGAATGCCAGCGCGCGCGGCCGTGTAGCCCCAAACCCCGGCGTAGCAGTCGGCCTGCAGCTCCATCGCGACGGACAACTGATTGCCGGCCGCTGGATTGCGTTGCACCGCGTTGCGCATTTCGCGTTCGGTGCCGAGCAGGTTCTGGACGTGATGACCGATCTCGTGCGCCAGTACGTAGGCCTGCGCGAAATCACCGGGCGCCGCAAACTGTCGCTCCAGCTGATCGAAGAAGGAGAGATCGACGTACACCCGCTGATCACCAGGGCAATAGAACGGCCCCGAGGCCGCGCTGGCGGGTCCGCAGGCCGACTGCACACCCTCGCGGAAGAGCACCAGCCGCGCGTCGCGATACTGCGGAATGAGTTGATGCCACGAAGCCTGCGCCGTGTCGAGCACGAACGACACGAACTGCACCATCTTTTCTTCGTTCGCGTCGGCCAGCGGCGCTTCCTGCGCCGCCGAGGCCGGCTGACCGCTCGGTACGCCGCCGCCGCTGAACTCGGTCAGCAGGTCACGCTTGAAGATGAGGCTGAGCACCAGCAACACGACGGTGCCGCCGAGGCCGAGCTTCATGCCGCCACCGCCGCCGCGAAACCCACCGCCGCCACTCGCACCACGACGATCCTCGAGATTGTCGCTCCGTCCACCTGGGGTCCAACGCATGTCGTTCGCTCCGCGATTACGGCGCCGTAGTCAGCTTCACCGTCAAGAAGTCCTGATCATCGGCCCCGACCGTGCGCAGCCATACCAACACCTCGGCGATGCGCTCGGGGCCGAATATTCCCCGCTGTCCCTGCAATCTGCGCACCACACGTAACTCGCGCCCGTTCTGTGTCCACGAGGAACTGTAACTGCCGAAGAAGCTCGTTGCCGCCACATTCGCCGGAAGATCAACGGTCCAGCCCGGCGGCAGCGTTACGATCCACTCCGTCACGTTGGTGAGCGGTGCAAGAATCCGGCTCGCGTCTAGAGGTAGCTGGCGTGAGCCGCGACTCTCCAGCTCGCCGAGCGCGGCGCGAAAGCTCCGCGCCGGCCCGCGCACCACTGATGGCACCGCCAGCACTTTCGTGGTGCCAATGGTGCGGATCAGCTCGTTGGATGACACCGTGTACGTGATCTGCGGCGTGGCGCTGAAGTCGCGACCGTTGAAGACCACGAGCGAATCGACGCGCGAGCTCCCGGCGCCTTCGGCGCCAAAGATGCGTTGCATCAGCGACCGGGAGAACGCCGCGCGCCGCGTTGAGTCGAGCGGTGTGCTCAGCCCCATGCGCAGGCCATACGTCGGTGACCCGTCCGCCCGCTCAACCGCCTGTCCCACCGCGCGACCGTCCGCGCTGATCTGCATCGTGAGGTGCAACGTGGCCACGTTCCGCTCGGTGGGCCGCACCGGCAGCGTGACAGGCAGCGCCGTGCCATTATCAGCGATGATGATCGCGAAGCTACCCTGATACGCGTCGGGTAACTCTCCATAGGGAATCGACTCGGCGGTCAGATCGGTGAAGCTCCAACCGGCGCCGTCGCGCACGGCGGCGATGGCGTGATTGAACTGCAGCAGTGACGGCAGATTGGGATCGGGACGTTGCGAGAGGGACAGCAACACCGGATTTGCCGCGATGCGATACCGGCGCAATGCCGCCACGAACAGCGTGGCCTTGTCCTTACAGTCGCCGAGCGATGTGGCGAGCACGTCGTCGGGGGTGCGGGGTTGATAGCTGCCCATGCCGAGTGCCACGGAAAGATACCGGATGTCCTGCGCCACGAAGCGATGCACCGCACGGATGGTGTCGCGCGTGGTCCGCGCACCGCTGGCGCGCACGATGGAATCCATACGCGCGGCGGCCGTTGCACTCAACGCGTACCGGTCCTTGGAGAGCCCGTGATACCAGCTCGCGATGTCGGTCCAGGTACCGCGCGGTCCGACGGTGATCGTTTGCACGACGCCATTGGAATCGGCAGCGAACGGCTCCCCGCGAATACCTGGCTGATCGTTCGAGGTCCAGACGTATCGACGGCGTCCATTGGCAATGTCGTCGCGGCGCTGCACGGTCAGATTGCGCTCCACGATCGTGGGCGCGTACCCATCGGGAACGTCGACTTCGATCAGCGACCGCCGGATCGTGACGGGACCGTTCAATCCCGCGCGAAAGAGAAAGTCACCTGGGCGCGGCGGAGCCGACTCCTTTACGGACCAGGCAATATCCACCACCGTACCGGCTGTCACACCCGCCAGCGAGAGACGACGTACGCGCTGATCCTGATAGATCGGATTCGCCATCGCGGCCGGCACGTCGGCATCCTGCATCTGGGCCGGTTTATCGCCGATGACGACCCCCGTGGTTCGCAGCACGCGCACCCATTCGATTGTGAGCGTCTGATGCGTGGACGCAAACGCAAACGCCTGCTCGGCCATGCCGCGGGCGGCGCTCTCGTCGATCACCTGCACCGCCCGCCGGTTCCGGTGGACCCATCGTCCGTCGGCGTCCACGCGAACGCTCGACTCCTGCAGCAGCACCACGAATGGCTGCCCCTTCACGCGCGCCGGATCGACCGCCAGGCGCAACACCGAATCCGACGGCATCAGTGGCAACGGTGACGTTGGCGTCACCTGCGCCGATACCGCGCGCACGCACGCGAACAGGAAGGCGCTCAGCGCCAGGGAACGAAGCATACGGAATGGTCGCATGCCCGCGTCGCCAGCGCGAGTCGCTAGGCAGCCATCGCGTCGTCCCGGGCAAACGCCAAACTCACGGCGCGGCGTGCGCCACGCTTGAGTGCCCGATGCACCGAGCGTGCGTAGCGCACGAAGTTCGAACCGGCCCATGGATGTCGCTCGAAGAAATCGAACGGAAGCATGTCGCACTTGAGGCGATTACAGGGACCACAGGCCGTGACCAGATTGCCCGGATCGTGCGCCCCGCCGCGGGCTAACGGCACGACATGATCGAGGGTGGCGCTGCGATGATCGAGACGCACCGCGCAGTACACGCAGCGTTGGCCGCACTCGCGCAGGGCGGTGCGACGCCTGGCCTGTTTCGCCGCCACATGGGCCGCCACGTGTGGCCGAAGTGACGAGCGACATGACGACGCCCCGGCGGAGGCGGTGAGCCTCACGACGGGGCGTTCAGAACGGTCGATGCGAAGGAGCCGGCGCGACGAGGGCCGGGATTGTGCCGACCGGTGGGCCGTACGGCACGGGCAGGAACTACCGCGAATGGAACGCATCATCCTCCTGGAAAACCGGGTGGACACGCACACCAACACTGACGCGACCGCTGCTTCGATCTTTCGTACCTCGCGACAATACGATCACGTTCCTGCTCCCGTCAAGACAAGAGCAGGACCGTTACATGGTCTCCCGCCTACCCCTTCATTCCGCTATTCGTGAGCGGGTCTCGTAGCATGCTGCCGATCCGGGCCGCCATGCCATCGAGCTGCTGCCGGTTCGGCATCAGGGAGCCCGGGAACGGTAAGGGCACATCGAACCCGTCGCCTTCCCGACGCGGGATCAGGTGAATGTGATAGTGCATCACGTTCTGGCCGGCGGCGGCGCCCGAGTTCACGACGATGTTCATATCGCTCGCCCCCGACGCGGTCTGCACCCTCGGGATCAACTTCGTCGCCACTTGATACAGATGGGCACCCACGTCTTTCGGGATGTCCTGTAGCACTTCGTAGTGCTCGCGAGGGACGACCAGCACGTGACCGGGGTTGACCGGCTGAATATCGAGAAAGGCGATCGCGACCGAATCTTCGTAGCAGATCGACACCTCGGCGGCGCCGCGAATCAGATCGCAGAAGATGCAGTGGCCGCTGGACGGCGTCATGGGAGCAGTGGGTGCATGCATGGGAGTTCACAAGAGAGAAAAGACCGTGATGCCAACCTGTCCCGGAAACCAACGCTCGGCAAGCACCGCCTGATCCCGGCCGCCGAAAGTCCCTTCCGCTCGCGCCCGGCGCTAAGTTTAGGGGTTGTTTGTCTCCAGCCCTCCAGATCACTTCGATGGCCACTTCGACCCGCCCGAGCCGCCCCCGCAAGGGAGCCGCCGCCGAGCCTGCGCTTACGCGTGAGCAGATGGTGAACGCCTACCGCGTGATGTACACGTCGCGCCGGCTAGACGACAAAGAGATTCAACTGAAGCGCCAGAACAAGATTTTTTTTCAGATCTCCGGCGCGGGTCACGAGGCCGTTCTCGCGGCGGCCGGCATGGTGTTACGTCCGTCGTACGACTGGTTCTATTTGTACTATCGTGATCGAGCGCTCTGCCTGCAGCTCGGCATGACACCGGCCGAAATGCTGTACAGTGCCGTCGGCGCCGCGATCGATCCGAACTCCGGCGGCCGGCAGATGCCGAGTCACTGGGGGCAGAAGGATCTCAACATCGTGTCGGTGTCGTCGCCCACGGGAACGCAGTTCCTGCAGGCCGTCGGCAACGCCGAGTCCACGCTGCGTGCGCGTCAGAGCAGCCTCACTGACGGCTTCCCCGGTGATGACGTGACGCTGGTGACCACGGGCGACGGCACGACCAGCGAGGGTGAGTTCTGGGAGTCCCTGAACACCGCGTGCAATCTCAAGCTGCCGATCGTCTACCTCGTAGAAGACAACGGCTACGCGATCTCGGTACCCGTCGAAGTGAACACGGCGGGCGGCTCGATCTCCAAGCTCGTGGCGTCGTTCCCGGGGCTCTACATCGAAGAAGTCGACGGCTGTGACTTCCTGGCGTCGTACGCCGCCCTCGACCGCGCCGTCGCCTACGCCCGAGAGCGCCAGGGACCGGCCTTTGTGCACGCAAAGGTGATCCGCCCGTACTCGCACTCGCTGTCCGACGACGAGGTGTTTTATCGTCCCCAAGAAGAGCGTGAAGCCGATGCCGCGCGTGACCCTCTCACGACGTTCCCGCGGTATCTGATCGCCGAAGGACTCGCCACGGACGACGAGCTGCAGGCGTTACGTGACACGGTGGACGCCGAGATTCTCGCGGCCACCGACGACGCGCTCGAGCAGCCGCAGCCCGGCGCCGACACGGTCAGCTTCGGCGTGTACTCGCCCGATGTCGACCCGACGGCCGAACAGTTCGATACCGAAGACGATCCGCAGTTTACCGGTGAGCCGACCACCATGGTGGATCTGCTCAACGCCTGCATGCGCGATGAAATGGCGCGTGACGAGCGCATCCTCGTGTTCGGCGAAGACGTGGCCGACGTGTCGCGCGAGGAGCATTTAGGCAAGGTCAAGGGGAAGGGCGGCGTGTTCAAGGTGACACACGGCCTGCAAACCAAATTCGGCGGTGGACGGGTGTACAACTCACCGCTGGCCGAAGCGAACATCATCGGACGCGCCATCGGCCTCGCCCACCGCGGGTACAAGCCGGTCGTCGAAATTCAATTCTTCGACTACATCTGGCCCGCCTTCATGCAGATCCGCGACGAACTCGCGGTCATGCGCTGGCGTTCGAACAACGCGTTCAGCGCGCCGGTCGTCATCCGCACGACGTACGGTGGCTACATCCGCGGCGGCATTTATCACTCGCAGACGGGGGCGTCGTTGTTCACGCACACTCCGGGTCTGCGCGTGGTGTGCCCGAGCAACGCGCTCGACGCGAACGGCTTGCTCCGCACCGCCATTCGCTGCGAAGATCCGGTGCTGTTCCTCGAGCACAAGCACCTGTACCGCCAGACGTACAACAAGGGCCGCTACCCCGGTCCGAACTTCATGATTCCGTTCGGCAAGGCGAACGTGCTGCGCGAAGGCACCGACGTCACGCTCGTGACCTACGGCGCCACCGTCCAGCGTGCCCTCGTGGCGGCCAATCAGATCGCCGAAGAAGGGGGACCGAGCGTCGAGGTCATCGACCTTCGCACGCTCTCACCGTGGGATCAGGAAACAGTGTTCAACAGTGTCAAGAAGACCAGCCGCGTGATCGTGGCCACCGAGGATTCACTTTCGTGGGGCTACGGGGCGGAGATCGCCGCCAAGATTGCGGACGAGTGCTTCGCGTGGCTCGATGCGCCGGTGAAGCGCATTGCCAGTGCCGATGTGTTCGTAGGCTACGCGCCGTCGCTTGAAGACGCGACCCTGCCGCAGGTCGAAACGTTCCGGAAGGCGTACGTCGATATCGTCGCGTTCTAGTTCACGCGTGACACGGTTCGGGGTGTCCCCCTTACGCCGCCTTGCGGCGGCGTAAGGGTTCAGCATCCAGCTTGAACTCGCTCACCAAATTGGCGAGCATCTGTGACTGACCAGCGAGCTCCTCTGAGGCGCTCGAGGATTCTTCCGCACTCGCCGCGACCGACTGCGTGACCTGGTTCATCTGCTGCATCGCGACATTGACCTCGCTCACACCTTGGCGCTGACCTTCGGAGGCGGTCACGATGCTACCGACGCTCTCGTGTACGCCCGCCACGTGCTTGTCGATTTCGGCCATTCGCGCTTCCACTTGCCGCGTGATCTCGGCGCCGCGATTTGCCCGAGTCACCGACTGCTCGATCAGTTCCGACGTCTGACGCGCCGCTTCCGCCGACCGCAGCGCCAGGGCGCGGACCTCTTCAGCCACCACCGCGAATCCCTTGCCCGCGTCACCGGCCCGCGCCGCCTCTACGGCGGCATTGAGTGCCAGCAGATTCGTCTGGAACGAGATCATGTCGATCGTCTTGACGATCTGCGCTGTCTTCGCGGATGACGTGCTGATCTCCTGCACCGCGCGACTGAGCTCCTGCATTTCGCCCACACCGATCATCATCGCGTCACGCGCCCGACCGGCCATGTCACGCGCCGACTTCGCATCGGCCGCGTTGCGCTGGGTCGCGCCACCCAGCGCTTCCAAGCTCGCTGACGTCTCTTCAAGCGAGGCCGCCTGTTCGCTCGATCCCTGCGCCAATGACTGACTCGTGGTGGCGATCTGGTCCGCTGCGCTCGCGATCTGCGACGTTGAACTTACGACGCCACCGAGCGCGTCTCGCAGGGAGAGAATCGCCCCGTTGAGCGCATCCTTGATCTGCGCATGGTCGCCTTGGTAGGCGCCCTGCACCATCACCGTGAGATCGCGCTGGGCCAACCGCTGCAAAACACCAGACGCTTCTTGAATCGGCAGCACCACCGCGTCGAGGGTCGAGTTGATGCCCGAAACCACCTGACGAAATCCACCGTCGAACTGCTCCGCGTTGCCTCGAGTGGACAGCTGCCCAGCGGTCGCCGACGTGGCCAGTCGCGTCGTCTCGTCGATGACCGCCTGCAGCGTGGTCCGAAGCAGCACGAAGGCGTGCCCAAGGTCGTCGCGGTCACTTCGCGCCGTCACCTCGACATCCAGATCACCCTTCGCAATGCGGGCAGCGGAGGCAGCGAACGCCCGCTGCGACGCCACCATGTCTCCGAAAGCGACCGAGAGCATGCCGGTCTCGTCCTTCTGCGTGAGTCGTTCGCGAACCTGCAGGTCACCGAGTGCAATGCGACCGGCTTCTTCCGCCATGTCCTTGAGCGGTCGTCCGATCAGGCGCGCGAGCACAATACCCGCGACCACGCCGAACAACACGGTCAGTGCCACGAGTGAGGTCACGACGATGGCGGAACGGTTGGAGGCCGCGACGTTGGCGTCAGCGAGCGTCTTGGCGTCGGCGACTTTCGCCTCCTGAATGGCGTCGAGCGAGACTTCGACGTCCTTCAATTTGTCGAAGACGGCGCCGTTGAGTGCCGCGACCGCCAATTCGTGCTGCCCCGTGCGGGCCAAGTTCATCACGCCGTCGCGAATGGGCACAAAGGCTCGGCGTGCCGTGACCAACCGTTGGTATCGTTCCCGCATCTCGTCGCTAACGATCGTGGTCGCGAACGTCGACAGTGTGGTGTCGAGATCCGCGCTCAATGCCGAAAGCGTCGCCTGCCTTTCGGCGAACTTCGCCGGCGTGGGGGAATTGAAGATCGCGTCGCGGATATTTACCTGAATCCGCTGAAACTGTTTGGTCGCCCGTCCGATCTCTGCCAAGGGCACCGTCATCCGGTGGTACAGCACCTCATCGGCACTGGCCATGCTCCGAAGGGTCAGGATGCTGACCAGGCCGGTGGCAGCGGCAATCGTAGCCGCGACAAGGAAGGCAAGGAGAAGCTTGACACCGATGCTGCGATCGAGAAACCACGTCATATGGACTGTCCAAACGGGAGAGGGCGGCGAATAGCGATACACGGTGCGCGACATCGCGCGTCGCTGCTCCCGGCGCTGCCTACTCGTATCGACCGGTGGCTCAGCTTCCTGAATGAGGTAGGCCCTTATGCGACGAGCGTCAATTCGCGTACGACCGGATGCGTTGTGCCAAGCGCGATATACTCCGGCACCAGCTCCGCGATGCGCTGCCGCAGCACGGTGTCGTCATCGCGACGCATGGCCGACTGCACCAGGGCATCCACATGGGCGTGTACGCCGGCCGGAGGAATACCGAGGCGCGAACAGAGAATGGTATGGTGCGACGTGGGCTGCAAACTTTCATCATCGCGCGAGAGCTCCTCAAACAGCTTCTCGCCCGGCCGGAGCCCGGTGAAGTGGATCTCGACATCGTCGCCGACGCGCAGCCCCGACAGACGAATCAGATCGGACGCCAAGTCGACGATTTTGATCGGCTTGCCCATATCGAGCACAAACACTTCGCCACCGTTGCCGAGCACCGCGGCCTGCAGCACCAGCTGCACCGCCTCGGGGATCGTCATGAAATAGCGCTGCATGTCCGGATGCGTGATCGTGATCGGCCCACCGGCACGGATCTGCCGCAGGAACGTCGGCACCACGCTACCCCGGCTTCCGAGCACATTGCCGAAACGCACACTGACATAGTTCCGGCCAGTCGAGACGGCGGCGCGCTGCACGAGCAGTTCGGCGATACGCTTGGTCGCCCCCATGATGCTGGACGGATTCACCGCCTTGTCGCTGGAGATCAGCACAAACTGCGGCGTGCCGTGGCGCACGGCCGCATCGACGAGCGTGCGCGTGCCCTTCACATTATTAGTGATCGCTTCGGCCAGATTGTCCTCCATCAGCGGCACATGTTTGTGCGCCGCGGCATGGAACACGGTGTTCGGGCGGTACTGATTGAAAATCGCGTCCAGCCGCGTTTCGTCGCGGATGTCGGTGATGAGGCACGTGAGTGGTACCGACGGGAAGTGCGCGCGCAGCTCCTGCTGGATGTCGAAGATCGAGTTTTCGCCGTGTCCCAGCAGCAACAGGTGCGCCGGCGCATTGCGCGCGATCTGGCGGCACAACTCGCTTCCGATCGATCCACCGGCCCCGGTAACGAGCACGGTCTGACCTTCCACAATACGCCGCACCGCACCAAGGTCGGTCTGCACCGGTTCGCGACGCAGCAGGTCCTGAATCTCCACCGGGCGCAACTGATTTACGCCAATGCGCCCGGAGAGGATCTCGCCGATCTGTGGCATCGTCCGAATCGCCACACCGGCGGCGGTGCAAATGCGCACGATTTCGCGGATCTTTGCACCCGATGCGCTCGACATCGTAATGATCACGTGACGCACGCCATACGCGCGGATACGATCTTCGAGCTCGTGCACCGAACCGAGCACGGAGAGACCGCCCACCTGCAGGTCGTGCTTCGAGACATCGTCGTCGAGATATCCGATCGGGCGCAGGCCCATGGCCGGATTCTCGAGCATTTCGCGCGCCGTGAGCCGTCCCGACGCACCGGCTCCGAGAATGAGCACCGGCGCCTGAATGGTCCGGTCACGACGCTGACGGCGGTGCACGATCCACACGCGCGCCAAGAGGCGCGGCAGTGTGAGGGCGACGATGCTCCACATCGTATGCGACGAAATTACCGACAGTGGCAGTCGCGTGGCTGACAACCCGAGCACCGGCAGCAGGAAGACTCCCAGCGTGACGTTGGCGATCGCCGCCACCAGCACGGCGGCCATCATCGCCTTCAGCTCCTCGACCGAGGCCATGCTCCAGGCCCGGCGATACAAGCGAAAGGCGGCCATGATGCCGAGCCACATCGGCACCGCGAGCATCAGGTGATAGCTCGCCGCGTCGCGCCAGCTCGAGTCGAGCCACTCCAATCCTTCGAAGCGCAACGACCAAGCAATGCCCCAGACCGCCGTCAGCAACGTGACGTCGAGTACGAACAATTGATTGTGCGTCAGCCACGGCGCCTTGCGGCACTCAGTGGATGACCCGGCCTCCAGCGATTGTGCCGGCGTCGGAAGAGCGGAGCTGGACGTCATAGAAGTTACTCTCTGCGGCGAATACATCATCGCGGCGTCGCGACGTCTCCTGGAGCCGACATGGCCCCGTCACGGGCACGACTCCGCCCACTCAATCCACTGCATCCCCCTTTCAATATCGGGATTGGGGATGCCAGTCTTGAGCGGGCGGATCGTACCAGTCCGACCACGGCGGCTCCCGTCCCTAGTTGGTGCGGCTCAGTACCACGGCAAGCGTTACCAAGCTGCCGAGGACCTGGGTCACCGTGCCCAAGAACTGCATCACATCGCGCTTGTCGGTCGGATCGCGCGACGGCACGATGATCCGACTCCCTGGACGGGGGGTCGGCTGCGTCGCGATCAGCAACAAATACCGATGGTTCGTCTCCACTTTCCCGTTGGCTTGCACGACATACGCCCGCTTCGCATCGGCATTGCGTGTCGTGCCACCGGCGGCGCGGATGTAGTGGGCCAGTGACGCGCCCGGCTCGTAGGGAATGGCCACCGCCGAATTGACGGCCCCGGATACCGACACGAGCGCGTTGTAACGTGGCACGTGCACGGAGTCGCCGTCGATCAGGAGTAAGTTGTCGCGATCCTTGGGATTGCGCAGCACACTCGGGAGATCCACCCCCACGCGACCCACGGCATTCTGGCCGCGGAAGAAGGCCACGCCAGCAGAGTATGCGGAGGTGGTGAGCCCTCCGGCGCGGGCGAGCACGTCGGAGAGTCGCTCCGTCTTCGAGGTCAGCGCGTAGGTGCCGGGAAACTGCACTTCGCCGGTGAGTGTCACGGTGGACTGCATCTGCCAGTCCGGCTGGCGAAGCACGAGCACGTTGTCATAGGGCGAGAGACGCGTGTCGCCGTTGGGCGTCGCGGCCGCCCGCGAGTCAATCACGTACGACGAGTCGAGGGGCACGCGGAACGTGATCGCCAGTTGGCCCGGCTCCCGCGTGTCCGGCAGTCGCGCGATCTCTGCTTCTTTCAACGACGCACTCGGCAACAAGCCACCGGCCTGCAGCATCAGGTCGCGCATCGTAATGCCCTCGCGATACGGGTACTGCCCCGGATTGCGTACCGCGCCGCTCAGCGCCACGTACCGCGGCGCGCGGAACTCCGTCAGTGAAAACACGGAGATCTCGTCGTCTTCCTGCAGCGCCACTGGCGTCGTGGTGGTCCCGTCACTGCGTAGCGTGGCTCGAATCTGTTCGCGGGTGGAGTCGGCCCGCAGGCGGGAGATGATCACGCGTCCGAGATAGGTGTCAGACTTGAGTCCACCGGACTGACGAATGGCGTCACTGAGGGTGCTGGCCTTCTCGATGCCCTGCGAGCCCGGCTGCCAGACGTTGCCGGTGACCGTCACACGACCACGTACGCGATTCGAGACGCGCGGCACTTCCACGACATCGCCGGCTTCAATGGGGATGCGCACAACCGCCATTCCCTTGGCGGCGTCCGGCACGCTCACGTCGAGCACGATACGATCGCTGCCCTCGGCCGTGCGTTGTGCCGGCGGGACGATACGCTGAATACGAATGCGCCGACGCGACGCATCGTCAGTGAATCCACCGGCGGTGGCGACGAGCTCGTCGAGCGATTCGTTCGGGCGCAACTCGTACGTGGCTGGTCGTAGCACTCCACCGCTCACGCGTACGCGCGCCCCATGTGTGGGCACGAAAAGCACATCACCGTTTTCCAGGCGAACGTCACCGCTGGCATCACCGCGCAGCAGATACTCGTACACGTCGAAGCGCTGCGACGACTTGCCACGGCGACGAATCTCCACCTGCCGCAAAGAGCCCCGCTCGCTCGGCCCACCGGCCGCGTAGAGGGCCGTAAGGGCGGTTCCGGCGCTGGAAATGCGATAGCTGCCCGGCTGCTGCACATCACCGACCACGAACACCTGATTGCTGCGCAGCCGCGCCACGCTCACCGAAAAGCGCGTGCTACTGCCGACCCCCGAGTACACGCGCTGCAGCCGTGCACGCAGCAAGACGTCGAGATCGCCGAGGGTGAGGTTTGCCACCGGCACCGTACCGACGACGGGAATCACCACGAAGCCTTCGCGCGTGACATCGAGGGTATAAGCCGCTTCGACATCACCGCTGAGAATGAGCACCAGCTGATCGCCGGCGCCCAGCTTGTACGAGGCGTCCACCGGTCCACCAGCGTTCGCATCGAACACCGTCGTGGGCTGTGAGAACAGCGCGTATCCGAACAGCGTGGAGCCATCGGCGGCGTAGCTGGTGCTGAGCTGACGTCCGTCGGTAGTCGTGCCAGAGCTGTTGACAGCGTTCGCCGCTGCCACGTTCGCCACTTCGTTCCGAGTGCCGCCGAGGGCGGCCCGACGTAGCGCCACGGCGTCGTCGGAGTCGACGATGCCGAGGGCTCGAACGGCGCTGATCAGCGAATCGGCCGGAGGAGTGGAGGCGCCGGGCGCGGCGCCTCCCATGACCTGCTCCAGCAACGACTCGGGATAGCCGGCGGCGCGAAGGCGCGCGCGAAGTTGATCGGCGGAGAGACCGGAGGCCTGAATACGCTGCCGCAGTTGCGCCACCAGTTCAGGGCGGTTCTGCACCAGGTCCTGTGCTTGGGCCGGAGTTGGGATGTTTGCTGGCAGCGACTGCGCGTGCACAGGCTCGACATCGGCGCCGGCCATGATGCTCGCCGCGAGCGCCAGGAGCACTCGTGAACGGGACATCTTCAAATATTCTGATAAAGAGAAAGGTCGTTCGTCTGGGAAATGACGAGCGACCTTCCGGGGCTGTAACAGTCCGTTGCAAAGCGGTGACGGTCGGTGGCGGCGCTTGGCTCAGATGACCATGGTCTTCACAACCGCGGGCGACAAGCGTGCGCCGGAATCGCGGTGTGCAGTCGTCATTCAAATCACTCCGACGTCACCGCGACGCCACCGCCTGCGCCACATCTTGTTCTTCAAGCCGCACCAACTCCGTCACCACGTGGTGCGCCGTAGTGGGATTTCATTTGAGCGCCTGACTCAGCATTGTGTACTAATTGTACTAGTACATCTAAAAGCCAAGAAATATTGAAAAGGAGACTCGGCCGCGCGATCGCGGTGGCGCTCTCCTTCGGCGGCCGTAGCTTCCCCTCCGTCCTCTCACACTCGGAGTTCTTATGTTCGCATTCCCTAGGCGGCCCCTCGCGATCGGTGCGCTTTTGCTCGCCGCCCCCGCCGTGGTGTTCGCTCAGCAAACCAGTGGCAATGCCGGCGCCCGGCGCGCCATCACCCCGACCGACATTTCGGCCTGGAAGTCCATCCGCGGCACCACGCTCTCCAACGACGGAGCCTGGTTCGCTTACACCGTGGCGCCCAATGAAGGCGACGCCGAGGTGGTGATCCGGCAGACCACGTCGGGCGGCAAGGAACAGCGCTTCCCCGTCGGCGAAGTGCCGGCGGCGGCGGGTGGGCCCGGCGGTGGCGGCAACCCTTCGCTGCAACTCTCCGGCGATGGCAAGTGGGCCGCCATGCTGGTGTATCCCAAGGCGGCCGACCAGAAGCGCATGCGTCGCGAACGTCGCACCGTGCAATCGAAGCTCCGCCTCGTGAATCTCGCCACGGGCGACGCGCGCGAGTTCGACAAGATCCGTCGCTTCTCATTCGGTGGCGAGTCGCCGACGTGGGTCGCGTTGCAGGCCTATGCGCCGGAAGCCGCCGCCGGTGGCAGCGGCGGTGGTGGTGGTGCTGGCGGCGGCCTGCCCGGCCCCGGCGCACCGGGCATGGGCGGCAATCCGATCGGCGGCGGCGCCGCGCGAGTGGAAGGCACCGACCTACTGCTGCTCGAGCTGGGCACAAACACGAGCTTCAACGTGGGTAACGTCGGCGACTTTGCCTTCGACGACAAAGGCCGTTGGCTCAGCTACACCATCGATGCCCGCGATCAGCTCGGCAACGGCGTGCAGCTCCGCGATCTTGCCAGCGGCACCGTGAAGTCGATCGACGCCGGCAAGGCGCTGTACCGTCGCCTCGCTTGGACCGACAGCTTCCCCGCCGTTGCCTATCTCAAGGGCACGATCGACAGTGCGACCACTGACACCACGTGGACCGCGGCCGCCGTGGCGCGCGTGGGCTCGCCCACGCAGCAGATGATCGCGGTGGGAACCGGCGCGACCGCCGCTCTCCCCGCGGGCATGGAAGTGAGCCCGGAACGCACGCCGCGTTGGCTCGAGCAGATGGACGGACTCGCGATCGGCTTACGTGTAGCCACGCCGCCGGTGCCGAAGAGCGAACAGCTTGAAGACGACGATCGTCCGTCGCTCATTCTGTGGCACAGCAAAGATGCCCGTCTGCAATCCATGCAGATCGTGCAGGAAACTGCCGACAAGAGCTTCTCGTTCTTGGCCACGTACCTGCCCGCCACGCAGAGAGTCGTGCAGCTCACCGATGACGTGGTACGCACGGGCACGCTCGGCGCGCGCGACCGCTACGTGCTCGGCACCGACAATCAGGCGTACGAGCGTCAGAGCAGCTACGACGGCGTACCGCGACGCGACTTGTACCTCATCGACGCCCGTACCGGAACGCGCACGCTGGTAAAGAAGGAACTGCGCGGTACGTCTACGCTGTCGCCCGACGGCAAGTCGGTGCTCTTCTGGGACGACGGCAACTTCCACGCGTACGATGTAGCCACCAAGGCATTCGCCAACGTGACGGTTGGCGCGCCGGTGTCGTTCATCGACACCGAAGACGATCACAATGTGGACCGGCCGAGCACGAACATCGTGGGATGGAGCAAGGACGGGCGCTTTGCGCTGATCAGCGACAACTACGACGTGTGGCGCATCGGGATGGCGGGCAAGAGCTGGGCGAATCTCACTGGCAACGGCCGCACCACGCGCACGCGATACACGCGCGTGATCAACACCGATCCGCGCGAGCGCAACATCGACTTGTCGAAGCCGGTGTACATGGCGGCGATGCAGGCGCTCACCAAGAAGGAAGCGATCGTGCGCATCGATCCGGCCAAGGCTGGCGCGGTAGCGATCACTGGTTGGCGCGATGCGCGGCATGCGCCGATGAAGGCGCGCGACGCCGAGGTGTGGGTGTCATCGATCCAGACCTCGACGCGCTTCCCCGACTACTGGCGCGTGTCCTTCGGCAACGGTGCGATCGCGGACTCCGTGCGCTTGTCCGATGCCAACCCGAACCTGAACGGCGCGGCGTGGTCGGCCGGTTCGCGGCTCGTGAACTACGTAACGGAAAAGGGCGACTCGTTACAGGGCGCGCTCTATCTTCCTGCGGGATACGAAGCAGGCAAGCAGTATCCCACGCTGGTGTTCATCTACGAGTTGCAGTCGGACGCGCTCAACAGCTTCTACTCGCCGAACTTCTCGAGCTCACCGAATGCGTTGATCGGCGTACACAATTCGCGCGGCTACGCGGTGTTCCTGCCGGACATCGTGTACAAGATCAACGATCCGGGCATGAGTGCGGTGTGGAGTGTGGTGCCGGCGGTGAAGGCCGCGGTCAAAACGGGCATCGTAGACTCGGCCAACGTAGGTCTGCATGGGCACTCGTGGGGCGGCTACCAGACGGCGTTCCTGATCGGTCAGACCAACATCTTCAAGAGTGCCGTGGCCGGTGCGCCGCTCACCGACATGGTGAGCATGTACAGCTCGGTGTACTGGAACTCGGGCAGCACGAATCAGGGAATCTTTCAGAGTTCGCAGGGCCGCTTCAAAGGCAACTTCCTGGACAACAAGGACGCCTACGAGCGCAACTCGCCGAACCGTTTCGCCGACAAGGTGAAGACGCCGCTCATCATCTTGCACGATGACAAAGACGGCGCGGTCGATTTCAATCAGGGCATCACGTTTTACAACACGCTGCGTCAGCTCGACAAGGACGTGATCCTGCTGGAGTACGTGGGCGAGAATCATGGCCTGGCGCAGCTCAAGAACCGCAAGGATTACGACCTGCGACTCATGGAATACTGGGACAGCTATCTCAAGGGTGAGAAGGCGCCGGAGTGGCTGGCCAAAGGTATTCCGCGCCTCAAGCTCGAGGAGCATCTGCGCGAGCAGAAGAAGAAGCTCGAGGGCAAGAAGATCGCGATGTAGCGCTCGGTTGTTTGCTTGCTGATAGGTGGCGAAG
Organism: Gemmatimonas sp.; assembly: GCF_046594945.1. GTDB lineage: Bacteria > Gemmatimonadota > Gemmatimonadetes > Gemmatimonadales > Gemmatimonadaceae > Gemmatimonas. The sequence goes on along the minus strand of NZ_JBKJRB010000076.1, from coordinate 25,568 downwards.
CGTCGAGGGTCTCCCTACTTCACGTGGAGCGCGCTTCCTATCCCGAATGTAAGCTTCCCCGCACGCCGGGCATTGATCCAGTACTCATGACGCCTTCCGTCTCCTCCTCGCTCCCCGACCCCGACGTTTCGCGACCGGCGACGCTGAACTCGTTGTCCGCGATTCGCGCCGGTGACCCGGACGCGTTGGCATCGTGCTACCGGGCGCACGCGCCGATGCTGATGGCGCTGGCGCTCCGGCTCACGGCCTCTCGGCAGGACGCGGAGGACATCGTCCACGATGTGTTCGTTGGGCTTCCCGAGGCACTGGTGCGCTACGACGAGCGCGGGCAGTTCGGCGCGTGGATTGCTCGCGTGACTACCCGCGTGGCGCTGATGCGCCAGCGACAGGTTCGGCAGCGCGGCGACGTGTCACTCGTGGACATTGCAGAGCCCGCCACGAGCACGCCGGATGGCGATCCGGTGCTCCAGGAGAAGGTGCTGCAGGCACTGGCGACGCTCACTCCACCGTTGCGGCACGTCTTCGTGCTCCGGGTGATCGAGGGCTATTCGCACGCGGAGATCGCTGGGCTGCTGGAGATTTCCACCAACACCTCTGAAGTCCGATTGCACCGCGCGGTGCAGCAGCTTCGCCGATTGCTGGAGGCTTTCGTATGAACCGCCGAGCGCTCTTCACGGACGATCACGATTTGGCCACGCTCGTTCGTCAGGCTACCGATGTCGTGCCCTCTGGCGCGCTGCTGGATCGGGTTCACGCCAGCCGCGCCGACGGCATGCGCGTCATGCTTCCCAATGGTGATGCCGCCACGGTACCGATTGCTCCCGCGGCACGGTCATCGTCGATCGATGCTCTCACCGTGGAGCAACTTGCCGGTCGGGTGTGGATGATCGGCCTCGCGGTCGCCGCCTCGCTTGTGGCGGCGGTGATGGCGCTCTGGCCGCGCCAGGCCGCGAATGGATCGTTGCAGGCCACGGCGTCGGCGATGGTCGACTCCGCGCTGCTCGACTCGTTAACCCGCACGACCGCGACGGCGTCGCCGCGCGAGAGCCTCGCCGAGCAACTGTCGCCGTGGCCTCGGGTGACATTCGCACAATCGCCCGGCGCCGCCGCGCGCAATGCACCCTATCCCGGACTTTTCGCCCTCGATGAGGGCCGCCTGAAGCCGGGTCGCCGCAGCTATCTGCGCAGCGTGGGCAATACCATGCACGAATTGCTGCCGTACACGACATACAGCGTCGAGCTCGCCCCCGTGGAGTTGGAGAAGCAGGGTGCATGGCGTCTGGTCACCGTTACGCAAACCTCGACGGGGCTTGCCGAAAACAGCGAACGCAACGCGGAGCACGACACGGTCTGGCTCCGGCGAAACGACTTGCGTCCGATCCGTCGGGCGCGTCATGCGGGCTTCCTCCGCATGCGTCAGACGTTCACCGACAGCATGTTGATCGAAACCGATTCCCTGATCGCACCGCGCGGCATGACACGGCAAAACGGCAGGCGACTGATGCCGTTTCGGGGCGGGGGCTCGAAGCATCTCGATGCCGCTGTGCCATTCGTGCCGACCGAGGAATCCATGCGGCTGTTGCTCCGCGCCACCCGTCTGCACGCGAACTGGAAGCGCACCGTTGGCGTCCTCTCTGGCGACGACCGCGCCTTTGCCATGGGCGAACCCGACTATCTCAACCTGCGTGTCGCGGGCTCTCGCGACGTCCAGACGCTGAGCGGCCGTTATGCCACCTGGCGCGTGATACTCGAGACCGGGGCCAAACCGGAAGTCTGGTACGTCAGCAAGGAAACGGGCGAAACGTTGCTGACCGAAGGCCCGTGGGGCGTCAGCTTTCTGGTATCTGAAACGCGACTCTTATACGGCTTCGAAGAGACGAAGCGCGTCCCGACCGAGCCGAGCCGCCGTTAGCAGAGGCCAAACGTCATTGACGTCCGGCCCTGTGCGCTGCAGCATCTAGGTGTACCGGTTGCTGATTCTTGAAGCACCCCAATGCCTCGGAGGTCCTGATGCGTTTTGCTCAGTCGCTCTGCCCACTCGCCGCGCTCGTGCTGTCGCTGCCGTCAGCACACAGCGCCTTGGCGCAGGCCATACCCCCCAAAGCCGTCCCCTCCGCGGCCCGGACGGCGCCAAACCCGAATCGGGTCACCTACGTAGCGGTGAACAGCGTCGATTACAACTTCTCAGCGCCCGATCAAGTGCCCGCCGGTGTCGTCGCTTTTAACCTCTCGAACGCCGGCGCCGACCTGCACGCCCTTGCCCTTCTCGAGCTCCCAGCCAATCACACGCTGCGTGAGTTCCTCGATATGTACCACAGCAAGGGCATCATTCCGCCGTGGATGCCGACGCTGGGCCAAACCGGTCCGATCGCGCCGAACCAGGAAACGTTTCTCACGGTGCGCATGAAGCCGGGTCGGTACATTCTCGCGTGTCTCATCCCTGCCCGCGATGGCCGTGCGCACACGGAGAAGGGCATGGTCAAGATGATCACGGTCAAGTAGCGCGTCGTGGCTACGCGAAAACGGGAGCCGCCGGCAGCGCGTCGCCCGCACGCCATCCGCCAACGCGCAGCTGATCGAGATAGCTGGAGACCCGCCCACGTTCCGCGTGGGTGGGAAGGACCAATACATCGCCCTTCTGCGCCCAGCTGAGCATCTCACACACGGCCTCGAACTCGCTCGGCGCGATTGACACGCGATCCGCTGGGGCGCCACAGCGTCGAAGCTCATCCACGAGCAGCGCCGGCAACTCCCCCTCGGGACGGCCACGCAACAGCGACACCATCTCCTTCACGATCACCCGGTCGAACGGCGCGACGCTCCACGCCGCCTGCGCCAGCGCACGCAGCTGATCATTGTCGCGATCGCCGGCGTTTCCGAGCACCAGCCCGCGTCGCGTGCCTGGGACCGAGGCGGCCGTCGCACACAGCGCTCGAATGCCTTCCGGATTATGCGCGTAATCGACGAACACGGTGATGCCGCCGAACGCGTAGCGCTCGAGACGCCCCGCGTTGTCGTGCCAAGCCGAACCGAAGCGACGAAGTGCCACCTGCACCGCCGACAGCGACACGCCGGAGCAGCTCGCCGTTAGTGCCGCAGCCAACGCATTCTCCACGTTGTGGCGCGCCGCGCCATCGGCGGTCACGGGCATCTCGCTCACGCGACCGACGTCGCCCCACACGCCCTCGCGACACAGCATCAAGTGACCGTCGTGCAGCACCGCACCGTCGCCGTGCGCGTCGATGCCTTCGGCCACCAGTGCAGTGTCGGCGTTCATGCTGAACCATGCAATCGGCAGCGCATGCCCCGCCGCGAGTCGCGCACCGAGCGCGACGACGGTGGGATCGTCGGCATTGAGCACCAGCCGCGCCTCCGGCCCGAGTGCGCGGGTGACGATCGCCTTGACCTCGGCGAGATCCTCGAGCGTGTGCACGCCATACTCACCGAAATGATCGGCCGAGATGTTGGTGATGACCGCCACCGTGGCGGTGGTCGTGCCGAGCCCGCGGCGCAGCATGCCACCACGCGCCGTCTCGAGGACACCCACCTGCACATCGGCGTCACGCATCACGAGTCGCGCGCCACCAGGTCCGGTGTAATCACCGATGCCCAGCGTGCGCTTTTCGAGATCGGACTCCACAAACACGCCGTCGCTGCAACTCCAGCCGGTGGTCGCCCCCGCCGCACGCCACATGGCGGCCACGAGCCGTGTGGTCGTGGTCTTGCCGTTGCTGCCGGTGACCATGATTAGTGGGATATCGCTGACGGCCGCCCAAGCGACCGACGACGACGATGGTGCCTCACCGTGGGCCCAGGTGAGGACACCGCGCCCGCTGCCGACACTCACCGCTTCATCGTCGATACTGAACGCCAGGCCGCGCGTGTGCGCACCGGCCGCCAGCTCGCGCACGTGCGGATGACGTACACATTCTTCAGCGTACTGTGCCGCCAGCGTTGGCGCCGCATCAGGCACTTCGCGCTGGTTCACGTAGGCTTCCGACTCCACCCACGCCATCTCCGCGACGGCGGTGGCCGTCATCAGTCCGTCCATCGGTGCCGAGAGATAGCAGGTGGCGTCGCGGATACTGTGACGGGCCACGAATTCGATTCGCTCCCAGCCGAGCGCCTGCGTCAGTCGACGCGCCGCGTAGGGCCAATGATCGACGGCACAACGCGCTTCGGCATCGACCACGAGCACGGTGACAACGGCTCCCGGTGTGGGACCATACCGGTTCGGTCCCTGCAGCCGTCGACAGTCGCTGATGCTCGGCGACGGATACTCCGGTTCGTCGACCGGCGTGTCGGTCAATCGCTAGCCTCAGGCACGAGCATCACGCCGCGTTCGTCGCGCACGAGCACGACGTCGTCCGTGACGCTGTTCCACTTGGCCGGTGGCGCTACCGTTGTCGCGGGTGCGGCCGTCGAACGCGCCGGCGCCACATCGTCGGCTGGCGAATCTTCCGACACCTCAGCCCGCGGTACTGCACGCGCAGCGCGTGGCGGCGGAATGATGCGCTGTTCGGCCTCCGGGCTGAAGTTCACGATCTGCTTCCATCCGCGGGCGAGCGCATCGGCGAACACGAGCACGAGGTCACCGGCGCGCGCCATGCGCAGCGCCGCGTCGATCGCCTCCTGCTCGTCGATGATCATCGTGACACCATCCGCCGCGATGCCGTGCGACAACAAGGCGTCGCGGAGCATGCTCGGCACCTCGTCGGGGCCACGGCCGCGCGGCGAATCGTCACGACGCACGATGTAATGATCGAAGCCACCCGCAGCAGCGACCGTCCCGATGGCTGCGATGTCCTCGTTGCGCCGGTCACCGGGGGCCGAGAGCACGCAGATGCGTCGTCCCACCGGCTTCATCCGATTCACGAGATCGCACAGCGCTGCGATGGCATGCGCGTTGTGGCCGTAGTCGAAAAGCACCTTGAAGGGATGCTCGTCGTACACGTTGAGCCGGCCGGGCGCCTGGAAGAACGTGGTGTCGAACGTTCGCAGGCCGTGACGGATATCCTCGAGCCGTACACCCATTGAAAATGCCATCGCCGCGGCAAACATGGCGTTCTGCACGTTGAACGTGGCGCGCCCCTCGAGTGTGGCAGGAATGAGGTGAGTCCAGAGCAGCGGGATGTGCGCACCATGATCGTAGATCGTGATCATCTGTCCGTTCACGCCGGCTTCCAGTGCGATGGCCCGGCCACCGGCGCGGATGTGTTCGCGCACCAGATCGTGCGCGGGGTCCATCGTCACGTAGCACACGTGCTTGGCCTTCGTGTACGCCGCCATCCGGAGCGTGTTCGGATCATCGGCGTTCAGCACCGCGGTATCGGTCGCGATCTCCACCACGGTGCGCTTCACTTCGGCCAGCTGCGCGAGCGTTTCGATACCCTTCTGCCCCAGGTGATCGGGCTGAATGTTGAGGACCGCGCCCACGTCGACGTGCCGCATCGCCATACCGGCACGCAACAGACCGCCGCGGGCCGTTTCGAGCACCGCCACCTGCACCGCCGGATCGCTGAGCACGATGCGCGCCGATGTGGGGCCGGTCATGTCGCCTTCGACCGTGCGCTGGCCGTCGATGTAGACCCCATCGGTGGTCGTGAGTCCGACCCGCTTGCCCGCGAGCTTGTGAATATGGGCCAGTAGTCGTGACGTGGTCGTCTTGCCGTTCGTGCCGGTAATCGCCGCGATCGGAATCGTACTCGGCGCCCGATCGGGGAAGAGCATGTCGATGACCTTACCGGCCACGTCGCGGGGGCGTCCTTCACTGGGCGCCATATGCATGCGGAAGCCGGGCGCCGCGTTCACTTCGCACACGGCGCCACCGATGTCCTTGTACGACTCCGTGATGTCGGGCGTGAGGAAGTCCACGCCGCCCACGTCGAGGCCGATCGCCTTGATGGCGCGCACCGCCATCTCGGCGTTGTCGGGATGCACCACATCGGTCATGTCGGTGGCGGTGCCACCGGTGGACAAGTTCGCGGTGAGGCGCAGGTACACATCTTCACCCGCCGGCGGCACCGTGGTCGCGCTGTAGCCTCGCTTGGTCAACAAATCGATGGCCGGCTCGTCGAGCTCAAGCTGCGTGAGAACTTTTTCGTGACCGATACCGCGGCGGGGATCACTGTTCACAATGGCGACGAGCTGTTCGATGCTGTGCACGCCGTCACCCGTAACCTTGCCGGGCTCGCGCTTGCTGACCGCCACCAGCTCGCCGTTGATCACGAGCATGCGGTGATCATGCCCGGTGATGTAACTCTCGACTATCACGCTGCGCGATATCTCCTGCGCGCGCTGAAAGCCGGCGACCACCTGCTCGGGCGTGACAAGGGCGATCGACACCCCGCGTCCGTGATTACCGTTGTATGGTTTTGTGACCACGGGATACCCGATCGTCTTGGCGGCGCTGATCGCCTTCTCGGCCGTCTGCACCAGACGCTGCTTCGGCACCGGCAGACCGAGGTTGGCGAGAATGCGATTCGTCTCTTCCTTGTCGCCCGCAAGGTCGACCGCAATGTGCGACGTCCGACCGGTAATCGTGGCCTGAATGCGCTGCTGGTAGCAGCCGTAACCCAGCTGAATGAGACTCTGCTCGTTCAGACGAATCCACGGGATGCCGCGCGCTTCCGCGGCGTGCACGATGCTCGCGGTACTCGGCCCCAATGCCCGACGCTGCGCGTAACGAATGAAGGTATCGCGGCGCGCCGCAAGATCGAAACTCGGATCGGTGCCGCGCGGACGCAACGCGTCGGGTAGCAGATGATGCAACAGGTCGAGGGCCACGTCGGCCGCCTCGTGCCCGACATCGGCCTGCTCGTACTCGAACACCACATCGTACACGCCGGGGTGCGCCGTTTCTCGCGTCTTGCCGAAGGTGACCTTCACACCGGCCACGTTCTGCAGTTCGATGGCCACGTGCTCGAGGACATGGCCTAGCCAGGTGCCGTCGTCTTCTGTCATGCGACGCACGAATCCACCGGCCACGCCGTACGAACAGCCATGCTCGTGCAAACCCGGCAGGGCACCCAACAGCGACTGAACGAACGCGCCGCCGAGTCGCTTGGTGGGCCACTCTTCGAGCGCTCCGAGATCGAGGACGAGCCGGATGACGGGAAAATGCGCGTAGTGGCTCGGCCCCACATACGTGGAGCGTTCGAGAATCTTCATGGTCTGCTATTCGGCCGTGACGAGGGAGTCGCCCAGCGCGGCGTTTAGCGCGTCGTGCGGTGATGTTGCCGACGCGGTCGCGACTGCCAACCGAGAACGGAGATTGAAGCTCGCACCGGCCGCAAGCAGGTGCAGTGTGGCGCCGAGCAGGGTAACGGCCTCGCCGGGTTCAGCCTCGGCGATCGACGAGAACGACACTTGGGTCGGATCGATGATCGTGATCGAGCCGGCGCCCATGACGTCAATCGTCTCGTCGGGCGCGATGAACGCAGCGGTGTCTTCATCGACGCCAAGGCCGAAGGCAAACGGATTGTAGGCCAGCGCGGTGAGCAGGCGCCCCAGTCGATCGCGCTGACGGAAATGCTGATCGATGATCACGCGGTTGGTGAGTCCCAAGCCGGCGCACATGGTGACCATACCGGCGCGCGGCGAACTGCCCTCGGCACCGTATGCGATCATATGCTCGCTGAGATACGCGGCGCCGGCGCTGGTGCCGGCGATGTGCATGCCCGCCGCGTGCCGCTCTCGCAGCAAATGGCCAACCGGAGTACCCCCAAGGGTGGTTGAAAGCTTCAGTTGATTGCCGCCGGTGATGAACACTCCCGTCGCGGAGCCAAGCCATTCGAGCCAGTCGCCATCATCGCAGTCGCTACGTCGCTCAAAATTGAGGGCCTTGGCCTGCTGCACGCCGTGGCGCTGAAACACGCGTTCATAGAACGCGCCCATGTCCGGTTCGGACGACGCTGTTGGAATGATGGCGATACGTGCCGCCGCGCCACCGCTCAACGCCACGAAACGGTCGAGAATGGTCGGGGTGAGCAGCTTGCCACCAATCGGGATGATCCAGCCGCGCATAAGTCGTGGATTCGCGTGAGCCGTACGTACTGTCGCGTACATCACCGTACGTGTCGAGCATGTTCAAAGCTAACGCTGGCCGTGGCCACCGGGTAACGTTCCGACATGCTGCTGCTACGCAATGCGACCGTATTCGCTCCCGAATCGCGAGGGCAGATGGATCTGCTCATCGGCGGTGAGCAGATCCTGTGGATGGGCGCGTCACTGAGCGCGCTGCCCACGGCATTGGGCGTGACCGAGGTCGATCTCGAGGGGCGCGTGGTGATTCCGGGGCTAGTTGATGGCCACGCGCACTTGACCGGCGGCGGCGGCGAAGCCGGACCGAATTCCCGCGTCCCCGCACCGCTGCTGTCGCAATACACCAAGGCCGGGGTCACCACGGCCGTCGGCGTGCTTGGCACCGACGACGTCACGCGGAGTACGGCCGAACTGGTGGTCGCGGCGCGTGGCCTGGTGGCCGACGGGCTCTCGGCCTGGTGTCATACGGGCGGCTATCACGTGCCTCCCGTCACCCTGACCGGTAGTGTGCGCGGCGACATCGTGCACCTCGACCGGGTGATCGGCGTGGGCGAGCTCGCGCTGAGCGATCACCGTTCCAGCCAGCCGACCCTCGATGATCTGCTGACGGTGGCAGCCGAGGCGCACGTGGGCGGCATCATGACCGGCAAGGCGGGCGTTGTGCACTTGCACCTGGGCGACGGGGGACGCGGACTCGCTCTCGTGCGGCAGGCGCTCGACACCAGCGAGATTCCGGCGCGCGTGTTCAACCCCACTCACGTGAATCGCAAGCGGGCGCTATTCGACGAAGCGATCGCGCTCGCCCGTCGTGGGTGCGTGGTCGACATCACGTCGTTCCACGTAGCACCCGAGGACGACGCGTGGAGCGCGGCCGACGCGCTCGAGCGTTTCTGGGCCAGCGGGGCGCCGGCCACACACGTGACGGTGAGCAGCGACGGTGGGGGATGTCTTCCGGTGTTCGACGCCGACGGTCGGGTGGTTGAGATGGGCGTTGGTCACGCGGGCTCGCTGCTGGACACCCTGCGGGAGCTCGTGGCGCGGGGGCACGCGTGGGAGCGGATCCTTCCCGCTTTCACCAGCAACGTCGCGGCGCTGCTCCGCCTCTCGGCCAAGGGCGCCCTCCGTGTCGGGGGCGACGCCGACCTGGTGGTGCTCGACGCCGAGCATCGTGTGCGCGACGTCATGGCCCGCGGCGCGTGGCACGTACAGGGCGGCATGACCGTTCGCCGTGGCACCTTCGAGACAGCGTAACGCCGGTGTCCGGACGTGCCGTAGCTCGCCCCAAAAATCGCGCTGATTGATGGCTCGTGTAAGGAAACAAGTATTGACATCCGCGCCTTTTGGCTGGAAGTTGCGCCTCCCGCTGTTGTTCGTGACAGCAGGCAACTGTATCAAGACATAGGCATTGGTCACCGACTCCGACGCTGGGGTCGGCGCTAAGAGGGAACCCGGTGCGATTCCGGGGCGGCCCCGCCGCTGTAAGGGAGGACGAAGGAGCAGCACGCCACTGGGCACCCATCGTTGGGTGCGTGGGAAGGCCGCTCCGGAGGACGAATCCCGAGCCAGAAGACCTACCAACTGCCGGAGTCCGCGCGCACCCTCGAGGGAGGGCACGCCGGGGATCGCTGTGTGCCATTCACTCGAGTGGCGCCAGCTCCGCTGGGCTCCTTGCTACGCATCGCAAGGAGCCCTTTTCGTCGCCAGGCGTGTCCGCCGGGTGGTGGGAAGCGTAGGTCCTCGGGGGTGTGCATTCAATTCGCTGGTTCACCCGAAGGAGGCACACTTGGCCGTTTCCGTCGCCCCCCGCAGTTCCGAGTTTCGAACCAGCTACGACGCCGCCAGCATCAAGGCGATCACGCAGGTCGTCAACCGCGATGGCCATGCGGCCCCGTGGGATCCGGAGCGCATCACTCGCGCAATCGCACTCGCGTTTTACGCGTCGCGTCACGACGATGCGCCAAACCCGCTCCACGACGATGCCGCCCACCGCTTCGGCTTGGGCTTCACCGACTTTGCCGACGTCTGCGCAATCACGCAGCTTGTGGTCAACACCGTCGAGCGTCGCGCGCAGGATCATGTCCCCACGGTGGAAGAGATTCAGGACATCGTGGAAATGATGATCGCCGCGCGCGGTCACTGGGACATCGCGAAGCGCTACGTGCTGTACCGCGCCGCTCGTGCGCAGCATCGCCTCAACGTGCACGGCGAGAACGGCATGCAGGACTACATCTTCCTCTCGCGCTATTCGCGGTACCGGGAAGATCTGGGTCGCCGCGAGACGCCGGCCGAGGCCTTCACGCGCGTGATGGACATGCATCGCGACCACTTCGCCGATCGCATCGACCTGTCGGTGGCAGGCTTTGGCGGACGCACGCTGCGGGCGCTTATGGCCGAAACGGAGGCTGCGCTGCAACGTCGCGCGATCCTGCCTTCCATGCGCTCCCTGCAGTTCGGCGGCCGAGCGATCGAAGCGAACAATGCGCGCATGTTCAACTGTGCGTTCACGCACATGGATCGTCTCGACGCCTTCAAAGAGTCGTTCTTCCTGCTCATGTCGGGCACCGGCGTCGGTTTCAGCGTGCAGAAGCAGCACGTGTCGCAACTCCCGACGTTCCCGCTCCGCGCGGCCGAGAACGAACTGCCGGTGGTGCACCATATGGTGCCCGACACCCTCGAAGGGTGGGCGGATGCACTGGATGCACTGATCCGCTCGTACCTCGACGGCACGAAGGTCGAGTTCAATTACAGCGCCATCCGGTCGCGCGGCCAGCAGCTGCGCACCTCAGGTGGTCGCGCGCCGGGACACTTGCCGCTCAAGAAGGCGCTCCGCGCAGCCGAACGCATGCTCGATCAGGTGCCGGGCCGCGCGCTCCGTCCGATCGAAGTGTACGACATCATGATGCACGTCGCGGTCGCCGTGCTCTCCGGCGGCATCCGTCGCTCGGCCACCATCTGCCTGTTTTCGTCCGACGACGACGAGATGGCGGCGGCCAAGACGGGCAACTGGTTCGAGACCAACTCGCAGCGCGGCAAGTCAAACAACTCCGCCGTACTCGTTCGCGAGTCGGTGCAGACGTCGGACTTCGCGAAGTTGTTCGAGTTCCAGAAGGAGTTCGGCGAACCGGGCTTCTACTTCGTGGACGACGCGGAGTACGGTGCGAATCCGTGCGTGGAAATCGGTCTCGCCCCGTACATGCTGGTCGACGAAGCGGCGCAGGCGAAGCTCGCGAAGTACGGCCGCCCCGACGTCGAGATCGGGTCGCGCGTGTCGGGCTGGCAGATGTGCAACCTCACCACGATCAACGCCGGCGCCTGCGACACGGAAGCGTCGTTCCTCGCCTGTTGCCGCGCGGCGTCACTGCTTGGCACGATGCAGGCCGCGTACACCGACATCCCATACCTCGGCGCCGCCACGCGGGTGATCAACGAGCGAGAGTCGCTGCTTGGGGTGTCAATCTGCGGCATTCTCGATCGGCCGTCGCTGCTGCTCGATCCGTCGGTGCTGGAGCGTGGCGCGAAGGAATGTCTTGACACCAACGCCGCGATCGCCGAACACCTCGGCATCGCGCCGGCGGCGCGCATCACCTGCGTGAAGCCGGAAGGCACGGCAAGCCTCGTGCTGGGCGCGGGCTCGGGGATTCACCCGCACCATGCGCGTCACTACTTCCGTCGCGTGCAGGCGGCGCGCACGGAGCCGTTGTATCAGTGGTTCAAGCTGCACAATCCGCACATGACCGAAACGTCGGTGTGGGATCCCGAGACGACCGACGTGATCACGTTCCCGGTGAGCGCCGAGCCCGATGCGATTTTGCGCGAAGACGTCGGCGCCGTGCAGTTCCTGGAATACGTGCGCCTGGTGCAAGAGCACTGGGTTCGCGCCGGCCGCCGTCATGAGCAGTACAACCCGGGGCTGCACCACAACGTGTCCAACACCGTGACGGTGAAGGACGACGAATGGGAAGCGGTCCAGCAGTTCATCTGGGACAACAAGGAATACTTCGCCGGCATTTCCTTGCTGCGTGAAACGGGCGACAAGATTTACGCGCAGGCGCCGCGTGAAGAGGTGACGACCGAGTCGGATATGATTCGCTGGAACGCGCTGTCGTATCGTGACGTCGACTATACCATGCTGTTGGAAGGCGTGGACATGACGACGCTGGGCGACACGGTGGCCTGTGCCGGTGGAGCCTGCGAGATCATCTAGCGCTGGGAGAGTCGTGGGACGACGGGACACGACGACGGGACACGACGAAGGGGGCGAGCCGACCGGCTTGCCCCCTTCGTCGTGCAACTGGAGGAATCATTCGTCGCGCGTCATCTTCTTTTCATGATCTCACTTCGTCTGCTCCCGTTTTTGTTGTGCCTGGCGACCGCCGTGCTCGCCCAGTCACCGGCCACGACTATCACGGTCTCGGGGCGAGTGCAGGACGCGCAATCAAAGGCGCCGCTACCGTTTCTCACCGTGCAGCTGCTCCTGGCCAAGGACAGCACGTTCGTCACCGGTCGCCTCACGGACAACGCGGGCGCGTTCGCGTTCACGGGGCTCAAAAAAGGCGTCTACTTGCTGGACGCGAAGATCCTCGGCTACAAGCCGTTACGCCAACGGGTTTTGATCGGCGAGCTCAGTCCGTTCCTCGACCTCGGCGTGCTTTCCATGGAGGCGGTGGCGGCGGCCCTCGGACAGGTCGTCGTGACGGCCAACGCGTCCGAGATCGCCAGCACGATGGATAGGAAAACCTTTCGCGTGGCGGACAACGTGAGCCAGGCGGGCGGATCGGTCGTCCAAGTGATGTCCACGTTACCGGGCGTCACCGTCGGTGAGGATGGCAAGATCCAGTTACGCGGCAGCGACAAGGTGGCCGTGCTGATCGATGGCAAGCAGACCGCGCTCACCGGCGCTGGATCGCAGCGCGGCCTGGAGAACCTGCCCGCCTCAGCCATTCAGAGTATCGAGATCATCAACAACCCCGGCGCCAAGTACGACGCCAATGCCAGTGCCGGCATCATCAATCTGATTCTCAAGAAAGAAGATCAGACCGGGCTCACCGGGAAGGTCGGCCTGATGACCGGTGCCGGCGCACTGTGGGAGAAGCGCGAGAACCTCCCCACCATTCGGCCGCAGTTCCGATACACACCCAAGTTCAATCCGTCGTTCTCGGTCAACTACCGGAAAAACGCGACCAACAGCTTTTTGCAGGGCGACTGGCTGTACGCGCCCACCTTGAACAAGAACGAATTCTCGACCCGCACGTACAACGACGGGTCCGTGATCACCCAGCAGATCAAGCGCAACCGCCGTACGGACTATGCCACAGTGAACGCGGGCGTAGATCACGCGTTCAATGCGCGGAACTCGATGAGTGTGTCGGGGCTGTTCAATCGGGAGAAGATCCTGGACGACGGCGACAATCCGTACTTCGACGGCAATCTCACCAATCGGTATCGGCTGTGGCAGTTCCTCGAGGATGAGGTCAAGTACACGGCGTTCAGCAGCGCGGTGTTCACACATCGGTACGCCCAGCCAGGTCACTCGCTGCAGTTCACGAGTAATTACTCGTTCCACCGCGAGGACGAGCAGTACTTCTTCACCAACACCTTGCCCAACTTCATTGGACAGGATGCCTTCAAGCTGCTGTCCGATGAACACATCGTGGACCTGAACGCGGACTATACCAAGCCGCTCAAGCAGGGGCGCATCGAGGCCGGATTCAAGGGTCGATACCGCTCGATTCCCGTCAACATGCAGTTCTTTCCCGGCGAACGGTCACCGCTCGATCCGGGCGCCGGTGGCCAAGCCACGTACCGCGAAACGATTCCGGCGCTGTATGCCAACTACGTGTTCGAAAGCCAGCACGTCGAGCTCGAGGGAGGGCTACGTGTGGAGTCGGTGCAGGTGGACTATAAGGTGAACCCGGATCACAACACGTACACGAGTGACGGGTATCGGTATATGGAGCCGTTTCCCAATGTACGGGCGGCGTACAAGTTCAACGATGATCACAAGCTTTCGCTGTTCTTGAATCGTCGGGTGGATCGTCCGAACGAAGTCGACATCCGCATCTTCCCGAAGTACGACGAGCCCGAGTTGATCAAAGTGGGTAATCCGGCGCTGCAGCCGCAGTTTACGACCTCGATGGACCTCGGCTACAAAACCAATTGGTCTCGCGGGAGCTTCTATGCGGCCGCGTTTCACCGCACCATTGACGCCACCATCACCCGCATCGCGACCCAAGCGCCGGGCAGTGTGCTGCTGTACAACGTGTTCCAGAACGCCGGTCGCAGCTGGAACACGGGGTCGGAGGTCGTGTGGCAGCAGACCGTGTCGAAGCGGGTCTCGTTGAACGCGAACGCGACGGTCTATCGCAACACCTTCGGGGCATTCACGGTGGTCAATCAGTACCCGGTGCCGGTCGCGTACTCGGCCGAGCGCCAGCGGCTCGTCTCTGGCAACGTGAAGCTGAACGCGGCCATCCGGCTCCCGCACAACTGGGATACGCGCGTCTCGAGCGTCTATCTGGCGCCGGACCTCCTTCCACAGGGCCGCATCGAAAGTCGGTATTCCCTCGACCTCGGCGCGCGGAAGGCCGTCCAGCACGGCCGAGGCGAGATCGCGATCAACGCCACGGATTTGTTGAACACGATGCAGCTCCGCCGCACCATTAACGGGGAAACGTTCCGGCTGGTGAGTACGGACTACCTCGAAACGCAGGTGATCCGCGTGGGGTACAGCTGGAAGTATTAGAAAAAGAACTGATCACACAGAGAAAAAGAGGAAAGGCGAACACAGAGGGCTCTCGCCACTCGAACGTGTCCTCCTTTTCTCCTTTTCTCTTGTGCTCCGTGTGATCAGTTCAACGGACTTAGTGTTTCATGCCGGCACCCGAGCCGGCGCACTCTTCGAGCACGTCAAAACGGTCATGCAGCACCTTAAGACCCGCCTTGAGATCGGCCTCAGCGGCCTTGGCTGCCACCATCGCCGCGACCTTCTCGGTCTCGACCGGCAGGCCGGCCTGCGCCTTCAGCAGCTCCGGCTTCTGGCAAGCCATCGGCCCCTTGGACGCTGCCACGAGCTTGGCCGACGCCACCATTTCGGTGGCCTTCGCGCGAATCGGCGCGAGGTCATTCTTGTCCTTGGCCGGGTGCCAAGTGGCCATCATGAGCATGTGGTAGGCATCGAGCTCCTTCCAGCCCTCAGCCTTGGCGCCAGTCGCCATCTTGGAATGGTCCATCATTTTCGAATGGTCCATCTCGGCAGCCGGCTTAGCAACCGGGGGCTTGGCCTGTGCGGCCAGGGGAGCGGTAGCGAACAGGCTCGCCAGTGCGGCGGCCGTGGCGGTCAGTCGGATCGAAGTCATCTGGCGGGGGCAAAGGCAAAAACGAGGAACTGAGGGACGTACGCCCTCTCCTACTCCAAAGTTGATGAACCGATCGGTGAGGACAAGAATTTGCCCAACGCCCTCTGCCCCGCCATCGTATGCCTGATGGCTCCCCCTGCGGGAGAATCCGGCAGCCGCGTCCGGCTGTCCCAGTATCCTCCCACCCGCCCCTCGCATGATCTGCCTGCGTCGTGCCACTCGGCTTTCCACCGCGATGCTATTCGCGGCGGCCCTGCCGGCCACGCTCCCGGCTCAGCAGCGCCTCACGTCGCCCAAAGAATTCTTCGGGCATGACATCGGCGCCGACTACGAGCTCCCCAATTACACCAAGCTGCACGCGTTCTTCGCCACCATCGCGAAGCAGAGCGACCGCGTCATTCTCGACACGATTGGCCTCACCGAGGAAGGACGGCCGCAGATCATGGCGATCGTGTCCTCGCCCGCGAATCTGAAGAATCTGGCGCGCTACAAGGAGATCTCGACCCGGCTCGCCAATGCCGAGGGCCTCGACTCGGCGGAAGCGGCCAAGCTGGCGAAGGAAGGCAAAGTGGTGTTCTGGATCGACGGCGGACTGCACGCCACCGAAGTGCTCGGCGCACAGCAGCTCATCGAATCGTTCTATCAGCTTGCTAGCCGCACCGACGACGAGACGATGCGGATCTTGAACGACTGCATCATTCTCATGACGCACGCGAATCCGGACGGCATGGAGCTGGTGTCGAACTGGTACATGCAGGAGCCCGACAAGCTGCGCCGCAATTCGAACATTCCGCGCCTGTACGAGAAGTACGCGGGTCACGACAACAACCGCGACGCGTACATGAATGCGCTGGCCGAAACGCGCAACATGTCGCAGCAGCTGTTCGTGCAGTGGAATCCGCAGATCATGTACAATCACCACCAGACCGGCCCGACGGGAACGATCATGGCGGCGCCGCCGTACCGTGATCCGGCCAACTACTGGTTCCATCCGGCGATGATCACCGGCCTCGATCTCGTGGGCGCGGCGCTCAACCATCGCTTCGTACTCGAGCACAAGCCCGGCCTCACCTTCCGCGCGGGCTCGAACTACAGCACGTGGTGGAACGGCGGCATGCGCACCGTGGGCTACTATCACAACCAGATCGGTATTCTCACCGAAACGATCGGCAATCCGACGCCCATCCGCGTGTCGCTGGTGCCCGATCGTCAACTGCGCTCGGCCAACCTGCCGATGCCGGTGGCACCGCAGGAATGGCACTTCCGACAGTCGATCGACTACTCGGTGTCGGCGAACTACGCGTTCCTGGATCTCGCGTCGCGGTATCGTGAAACGTTCCTGTTCAATCGCTGGGTGATGGGCAACGATCAGATCAAGAATGGGTCGAAGGACAACTGGACGATCTCGCCCAAGCGGGTCGACGCCATGATCGCACAGATCACCAAGGACCGCGGTACGGCGAGCCCGGAAGCGAATCGCGCCGGCGGCCCACGTGGTGCCGGTACAGCGCCAAACATCGGCAGTGCGGTGACCAACGATCGCTACATGGCCGAACTCAAGAAGCCGGAGAACCGTGATCCGCGCGCGTACGTGTTGAGCAGCGCGCAGAACGATTTCCCGACGGCAACCAAGTTCGTCAAGGCGCTGCAGTATTCCGGCATTCAGGTGCACCGCGCCACCGGTTCGTTCAGCGCGAATGGCAAGTCGTTCCCGGCCGGTTCGTGGGTCGTGATGACGAACCAGGCGTTCCGATCGCACGCGCTCGACATGTTCGAACCGCAGGATCACCCGAACGACTTCCGCTATCCGGGTGGCCCGCCGATCCCGCCGTACGACAACGCCGGCTGGACGCTCGCCCTCCAAATGGGCATCCAGTTCGAGCGCGTACTCGATGGCCTCACCGGACCGTTCGAAAAAGTGAATGGCGTCACGATGATGCCGATGGGCACGGTTGCAAAGGGCAAGGCAGGCTACTTCATCCGTCCGGAAGTGAACGACGCCAGCACGGTCGCCAACCGGCTTGCCGCGGTGAAGGTGAAGGCGTCGCGCATTCCGACGGCGTTCACCGACCGTAGTACCATTTGGCCGGCCGGCAGCTGGTTTATTCCCGCCGGTGGTGCGGCCGACAAGGTCGTGACGCAAGCGGCCAAGGAGCTCGGCGTGAACTTCTCCGCCGCCAACAGCAAGCCGGGCGCGGCCCAGCCGGTACAGCCGCTGCGTATCGCGCTCATCGATCGCTACGGCGGCAGCATGCCGAGCGGCTGGACGCGCCTGATCCTGGAGAAGTTCGAATTCCCGTTCGCCGTGATCTATCCGCAGGACGTGGACGCGGGCAATCTCAAGGCGAAGTACGACGTGATCGTCGTTACCGATGGTGCGTTCTCCGCAGCAGGCGCTGGCCGAGGCTTTGGTGGCTCGCCGGACACAACGCTCATCCCGGCCGAGTTCCGTCGCACGATCGGCCGCATCAGCCCCGAGAAATCGGTGCCGGCGCTCAAGTCGTTTGTGGAGGCGGGTGGTCGCATCGTAGCGATCGGTTCGTCGATCGAACTCGGCAACGCGATGGGCCTTCCGATCGACAACTACTTGGCGGAAGCCAACGGTCGTCCGTACGCCGGAGAGAAGTACTACATCCCCGGCTCGCTGCTCGAAGTGAAGCTGGATACGTCGGCCACGATCGCCACGGGCATGAACCCACGTCCGAGCGTGATGTTCGACAACAGCCCGGTCATGAAGCTTGGCCCCGACGCAGCCGCCAAAGGCGTGCGGGTGCTCGCCACGTTCGATACCGACAAGCCGCTCACGAGCGGCTGGGCGTGGGGGCAGGAACTGCTCAAGGGCGGCGTGGCCATGGCCGAAGCCAAAATCGGCCGGGGCACGATCTGGCTCTTTGGACCGGAGATTCTCTTCCGGTCGCAGGCGCACGGGACGTACAAGCTGTTCCTGAATGCGCTCGACGGCGGATTCCAGCGCCCGTCAAAGCCCCTCCAGTAACACACCGCGGCCCCTGCGTTTTTACGCCGGGGCCGCTGTCGTGGCGCGAGGTGATCCGTCGGTATATTCCGCGCCATGCCTCCCGATCTCAAGCGCGCCTCCACCGGTCTCCTACGTGCCGCCGGCATCGCGGTGCCACTGCTGGCCGGCCTCGCCATCGGTCAACTCGCGACGCCGTATCTGCCCGACTTCTCAGCCTGGGTGCAGACGCTCGGCATGTGGGCGCCGCTGGCGTTCGTGGTCGCGTACATCGGCGTGGTGCTCTTCATGCTGCCAGCCTTTCTGCTCAACATGGCTGGCGGTGCCGTGTTCGGCGTGATGAAGGGCAGCGCGCTGGTGCTCACCGGCGCCACCATCGGCGGGACACTGGCGTTCTTGCTGGGGCGCACGATTCTCCGGACCAGCGTCGCACGGCGCGTGGCGGCAAACCCTACGCTCTCGGCGGTCGACCGCGTGATCGGCGACGACGGACTTCGCCTGATGTTCCTGCTGCGTTTGTCGCCGGCGATTCCGTTCGTGTTGTCGAACTACGCGCTTGGCGTCACCCGCGTGCGCACGCGTGATTTCGTGATGGCGATGCCGGGTATGCTGCCGATCATCGCCTCGTACGCGGCCTTCGGCGCGGCCGGCGCCGACGCCGCGAATGGTAACGGTGCGTTGCCGATGTCGGTCCTCATGCTTGGCGTGATCGCGACGGTGGTGCTCGGAGTGTTCTTTGTCGGCATCACGCAGCGCGCCCTTCGCGACGCCGAGGCGCGGCGCGAAGCGTAGCGGCGCGAAGCGTAGCAGCGCGGAGGGCCTCGGCATTCCGTGGTGCCTATTTCCCGTTACCGTTGCTGTTGTCGATCGTACCGCCCACGATCGCGCTCATGCGCCCGAGATCGCGCACGATGCCTTCGAGCGGGCTGAATACGAATTCGCCGACGTCGGTGCGTCCCCACACGATGCCGAACAGAACGTTCTCATCGCCCGACTGCAGGAATGCCGGCGCACCGGAGTCACCGGCGTCGACGACGACATCGAGGCCCCGCACGAACGTCTGACAGAGCAGCGTGATCGGTGAATTCGCCACGTTGGCATTCACGCAACTGCGTTCTACCTGACCGGAAGTCCAACCCGTGGTTGCGCCGATCTTGTGGATCGTCTGTCCGATCGGGAATTCGCGCGTCAAATCGTCCTGCTGATTGAACGCCAGCGAACCGACGACGGTCGTGCTGCCGGTATTCGGTGCGCCGGTCGACGCGATGTATCCTTGGCTGGACGGTACGTTGGGCCGGTAGGCAATGCGAGCGGCATCGCTGTATCGGCAACGACGCGTTTGGGGGGCACGACTTGTTCGCGGTGTAGACCGGGTCGTCGGCTTCCACGCCGATGAGCGTGCCGAGGCCGACCTGGAGACCACCTTGCGGCACCGCGAACGCGTCGGACAGCGCGGCGGTGGTGTAGATCGGCGCCGTCAACACGATCGTGAAGTCATCCGCCTGAAACCAGCACGCGCTGCGGCGGCCTGCACCGACGTAGCCGCCGAGAACGGCTCGACCCCAAAGACCAGTCGTCCGAGCCGTCCATCGTGATCGGCATAGACGCTCCCGCTGACACCGAGCACTTCGGCCGAGGCGGCGTCAAACAATGAGGCGAGGCGGGCCTGTGCCTGCGCTGTGCGCGCGAATCGTGAGGCATCAGATGCAGATGGCGCCGTGACGCAGGTGGTGGTGGCGTCGCCGCAGGCGGCGAGCAGCAGGGCGGCCATCGTGGCCGTTCCTCGGGCATTCCGACGAAGAGCAGTGCGCATAGTGAATTGGATGTTCAGGACGTTCGGCCGCTCCCGCGGTCGGACTCAAAAAGACGCATTGTCGTGACAATCGGTACCCGCACCGTCACCCTCAAGACACGCCGCGTCCATCGACATGTCATGAACGCATTAGCGATCCGTCATGCGGCCGTCATGAAGGCTTCATGCTGCCATCCCACCGTGGAGTCGGACAGACCTGCTGTCCTCATCCCAACTCTGGAGGCATGCATGTTTCAGACATTGATTGAGTCGCGGGCCACACGCGCCCGGTCTGTTGGTGGATCGCTGATCTCGGTGGTAGGGCACGCTGGCATCGTGGGGGCGCTGGTGGTCGCGACCGCCCAGGCGACGGTCGCGCATGCGACCGAGCAGCGCGAGACGGCCGTCGACTTCACGGCCGCCCCACCATCACCGGCGCCGTCAACGCCGAGTGTGCCGGAGGTATTCACGGCGGCCCCGATTGCGCAGGGATTCGCCGTGCTCCGCGCCCCGATCGACATTCCCACGTCGTTGCCGGCGGTGGACCTGAGCCTGGCGCCCACCAACCTCGATGATTTCACTGGAATCGGCAAGCCGGGCGGCCGCTCGCACGGAGTCGACGGGGCCACACACGTGGCGCCGGCGCTAAACGGTGTCTTTCTTGTGACTCAGGTCGAAAAACCCGTGGTGGTGCTTCCAGGGGCCGCGGGGCCGGTCTATCCCGAGATGCTGCGCGCGGCGGGGATCGAGGGCCAGGTGATGGCGCAGTTCGTGGTCGATTCGGCCGGTCGCGTGGAGCTTTCGAGCTTTACCGTGCTGGACAGCCAGCATCCCCTGTTCACGGCGGCGGTGCGCACTGCTCTGGCGCGGATGCGCTTTCTCCCCGCCGAAGCGGGCGGCGCGCGGGTCGCGCAACTGGTGCAGCAGTCGTTTCAATTCAGTGTGCGACGCGACTGACTCGCCGACCTGGCGAAGGCCAGCGGTGGCGGCGTCGGCGACGTATGCTGAGGTTGCTGCTCGCTTTTCGCTTTTCGCGACTTCCCGTCCGCCTTCATCAGGACACCACCCATGTCCGCTCCATCGTTCGTCGTTCGTTTTCGTGTTGCGGCCACCGGGCTCCTGTTCTCGTCGGTTGCCGTCGGCTGTGCTGGATCCACCCGAGCGGTCGGCGGCGACGCACGCACCACACGCACGAACGGCACGCCGTCCGTCGGCCCGCGAAGCGGGTCGGTGATGGTGGTCGGCGGCGGGCAACAAGGGCCCGAAGTGTTTGCGAAGTTCATCGAACTGGCCGGCGGCCCCGACGCGTTGATCGTTGACGTGCCCACGGCGGGTGGTGATTCCATCGATACTTCCGACGGCGGACGCGGCCTCAAGACCGCTGGGGCGCGCAACGTCGTGGTGTTTCACACGACCAGTCGCACGGTGGCCGACGCCGACAGCTTCGTGGCAAAAATCGCCAACGCGCGCGGCGTGTGGTTTGGCGGTGGTCGTCACTACCGGCTCGTGAACTCCTACGCCGGCACGAAGTCGGAGCGCGCCTTTCAGGCGGTGCTGGATCGCGGCGGCGTGGTGGGTGGTTCATCGGCCGGTGCGTCGATCCTCGGTGACTATCTCGTGCGCGGCGCGCCGTCGAACGACAATCGCCTCTTCAATCATCCGCAGTACCTGAAGGGCTTCGCGTATCTCCGCGGCGTGGCTATCGACCAGCATGTGGTCGCGCGCGAGCGACTGCCCGACCTGCACGACTCGCTCACCTCGCGCCGCCCCGACCTGCTCGGCATTTCCGAAGACGAGGGCACCGTGTGGGTGGTACGCGGCGACAGCGCGGAGATCATCGGACGCAACAAAGCGTTCGTGTACAATGGCCGCGACGCCAACGACACCGGCAAACCGTTCCTCACGTTGCGTCCCGGTGACCGGTACAACCTTGCCACGCGCCGCGTGGTCTCGCGAGCCATCGACGCGACGCCACTGACGCAAAAATTCGTGGACAATGTGTTCGCATCGTATCGTGACGTGGCCAGCGGTGGCGCGACCGTGCTCGTGGCGCAAGATGGCAAGGTGCTGGTGAACCGTGCGTACGGTGTCGCCGTACAGCGCCGCCTGACGCCGGAAACGGGTGCGCCGAACTTCCCCCTTGGTGGATTGTCGGCCGTGCTGAACGCTGCCCTGCCTCCCGATAGCACCGGACGAACAAGTGCGACGTCAGTACGGCGCGTGACCGGTCTGGGCGGTGCTCAGCGTCTCGCGTATGACAGCACCACGAAGCAGTGGAGCGGCACCGTGGACGATCTGTATCGCTTCGATCAGGGACGGTCGGCGCAGCACGCAGAACCGACGGGATTCTGGATCGACACCGACCGCGGCGAGGTCGTGCATCGCGTGTTCAGCATCAGCGCAGGACGTCGCGCGGCGTGGGTGCGCTACCCGGGGCGCAAGACGACGATCATCATTCTCACGAGTGACGATCGCTTCGACGCGAAGACGGCGGCCGAGCGGATTGCCGAGCGGCTGTTCGCGCGGTGAGGCCGGTGGCGACGTTCTACTTCTTCTCGACCGCGTCCCGCACGTCGAGCAGGATCTCGAAGTACAGCTGTTCACGACGATAGGCGAAGTCGAGTGACGCCATCGCGGCGGGATCGGCCGTTTCTTTGGCGCGATCGAACGCTTCGCGGTACATCTCTTCGAGATTGTTCAGGATTCGTTCACGAGAACGCGACATACGCAGGCCCTCGAGGGCTTTATGGGTAAGGCGGGGCGGGACGTCATCTGGGGTCGCCGTACTTTCCTCGGTGTCGAGGAACCTGGTCAGTTGATCAAAGATCATCCGACGACCGCGATCCGGGAGATTCACAGGAGGAATGATGACAGGCAGAACCAAGTGAACCGCTTCGAAATCTTCGCGCGAGACGAGTTCCGCTGCGTGTATTGCGGGCTCGTGCAGGAACCGGAGGCTCTCAGCGTGGACCACGTGCAGCCGCGGATGCGCGGTGGAGACGGGTCTCACGGCAACGTAGTGACCGCGTGTAGGGCGTGCAACACGCGCAAGGGGAGCGGCTCGCTCCCCCGCTTCCTGGCGGAATCTCCGGAGGCCCGTCGGAACTTCTTTCAGTACGCGCGGTATGTATGGCCACGACACAGGTTAGCGGTGGCCGAGGAGCTTGCGCGCCGGGGCGTGGCGGTTGCCTCAACGGAGCTCGTGGAGGGGATCCGGGGGCTGCGCAGCTCCGAGGCCATCGCTAGTGTGGTGCCGCAGGGTGAGAAGTCGTGGAAGAAGTCGCAGGAGCCCGAAGGAGAGTAGCCGCCGACAGTTGCAGTCATGAGGCGGGACTTGGCCCACGGAACATGGCAGTTGGCCCTCACTGGCTCAACTGCTGCGTACCGCGAGCGGAGTCTCGTCTTTTTTGGGGGTTCCATTTCGAAAACCGACCCCATGAGATGCACAGATGAATAACGTCAAGGTGTTCGTACTGATGGCGGGGCTGACCGCGCTCGTGGTTGCCATCGGGCAGTCGCTCGGCGGCGGCCCTGGGGCGATTATCGCTCTGCTCATGTCCGCCGCGATGAACCTCGTCATGTACTGGGGCTCGTCGAGCATGGTGTTGCGCGCGTATGGCGCGAAGGTCATCACGCCCGGCGACGCGCCGGAGTTGTACGACATGGTCGACCGGCTACGCCAGCGCGCGGGGCTCCCCATGCCCACGGTGGCGATTGCGCCGCACATCGAGAATCGTGATAGGCTGCTGTAGACGATCGCCGCGACCATGGCGGGCGCGATCAGTAATCTGGCGCAGTTCGCCTTCTTTTTTGGGGGCCGGAGCGACGACGACGACAGCCACCCGATCGCGGGATTTGCGATGCTGATCGTGGCGCCGATCGCGGCGATGCTGATTCAGTTCGCGATCAGCCGCCAGCGTGAATTCAAAGC
Organism: Gemmatimonas sp.; assembly: GCF_046594945.1. Taxonomy (GTDB): domain Bacteria; phylum Gemmatimonadota; class Gemmatimonadetes; order Gemmatimonadales; family Gemmatimonadaceae; genus Gemmatimonas. The sequence goes on along the minus strand of NZ_JBKJRB010000076.1, from coordinate 1,473 downwards.
CGATGCGGTGGGCGCCGAGATCAGCGGCCGTCCGCTGTCGTTGGCCGGCGCCCTGACCACGGTGGAGACGGGCGCGCGGCGCATCCTGATGTAGCTGTCGCCCAGTGCGGCCCCGCTGGCGATCGTGAATCCACTGGCGACGTTCAGCCTGCGAGACGCAAAGAAGCTGTTCAGCACACATCCGCCCACCAAGGAGCGAGTCGCGGTGCTGGAAGTCTTGAGTCGGGGTGGCGAGTCGGGGGTAGGGCGGCGGGCTCGTTGTGCAGCTCCCCACCCCGCACTCCTCACTTCGTATTGCGCGATAGTCGATGTAAGACCGCGTCTTCCGGCCTGCCGTAACGCCTGCTTCGGCGGCGAGCCGGAAGCGCCCGCAACACGGCTACGTGGCGCCCAACGCCCGTACTGCGGCACGCAGAATAATCGTGGGACGCCGTTGCGACACCTTTTCTGGATCGCAACAAGAAGTCCCCCGTTACGCTGCGCGGCGGCGGCGGCTCGCCAGCAGTAATGCGCCGACTCCCGAGCCCAGAAGCAGCAGACTTGACGGCTCTGGAACGGTCGACACTTGGAGATTGATATTGTCGATGTTGTATGAAGAGGCGCCCGCGGTATTCAGCGAGATGCGGAGCTCGTCGACAAGCGTGGCGTTGGAATTTGCGTACGTCGCGAAGGTCGCACTCGCGGTGCTTAACGTCTGGCCGCCAGTGTATTGTGAGACCGACGACAGAAACCCCTCAAAGAAGTACGTCGACTGTCCGTTCTGTGTAGAAAGATCGGTACCGAGGAAACGAAATGAACCGCCGCCGCTTCTCGTGATGCTCAGAAGCGACGATGGGCTTTGAGAGCTGCAAACACCGCCACCGAACAGGTCTGGGATTGGATTACCGAAACTCTTCGCAACGCAAATGGCTCCGCCAACCAGAGCGACGTTGAATCCAGATTCGCCATAAGACCCGAACAAATCGCCGTTACTTCCCCCGAGGGCGCCGAACGTGATGACTTGCGCACGTGCCGTTGACGCCGACAGAATCGTCAAGACGGCGGCGACACTCGATGTCCATTTCGAGAACTTCATGAGCACCCTCTTTTGTGTGGAGGTGACGGTGTTTCGGTCGGGCCTTCACGACGACCACGCGAAGATCCGCCAGAGCAGACTGAACCGCAAGCTCTAGACCACGTTCGCGAAATGGACGGCATTCTGCTAACTGACTATAGAGGAATCACTTGTGGCCCACCGTGACGACGCGTCGATGGCGGCGGCGAGGGGACTGTCGCCCTTACTCATCGCATGGGTGATTCGTAAAGGCCACAGGTCACCGGCGTCCGAAACACTACACTCGACGAATACGGAGCGACGCTGCTCCTCTCCCACCCCGTACTCCTCACTTCGTATTGCGCGATAGCCGATGAAAGTCCGCGTCTTCGACGACGCGCCCGTTTCTCAAAGGCTCGGTGATAATGCGTTCCAGCAAT
>NZ_JBKJRB010000044.1:0-6990 GCF_046594945.1 Gemmatimonas sp. | reverse complement strand
GGCTTCGAGCTGATGTCGTAGACCACACGGTTGACACCGTCGACCTCGTTGATGATACGATTCGAAATCCGTCCAAGCACTTCATGCGGGAACGCGAACCAGTCGGCGGTCATACCGTCGGTGCTCGTCACCGCCCGCAGGGCGATCACATGCTCGTACGTGCGACCATCACCCATCACGCCTACCGAACGTACGGGTAGGAACACCGCAAAGGCCTGCCAGATTTCCTGATAGAGCCCCGCTGCGCGAATCTCCTCGAGATAAATCGCGTCCGCGCGCCGGAGAATGTCGACGGCGTACGGCGTGACCTCGCCCAGCACGCGAATCGCGAGTCCGGGTCCGGGGAACGGATGACGACCGACCATCTCCTCGGGCAGTCCGAGCTCACGGCCCACGTTACGCACCTCGTCCTTGAACAATTCACGTAGCGGCTCGATCAGTCGGAACTTCATGTCCGGCTTCAAACCGCCCACGTTATGGTGCGTTTTGATCGTGGCCGATGGTCCGCCCGTCGCGCTCACCGACTCGATCACGTCGGGATAGAGCGTGCCTTGCACCAAGAACTCGGCGCCCTGCCCTGCGTCCGCCGATGCATCCTCGAATACGTCAATGAACGTATGCCCGATGATCTTGCGCTTCTTCTCCGGATCACCCTCGCCAGCGAGACCATTCAAGAAGCGATCCTCCGCCCGCACGGTGATCAGCTTGATGCCAAGGTGTGCACGCATCGTGCGCTCCACCTGCTCGCGCTCGTGCAACCGCAACAAGCCCGTATCGACAAAGATGCACGTGAGCTGATCGCCGATCGCCTTGTGCACGAGTGCGGCCGCAACACTCGAGTCCACGCCGCCGGACAACCCACAGATGACCTGCTTATCACCGACGAGTTCCCGGATTCGCGCGACTTCCTGATCGATGAAATGCCCCGGTGTCCAATCGGGCGTACACCCGCAGACGCCGAACAGGAAATTCTGGATGATGTCGGCGCCGCGCACCGTGTGGGCGACCTCCGAATGGAACTGGACGGCATGAATAGGGCGGGTCGTATGGCGAAACCCCGCCAGCGTGTGACCGCTGTGTGCGGTCGCCACGTAGCCCGGCGGCACCTGCTCCACGTGGTCGCCATGGCTCATCCACACGGTGGTTCGCTCGCCGGCGTCGAAGCCCTTGAACAGCCCAGTCGGCTCATCGATCGTGACGTCCGCGCGGCCGTACTCGCGACGGCCGCCACCGACCACCGCACCACCCTCCAGATGCGCGATCAGTTGCATGCCGTAGCACACACCGAGCACCGGCGCGATCTCGAGCATCGCACGAGCGATCGTCGGAGCACCTTCGTCGGTCACCGAACTCGGCCCACCGGACAGAATGATACCGTCGGGCTTCCACGCACGAATCCATTCGAGCGACTTCGAGGGCGGATGAATCTCGGAGTAGACACGCGCTTCGCGCACACGGCGGGCGATGAGCTGCGTGAACTGCGAACCGCAATCGAGGATGAGAATACGGCTGTGCATCAGTACTTCCACTCCGGACCGGTAAGCTTGAGAAACTCGACGGCCTTCGTGTCGAGATCGAGAATTGCCCCCGTGGGCGCGCCATGCAGCCAGCCGCAGCCTTCCCCCGGGTTCACCAGCAACGAATCCCCGCGCGACTTCATCTCGGGGATGTGTGAAAATCCATGTACCACGACCTCATGCCCATCGATCGAGCGCTGATGCACATCGGCGAGATCGTGAATGAGCAAGACCGACTTGCCGCCGAGATCGAAGCTGTGCGGTGACTCGTACAGCTCGGTGGCACCGAAACCAGACTTGGCGGCCGCTTGCAGCGCATCATGATCGCCGTCATTACGTCCGAAGACGCCAAGTAGCGGCACCGACAGATCATGAAAGGGCTGCAGCGAGAACGGCGAACAGTAGTCGCCGGCGTGCATGACGATCGATACACCACCGGCGATCATCTGCTCGAGCAGTTCGCGGACGGCAGGCACGCGGTCATGGGTATCCGACAGTAAGCCGATCCGCATCAGGCAGTTCTCCACTGGAGGTGCGCACGCTCGAGGCGTACGAGGTCTTCGAGGCGTTCGCGCTCGGTGATCACGGCGAAGCGATCACCATCCACCATGACTTCGGCGGGGCGCGGTCGGGAGTTGTAGTTGGACGACATCGTATAGCCGTAGGCGCCGGCGGTCTGCACGGCGAGCAAGGCACCGGCCACCACATCGGGCATCGTTCGGTCTTTCGCGTAGAAGTCGCCCGACTCGCAGATCGGGCCAACGACATCCGCGACCACCGTTCCGTCAACGGCGTCGACCGCGTCGATGCGATGGTATGCCTGATACAGCGCCGGTCGCACGAGATCGTTCATACCGGCGTCGGTCACGATGAAATCCTTGCCCGCGGCGTGCTTCCGATAGAGCACTTCCGTGATCAACGCGCCAGCCTCTGCCACCAGGAAGCGTCCCGGTTCGAGCAGCAGCGTCAGCCCGGCTTCCCGGGCCGCCGCAAGCACGATGGCGGCGTAGTCGTCCACGTCGGCCTCGGATTCATCCTCGTGATACGGTACCGCCAATCCGCCACCGACGTCCATGTAGGCAATCGGATGACCGTCGGCACGTGCGGCGGCGATCGCCGAGAGTAAACGCGGCAGCGCGTCGCGCATCGGATCAGCATTGCCGATTTGAGAGCCGAGGTGCATGCCCAGCCCGCGCAGCGTCACGTGCGGCAGCGCATGCACCATCGCGACGAGACGCGCCACATCATCCCGCGGAATTCCGAACTTCTGTCCCTTTTCGCCGGTCTTGATATAGGCATGCGGCGTATCGACCGTCACCTCGGGGTTCACGCGGATCGCAATGGGCGCCACGACGCCCTGACGGCCCGCTACGGCGTCGATGGTGACGAGCTCCGCTTCCGACTCGACGTTAATCAGCAACACGCGCTCCTCGAGCGCCTGTTCGATCTCGCGCACCGTCTTGCCCACGCCGCTGAATACCATATCGCGGCCGGTGAAACCGGCCTCGCGGGCGCGAAACAGTTCACCGCCGGACACGATATCGACACCGGCGCCAAGCTCATGGAGCAGACGCAACACGGCGAGATTTGAATTCGCCTTCATCGCGAAATGAACGCGATGCGGCACGCTCGCGAACGCCTGCTCGAGACGCCGCAAGCGTGCGCGAATCGTGTTTGCGCAGTACACGTAGGTGGGCGTGCCGACGGCCGCCGCAATAGCCGGAATGGGCACCTGCTCCGCGTGCAGGACACCGCCCCGCCGAGAGAACGCCGCTTCGGAGTCTGAGGACGGCATCACGTCGGTCAGTACGAGCGAGCCCACACGACCTCGTACTTCGCCGGCTCACCCGTCACCATGCACGTCGTGGGCGCTTCGGGCGATCGATACTCCGCATCGGGGATGACGCGAATCGTGGCCTTGGTCTCTTCCTTGACCTGCTGCTCGATCGCAGGGTCGCCGTTCCACCCGGCATACACGAACGCGCCCGGGCCATCCATGACTTCCTTGAACCGTCCGTAGCTGATGCGCTCACGAATCGTGTTTGCCTCGACGCGCGCACGGGCGGCGGCGAGCATGTCCGCCTGAATGGTATCGAGCACTACCGGCAACTCGGTGCGAAGCGTGTCGAAGCTGATCGGACGCTTTTCACGCGTATCGCGACGGGCCAACATACCGGTGTTCGACGCCAGATCACGGGGCCCGATCTCCATGCGCAGCGGAATGCCTCGGAGCTCCCAGTGATAATACTTCGCGCCAGGCTTCACGCCGACGCGGTCGTCGACATGCACCCGGAGGCGTTCGTGGTCGGGACGCTTGAAGCTGCCCAGATCATCGGCGATCCGTTTGGCCATTTCCACGGTGGCCGCGCGCTCTTCCTCCGTTTTCCAGATCGGCACGATGACCATCTGAATCGGCGTCAGCTTCGGCGGCAGCCGCAGTCCCGCGTCGTCACCGTGGGTCATCACGAGGCCGCCGACCAGGCGCGTCGAGACGCCCCAGCTGGTATTCCACGCAAACGCCTGCTCGCCCTGCTCGTTCTGAAAACTGAGATTGAACGCCTTCGCGAAGTTCTGCCCAAGGTTGTGCGACGTGCCGGCCTGCAGCGCCTTGTTGTCCTGCATCATCGCCTCACACGAGTACGTGCGGAGCGCGCCGGCAAACCTCTCGGAGTTCGTCTTCTGCCCGGTGATCACGGGCATGGCCATGTAGCCTTCCATGAACTCCCGGTACACGCCGAGCATGCGTCGCGTTTCCTCTTCGGCCTCGTCGTGCGTGGTGTGCGCCGTATGGCCTTCCTGCCAGAGAAACTCCATCGTGCGCAGGAACAGGCGCGTCCGCATTTCCCAGCGCACGACGTTGGCCCACTGGTTGTAGAGTAACGGCAGGTCGCGGTAGCTCTGCACCCACTTCGCGAACATCGAGTAGACGATGGTCTCCGACGTGGGACGCACCACGAGCCGTTCCTCGAGCTGCTTGCCGCCGCCCATGGTGACCACCGCACACTCGGGCGCGAAGCCTTCCACGTGTTCCGCTTCCTTCGAGAGAAAGCTCTCCGGAATGAACAGCGGGAAGTACGCATTCACGTGGCCGGTCGCCTTGAACATATCGTCGAGCGCGCGCTGCATGCGCTCCCAGATACCGTAGCCGTGTGGGCGGATGACCATGCATCCGCGCACGGGCGAGTAGTCGGCCAGTTCCGAACGCAGGACCAACTCGTTGTACCACTCGCTGAAGTTGTCGGCGCGCGTGGTCAGCTTCTTGTCGTCACTCATGGGCGGTGTCCGTTCGATTCAACGTCGACGATGCCCACATGCTCAGGGCATCAAGGGTGTGCACGAGCTCTTCCTGTGCGCCAGCCGCGCGCGCGCGATAGTTCACCGCGTCACCGGTCGTGTCCACCACGATCGTGGCGAGACTGCCGGCCTTTCGGGCGGCTTCCAACTGTTTCTCCACACGCTGCGCACGGAGCGCAAACTCTACCGAATGCCCGTCGGCTCGAAGGCGTGATGCTACCTGCAGCATGGCGGCAGGATACAACGCGCTATCCGGCGCCTGCGCGATCCACAGCGCAACGGCGGGCGCCGGGGCCTGCATCAGTCCGCGGGCCTTGAGCAGCTCACCGAGTACCACATCGCCCATGCCGAAACCGAGCGCCGGCAGATCAGTGCCACCAAGTGACTTGAGCAAATTGTCGTACCGCCCGCCGCCGCAGATTGCCCGAAACTCACCGACGGTGTCGAACAGTTCGAACACGATGCCGGTGTAGTACGCGAGGCCGCGCACGATCGTGAGATCGAAGCGCAGCCACGCCGCGATCCCCAGTGCTTCACAATGCGCGACGTACTGTGCGAACCGCGCTACGTGCGGCGCGACGTCCGGTGCGTGTCCATAGCGCGTCTGCAGGGTCGCAAAGTCGAGCGTGGCGAATCCGAGAATCGCCTCGATGGTTTGGAGCGGCACACCGGCGGCCGTGAGCTTCTCCGCCGAGATCTCTTTCGGCTGACGTTCGAGCTTGTCCAGCACGGCATACACCGCCGGCCACGTTGCCTCGTCGATGGCAAGGTGCGCCAGTAGACCGTTCAGCAGCCGGCGATCGCTGACCCGCGCGCGCACATCACGGGCCGTCAACCCGAAGGCCGCCATGATCTCCACCGCCACCGACAGCAGTTCGGCGTCCGCGAGCACATCGGACTCGCCGACGATGTCGACGTTGAGCTGAAAGTGCTCGCGGAGTCGCCCCTTCTGCGTGCGCTCATAGCGAAAGAGCTGCGGCATCGAAAACCAGCGCACCGGCTTACGCAGCGTTTGTGCGCGTGCACCAACCATGCGGGCGAACGTCGGCGTCATCTCGGGCCGCATGGCCACCGCGCGTCCGCCTTTGTCGGCGAACTCGAACAGCTGGCCGACAATCTCGTCGCCGCTCTTTTGCGTATATAGCTCGAGCGGCTCGAGCGGCGGCCCATCATACTCCTGAAACGCATAGCGCCGCACGATGCGGCGCCAGGTCTCGAAGATGTGGGCTCGCTCGGCAAACTGCTCGGGATAGAAATCTCGGAAACCCGGGAGGAGCTTTGGAGGCATCCTAGAAAGTTACCGAGCGAGCGGATCGACCTGCAACCGCTCCATGGCATCGCCGACCGTATGGAAGGATCCCGTCACGAGCACCGTGGCCGCCCGTTCGCGCGCGTGGTCGAGCGCCAACGCGAAATCGTCCACGCGCTGCACAGGGAGCCCCTCTGCCTCCGCCCATGCCGTGACCTCGTCAAGATTCCAGGCACGCGCCACCGGTGCCGTGGGCGCCATCGTCACCACGATGTGCGTCGCCACCCGCGCAACGGCCCGGAGAATGCCCGCCCAATCCTTGTCACGCAACACACACACGACGGCGCTCACGGGGAGCGGCACGCCGACTTCGAGCAAATTGGCCGCCACCGTTGCCGCCCCGTCGGCGTTATGCGCCACATCAAAAAGCCACCGATCGGCGCGATGGAAGCGTCCCGCCAGACGCACCCCCGGCAACAGTGCCGCCGCGTTGCGCTCAATCTCGAGCCAGCGCCCGCCGGCGCCTCGCAACATTGCCAATGCCACACTGGCGTTATGCGCCTGAAACTCGCCAATCAACGGGGTCGTCAAACGGCGCTCACCCTCTGGCGTGACCAGGGTGAAGCTCGTACCGGCACCACCCACCGAAATGTCCAGGACCTGCCAGTCACGACCGGTGACCAGCACGGAATCGGCACCCACGGCTTCGGCGCGAGCCAAGAGGAGCGCACGAATCTCGGGCCGCGCCTCGCCAACGACCGCTACCGCACCGCGTTTGTAGATACCGGCCTTCTCTCCAGCGATCAACTCGAGCGTATCGCCGAGAAATTCCACGTGATCGAAGCCGATTTGCGTGACGGCGGCCGCCAGCGGCTCCACCAGATTCGTGGCGTCGAGCCGGCCACCCAAGCCGACTTCCACGATCGCCAC
>NZ_JBKJRB010000015.1:0-83974 GCF_046594945.1 Gemmatimonas sp. | reverse complement strand
CAAGATGGAGTTGAGCGGCGTGCGCAATTCGTGCGACATGTTGGCGAGGAATTCCGACTTGTATTTCGACGTGAGTGCGAGCTCGGACGCCTTTTCCTCGAGCGCGCGCTCACGTCGAAGTACAAGTCGGAATTCCTCGCGAACATGTCGCACGAATTGCGCACGCCACTCAACTCCATCCTCATTCTTGGTCAACAGCTCGGCGAAAATGTGGAAGGCAACCTGTCGCCCAAGCAGGTGGAGTTCTCGAAAACCATTCACGGCGCGGGCACCGATCTGCTCAACCTCATCACCGACATTCTCGACCTGTCGAAGATCGAGTCGGGCACGGTGACCGTGATGGCAGAAGAGGTGATCGTGCGAAATCTGATGGACGGCACCGCACGGCCCTTCCGCCACGAGGCGGACAATCGTCACCTCACGCTCGACGTCACTACCGACCTGACCGACGACACCACCATGGTGACCGACGCGAAGCGGTTGCAGCAGGTGCTGAAGAACCTGCTGTCCAACGCCTTCAAGTTCACCGAGCAAGGTGGTGTGCGGCTTCGCGTCTCGCAGGCCGCGGGCGGCTGGACCCGAGAGCATCCGATGCTCAAGCGCGCGGCAAGTGTGGTCGCGTTCGAGGTGTCGGACACCGGCATTGGCATCCCGGTCGAGAAGCAGCGCATCATTTTCGAGGCGTTCCAGCAGGCCGACGCCGGCACGTCGCGGAAGTACGGTGGCACTGGCCTCGGCCTCGCGATCAGCCGCGAACTCGCCGCGCTGCTCGGAGGTGAAATCCAGCTGCGCTCCACTCCGGGTTTGGGCAGCACCTTCACGCTCTACCTGCCGCAAGCGTACATCGGCCCCTCAGGTTCGTCGCTCCTTGGCGCCTCGACACTCGCCGTGCCTGAGCACCTACGCGGCCTGCCGAGCAGCACGACGAGCCTGTCGTCCGTACGCACGTGGGATCGTCCGATCGAGGCCGTGCCCGACGACCGGCATGACTTGAAGGAGCATGACGCACGTCTACTCATCGTGGAAGATGATCCGCACTATGCCCGGGTGCTCGTCGAGCAAGCCCGCCTGCACGGATTCAAGGTGCTGGTGGCGGCGCGCGGCGCTGACGCGCTGGCGTTGGCGCGCGAATACCACCCGACGGCTGTGTCGCTCGATGTGTTCCTGCCCGACATGTTGGGCTGGACGGTCCTCAGCCAGCTCAAGCAGGACCCGGCAACTCGACACATCCCGGTGCAGATGATCACCCTCGACGAGGACCGGCAGCACGGCCTTTCGCGCGGTGCGTTCAGCTTCTTGCCGAAGCCGACCACGACGGCGGGCCTCGAGGAGGCGCTACTGCGCATCAAGGAGTACTCACTCCCGCGGTCGCGGCGACTCCTGGTGGTGGAGGACAACGAGGCAGAGCAGCTCAGTATAAAGGAGTTACTGGGGTACAAAGATATCGAGATCGACACCGTCGGCACCGGCACGGAAGCGCTGGCCGCACTGCGCACTGGCTCGTACGACTGCGCCGTGCTCGATCTTCGCTTGCCGGACATGACCGGCTTCGAGGTGCTGGAATACATGCGGGACGATGCGACGATCGGCGACGTGCCGGTGGTGGTGTTCACGGGCAAGGAGCTCTCTGCCGATGAGGACGCTCGCCTGCATTCGCTGGCGCGCAGCGTCGTGGTGAAGGGCGTGGAGTCGCCAGAACGTTTGCTCGATGAAACGTCGCTGTTTCTTCACCGCGTGCTCGCGGACCTGCCCCTGGAAAAGCAGCTGATGTTGGACAAATTGCACCGCTCGGACGACGACCTCGTGGGCAAAAAGGTGCTCGTGGTGGACGACGACGTGCGCAATATTTTCGCGCTCAGCAGCGTCCTTGAACGTCGCGGCATGAATGTGCTCACGGCGGGAACGGGACACGAAGCCATTGCGACGCTCGAGAGCACCGACCACGTGTCGATCGTGCTGATGGACATTATGATGCCGGAAATGGACGGCTACCAGACGATGCAGGCCATTCGTCAGAACCCGTCCATGAAGCGCCTCCCGATAATCGCCCTCACGGCCAAGGCCATGAAGGGTGACCGGGAAAAGTGCCTTGACGCGGGTGCGTCGGATTACCTCGCCAAGCCGGTGAATACCGAACAGCTGCTCGCTGCGCTCCGCATGTGGCTCCATCGCTGAGGATGACACACATGCTCGAGGTTCTGGACGGCAAACGAGGCAACGTGGATAGCAATACGGTCGATAAGGTCAACATCCTGTTGGTCGACGATCAGCCGGGGAAGCTGCTCGCCTACGAGGCGATGCTCAGTGAGCTCGGGGAAAACCTGATCAAGGCCAGCTCCGGGCGCGAGGCGCTGGAGCACTTGCTCAAGACGGACATCACGCTGGTGTTGATGGACGTCAGTATGCCGGAGCTCGATGGCTTCGAGCTGGCGGAAATCATCCGTCAACATCCGCGTTACCAGAAGACGGCGATCATCTTCGTGTCCGCCGTGCACCTGTCCGACCTCGACCGGCTCAAGGGATACGAGACCGGAGCGGTGGACTACGTTTCCGTGCCGGTGGTGCCCGAACTATTGCGGGCGAAGGTCGCGGTATTCGCGGAGCTCTATCGAAAAACACGCGAGGCCGAGCGACTTACGGTGGAGCTGGAGCGCCGAGTTGCGGAGCGCACCGCCGAGCTTGAGGCATCGGTGGCGCGACAGATGGAACTCGCCGACCAGCTACTCGATGCCGACCGGCGCAAGGACGAATTCCTGGCGCTGCTCGCGCATGAGTTGCGCAACCCGCTCGCGCCGATTCGCAATGCGGCCAGCATCATGCACATGAAGGGCTTGCACGATCCGGAGCTGATCTGGTGTCACGAGGTCATCGAACGCCAGGCAAAGCAGCTGACTCGCCTGGTGGACGATCTACTGGACGTTTCTCGCATCACGCAAGGCAAGATCCGGCTTCGAACCGAGCAGCTCGACTTGCGCCACGTCGTGCAAGATGCTGTGGAATCGAGCCGTACGCTCATCGACGAGATGGGCCATGAACTCACCGTGGAGATGCCGGACACTCCGCTGCTGGTGCGTGGTGATCCGGCGCGCCTCACGCAGGTCGTGGCCAACTTGCTCAACAATGCGGCCAAGTATCAGCTGGAGAACGGCACGATTGCGGTGCAGATCGCGCACGATGGCACTGATTCCGTCATCGTCGTGAGGGATCGCGGTATCGGCATCTCTCGCGAAGCCATGCCCCGCATCTTCGACTTGTTCGCGCAGGGGGAACGGGTGCCTGATCGTGCAGCGGGCGGCCTCGGCATCGGCTTGTCGCTGGTGAAGCAAATGGTGGAGCTGCACGGTGGCACCGTACGCGCCGAGAGCTCGGGAGTGGGACAGGGGAGCGCGTTCGTGGTCCATATCCCCGCACCGACCGCCACGACAACCACGACGACCAATGGAACTCCGGACGCGGCGCACTCCGCTGAGGCACCACGCCGCATTCTCGTGGTGGATGACAGCGTAGACGCCGCCGAGAGCATGGCGATGCTCCTTCGCCTCCGCGGGCATGACGTCGTCGTGGCGCACAACGGGCAGGACGCGCTGCAACTCGCCGAGGAAACGCCGCCATCGGTGGTGCTGCTCGACATCGGCCTGCCGGGTATGGACGGCTACGAAGTGTGCCGGCGGTTCCGCGCGTCCGGGTTTGATGCGACACGCATTATTGCGATGACCGGCTACGGTCTCGAAAAGGACCGCCAGCGCGCGACGGAGGCGGGGTTTAACGTACATATCGTCAAGCCGGTGGCGTTCGCCGATCTGGTGAAGCTGCTGGCCGAATAAGGGTGGATCGTCCTCGGCCAAGCGATTCCGGCGAGCACCAATGTTCAGGCGCTCGCTCGTCGAATGGTGCTGCACCGGCCCATCGACCGTCAGCTGGCCACCAATCCAATAGGATCCATGGGGCACATCTCACTCTGATCGGCCGGCGCCGCATTCGCCAACGCGTTCGCGGCTGCGAGCAGCTCGGCCGCTGTCATCGGCTTCCGAAAGAAGGCGGTGCGGTGCAACAAGGTGCCGTGCCATCCCGCGCCGCGCTCGGCGTGCCCGGTAATGCCGATGACACAGAGCGTCGGATCCTCGTCGCGCAGCGCACGGGCCAACGACGGTCCGTCGAGATCCGGCAACTCGAGGTCGGTGACCAGCAGCTGCACGCGCGTTCCTGCCATTTTCGCGCCGCGCCATGCGGTCAGTGCGTCACCGCTGCTCGTTGCGGCGAGTACATGCCATCCGTCGCGCGCGAAGGCCCGTGAGGCCCACGCGAGCACGCTCGGATAGTCGTCGACGATCAACACCGTGCGCGTGCTCCGCACGCAGGCGATGCGCACACCATTCGTCATGCCGCGTGCTCCGCGTGCGCCTTTCGCGCCCGCTTGTTGGCATACATCGACTCATCGGCTAGACGGAGCAGCGTTGGCAGCGTGGCGCGCTGCGAGGGAAGCCATTCTGACCATCCGACACTGGTGGCCAATTGAAATTCCGCCTTCGGATCCGCGTTGCGTAGAGAAAGTTCGGCGTTCAGGCGCGCAGTCACGAACTTCAGTTCCGATGTGCTCGTCTGCGCGAGCAGGCAGACGAACTCGTCACCGCCAACGCGGGCGACAATGTCCGAGTTGCGGCAAACGCGCGTGAGGATGGTCGCCATCTCCAGGAGCGCTTCATCGCCGGCGTCGTGACCCAGCGTGTCGTTGATCTGCTTGAAGCCATCGAGATCCAGCGCCAAGACGACAAACGTGTTGCCGGTCCGTTCGGCCAGCGCCAGATGTTGCTTCGCATGCTCGGCGAAGCCACGCCGGTTCAGCAAGCCCGTGAGCGGATCTCGGATCACCTGATTGCGTAGCTGCTCGTGCGCGACGGAGAGCGCGTGCACCGTTGCGCGTAGCTCGATCTCTGCCATGGCTGCCGCCGCCAGATCCTCCAGCGCTGATACTTGCGTGGCGGTCCACTCGACCGGCACGGTGTCGATCGCGCACATGGCGCCCAACGTCTCGCCGTCTGACGTGCGCAGCGGCACCCCGGCGTAAGCGACCACGCCGAGGTCGGTGAACGCGGGGTGATGCATCGCGAAGGGATCGCGTGCTGCGTTGGTGATCAGCAGGGGGGCGTCGTTCACCACTACCGTCTGACAGAACGAGTGCGTGAGCGGCGTGCCGCGCGCGGCACCGGCCCATCCGCCGAGACCGGTCAGGCCGGCGAAATGCTGCCGCGCGTCATCGACCAGCGACACCATCGAGATCGGTGTGCCAAGCAGCGCGGTAGCGATGCGGGTTATGCGATCCAGCACGGCGTCTGCCTGTCCATCGAGTAGACCACTCGCGCGGAGGGCGGCCAAGCGGGAGGGGCTCGTGAGGCGCGCGATGTCTCGCTCGCCTCCATCGGTTTGGGCCGGAGCAACGGCAACCGTCACTTCCATTACGAAATCCTGAGACACGCGGTACATAGACCCGGTGCGTGACGCACCAGTGTCGTCACCTGCGGCGATGACGGATGCTGCGAGATAGACGCAAATATGCCGCCATCGTCACATATGTTTTTCGTATAGCGCACTTCATGTGAAGCGGCACAAGCGAGTAACGCCCAACGCGGTGTCTACCGCCGCGTCAACCGGTACACCCGAACCTCCGGCGCCTGCTCATCGGGATCGAGGTAGCGACCCAGCACGTAGTCGGCGCCAATCTCGTAGACCTCGAGCGCAGTGGGCATCGCTATGGTTGCCCGCACTTTGCCGCTTGGCGAAAAGACGGTCCACCGCACGGTCGGCGACGCCGCGCTCGGATAGTGCTGCACCCACACATCGCCCGAGGCGTCGATGAGCAGATCGCGAGTGGCCGGAAGGAATTCCGGCATGCGAATCATCGCGTAGCTCCGCTCCAACATCGTACGTGCGCGCTCGCCCATGCTGGCGACCTCCCGCTCGCGCTCGGCTTCGACATCGGCCTTGGCCACGCGCACGCGTACGGCCGGCGCCGTGAGCGCAGGCAACGGCTGCCCTGAGAGGTCGAACACGAGTACCTCCAGTCGGTCGGCCAGCGCGATATATGCGCGCGCGGCGGAGATCGCGACCCGCGGTTCGCGGCCGAGCGGCAAAGGACGATCACCGCCGCTTTCGCGCCAGCGATCGCCGCCTGGCATCATCCCGAGTGAGATTTCGATGTTCGTGTCGGCGCGGGCGAGCCAGTATCTCACATTCGGACGATAGGCGCCGGCCTTCATATCGCGGTCAGCAGCCCAGCCCATCACGACGAACTGCAGGCCAGCGTTACAGGCGATTCGATACGTTTGCGTTGGGACGCGGAAAGCGCGTTGGAACGTGCCGTCAAGTTGAAAGATCGAGAGCGGCCCCGTAATATCGTTTGCGACCAAAGCACTCCCGCACCGAAGGAGCGGCGCCAGATAGCCGACCTCGCCGGGGCCTTTGCCTTTCCGCGCGTAGCGCTTTACGAGCGCGCCGGTCGGCGTGAACTCACGAATCGCGTACTCCGCCAGATCGCCCACGACGATGTTGCCATTGGGCAGTCTCGTGGCGCCGGCGGGTGCCGCCAGCGAGAGAGCCGCCTGCTCGCCCGTGCCGATGCGTACCGTAGGCGTGGGCGCGAGACGCCAAACGGCTGCCTGCGCCGTAAGGGACACCGGACGGACCGGCGTGATACCAACGACGACGCACATCGCGACGTGCAGTACGAGGGGCGGCGGTGCAAGCGTTCGCATTGGCAAGTTGACAGGGGAGAGTCGATGTGCCTCGCTCGCTCAATGCCTGGCGGCCACGAAACCTTACGCGCGCCGCTACGCCGGCTCAAACAACGCACACACTGCACCCGCCGGATCTTCGATCATGGCGTAGCGCCCGGTTTCCCCCATGCTGCGTATTGACATAATGATCTTGCCGCCCAGCGCGTCCACATCGCGGAGCTTGCCCTCGAGACCCGACACGGTGATGTACACAATCCACTGAGGCGGTATCCCGCTGTTGGCACCGCGTGCGTGGCAGACGCCGGCCTGAGGTGCGCCGTCGGCGCCGAGCATGAGGTAGTCGTCGTATTCACCCATGCCGAGCGGCATCGCGGTCCACCCGGTCACCTTAGCATAGAACTCCTGTAGCTGTGTCGCGTCGGGCACGGTAAGGTCGGCCCAACTGATGCGGCCGAGTGGGGCAGGGGTGTCGCTCATGCGCAACTCCGGTTGAGGTCACGCGAAGCTACGCTTGCTGCAGCCGATGGGGCTACGGTTCGACCACCCGCATGCCGATGGCGCCCTTCTGGCCATGGCCGAAGCCGTGATTCACAAACGGAAATTCGCCCGCCACATCGGCTCGAGTTCGAACACCATGCCGCCGCCTGCCGGTACGGTGAATGTCTGGACGCCCCGAATCGTCGCGCCCGGCGGCGCCCCACGGTAGACCGTGCCGAACTGTTCGCCCACCACGTGAAAGGGCGACGGATGGGTGGGGACGCCGATACTACCCAGAAGCGTACACGCTCACCCACTTTCACTCGGATCGGGGCGTCCATGTACGGATTGGGATGGCCGTTGAACGCGACGAAGTCGGGCAGCACGGCCGTCATCTTCGCACAGTCGTATGCCCGCACCCCATTCACCGCCTCGGCGAGCTAGAACTCGCTCTGCACAAACACAAATTCCTTAGCGGGCGGCCGTGGCTCGCGCGGCGACACCACAATCGCGCCGTACATGCCGGAGCCGATGTGCATGAGCACGGGCGCTGTGCCACAGTGGTACATGAACGCGCCAGCAAACTTCGGCGTGAAGGAGAACTGCACCGACTGCCCCTTGGTGACGGAGCGAAATGCGTGTTTGGGATCGATCTGCGCCGCGTGAAAGTCCATCGAATGCGGAATGTCCACGTCGTTGCTAAGCGTGAAGTCCACGGTGTCGTCCACACGGCAGTGCACGATGGGACCGAGAAGTCGCCCTCGAAGGTCCATACGGCTACGTCGATATCTTTCGAGATTCGCACCGGTACCTCGCGCGCATGCCCGTGCAACGCGAGCCGGTTGCCAGCGGCCACGGGTGGAAGTGCGGGATCGTATCGAAGCAATACTGCCTATTTGGCGCCGGCGCGACCCACCGCCGGCGTGTCGCTGTCACCGGCCGGTGAGCAGGCGGGAAGCGCCGCCCCGACGCCGGGAATCGCCAATGACAGAATCGAGGCACGGCCAGAAACGCACGCCGGTCGGTGGAGCCCACCGGTGCCGGCTGCCAACTGGGGTGGAGTCGAGCACCAGCACCGCCGGGTCGTCGGCATGCAGCTGATGAAACGGTGCCGAGTCTTCGTTGAGAAGGTGATCGACCAGCGACGACAGGCGCGGGACCGCGGAATCGTACATGGCGGGGCTCGGCAGGGGGGAGCACAGTGGCGCGAGACGATCTCGGCTGGGGTAGCTTCCGTGAGCCCACCATTCCCGTCCCGTCGGTTCGAGGTCATCGCATGATTCGCTCCGTACTCCGCACGCTCGTGTTCCCGCCACTGTGTCTAGCGGTGCTGGCCTCGGCGGTCCCCGCCGTCGCGCACGGGCAAGACACCGACTCCACGGCGCTACTGCTCGCGCAGCTCATTCGCGCCAATAGCAGCAACCCGCCTGGGCACACGCAGCAGATTGCGGATATCCTCGGGCCGCTGTTTCGCGCGCGCGGCTTTCAGGTGGACATCGTTCCCACGCCTGACTCCGCGAAGGTGCACTTCTTCGCTCGACTGAAGGGCAATGGGTCGAAGAAGCCGCTGCTGCTCGCAGCCCATGCGGATGTGGTCGGCGTGGAGCGTGAGAAGTGGACCGTCGATCCGTTCGCCGGCGCGATCAAGAATGGCTCGGTGTACGGTCGCGGAGCCATCGATTTCAAAGGCGGTATCGCCGTGTTCGCCCGCGCTGCGATGTTGCTGGCGGATCGAAAAGTACCCCTCGATCGCGATATCATTTTTCTGGCGGAAGCCGACGAAGAAGGCGCGCCGATGAACACGACGTGGCTGTCACGGCAACATTGGGACAAGATGGACGCCGAGTTTGCGCTCAATGAAGGCGGGTGGATCATCAAGCGCGCTGATGGCCGCGTGCAGTACGTGAGCATCTCGACGTCGGATAAGCGTGTGATGGGCGTGACCCTCACGGCCAAGGGGACGAGCACACACGCCTCTATGCCCCTTCCCGACAACGCGCTCGTGACGATCGGCAGAGCGCTCGCCAAGCTCGGGCGCTACGAGACGCCACTCGAGTTCACGCCAGACTCGCGAAAGTACTTCACGACCCTCGCGAAAACGAGCACCGGCGAGACCGCGCGTCTGTACAGGCAGCTGCTGAATGGCACGCCGGCGCAGGTAAGCGCCGCCGACAAGGTGCTCTCGCGTGATCCGCTTATTCACTCGCTGATGCGGAATACGATTGCGCCGGTCATCGTGGCCGGCGGATTTCGCAGCAACGTCATTCCGGGCTCGGCCGAGGTGACGCTGAACGTGCGTCTGATTCCCGGCAGTGATCCGGCGGTGCTCATACGCACGCTCGAAAAACTGTTCAACGATCCGCTGCTGACGGTGAAGATGGCGACGGCCCTTGCCGCGGCCTCGCCCGCGTCACCTGACACATCGTTGTTGTACCGCGCGCTGGCGGCCGAGGCGAAAGCGCAGTGGCCGGAGGCCGAGGTCACGCCGTATCTGTTCCAGGCCGGCACCGATGCCGCCGCCTGGCGCAATCGTGGGATTCCGGTGTTCGGCATCTACCCATATCCCATCAGCACCGACGAGCTGCGTCGGATGCACGGGAACGATGAGCGCGTCAGTGTCGAGTCGTTACAGCAGGGCACCGAGATGTTATTCCGCACCTTGAAGCGAGTGGCCGGCTCGAGTTCTGGGCGCTGAATTAGCAGGCGTGTCAGGAGGATTTGCTGCGAGCCTGCGCAGGTCGCACACTTTTTCGTCTCGCTCGCGGCGACTACTGCGAAGCGCCTATCGGAAGGCGCCCTACGCTCGCGATTGACAGCGGGTTTGACACGCCGTACAATCTCGCGCGCCTTGCGCGTGTGATTGCGCCGCATCGTTGGCTCGAACCGTTCCGGCGCGACGTTCAACAGGACTTTCTGAGTTCGACTGAAGTTTGGGTTTGACGGCACTTGCTCGCCGCTGGGTCCCACCGCGTGCTTGTCACGCACCACGGAGTGATGCGCGATGATCGCAGCATCCTCCCGTTCCGTCGCGCCTAACGGGTGTTTCGACGCCCGTGCACCGTAGTGGCATGACCAACTGGGTTGTCCGCCGTCCGGCGTGCGATGGATGTTGGCCGTGGCCATGTTCGGCCACACGTGGTGGCCGTTGACAGATCCAGCTCTCTGAGGGAGTTACGAGATGCGATTGTTCGGACCCGTCGCGACTGATCGCGGCAAGCGGCCACACTATGCCGTTTATCGCCGCCCACTGGCCGCGGTATGCGGACGCCTTGGCCTCGTGTGGGGGCTGGTCGTCGCCTCGGTGTTTGCGGCTCCGCGTGCGGAAGCGCAGGCAGCCGGCGGCACCATCACCGGTCGCGTGACTGACGCCGCCACCGGTAACCCCATCGCACAGGTTCGCCTGCTGGTCGCTGGCACGCAAAACGGTACACTCACCGCCGACAACGGTCGGTACACGCTGCGCGTCACCACCACGGGTGCCGTGACGCTCGAGGTGAATCGCATCGGCTACGAAGCAGCGAAGCTCACGGTCACGGTCGGCGGCGCGACGCCGGTGGTGGCCGACATCCAGATCAAGCAGGCGGCCTTCTCACTCTCCGCCGTGGTCACCACGGTAACCGGCCAGCAGCGCAAGGTGGAATTGGCGAACGCCGTGGCCCAGATCAACGTCGCCGAAAAGATCGCCGAGCT
This sequence comes from Gemmatimonas sp., assembly GCF_046594945.1. GTDB lineage: Bacteria > Gemmatimonadota > Gemmatimonadetes > Gemmatimonadales > Gemmatimonadaceae > Gemmatimonas. The sequence continues at coordinate 73,076 of NZ_JBKJRB010000015.1, read as the reverse complement.
CCCCGTGTCGAACATGGGTAGCCTGCTCTCCGGGCGTACGTCCAGCGTGCAGGTCTTGCAGCCGGGCGGCACCGGGAGCGGTTCGCGCGTCCGTATCCGCGGCCAGAACTCGTTCTCGCTTTCCAACGACCCGATCGTCGTCATCGACGGCGTACGCGCCACGTCGAGCACCAACAACGGCCTCGCCACCGGCGGCCCGGGTCCATCGCGTCTCGACGATATCAATCCGTCCGAAATCGAGACGATTGAAATCGTGAAGGGACCGTCGGCTGCCACGCTGTATGGTACCGAGGCGGCGAACGGCGTGATCGTGATCACGACCAAGCGCGGGAAGTCGGGTAAAACGATCTACAACGTCAGCGTGGAAAACGGTCGGCTCGACAACACTGCCACGTTTCCGGACCTCTGGTCGCTCTGGGGCCGCACTGCCGCCAATCCGACGCGCTCGGTGCCGTGCCTGCTCACAGCCGTTTCGTTGGGCACGTGCACGGCCACCGATTCGCTGAGCCGAGGCAACGTGCTCAATGATCCGAACCTCACGCCGATCGGAGACGGCAGCCGCCGCCAGTACAACCTCCAAGCGTCCGGTGGCAATGATAAGGTGCAGTTCTTCATCTCGGGTCAGACCGAAGGGGAGACGGGCATCTATAAAATGCCGGACTACGAAGTGACGCGTCTTAAAGCGCGCCGCGGCGTGAGTGAACTGCCCTCCGACATCATGCGTCCGAATGCGCTGGCGCGAAACAGCTTCCGCGCGAACGTGAACGCTGAGCTCCGCAAGGGACTGTTCGTGCAGGCATCGGCCGGCTACGTGAATAGCGACGTTCGCATTCCGCAATTTGTCGGTACGGGCAACGGCCTGATGACGACCGCGATCGCTGGCCCGTGGCGTGCCGACCTCGTCGACGCGCAAGGTGATTCGCTGCGCGGCTACCGCGCGTGGATGATGGGCGACGCACTCTCGCAGACCACCACGCAGGCGCTCAACCGATTCATCAACACCGTGTCCGCGCAGTGGGCGCCGACATCCTGGCTCTCCACGCGCGCCGCGATCGGCTCGGACTATACGAGTCGCAACGACCTATTCCTTGTGAAGGTGGGAGAAGGTCCGGCCACGGGCACTTTGCGTCAGGGCAACATCACGAGCCAACGCTCGGAGCTCAACCAGCAGACCGCGGATTATGGTGCTGCCGGCACCTTTCAGCTCGCTGATTGGATAAAGTCGACGACGTCCGTCGGTATGCAATACATTCGCAACGCGGTTGGCAATACGGCCGGAACCGGTATTGGTCTGCCGCCGGGGGGTGTCACGGTGTCGTCGGCTGCCACGCGCTCCAGTACACAATTTTTCGAGGAGCGCCGCACGCTTGGTTACTACGTAGAGCAGCAGCTTGCGCTACGTGATCGTTTGTTCATCACCGGCGGCCTGCGACGCGACGCCGCCAGCGCCTTTGGTCAAAACACGCGCGCCGTCTACTACCCGAAGCTTGGTGCGTCGTGGCTCCTCTCCGATGAGTCGTTCGTACCACTTCCTGAATTCGTGAACTCGCTGCGTCTGCGCGGCACCTACGGCGCATCCGGGCAGATTCCGGGTGCCACCGACGCCGTGTTCTTTTACTTGCCCGGCCCGCTCACGACGGCTACCGGCGATGCCCCGGCCGCGTCGCCTGGTTCGCTGGGTAACGCGAACCTCAAGCCGGAATACTCGGCCGAGACGGAGTTCGGTTTCGACCTCTCCATGTTTGCCGGCCGCACGAACGTCGAAGTGACGACGTACAATAAAAGTACGACGGACGCCCTCATTCGTCGGGAGATCGCGTTGTCGCTCGCCGGCCTCACGACGCAGTTCGTCAACATCGGGAACATCAAGAATTCTGGAGTCGAACTCCTGTGGAACCAACGCGTGATCGAACGTGACGCGGCGGCGCTGTCGTTTACATTGGTGGGCTCCACGAACAGAAATCGTATGACAAAGTTGGGTGAAGGCATCTCACCGATCGCCTCAGCAGGCGGACGCGGTACGCAGCGGAACCTGCCGGGCTACCCGCTTTTCGGCTTGTGGGACAAGAACATCAGTTTCAATGACAAGAACGGCGACGGTATCATCGTGTTCAATACAAACAAGGCGCTCAGCGAGCTCACGTTCAGCGACACGGCGGTATTCCAAGGGAACACCTTCCCGACGCGCGAAATCGCGTTCTCGCCCACGCTCGCGCTCTTCAACAAGAAGCTTACGCTGTCGGGTCAGGTGGACAGCAAGTGGGGCTTCAAGAAGTTCAACAATACGCTGCGCCACCAATGTCAGAGCGCCATCTCCTGCCGCGGACGCTACGATCAGACTGCTTCGCTGCAGGAACAGGCCAACGCGCTCGCCACGGCGCAGGCGGTGTACTCGGGCATGTTCGAGAACGGCGCCTTCACGCGCTTCCGCGAACTCTCGGTGGCGTACGAGATGCCGACCAAGTGGGCCAATGCGGTCCGCGCGTCGCGCTGGAGCGTGGTGTTCACCGGCCGCAATCTTGGTGTGAGCACCAACTATTCGGGCGTCGATCCGGAAGCCGTGTCGTCCGATCTTGACGATGCGACCGGTGGCGAGGAGTTCTTCTCCACCCCGCCGCTGCGCATTTTGGTGCTGCGCATGAACTTCTCCTTCTGAGGCGACCCACACCCATGCGATTTCTCAATTCCGCACGCCGGATCATCCGCGCGGTGGGCGCTCCGGCTGCCGCGTTTGCGGTAGCCGGGTGCAGCTCAGACATTCTCTCGGTCTCTACGCCCAACGTGATCGCCAAAGAGGCCATCGGTGGCAGCCTAGGCGTGACGACGCTGCGGAACGGTTCGATGATGGACTTCATGGTAGCGTACTCGGGGTCACAGGACGCATTCGCCGTCGTGTCCGGCAACCTCGGTGACGAAATCCAGACGACAGATAACTTTGCCGATCGCTTCGCTACCGATGGGCGTAACTCGGATGAGTTATTCAGCGGCGCAGTTGTCACCACGTACCGGCAACTCCAGCTGGCGCGCTCCGGCATGACGGGCGCCATCGAAAAGTGGATCGTGGCCAAGCCGACGACCGCCGCGGTCAAGGACTCGCTCAGCGAGATGTACGCCATCCGTGGCTTCACGGAAGCGGCCTTTGGTGAGGGCTACTGCTCTGGCGTGCCGTTCAGCAAAGTGTCGGCGAGCGGAGACTTCGAATACGGTGATCCGCTCACCACGTCGCAGCTGTTCATCCGCGCGTCGGCGTCGCTGGATAGCGCACTGGCCAACGCCACAGCGACGAACTACCGTAACCTCGCGGCCATCGGCAAGGCCCGCGTGTTGCTCAACCAGGGGCAGTTTGCGCAAGCCGCCGCCGCGGTGAGTGCGGTCCCGACCTCGTTCAAGTACACGCTGAGCCATTCGATCGCCACCACTCGGCAAAACAACGGTCTCTGGACGGCCGTGTATCTCGCCGGATCACGCTACACAGTCGGCACGAGCGAAGGCACGAACGGTGTCGACTACCTCGTGACCCCGGTTGATCCGCGTGTGCCTTGGGTGGCGAGCACGAACGTCGGATTTGATGGCACCAGCGGCAATCTGCCGCGTCAACTCAAGTACACGTCGCAGTCCGCGCCGTTCGTACTCGCCGACGGCATCGAAGCGCGACTCATCGAGGCGGAAGCGCGCGTGCAGGGTGGAACACAAGCTGACCGCGAGGCGGTATTGGGTCTACTGAACGCGCTGCGCGCCACCGGCCTCAGCACACCCATGACTGCTCTGGCCGTGTCGCCCACGACGCAGGCTGCGGCGGTTGACCTGCTCTTCAAGGAGCGCGCCTTTTGGCTGTGGCTTACCGGCCATCGGCTTGGCGACATGCGCCGCCTGATCCGTCAGTATGGCCGTACCGCGGCCACGGTATTTCCGGTCGGCAACATTCGCTATCGTCCCGGCCAGACGTATGGCTCCGACGTGAACCTCGTCATACCGTTCAACGAGCGGAACAACCCGAAGTTCAAGGGTTGTCTCGATCGGAACCCCTAAGCGCGTCGCTGCGAGAAGTGCCACGGCCGAGCTGAGCAAGACGGCCGTGGCCGACTGCCTTTTGCAGGGCCACCCGCAGGATCTTCTCGAGGGGAGTCCGCAGCGGGCCGGTGCGAAAAATGCCGTCGCAACGATTGACAACGTTCACTGAACCGCAAAGCTTTCAACGGTTTCCCGTCCGCGTGCGTAAAAACCGGTCATATAGACCGCCGTATCCTGTCGTATCCCGCCTGAGCCCGGAGTTCCGAGGATGAAATCCTTGGTTGCTGCTTCGGCTGGTGCCTTGTCGCTCCTCGCCGTCGCGATCATTGATCGACCTGATCCGACGACGACCCCGACGCGGACATCGCCGTTCGCCACGTCCGCTTCATTCGACGCCCTGCTGTCGGATTCCCTTGGAGATCCGTCCGCGCCGACGTGGCGGGGGCTCGGGCACCCTGTGCTGGTTCCGGCGCCCGCCGCGCTCGCGCCGGCGGTGCTCAACGACGTGGTGAAGAAGAACTGCGCCGGCTGCCACAGCGACCAGCGCAAAATGGGAAATCTTTCGCTGCAGTCGTTCGATCTCGCCACGGTCGGTGCCACGTCGCCAATCATTGCGGAGAAAATGATCGGTAAGCTGCGGACCGGAATGATGCCGCCGCCGGGGCGCCCTCGGCCTGCCGGTGACACGCTCGAGGTGCTCACCGAAACGCTTGAACGGCAGATGGACGCCGTCGCCGTTCGCAAGCCCGATGTCGGTCGTCGGTCGTTTCAGCGTTTGAACCGCGCTGAGTACGAGCACGCGATCAAGGATCTGCTCACGATCGCTGTGAACGCTGAATCGTGGCTGCCGCTCGATACCAAGAGTGCCAACTTCGACAACATCGCCGATGTGCAGATCCCGTCGGCGACAGTGCTCGAAGCCTACCTTGACGCCGCGAGCGCGATCAGTCGGGTGGCGGTCGGTGACGCCAAGGCTAGTGTGTCTACATCCACGTATAAGGTGTCGCGTCTCGCAAACCAGAATGGGCACGAGGACGACACGCCAATCGGTACGCGCGGTGGCACGGCCGCCACGCACTACTTCCCGGCGGACGGTGAGTATGTGTTTGCCGTATCGCTGCACTCGACACCGATCGGCCAGCTGGTTGGTTCGAATGCGCCCTTCGACGAGAAGATCGAGATCTCAGTGGACGGCGAGCGCGTCGCCCTGCTCGACATCGATCGCGGCCTGCACGAGAGCGAGCCCACCGGATTGGATCTCAAGACGAAGCCGATCACGGTGAAGGCCGGCCCTCGCGTCATTGCGGCGGCCTATGTGCGTACGTTTGAAGGTCCCGTCGAAGATCTGATGACACCGATCGGGAACAGCCTTCCGGATACACAGATCGGGATTCAGGATGGCATCACGATTCAGGGACACATGAAGCTCCTGAGTGTGACGGGTCCGTTCAATCCAACGGGTGTCTCGGATACGCCGAGCCGTCGACGGGTATTCAGCTGTCGTCCGCTGAGCGCCGCCGAGCAGCGTCCGTGTGCAGAGCGCATTGTGAACCGCATCGGCTCGCAAGCCTATGGACGTGCGCTCGTGAGCAGTGACCGCAAGGCGATCATGAGCTTCTACGACGACGAGGCGAAGTCGGGCGGCTTTGAGAGCGGCGTGCGCGGCGCCGTGGAAGCGATTCTGGCCAGTCCATACTTCGTGTTCCGCGCCGACGAAGTGGCGGCGACCGCGAAGCCGGGCTCGAAGGTGGCCGTCAGCTCCAGTGATCTCGCGTCGCGCCTATCGTTTTTCTTGTGGGGCACGCTGCCTGACTCTACGCTCACGAGTGTGGCCCAGCGTGGCTTGCTGGTCGATACCACAGTGTTGATCGCCCAAACCAAACGGATGTTGGCCGATCCGCGCGCCGATGCGCTGTCTACGCGCTTTGCCGCCCAGTGGCTTCGCCTGCAGGACGTCGAGAAGGTGCATCCCGACCCGCTGCTCTATCCTGCGTTCAATCTGCAGCTCGCGAAGAACATGCAGAAGGAAACGGAGCTGTTCGTGGCGAGCCTGGTGCGTGAGAACCGCAGTCTGCTCGATCTGTACACGGCCGATTACACGTACGTGAACGAGGATCTGGCGCAACATTACGGCATGGTCGATGTGGTGGGCAACGATTTCCGTCGTGTGAGGTATACCGACAAGAACCGCGTAGGCATCCTGGGCCACGGCAGCGTGCTGCTCCTCACGTCGCAGGGCAATCGCACGTCGCCGGTGTTGCGTGGCAAGTGGGTCATGGAAGTGCTGATGGGCTCTCCGCCACCACCACCGCCGCCCAACGTGCCGGATCTCGAAGTGACCGGCGCCAGCAAGGAAGGGCGCATGCTGACCACGCGTGAGCGCATGGAAACGCATCGCTCCAATGCCTCGTGCCGCTCCTGCCATCAGTTCATCGATCCGATCGGTCTCGCGCTCGACAACTTCGACGTGATCGGACAGTGGCGCATCAAGGAAAACAACATGCCGCTCGACACGCGCGGCGATTACTACGACGGCACCAAGATCACCGGACCGCGCGAGCTGCAGCAGGTGTTGCTGAAGCGGCCGGTGCCGCTGGTGCGCACGTTCGTACAGAACCTGATGGCGTACGCCGTGGGGCGACGGGTGGAGTACTCCGATGGTCCGGCCATTCGCCAGATCGAACGGTCGGTGCGCGCCAAGAATTACCGAATTCAAGATATCGTGCTGGGTGTGGTGAAGAGCGATGCATTTCGGATGCGCATGGTACCCGTCGCTCAAGCAGCACTCCCCGCGAGCGGGGCATCAGTCGGCAGCAGCCGCTGAAGATGCTGACTAAAACAAAGGAGCAAGAGTTATGCAGTTCCTGACGGGAAAGGCGATGCCTCGCCGACAGTTCGTGCAGTCACTCAGTGCCACCATCGCGCTGCCGTACCTCGGTGCCATGGTTCCGCGCGGCCGGAGCATCATGGGCTCCGCCAACGCCGCGCCGCGACTGATCGCGATTGAAATGGTGCACGGTGCCGCCGGCTCCAACGACATCGGATCGAAGCTCAACTTCTGGTCGCCCGCGGCGACCGGTCGTGACTTCGATCTGACTCCGTCGGCCTTGTCGTCACTGGATAAGTACCGCGAGTACATGACGATCATCAGCAACACCGACGTACGCGAAGCCGAACCGGCCGCGCCGCCCGAGATTGGTGGCGATCACTTTCGCTCGAGCGCGACCTTCCTGACTCAGACGCACCCGAAGCAGACCGAAGGGTCCGACGTCAAGATCGCCGCGTCGCTCGATCAGCTTTATGCCCAGCGCTTCGGTCAGGACACACCGATCCCCTCCATGCAGCTGTGCATCGAGAACGTCGATCAGGCCGGTGGATGCTCGTATGGCTATGCCTGCGTGTACACCGACTCCATCAGCTGGAAGTCGCCCACCGAACCGCTGCCGGTGATCCGCGACCCGCGCGTGGCGTTCGAGAAGCTGTTCGGGGTGGGGGGCAACCGCGCCGAGCGCGCCGACCGTCGTCGCTCGCGTCGCAGCATTCTCGACTTCGTGTCGGGGCAGATGACGTCGTTGTCACGCGGGCTCGATGCCGACGACCGCCACCGCATGGACCGTTACCTCACGGACATCCGCGAGGTGGAGCGTCGCATTCAGATGGTCGAAGCACGCAACTCGAGTGGCGACGAGCGGCAACTGGCCGCGGCGCCGGCCGGTGTTCCGGATTCGTTCAAGGAGCACGTCGAACTCATGTTCGACATTCAGGCGCTCGCGTTTGCGGCCGACGTTACTCGCGTGTTCTCCTTCAAGATGAGTCGTGACGGCACCAGTCGTACGTATCCGGAGAGCGGTACCGACAAGGGCTTCCATCCGGCGTCGCACCACGGTGGTGGCGAGAAAGGTGTGCGGGATTTCCAATTGCTCAACAAGTATCACGTGTCGATGCTGCCGTATCTGCTCGACAAGCTGAAGAGCATCCAGGAAGGCGAGAGCAACATGCTCGACAAGACGATGATCATCTACGGCTCGCCGATGGGTGATCCGAACCTGCACAATCATCGTCGCTGCCCACTTATGCTGCTTGGCAAGGCCGAGAATCGGCTCGCCGGCAACATGCACATCAAGGCGCCGGACGGAACCCCGATGGCGAATGCTATGCTGAGCATGATGCACACGCTCGGCATGAACGACCTGACCACCTTCGGCGACAGCACGGGTGCCCTCAATCTGAACTCACATGCCTAAGCGCGAGCCGGCGCCGCTCATGCAGCGGGCAGGGAAGCGACTGGCGACCGTTGGCCTGGCGGTCGGCGCCGCGCTGATGTTGTCGGCCGGCAGTCCAACATCGGATTCTCCGCTGGCGGACGCGGTGATGCGCGGCGACAGCGCGGGACTGCGTGTGCTGCTGCAGCAGGGCGTCGACGTGAATGAAGTGCGAGGCGACGGCATGACGGCGTTGCATTGGGCCGCCTCGCGGGGCAATCTCGTAGCCACGCGGATGCTCGTGTCGGCCGGCGCCCGTTTGGACCCGGTGACGCGAAACGGGAACTACACACCGCTGCATCTGGCCGCCCAGAATGGACGGGCCGGAACGGTCACGGCGTTGCTGGCGGCCGGGGCGAACGTCAACGCCACGACGTCGTCCGGCGGCGTATCGGCATTGCACTTCGCGGCCTCCAGCGGCGATGCGGCCACCGTCGAAGTCCTCATCGAACGGGGGGCACCGGTGAACGTGCGCGAAGCGGCATTTTCGCAGACGCCACTGATGTGGGCGGCCGCCGCGAATCGTGTGTCGACGATTGCAGCCCTGATCAAGCGCGGCGCCGATCTCGAGGCGGAAACGCGTACGCAAAGCATTCCCGAACAGGAGAAGAAGGACCGCGCATATCTCGTGACGCGCTCGCGCCGTATGGCGGCGATGAAATCGGCGGAGGCGTTGCTAGCGCCGAAGGCAGTGGCCGGTGCTCCCACTGGTGCTCCCACGGGTGCTCCGGGTGGTCCGGGTGGTCAGACGGCTGCTGTGGCGGCTACGCCGCGCACCGCACCGCCCTCTGCCGCCTCGGCCGCGCTGACTCCTGGTGCCAGCGGCGACGCCGCGGCGCCCACCGGCAACTCGGATACGCGGATCACGCCCACGGCCGGCGACCGCCGCGTTCGGGGGCCGTCGTATGGCGATCTGGTGGGCACGAAAGGTGGTAACACGGCGCTCCTGTTGGCGGTGCGCGATGGTCACGTCGCGGCCGTAAACGCACTCCTGATGGCCGGCGCCAAGATCAACCATGCCAGCGCCGGTGACAGCACGACACCGCTCCTGATGGCGGCAATCAACGGCCGGTTTGATCTGGCGAAGACGCTGCTCGATCGCGGCGCCGATCCGAAGCTGGCCAGTGTGGCCAACGCGACGCCGTTGTACGCGGTGATCAACGTGGTGTGGGCGCCCAAGGCGGCGTATCCGCAGCCCGTGGCGCAGTACCAGTCGAACGTGTCGTATCTCGAGCTGATGGAAGCCCTCATCAACGCGGGTGCGGATGTAAACGTGCGGCTGTCGAAGCACCTGTGGTACATGTCGTATAATTTTGATCAGCTCAGTGTCAGCACCGCGGGGGCTACGCCCTTCTGGCGCGCCGCGTATGGCACGGATCTCGACGCGATGAAGTTGTTGCTCAAGTACGGTGCCGATCCGAGTGTTGCCACGATCAAGCCGGCTGGTCGTTTGCCAGGCTCCGAAGAACTCGATGCCGATGTGGTCGCCGGTCAAGACCCGTCAGGGCTGCCGCCGGTGCCGGAGAACGGACCAGGCGTGTACGCGATCCATGCCGCGAGCGGCGCTGGCTACGGCGAAGGCTTTGCAGCCAACGCGCATCGCCATGCACCCGATGGATGGATGCCGACGGTCACGTTTTTGGTGGAGGAGCTCAAGGCCGACGTGAACGCCCGCGACTTCAAGGGCTATACGCCGCTACATCACGCGGCCGCGCGTGGTGACAACGCGTTGATCACGTATCTCGTGAGCAAGGGCGCCGACGTCATGGCCGTGGCCCGAACCGGTCAGACCACGGTCGATATGGCGAATGGTGCGGTGCAGCGTATTCCGCCGTTCCTCGACACCATCGAGCTGCTCGAGAAGCTGGGCGCCAAGAACAATCACAAGTGCAAGAGCTGCTGACACGTAGGCGGCCGATCAGGATTCGATCGGCCGCGTAGTGGTTACGGTTGCGGCGCCACTCGCCGCAAGGCCAGTTGCACCGCCGCGTAGGCATCGATCACGCCGCCGGTGCGCGACAGTGTTGCGAACTTCACCCGAGCTCCATCGCCCGGTCGCCGCACGTCGAGATCGGGCAGTTTGCGCACCGATTCCAGTAGGATGTCGCGCACCTGCATGGCGGTAAGCTCTGGGAAGTATGTCATCAGTAACGCCGCCACTCCCGACACGACCGGCGCCGCCATGCTCGTACCGCTCTCGCGCTTGAGGCCTCCGCCGGGCACGGTCGACAAAATGTCGACGCCGGGCGCAAACAGGTCCACCTGTTGGCGTCCATAGTTCGAAAACTCCGCCGGCAACGACGCCAGCGGCTTCCAGCTCGACGCGCCGACTTCGAGCCAGTTCGTCGCGCGCGCTCCGCCGCTGAGCTCGGGCGTGGGAAACGACGGCGTTTCGTCATTATTTTCGCCGTCATTCCCCGCCGCGTGGACCAGTAGTACACCCTTCGACTCGGCGTAGCGCACCGCCGAGTCGACCGAGGCTTTGGCCGGCGAGTAGCCCTTGCCGAAGCTCATGTTCACGATCTGCGCGCCATTGTCCACGGCGTACCGGATCGCACGTGCCACATCAGGGTCGCGCTCGTCGCCATCAGGTACCGCGCGTACGGCCATGATGTCGACATTCGGCGCGATTCCCTGCATTGCTGCAGCATCACCACGCAATGCACCGATGATACCCGCCACGTGCGTGCCGTGGGTGGCATCGGGACCCGTGACATCACGCGTGCCGACCACGCGCTGTGTTGAGCGCGGATTGAACAGTGTATCGAGTCCGTAGCGCGCCTGCGCGTCGTACGCCTCGCGGGCCTTCGCGATCTCAGCCGCATTGAGGCCGTCCGCATCGAGACGCAGCCACAGGCGCTTGGCTTCTTCCACATCAGGGGCTGCCAGTCGCAAGGTGGTGACCGATGCCCGCGTGATTGGCGCACCCTTGAGTGCGGTGCCGAGCACGCGCTCAACACCGCGCAGGAGGTCGTCGATGTTCTCCACCTGCAGCAGCGTCGATTTGACCTCCTTCGCTTTGTCGCGATACGCCGAGGCCAGCTGGTCGCACTCCGCCGCCTTGGGCTTCTCGGTGAGTGCACCGGCGGGCTGATTGCGGCAGGCCGCGTAGAGGCGCGTCAGCTCGAAGGTGTCGTAGCGAACCGCCGCGCCGTCGGCCGTCGCCAGTGCGTTCCAGCCGAACACGTCGTCGATCACGCCGTTGCCGTCGTCGTCCTTGCCGTTGCCGGGTACCTCGCGCGGGTTCTTCCACAGCGAGCCGGTGAGGCGCGTGTGTGCGGTGTCCACGCCGCCGTCCACAACGGCGACCACCACCCGACGTCTCGGCTGACGCGCGGCGAGCAGCTCGCGAATTGCACGCTCTGAGCCCACACCCATCACGCGATCGACGTCGTAGTCGAGTCGCTGCCAATCCGACCGCGCGGTATCCGAAGCCGCCGGCATCGGCGGCGGTGGCGCAACCTGAATCGGCGCCTGCATTACCGGCTGCATGGCCGGCTCGGGCGCCGTCGTCACACCAGTACCGGCGCGTGCGCAGGCCGCGAGGGAGAGCACGAACGGCAGGGTCAATGGCAGCAGTCGCGCGAATGGGCGCGCGGGAGGAACGGTCAGCGTGGCACTCGGCATCGGTCGTCTTGGTCGCATCGGTGGTCGAGCTGGTGGTCGACTGGGCATGAGTTACGCCCATGCCCGTGAATTTGCCCTCTTCTCTACCCCGACGATGGCGAATGCTCCGTGCACCAGAGCACGTCGCGGCTCAATTGTGTCCGTGGGCGCCAGACCGGCGAGTTGTACGCACTCGCCAGTGGCGCGTCGGGGGGGGCCGAATCAAAGCGATAGGCGGTGAGCTGTTGCAACTCCACAGGATGACTTGGCCCACGCCCCTGAATCCGCTTCTGCCAATTGATGGCGCAGACGCGATCGATCAATGACAACCCGGGCGTGATGTCGCGGAACGTGGTGGCCACCGCCACGGTGCGGATACCCTGCAGCCTCCTCGGTAAACGATCGGGGCGGCTCATCTCGAGCTCCATGCGGCGCAACTGCGCCGTGGCGCTATCAAGAAAGAACGTGCCGTGCACGTCGGGCGTGCGCAGTTTGTCGGCGGCCCGGACTTCGAGCCGCACCCACGTTTCGCCGCCTTCGGTGACCACGCCACCGAAGTGAAAACAGTGATTGGCGATGAATGACGGCGCGGCGATATCCGACAGCACGGGAATCACCATCGTGGTTTCGGTGCCGCCACCGGGCGCACGCTGTTCGCGCACCACGCCACCGGGACGATACCCGCCCAAGGCCCTACTCTCGGCCACGAGCGTATCGACCGTCTGCACGAAAACCGCGCTGTCGGCGAGGGCGGCCAGCACGCGTTGCGTGGCGTAGCGAAATGGATACTGCAACGTGAGCAGGCGGAACTGATCGGCGTTCTCGCGCAGGAGCTCTACCACATCGTACACGGCCGGATCACGCATCCGATCGGGCATGCCGGGTTTCGTGCACGCCTCGCGCGGACGCACCAGCATGCCGGTGAGCTGTACGGGAATCTGTGCCAACGTGATGGGTGCCGATGTCACGCGGCTGGCCTCGATCACTACGCGGCCGCGATAGGGGGCGAAGCCGATACGACGGACGGTGATGTCATAGGTACCGGCGGGCAACGCCACGATCGAGGCCCGTCCACTCGCGTCGGTAAACCGTTCGATCCTGCGGTCGGGCAGGGCGACCACCGCGTAGGACAGCGACACACCGGTCTGCCGGGCCGACACGGTGACCGCAAGGGTGCCATCGCCGCTGCCTTGGGCGGTGAGCTGAGACGGGGATGTCAACAGGCTGGAGAGAGCCATCGCCCGGATTATTCGTCGTACCGTGAAAAGGGACATCGGGAATGCTAGCGCGTACGTGCATTGAACGGCGTTTTCCGAGACCCGTGACGATCGTACACGCGTTGAGCACTCCCGGATCGCTGTGCCGCCAGTTTGATGGCGTGCATGCGCTCGCGTGCGAACGCGTACGCCGCTTCGTGAGGAACGATCGGCGTGGGATAGTCGCGCCCGATCAGACAGCCGGTCATTTGCTGCATCATGAGCGGCGTGCGCTCGGGGCGGATGAGGTCGGCACCGGATAGTGCGGAGAGCTCGGGCACCCATCGTCGCACGAACACGCCGGCCGCGTCGTGCTCTTCGGCTTGCTTGTACGGATTGTAGATGCGAATCGTATTGATGCCCGTGGTTCCCGACTGCATCTGACACTGGGTCCAATGAATGCCCGGCTCGTAGTCGGTGAACCAGCGCGCGAGCACAGGCCCGGTGTGTCGCCAGTCGAGCCAGAGATGATAGCTTGCGAAGCTCATCACCATTGCGCGCATGCGAAACGTGAGCCAGCCAGTGACGCGCAGTGAGCGCATGCAGGCGTCCACCAGCGGATAGCCGGTCTGTCCATCGCGCCACGCGCGCAGTCGCTCCATGTCCGGCTGCGACGGTCGCAGTCCATCGAAGATCGGCGCGTAATGCGAGTGCTCGAGTCGCGGTTCATCTTCGAGCTTCTGGATAAAATGACAGTGCCAATGCAGTCGCGACGCAAAGCTCACGAGACTCTGCGACCACTGCGCCGCATCGGCATCGGCGTCGCGTTGCGCCCGCGATTCGTCTCGCAGCGCGCGGGCACGCAGCCGCGCTGCCTGATAGGCCTGCCGCACCGACAGCGTGCCGCACGCGAGTGCGCTCGAAATACGACTGCACGCTGCCGGCGATTCGTTGGGGCTCGACATTGCACGGCGATAGTCCCGTCCGCGCCTCGAGAGAAACGACTGCAGCATCTCGTGAGCGCGCGCTTCGCCACCTCGCTGCCAGTCGGCCCACGGCGGTGCCTCGATCAGCCTCGATGGCCTGCGCATGCCGTCAGGCAGCGCCGTCAGCGCCGCGGTGATAAGTGATTCGGCGGGCGACACGAGGTAGCGCGGTACGGGTATCAGGCGCGAGCGCATGCGCTGCTGCCAAGTCTCGGCCCAGCCGTCGCGCGATCCGAGGCGGCGCACCACGCCGTTGCTGGGCAGCTCGTGCATCGGGATGCCCGCTTGCTTGGCCCATGCTCGGACCCGTCGGTCGCGCGCGTAACTCAGCGCGTTCCACGTTTCCTGGTGCGCCCAGATCGCCGAAAAGGGCATTACACCATGAAGCGCCTCGAAGACGTCGGGGAGCGTGCCATGCAGCTCGATCAGTCGCGCGCCGCGCGCCTGGAGCGACGCGCGGAGTTCGCTGAGCGCATCGCGCAACACGAGGTCGTGTCGCAGATCCCGGTCGGCGGCGTGCTGCTGCTCCGGCTCATGCACGTACACCGCCACCAGCGGTCCCGCGGCCATGGCTCCGGCGAGCGGCGCATGATCGGCGATCCGGAGATCCCGCTTGTACCAGAGGAGTTGCAGAGCGGACATGACACTAGGTCAACGGCTATGCGCGGACCCGTCGTTCCCGGCGAGACCGTTGTGACTATCGCCCCGGCGTCGTCGGATGATGCGACGCCGATATTTCGCATGACCGTTCGGTTGGCGCTACACGGACCAGCCACGCCGGAAGAGATCGCGGCGAGCGTGCATGCGTGTGGCGTGACCCTACTCGCCGCGCTGCGACAGCTCCTTCTTGACTGCGTGCACACGTCGCAAAACCGGAAACAACGCGATCGCCGGCAGCGTGAGAATGGGCACGAAGGGCATGACTCGCGCGAGCGGTTGCGTGGTGAACAGATAGGCCAGCACGAGCACCACCAAGAGGTCCAAGGCGGCGATGTAGACGAGCCAGTTGGTCAGCCTGAGCTTGATAGCGTGCAAGGCGGGCGTGGAAAGCGCGGCGAGTTCGATCATGCCATAAATATGTGCAAGCGCACGATCGTGCTCGGCCATCGGTCATCACCCTTCGAGAGGGTGATCGCCCGCAGGACGAATGCTCTTCCGCTACCACCCTTTCGCGCCTAACGGTGCGTTTCTCGCAGGCGGCCAGCCGTTGCACGCTCAGCGCTGACCTGTCAAGTACCGGTCGCCTCCGAGATCAGACTTCGCTTCGTCCGCGCGGCCGGTTGGACTCTCCACGCCACCCACCGCAACGCCGGAAAGATTGTCAGGCCGAACGCAAAAGTAGGAACTCGACCGATTGACGCGACAAGCACGGTCAGGGACTTGGTGCGGTCTGCTTGATCGACGAGGAACTGCAAGTAGCCCTTCAAGAAGAAGAACGACGTGGCGAGGAGCAGTCGCCTACACGGATTCCGCAAACTGGGAGAACGTCTCGGGCCCCTCGATGCGGTACGCGGGGACATGGCTAATGAGGGTGAAGAAGAGGGCGATCGCCATGCACAGCAGCGTCACCGATTTGTTCCGACAGCCCATCATGGAGTTCGCTTCGTGTCCGCGTATTCTGGTCAACTCCAATATCCTGCACGGGAAAGCAGACGGGCGCGGATTCCGCTCACCATTCCGGATAACGTGGTGGTGGAGGGTGGCGAGTAGGGTGGCGGCGGAGAGACGCACATGAGTCCCGAGTCGTGAGTTGAAGTTCCGAGTCGTAGGTTGCGCAACTCAACACTCGATACGTGAACGCAGCACTGCAAACCCACGTGAGTGCGTTGGCATGCCACAAATCTCCCGGCTAGTCATGCTGCAGCCAATCGTGGCGACGCTGTATGTGGACTCGACTCGGCTACGCAGAACAAGTCCGTTGCCGATGCTGCGCTAGCTTCACGGCATTCACGAACGCGCCAGCCAAGGGCGTCCGCCGCCGGGCCCGGTCGCCCAGCGATCCCAGCAGCCAAGCCATCCCCCCTTGCCAACCCGCGCCACGTTCGGCATTGATCAAGCAGGTCCCGTTGTCCCCGCCATCGTCTCGCGCCCGCCGGGTAGCGACATGCCCAGAGCAAAAGTTCGTTTCACGTTGATCGAGTCTACTCGCCGGACCACGCTGCACGCCGTGGGCGCCGAGGTCCTTGGTGTGGGCACCTACGCCGCGCTCGTGGCGGTGTGCGTGATTGGCGCCCGCGCGTTGAACCGTATCGCGCCCACGCCGTTGGTCGACGAGGCGGTCAGTTTTCTCGCGCCGCTCCGCCAATCGGCGCCGCCTCCGGTACAGGAGACGCTCCAGTACATCGGGCTCGGCGGAATGAACGCCGTGTCGATTCCGGTGATCGAAACATCGGAGTACGGCCGGACGCCGGTCCCGCGCGGTAGCCTCGGTGACGTGGCGGGTGAGGAGCTCGATCTCCCCGAGGCGTCGAACGATTCGGAGAAAGCGTACAGCGAAATCGAGGTCGACTCCACGGTCACGCTCGACCCCTCGGCCGAAGGTCCACAGTATCCGCCGGCCCTCCTCAAGGCGGGCATTCAGGGAGTAGTGTACGCGCGCTTCATTGTGGATACGATCGGCCAGGTGGACACCGCGTCGTTCGTTGTACTCGACAAGCCGGACCCGGAGTTTGTGGCGGCCGTGCGAACGGCGCTGGCGAAAATGAAGTACCGACCCGCCATCCTGCACGGGCGCGCCGTATCGCAGCTGGTGGAACAACCCTTCGTGTTCCGCATTCAGGACCCGTAGCGAAATTCGTTGGAGAATCCGTATCGCCGGGCACGCTCAACGAAGCTCGCCCCCGCGCGTACCGGGAGAGATATTCGGACTGAGCATTCAAGGTCCCGATCCGTTGTCTCTTTCTGTTGGAGCCCCTGCGTGGATACCCCCCTGGATTTTCTGGAGCAAGCCGAGGCCGAGCTGGCGGCCGCCGATCACGATGAATCGGCGGTCGGTGTTGACCGTCGTCAGTTTGTGTTCTACTCACTGGTCGCGGCGGCGGCGAGCACGTTCGGTGCGCAGGGTGCGGGTGCGCAGGGTGCCTCGGCAAGAGCTGGCGGAATGGGCCGACTGGCGAGTGGCGCGGCGCAGCCGCCGCAGCCGCCGCAGCTGCCACCGGTGGCCCTCGGTAACGGCGAAGCGCCCGCCTTGCAGTTCATGCCGTATCCCGGTGGTACGGGCGCGCTCATGGAACGGGTGGTGCGCGAGAAGGGCGCCGCGGCGTTCGCGCGCACGGCGCACGCGGTCGAGAGGTGGAGCGGTGCGGTGCCCACGAACGCCGACGATCTCGCGTTCCTACCGGCGCACCGAATTTCCGCGCTGATCAAAGCGCGCAAGATCACGTCGCGGCAGATCACCGACATCTACCTCGCACGTATCGAAACGCTCAACCCGACGCTCAACTTCGTGGTCACGCTGCTGGCCACGCAGGCACGTGCTGAAGCGGACAAGGCCGACGCCGAGATCGCCGCCGGCAAGTATCGCGGACCACTGCATGGCGTCCCGTACGGCATCAAAGATCTGTTTGCCGTGAAGGGCGTGCCCACCACGTGGGGCTCGGCCGACTTCAGGGATCAGATTCCCGACTACGATGCCGAGGTCGTGGTGCGATTGCGAAACGCCGGTGCGGTGTTGTTGGCGAAACTGGCCACGGGCTTATTCGCACAGAACGATTGGTGGTATGGCGGACGCACCAATAATCCGTGGAACACGAACATCGGATCGAGTGGCAGCTCCACGGGTCCGGGATCGGCCACTGCCGCCGGCTGCGTAGCGTTCTCGATCGGTACCGAAACACAGGGTTCAATCGTGTCGCCAGCTATTCGCAATGGCATCAGCGCATTGCGTCCCACGTTCGGGCGTGTGAGTCGATACGGCGGCATGGTGCTGTCGTGGTCGATGGATCGCGTTGGGCCGATGTGCCGCAGCGTGGAGGACTGTGCGATGGTGTTTAGCGTGCTGCATGGCGTGGATGAAAAGGATGCGAGCACGGTGACCATGCCGTTCCAGTTCGATCGAAATCTCAAGCTGGCGTCACTACGCATTGGTATAGACCCGGCCGCACCGAAGGAGCTGGTGGACACACTGCGCGCCCTCGGCATGAATCCGAAAGCCATCGGCGCCCGACCCACGGTGGCGGGCACGCAAGGCGCCTTGAACGTGGAGTCGGCGGCGGCGTTCGACTTCTACGTGCAGCGCAAAGCCAAGGAGATTGGTCTCGATCTCGACACGATGTTCGCCGCGCCGCGTACCGGCAATGCGCCGTTCGGCAACAATGTGGCGGCGTTGCCGAAGGGTGTGGAGCAGGGCGCCACCAATCCGATGGCAGCCGCCGACTGGAATCCGCGCATGTTGAGCGGCCGTGCCACGCGCGGCTTCGAGTTCGTGCAGGGTCAGCGTCGTCGTATGCTCCTGGTGGCGAAGTGGGGCGAGTTCATGAAGGATCTCGACCTGTTCATCGCCGGCCCCAATGCTGATGTGGGACCCAACGCGCAAACCGGTCACCCGTGCGCGGTGTTGCCATACAAGTTCGATGTGCCGCAGTTCGGTGGCGGCGGTGGGGCCGGTGGCGCGAATGCCGCCACTCCGGCCCCGGTGTACAAGGCGCAACCCATTTGCGGGGTGATCACGGGCAACTTGTACAACGACGATCTGATTCTCTCGGTCGCCCATCAGTTCCAGAAGGCGACGGACATTCACATGAAGCGTCCCGCGCTGTGATGCGGCGATGACGGGACTTCCGTACGCGCCCGCTGTGCTCTCCGATGTGCAGCGGGACTACGTGGTACAGGTGTTGTCGGCCGCGTTCGCGACCGACCGCCTGTCGATGGAGCAGCTCGACGTGCGCCTGTCGGCGGTGTACCGTGCGCGGGCACTTGGGGAGCTGGAAGTCTTGCTGGGGGATCCGGCCGAGCCCACTCGCTCGTTGGCCGACGAGGCATCGGTGAATCGCGTGGCCGCCGATCCTGTGGTGCCGGCGCGTGGCGCGGCGCTGGCACTGATGGGAGGATTCGACCGTAGCGGCAGCTGGATCGTACCGCGCCATTTGCGTGTGGTCGCCGTAATGGGCGGCGGTCAGCTCGACCTTCGTGAGGCGAAGCTCGGCGCCGGCGTCACGGAAATCGAGATCTTTACCTTCTGGGGCGGTGTCGAGATCTTTGTGCCCATCGGCGTGCGCGTCGAGGTGACGGGCATGGCGGTGATGGGCGGCTTTTCGGTGCGCGGTGCGGAGGCCACCGAAAATCCCAACGCGCCGGTGTTGCGAATCAGTGGGCTCGCGGTAATGGCCGGCGTCGACGTCAAACACAAAGGCCGCGACAAGCACAGCGAGAAGCGATACCTCCAAGCGCTCGAGCGGGCGCACAAACTGCGGCTCCGCTCAGGCGGCTGAAGCGATTATCCGATCGGTTTCTTGGGAGCTACGAACACGTTGGGTACGCCAAGTCGCGTGAGCAACGCATTGAACTGCTGGAGATCATTGTCTTCCAGCTGCTGCAGCGTATTCAGCTGCACGTTCAGCTTCGTGGAGAGATCGGTGAGAATCTCCCCATGCTGTCGTGTAGGTGGATTGGTGCCTTCGTTCACTTGACCGTTCAGTGTGACGAACATCTGATACAGCTTGATCGGATAGTTGAGCGTGGCCTGATCGGCCTTGGTGTACACCTCGTACACCTCGGCGCGCACCGCTTCCAGCTTCTTGCGCAGCGCGGTCGCCATGGTCTTCACCGAGTCCGCATACGCCTGGGAACTGGCCTGACGTGCGCGCTGATCGAGCTGTTGTTGCAGATCCTGCATGCGCGCCACCGCGTCGGTAATGCTGGTAATGCGGGCCCCGACCGCCGCGGCGGCATCGAACTGCGCTTTGTATTCGGCTGCCGCGAGTTGTACGCGCGGATCGGCGCGCACCGTAACGCCACGCGACAGGGTATCCGTGCCCACGATGAGTCGAACCGTGTAGTTACCCGGCACCGCCATCGCGCCTTCGTAGGAGCCATCGTCGTTGATCGAGCCGGGAATCCGCTTCGGGCCCGTGTACATGAGATTCCACACGAAGCGGTTTGCGCCGGCCCGCGCGTGGACCACGGAGTCGGCTGGGGCGTAGGAGAGCTGCACCACGTTCTGCAATGCGCGCGCCGCGTTGGCCGCCGAGTCGGCTTGCGCGTTGCCGGTGCTGTCCTTCTTGTCGGGGGCATCGCTGGCAAAGGTGCGAATCACCGTACCGTTCGACTCGAGGAATTGCAGGGTGATCGGTGACGCCGGCTTGGACTTGAGCCAGTAGTCTACGGTGACGCCGAACGACGGATTGGCGCCCGCGCTGCCGCTGCGACCGCCACCGCTTGCCCAGCGAACTGCCGGAGCCGGCACGAACAGATGCGTGGCGTTCGTGGTGATCGAGTCGCCCAGCGCGCGCAGCGTCGAGATATCATCAAGCGACCAGAACGCGCGACCATGCGTGGCAACAATGAGATCGTTGTCGTGCACGCGCACGTCGCGGATGCTTACGCGCGGCAGGTTGAGTTGCAGCGGCTCCCAATTCACGCCGTCGTTGAACGACGTGTAGATGCCGGTTTCTGTGCCGGCGAAGAGCAACCCCTTGCGCTTGCCGTCGCTACGGATGGCGCGCGTGTACGCCCCCACGGGAATGCCGGCGTCGATGCGCGTCCACGTTGCGCCGTAGTCGGCGGTCTTGAACAGGTATGGCGTGAAGTCGTCCTGCTGATAGCGGTTCGCGGCGAGGTACGCCGTGCCGGCGTCAAACGGTGAGGCTTCGATGATCGACACGCGCGTGAACTTCCCGAATGCCTTCGGTGACACGTTCTTCCACGTGGTGCCATTGTCGGTGGAGACGTGCACGAGTCCATCGTCGCTGCCCGTCCAGAGTACGCCCGCTTTTATCGGCGATTCAGCAAAGGCGAAAATCGTGGCATACCACTCGGTGCCGGTCATGTCACCACTCACGGGGCCGCCGCTGCGTCCCATGGTATTGGTGTCGGCGAGCGTGAGGTCGCCGGAGATCTTGTCCCATGACGCCCCCTGATTCTTCGAGCGCCACACGTACTGCGAGGTGGTGTAGAGCGTGGTCGGATCGTGCGGTGAGAAATGGATCGGGAAGGTCCATTGGAAGCGCTGCGGCACATCTTTCACGGCGATGCCGTCGTAGTTGCCAAGCCACACCGACACGTCGCGCCGCGTATTGGTCTTCTTGTCGTGGCGCGTGAGCTGCCCCATGTAACACCCGCCGAACGTGACGTCCGTATTCTTCGGATCGATCGCGATGTAGGCGTTTTCGCAGCCGGCCACCGGGAACCAGTCGCGCTCACCGATGAAGCCGTTGTCGGAGCGACTCGCGATCGATACCGTGCTGTTGTCCTGCTGCGCCCCGTATATGCGATACGGCTGCTGCGTATCGGTAGTCACGTGATAGAACTGCGACGTGGGCTGATTGCCCTGCGTGCTCCAGGTGCGGCCGCCGTCCATCGAGATCGTCGCGCCGCCATCGTTGCCGTTGATGAGGCGGTTCGGATCCTTCGGATCGACCCACATGATGTGCGTGTCGCCATGCGGAACACGTATCGGCGTGAACGTGCGTCCACCATCGATGGAGCGATGCACCGTGAGATTCATGACATACACGGTGTTCTCGTTCATCGGATCGGCCGTCAGGCTCATGTAGTAGAACGGCCGCACCACGAATTTCTGATCGCTACTGGTGCGTGACCACGTGGCGCCGGCGTCGTCGGAGCGGAACACACCGCCCAAGGAATCTTGCGCTTCGATATTGGCGTACACGCGCTGCGAATTTGCGGGAGAGACCGCCACGCCGATTTTCCCGATCAAGCCCTTCGGCATGCCCGGGTTAAAGGTGAGTTCGGTCCAGCTGTCTCCGCCGTCGGTGCTCTTCCACAGGCCGCTGCGACCGGCACCGGCATTCATGCCCCAGGGCGTGCGCTGGAACTTCCACATCGAGGCATATACAATGCGCGGGTTGTTCACGTCGATCGACAGATCGGCGGCGCCGGTGCTGTCGTTGAGGAACAGCACCTTCTTCCACGTCGCGCCACCGTCAGTGGTGCGAAAGACGCCGCGATCCGGCGACGGGCCAAAGGCGTGACCGAGCGACGTCACGAACGCGACATCGGGATTGGCAGGGTGGACGCGCAGCGACGTGATCTGCTGGGCATTGGCGAGGCCGCGCGGCGTCCAGGTTTGCCCGCCGTCGGTGGAGCGGTACACGCCGGTGCCGTAGGTGAGGTCTTCCCGCGGCTTGCCTTCGCCGGTGCCGACCCAAATCACATTGGGGTCGCTCGCGGCCACCGTGATCGCGCCGACCGATGAGATGTCGGTTTTGCCATCGGTGATGTTATCCCACGACTGACCGGCGTTGGTCGTTTTCCAGACACCGCCATTGACGGCACCGAAATAGAAGACCAACGGCTTCGTGGGATCGCCGGTCACGGCCGTCGCGCGGCCTCCCCGTGACGGGCCCACGTTGCGCCAGCGAAGCGCCTTGAAGGCGCGATTCGTCTTCGTGCCGTCGCTGTACAGGGTGGGGTCGTACGCGGGGCGCTGGGCCGGGGCGTTTTGCGCGGCGGCTGGCATCGCGCTGAGCAGCAGGAGCGCAGCGGTGGCACCGCTGCGACGTATTAGAGAGGGTGAACGCATCTGGGGACGTTGCCAGTGTTCGGCGCCGGGTGCAAGATCAGCCGACTTTCGGCGTTCCCCTTCCGTTCAGAGGCTGTCCATGCGAAACGTGCCCGTTCGATCGTTCTTTCCCTCTGCCACACGGCTGGCAGCCTGCGGTACCCTGCTGGTTTCGATGGCCTCCCCGCTTTGGGCACAGGCAAAACGGCCGATGGCCTGGGTGGATGCGCAGCGGCTCCGCTCCGTGTCCGGCACGGCCATCTCGCCCGATGGCAACCAGATGCTCTACGCGCTCACGACGCCGAACTGGCAAGAAGCGACGACCCAGAGCGACCTCTATCTGGTTCGCACCGACCGCGGTCTGGAGACCACCCGCCAGCTCACCTTCACCGCCGACAAGAACGAATCCTCGCCGCGCTGGGCGCCCGCCGGCGGATGGTTCGTGTTCTCGTCGAACCGCGACGGAGCCGCGAGCGATGCAAAGCCGCAGCTCTTCCTGATGCGCGCTGATGGTGGAGAAGCGCGTCGCATCACAAATGCGAAGGAAGGCGTGAGCACATTCGCCTTCAGCAAGGACGGACAGTGGTTGGTGTATCGCAGCGGCAAGTCCAGCGAGGAACAGCTCTATGCACTCGCGATGGCGTCGCTCGATGGCGGAACGCCGCTCGACTCCCTCACGCCCACGCCGCTCACCACGCACCCGACCGGCGTGGGTAGCTGGGAGCTCGCCCCCGACTCCCGTCGTCTGTACTTCATCACCGCCGACACTGTTGACGCCGACGAGAAGGCGCGTGTGGAGAAGAAGTTCACGGTGGCCGTACGGAACGCCGTGACGTCGATCAACTCGCTGTGGATGGTCGACCTGGCGTCGGCCTCGCGGCCGACTACGCGCGTCACGCGCGACACGTCGCTGGCGGTTACCGCCTTTGTGATCGCGCCCGATAGCAAGTGGGTGGGCTTCACTGCCGTGCCCAACGATCGCTACAAGCGCAATATCACCGAGCAAGGGATCTACGCCGATCAGTTCCTGCTCGACACGCGCGATGGCAGCATCGAGCGCCTCACGAAGAACGACGAGTCGGCGGAGTCGGGATTCTCCTTCGCACCCGACTCGCGCACGATCGCGTTCTCGGCGTCCGATGACATGACGACGTACAACATGAAGAACCGTCGCGTGTACGTGCGCGCGACCGACGCGAAGGGCGCTGCACTGCGGAAGATCGGTGATCTCGACGGCGACGTGAGTGCGGACTGGTGGTCGGCCGACGGCCGGACGATCTATTTCAACGAAGGCTTCAAGGCCACGCAACAACTGTTCGCACTCGATGTGGTGTCGGGTAAGGTGAAGGCGGTCACCGACGTGAAGGGCGTGATCTCGGTGACGCAGGATGAGGCCACGAAACGCCTGATAATCTCGTATCAGGATCCGACGACGACGCCGTCGCTCTTCACCGTGTCGTCGCTCGCGGCGTTGGTGTCGCGGAGTTCGTGGACCCAGCTCACCGATCCCAATCCTTGGGTGCGTGAGCAGCTCGCGCTCGGTGAGGAGGCCGAAGTCACCTGGACGTCGAAGGATGGCAAGAAGGTGGGCGGTGTGTTGCTCAAACCGGTCGGCTATCAGCCCGGCAAGAAGTACCCGCTCATCGTCGCCATTCACGGCGGCCCGGCGGCGGCCGACCAGCTGTCGTTCAATGGTGGTTACGGCGCGCAGGTGTACGCGGGGCAGGGCTGGGCGGTGCTGATGCCCAACTACCGCGGCTCCACGAACTACGGCGAGGTGCACAAGAACGGCATCGTGGGCAATTACTTCGAGCCGGGCTACAACGACATCATGACCGGCGTCGACGCCCTCATCGCGCAGGGCTTGGTGGACGAGACTAAAATGGGCGTGTTGGGCTGGAGCGCCGGCGGCCACTGGAGCAACTGGATCCTCACGCACACCGACCGCTTCAAGGGCATCTCGAGCGGCGCCGGCACCTCGAACTGGATTTCGATGTACGCGCAGAGCGACGTGCAGCGGAACCGTCAGTACTACCTCGGCGACAAGCTCCCGTACGACGATTTCGATGCGTACTGGAAGCAGTCACCGATCAGGTACATCCGCAACGCCAAAACACCGACGATGATTCACGTGGTGGAAGGCGATCCGCGCGTGCCGAGCCCGCAGAGCGTCGAGCTGCATATGGGGCTCAAGCGCGTTGGCGTGCCGACGGAACTGTTCATGTACCCCGGCGCCTCACACGGTATTCCCGACGCGCGGAACCGGCTTGTGAAGAGCACGGCCGAGATGGCGTGGATGAACTACTGGGTGCTCGGCAACGGCAAGAAGTTCTCGTGGCGTGAGGTGCTGGAAACGCTCGAGGATCCGAAGGCCGAGAAGAAGGTCGAGGTGAAGGGCAACAACTGATCGGCGGCGGGTGGTAGGCAGAAGAACAGATCACACAGAGAAATAGAGACACAGAGAAAAAGAGCAAAAGTGAAGGAATTTCTCCTTTTCTCTTTTGCTCTTTTTCTCTGTGCGATCAGTTCCTACGATGCCGGCCGACTATGGACACCCCTTGGCGACAATCGGAGCGGGACACGCACTGCCGTCGCCGGCACACGACGCGGCTCGCATGACCAGGCGATCGACAAAGCGGGTGATCGGAAAGCCGTCGTCGGGAAGCACGTCGAGTGTGGGCCAAGCCTTCACGAGATTGGCCATGATGCGGGCGTGCTCCCGCGGCGAACGAATCGCCGGGCTTTTCGCGGTGCGTCGCAGCTGGGCGAGGTCGAACATCAACCACGCATTTTCGTCGGTGATCTCGCCGACGGCATGTTCGCTGCGATCCTTCACGTCGCCTTCGTGCAGTCGGACCGCGATGGCGAGGGCGGAGTTCAGCGTAGAGAGCGCGGCCGATTCCTGACCGCCAGCGAGTTCCACGGCGGCCATGCCCTGCAGAAAGGTGATACTCTCGCGGGTGATGTTGCTGCCGACCGACGGAACGTCGCCGTAGGCCTTGACCAGCACGCTGCGCGCTTCCGTCACCGCTTTTCGGGACGCCAGCAGGCGCACCAAGCCGTCGGCGCTTGACCGATCGCCCGGGGGGGCGGCGGTGACTGCCTCACGAAGAATCACGGTGGAGCTGTCGGCGCAGCTGCGCAGCATCCACAGATCAGCTCGGCCGCGCCTGGTGGCTTGTTCGGTCGCGAGGTCGCCGGAAGTGCGTGCGGCAGAGCCCGCTTGTTCTAAGGTGCGAAGCGCTGAGTCGAGTTGTCCACGCAGCGCGAGCGCACGGCCCGCGCGCCAGAGCTCGGCGGCCTGGCCGGACTGTGCGCCGAGGTCACGTGAATCGACGGCGGACACGAGCACCGCTGCCGCGGCGATCACGCGCAGTAAGAGACTGGTCAACCGAGCACCAGCCCCGGCAGGGGCGAGGGAGCAGAGAGCGCGTCTTGCGCGGCCATAAGGACGGAGGCGGGAAGGGGTGAAGTGCCGGCCCGCTTGGCGGCTTCGACGACCATCGAGAGTGCGCGGGCCTGCGCCGCATATGCCGCAAGAAGGGCACCACCGGCCCCTGGGATCGCCACGATGTCCTGAGCCAGATCATCCAGATGACGAACCAACGCGCCACCTTGGCAAGCGGTGTGCGCCGCGCTCGCGCCCTGCGCTACGTCACGGTCGTGGCTCGATTCCTGGTGCGACGAGGACTGCCAGAACCCGGGAAACGCCGACGTCGCCAAGGCTTCCTGTACTCGACCATTGCTCGACGCCATGGCGGCCAAACGGCGCCGCGCGACCTGTGATGACTCAAATCCCACGTGAAATCTCCGGAAAGTGCCGTCTGTCAGGGGTTTACACGGGGTTCACCCGAGTTTGCTCTTGACAGGAACGGTCCTGTTACATAAATGCGACAGTGATGACGATGCGGTACAGGCGGGGATAACCGCATGCTATGGCGTTGCTTACTGCAGATGATTCGTGGTTCGGCGTTTTCCTGATGCCGAACGGGCGCCTAGCATGTCGGCGGCGCGGAGCAGAACGGACTCGATCGGTCACTCGGTCGTCGCCGGCGTGTGCTTCGATCAGAGGTTTGAGGCCTGCTCCAACACCACGTCGGGTGTCGGACAGGGTACGGTTCGAGCTCTCCCCTGGAGGAGGCTGGATGCACGTCCTCACCCCGGTAGCTGAACGTGATCTTGCGGCGAGGGATCTGGCGGAGCTCGCCAGAACCACCCTCGACGATCACTGGGCCGTGGCCGCGATTCCGAGCGAGCGGCGTGCGCTGCTGCTGGAGCGGGCTGACGCGGCTGCCCTTCGCCCCGGAGACGGACTTGGCGAACCGATTGCCGACGGACTGGCACTGCTCGGCACCGCATACGAGTTGGCGGCCCTCAGCCAGCTCGATGCCGCGCTGCAGCCGGCCCCCAGTGCCGGACGCGATCTCGCCCAAGCCGTGTTGGCCCTCGGGGCGGCGCGCGCCTTCCGCTGCTCGGCGGCGCTCCGATCGCCCACCGACGACGGCGAATCGGCCGTGAAGTGGGCGCTCAAGCTTGGCGCCCTCGCGCTCGTGTCGCGACAGACCGAGGCCTACATTCGCTGGTGGGCAGTCCGCAATCACGTCACCGAGACCGTGCACCAGGCGGCGCTGCGTCTCGAGCACGAGCCGTGGGAGGCGTACGCCCGCGGGACGCTGTGGATGGCCTGGCTGGGGCTGATGGGCGCCCCAATCGCAGCGCACGCCGATAGCGCCGCCGAGGAGTTGCCGATGCTGTCCGCCACGCGGAATCGACTGGCGGCGTTCCGTGAGCGTCGGGCTGACCATGAAGTGCCGGGCGAAGGCCCGCTCCTCAATACGGCCGCCTTGCGCGCCCGCATGACGGAGTTCGCGATCCGTCATCTGGCCGACGCAACCGAGCTCCTTACGGTGGCCGTGCTCCGACGCACACTGCCCGATGTTTCGGGAGAGTTCAAGCTGCACTTGAGCGCGGCGCGCTCCGCCATGGCTGGCGATCATGGACAGGACGTATTGCTGGCGTGGCTTCAAGCTGCCGGCGTTACGCTGGCAGGCGGCGTGACCGCCCAGCTAGAACTCCCAGGATTCTAGTCCGTCCACCTTTCGACGCGCCTCCGGACGCGCGTGTTGAGGCACGCCAGACGCGATACACGCGGCGTCCGCTGCTGCCCACTGGGAAGGCGATCCGCCCCGCGCCGAGGGGAAGGATGTCGGCCATCATGGCCCCGATGGCGAGGCGCGTCGCTTCGTCTGCGGCCGGCTCGGCGGATTCCGTCTCAATGCGGTACCACGTGGTCCCGCTCGTGCCCTCGACGCAGACCAAATACTGGTCGTCGTTGCTCCAGAACGCGGTCATCCGGTCACTGTCCAGGCCCATGTGGAGAGGCAGGGATGTGAGGGGAGCCGGGTCGATGGTGCCGAGTGGGGCGCTGCAGGAGACGACATGCATGAGCGTTATCCAGGAAGGGCAGAAACGTGAGCACCGTCTTTTGGACTTGCGTTGGATCAGCGGTGGGCGGTGATGTTATGACGATCTAGGCGTCAGCGCAATACGACCGGAAGTAGCTAAGTTGTTGATCTCGTTGTGGATATACGTTGAAACGTGTGTGGATAAGTCGGTAACTCCGCATCGCACGGGGAGATCGCCCCTCCGTGGTTGTGGAAAAGTGGTTCCGTGATACCCTGCCGCTTTGCGGCTGCGTGGGGTGGTTTGTCCACATAACGTGTTGTCACAAAAGTGCTTTTCTGTTGTTTGCTAACACATCTCCGCAAGCGGTTTGCGTGCGGCATCGGCGAACCCGGCCGTACCGCGGACAAACCACACGGGACCATGGCGAAGCCGCGCGTTTTGGCGCATTCTCCCGTGATCACGCGCCCCTTATGAGGAGTACAGACGTGTCGATGGAACCACGGATTGGATTGCTGGTCGGCCGGGAATGGTCGTTTCCCCCTGCCTTTCTGGAGGCAGTGTCGCGCCGGAAGTCTGGTGTCACCGCAGACTACATCACGCTCGATGCGACCCGCATGGGACAGGACGTCCCGTATTCGCTGATCATCGACCGCATTTCGCATGAGGTCGGGTTCTACCGCACCTTCCTCAAGCACGCGACGCGCATGGGGACGACCGTGGTCAACAACCCATTCATGTGGTCGGCCGACGACAAGTTTTATGACGCTACGGTGGCGATCCAGAATGGCGTCGCACACCCGAAAACGATGATCCTGCCCAATAAAGACTACATCCCGGGCATCTCGCACACCGAGTCGCTGCGCAATCTGGCCTATCCGCTCGACTGGAAGGGCGTGGCCGAATACATCGGGTTTCCATGTGTGCTCAAGGATGCGCACGGCGGCGGCTGGCGCGACGTGTACATCTGCGCGTCCATGGAAGAGCTGGTCCACCACTACAACAACAGTGGACTGCTCACGATGGTGGTGCAGGAGTTCATCAAGTGGGACGCCTACGTGCGCTGCATGGCGCTGGGCCGCGCGGAGGTTCTGCCGATGCCCTACGACCCAGGGGAGCGCCGTTATATCCCCGACCCGGGCTACTTGGGCAAAGAGCTCGAGGCGCGCTGTATCAAGGATTCGCTCACGCTCTGCAATGCACTGGGATACGACATGAACACCGTCGAGTTTGCTGTGAAGGATGGGATTCCGTACGCCATCGACTTCATGAACCCCGCTCCCGACATGGACATCTATTCGCTCACGCCGACCTACTTCGAGTGGGTGGTTGAGCACATGGCAGACCTCGCGATCACGTTGGCGACGGCGCCGCGTGTGTTGCCGACTGGGGTGGTGATTGGGGAGCAGAGTAAGGGGGTAAGCAGTCGGGAGTAGGGAGAAGGGTGTACACGCTGGCTTCTTCGCTGGTCACAAATTTTACCGACGACTTATGTCCACATCCGCCATCGCGCGATACCACGACACGTTGCAGGATCGCGGCCTTGCCGAGGCGAGTGCGGAAGTGCTGGACCGACAACTGCGCCACGACGGGCTCTTCTTTGGGGAGCGACCACTGTGCAGCGTGTTGCGTCCGCGTTTCCTCAGTCTTGCCCAGTACCGGCAACTGGCCCGCGCCTGCGCGTTGGTGGGCGCCGCGTTTGAAAAAGTTCGGGTGGCGGCGATGGCGAACGCGGCCTTACGCTCCCAGTTCGGCCTGACGGCGTGGGAGGAGCAGTTGATCCACGCCGACCCTGGCTTCGATGTCGCCAGTCCGACCTCGCGACTCGATGCCTTTTTTGCGGAGGGGGGCGGGGGGCTCAAGTTTACCGAGTACAACGCGGAGACCCCCGCCGGCGCGGCGTACAACGACGCGCTATCGCGTGCCTTCCTGTCGTTGCCCGTCATGCACGAGTTCGGTCGGACGCATATCGCGATGCCGCTGCCGGCCACACCGTCGGTCGTGCACTCGCTGCTCAACGCGTTCTACAGTTGGCGCGGCGTGCGTGAGGCGCCCACGATCGTCATTCTCGATTGGAAAGAAGTGCCCACCTATAGCGAGTTCGTGCTCTTCGAGCGGGAGTTCACAGCGCTGGGGATCGATGCGTTCATCGGCGATCCGCGCGATGCGGAGTACGCAAACGGAAAGCTGATGATCGGCGGAAAGCACGTTACGATGATCTACAAACGCGTGCTGATCGACGAACTGGTCACTCGAGAAGGGCTCGGCTCGCCGGTGATTCAAGCTGTCAGAGAGGGTGCAGTGTGTATGGTCAACCCGTTCCGTTGTAAGATGTTACATAAGAAGGCCTCACTTGCCGTGTTAAGTGACGAACGGCAGGCGGCGTTGCTCACCCACGACGAGCAGGCGGCCGTCGCCGCGCATGTCCCGTGGACACGTGTGGTGGAGGCGCGACACACGCAGTATGGCGCCAGTCAGGTCGATCTCTTGGAATTCACTGCCGCCAACCGCGCCACCCTCGTGCTCAAGCCAAACGACGAATACGGTGGAAAGGGCATCGTGCTGGGGTGGACGGTGAACGATGCCGAATGGGAATCGGCCATTCGGACGGCCCTTGCCGAGCCGTATATCGTGCAGGAGCGGGTGGAGGTGCCCAGCGAACTGTGGCCGGAGTGGACCGACGGCGCGCTTCATCTGGGCGAACGCATGCTCGACACCGCTCCCTTCCTCGCCGACGGTGTTACGATGTCCGGCTGTCTCACCCGCATTGCAACCGATCCGCTGCTGAATGTCACCGCCGGCGGTGGCTCGAACGTTCCTACTTTTCTCGTCGAACAACGCTGATGTCGTCTTTCAAGCGCCCGGTGATTGGGCTTACTACGCAAACGCTGCACTCGATCGATGGCATCCCGCCTGGCTTGCCATCGTCATGGGTGATGAATCAGCGCTACTTCCTGGCCGCCACCATGGTCGGTGCAGTGCCTTGGATGATTCCGCTGCTCGACGACGATCTGCTCACCTTGCGCGAGATCTATGAACGGCTCGACGGCCTGCTTATTCCCGGTGGCGTCGACATCAGTCCCGCCGAGTACGGCGAATCGATCCGCAAGGAATGCGGCAATCTCGACCCGGCGCGTGACCGCGTGGAGCTGCAGTTGGTGCGCTGGGCGATCGAAGACGGCAAGCCGGTCCTTGGGCTTTGTCGCGGTCTTCAGGTCATCAACGTGGCCTCGGGCGGTACCCTCTGGCAGGACCTCGCCTCACAAAATCCTGCATTCAACAAGCACGATTTTTTTCCGACGGCTGGCTTCGAACGCGACCATTTAGCGCACGCGGTGGATATCGTTTCGGACACAAAGTTGTCACGCTTGCTTGAATCCACACGGTCGCCCGTAAACAGCATGCATCATCAGGGCATCAAGCAACTCGGGCAGCGGCTGGTGGCATCGGCGACCGCCGACGATGGATTGATTGAGGCGGTCGAGGGCGACAGCGATGCCTTTCTCGTTGGGGTGCAGTGGCACCCGGAAGTTTTTGAGATGGCGGATCCTCATACCCGGCATCTGTTTGGCGGCTTCATTCGGGCTGCTATGGATTGGTCCACCGCGAACAGCACGTCCCGTGTGGGCGTGGGGGGTTAAGTGCGCGCACCGAGCCTGACCGTTGGAATCGAGGAAGAGTATCAGATCATCGACCCTGTCACGCGTGACCTCACGCCGGGGTTCGATGCGCTGGTGTCGAGTAATGACGCGCAGTTGGCGGACGTCAAAGCAGAACTCCACCAGTGTCAGGTGGAGATCGGCACCAAGGTGTGCTCCTCGATTGCCGAACTGCGCTCGGAGCTCGTGAAGCTGCGTGGACTGGTTATCAAGGCGGCGGGCCAGCATGGCCTCACCATCGCCTCGGCCGGAACGCACCCCTTTTCGAACTGGATGAACCAGGAGATGACGCCCAAGGAGCGATACCTTGGCGTGAAGGCGGAGTTGCAGGACTTGGCGCACCGCCTGCTCATCTTCGGCACGCATGTGCATGTCGGCATTGAAGATCCGGAATTTCGCATCGACTGCCTCAATGCCGCGCGCTACATTTTACCTCACATTTTATGTCTGTCCACATCGTCGCCCTTCTGGTTTGGGCGCAACACGGGTCTGCATTCCTATCGCAGCATCGTGTTCAAGAATTTCCCGCGCACCGGTGTCCCGCGGATCCTGAACGGATGGGGGGACTACGCCGATCTCGTGGACACCCTCGTGAAGACAAGAAGTATTCCTGACGGATCGAAGATCTGGTGGGATGTGCGTCCGCACCACATCTACCCGACGCTCGAGTTCCGCGCCTGCGATGTGAACACGAAGGTGGACGAGGCGGTGTGCATTGCGGCGATCCTGCAGGCGGTGGTGGCCAAGATGTGGAAGCTGCGACGCGACAACATGACGTTCCGGGTGTATGCCCAGGATCTCATTGAAGAGAACAAGTGGCGCGCGGTACGCTGGGGCCTCGGCGGCAAGCTGATCGACTTCGGTAAGAAGGAAGAGCTCCCGGCGCCGGTACTCATTCGCGAGCTGGTAGAGTGGTTCCTCGACGACGTACTCGACGAACTCGGTACCCGGAAGGAAGTCGAGTACGCGTTCCGTATCCTCGATGAAGGATCGAGTGCACAGCGTCAGCTCGCGACGTACGCCAAAACCGGAGATCTCCGCGCCGTGGTCGATCAGCTCATCCGCGAAACCGCCGAAGGGGTGTGCGAACCATTTCTTGGTCCGCCGCTCGACTCGGTGCACTCGCGTGAAGCAGCGGTACCCGGGTCGATGCCTACACCGACGGCGCCGTTGTCCGCCGTGCGAGGGCAGTCGGTCCCGTAGCGGCCGCATACAGGGATTCCCCTACGCGGGCCTTGTTAGAAATACGAATGCAGCGGCGAAGTGCAGATGGGTAGTGTCCACACTCGCGCACGGGCGGGCGAAAGCTGCCGGTGCTGCCTACTCCATCGAATCTCTGCGGCACTCTTTCTCTTATGAAGTCGATGATGATGCGGTCGTTGTTGTCCGTTGCGGCCCTCGCCGTGCTGGTCGCGTGCGAAGGCGAATCGGCCGCCACGGGTCCTGGCACCGGCACCCCGGAGCCGGCAGTCAATGCCGTGGTCTCGTTCGGCCCGCTCAATGCGAGCAGCACGGACACGCTCGTGTACTTCAGCTTTGCGTCGGGCGCGCTCGTACCGCGTACCGGCGACTGGGATCTGGCCTTCCGTCGTTACGAAGTGCGCCTGAACTCGCCGGCCGTGGGTGGCGCGACCAGTAAGAATGTGCTCGGCTTCGCGCTCGACAACAACAAGACGGCCAGCGACGCGCAGGTATTGGCGTTGACGCCGTCTGCCACGCTTGCGGCCTTCGACGCGGTTCGCGCGGCGCAGATTCCCGCCGACGATCAGTTCCAGACCGATCGGCTGACCGAGAATAGGCAAGGCTATCTGAACCTGAGCGGCATCCCGTCGGCCAACCCGGCGAATTATTGGAAGCTCCGTCTGGCGAACGGTGGCTTCGCGGTGTTCCGCGCGACTCGCATCAAGTTCACGCAGACGTTTGCCGTCGATACGCTGTATCTCGAGTCGCGACTGCAGACCGGGAGCACGCTCGGCGCGGTGCAGACGCTGGCGATCGCTCCGGCCAACGGCGTGCGTCAGATCAGCCTCGCCACGAACGCCGTCGTAACGGGCGCCGCTTGCAACTGGGATCTCGAATTCAATCCGGCCTCGAATCAGCTGTCGCTCGTGCCAAACATTGCGTGTAACGCGGGGACCTCTCCTGGCCCCACGTCACCGACGTTCGCCAACGCCACGATTGCCAGCGACGCGCCGCAGTTCGCCACGTTTCTGTCCACGCTCGTGGGCCCGATCCTGAATTCGGTGCTCGATAAGAGCGCGCCGTTTCGCTACAACTTGCAGGGCAATGATCGACTGCACGCCGCGTTCAATACGTACCTCGTAAAAACGGGCACGCGCGTGTACAAGCTTCAGATCACCGACTACTACAGCAACACCGGTGTCGCGGGCTTTCCGACGATTCGCTACGCGCGTATTCGATGAGGGACGGGCGGCGCCCGAGCGTGTCGCGTCGAGTGAGGCCACTGTTGTGCGCGTTGATGCTGGCCGTCGTGTCTGGCGGACCGGCTCGCGCGCAGAATCCCGTGGCGGTGCAGGGCATCGTGACGGGTATTGTCATCGGAAAGACGGATGGCGCGCCCGTGTTGTCGGCAGAGGTGCGCCTGTTGCGGACCGGTGTCCGTGTTCGCACCGATGAACGCGGCCGCTTTCGCGTTGCCGCCGCGGTCGGGGACACGCTGTTGATCCGCGCGTTGGGTTTCGCTGAACTGCGCACCGTCGTGCAAAGCGAGACCCCGGTTGTGCGACTGGTGGCGCTCGCTACGGTGCTGCCGGTGTTCACGACCACCATGGGACAACGCGTGATCCGCGCCAGCGAATCACCGCGCAGTGTCACCGTGATCAGCCGTGAGGAACTCGACGCCGTCGCGGCGGTGTCGGCGAACCAGCTGCTGCGTCAACTGCCGGGATTGCAGGAGCTTCCCGCGCCCCCATCGAAAACATCCATCTCCATTCGCGGCTTCGACGATGCACGCGTCCTGGTCCTGGTGGATGGTGAACCAGTGGCGGGTACACTCATCGAAAGCCGGGATATCGGACGCCTGAGCACCATCGCCACTGAGCGGATCGAGGTCACGAAGGGGCCGTCGAGTGTGGAGTTCGGCAGCGACGCGCTGGGTGGCGTGATCAACATCGTGCAGGCGGCGCCCACCGCTCCCCTCACGATTGATGTGCTCGCCCGCGAAGGCGGCCTCGGACGCCAAGAGTCGTCTCTTGGCGTGAGTCAGACGGTGGGAAAGCTCGGCTTTCGGGTGAACGGTGGGTGGCGCCAGTCCGACCGCGTCACCGGATATAACGCGATCGGTTCAACGTTCAATCGCATTTATGATGTACGCACCGACGTCCGTTATGCGCTGACCGACAAATGGGCGCTGCGTCTCGACTTGCAGGGCTCGCAGGAGCGTCAACGCTTTCCGGTAGATGCGGCGTTTAACGGCTTCATCGACAATCGCGGCGGGCAAGGGTTCGTTGAAGTACGTGGTCCGCTGCTGGGCGGCAACATCCGCGCGCGCGCCTTCGAGCAACGCTTTGTGTATCAGTATCGGCAGTCGCGCGGAATGCTGCCGATCAAGGGCTCGGCCGATTCTCTTGAACAACGCGAGCGTCAGGGCCGCTACCTACTGTCATACACGCACGTGGTCGGCGCGCATGCGATCGACGTGGGTGCACAGCGTTCGCATCGTACCCTGGTGGCGCCGAAGAAGGTGAGCGGTGATAGTGCCGACGAGCAGGTCACCGAAGTGTTTGCGCGCGATTCGTGGACGCTCGGCAGCGTACTGATGACGGCCGGTGCGCGTCACACCAGCAGCACGCTGTGGGGCAGCAGTACCAATCCATCGTTGGGCCTCGCGTGGCAGACGTCGTCGAGCGTGCGACTGCGCAGCAATGTGGCACGTGGATTCCGCGCGCCGGGTTTCAAGGAAATCCGGTACACCTTCACGAATCCCGCGGGCGGATACACGCTCGAGGGAAATCCCGATCTGCTTCCGGAGTCCTCGTGGAGCAGCAGCGTCGGTGGCACGTGGGCGCCAAGTACAACGCTCTCGTTCGATGTAGAGGGCTACCGTAACGACGTGTCCGGACTTGTGGACTGGCGCTACGAAGGCGACAACGCCGCGGGATTTCAGACCTACCGCTACGTGAATGTGGCGCGCGCCCGCACGCAGGGTGTGGAAACCAACGCGCGCGTCAACGCCGGCGCGATGGAGGTCACACTGGGGTACGACTTCCTGCGCGCTCGCGATCTCAACTCGGGACTGCCCCTCAGTCGGCGCGCGGCGCACACCGCGCGTCTTCGGGTGGCCCGCGAGTGGATGGTACGCGCGGGTTTCTCGACCGACGCATCGGTGCGTTACACCGGCAACGCGCCATTGTTGGGCATTCCGAGCGGTGCCCCGATCACGGGGCCGTTCTCCACCGAGAGCGGTGTGATCGGACGCCAAGGCGCATTCTTGTCGGTCGATGCACAACTGCGGATGGCGGTCACGCGCGAACTCGAGATCTCGGGCGGCGTGAACAACCTGCTCGATCAGCAGCCGAACCTGTGGACGCCCGCGTTTGCGCGGCAATTCTACGCTGGTCTACGGTGGCGCTGGAGCGCGTCGCAATAGCGCGTCGCAGTAGCTTGACTAACGCGTCCAAATTGAAATCAGTCCGCAACCGGTCCGGGCGCGCGGTCCAAGTTCGTTGCCGCCTGACGATGCCATCGTGGCGGGAATCGTGGCCGAGCCGGCGAACACCTCGATGCCATAGATCTCGCCCGGAGCCGGTAGGGTACGGAGATCCGGTCGTCCGTCGCTTTGCACGACGCCGTTGATTGCCACGCGCAACCAGCACTCTTCGTTGCGATTGCGCATTGATCGCGCGTACACGAAGCCGAGGCTGTCGACTATGAGCACCGACGGCACCCTGGTCAGCATTTGCCAAAGGCTGACCGGATTGCGCTTTTCGATTTGTTCGCGCGTGATCGATTCCGTGGTCAGCCCATACGCGCGACGTGTCTCGAAATCGGTAAAACGATGATTGGTGCGAGTGGCGCGTACGGTAAACGTGTCGAGCGCCGGTGGCGCGGTGGGATCGAGCGAAAGCTGCACCGTGTTGCTTCCCGCGACGAGCTCGGTGGCCACGGTGCCTTCGACATAGCCCACGCGACGCAGGTGCACCGTGGCCACACCGATTTCGACATCACGCACTGTGGTTTCACCGGCATTGTTCGTCCGCAGGTCGATCTCGCGGCCAGCGAGCGTTCGCACGCGTACCAACACATCACCGAGTGGCCGTTCGTCCGCGTCAAATGTGCGAAGCATGAGCGAGGCGATTCGCGACAGCCGCAGTCGCACGTCGGTGGCGGCGATCGGTGAGGTACTGGCGATTCGGAACAATGTATCGACGGTGCCAGCCGAGGCGCCCACTCGCAGCTGCAGCGGCACTCCTCGCGACACACCGCACATGCGCCAGTGACCGAGTGAGTCGCTCATGGTGCGGACGACATCTTCACCGACGCTCCCGCGATCGCCGGCGGCGTTTCTGTTGCGCATCGTGCGCAGTCGCACCGTGGCACCGGCGACGACGCGTCCGCTCGAGTCGTGCACGGTGCCTCGCAGGAAGCTCTGCTCGCGCCGGACGACCTCGGCGCCGCAGACGGCGCGCAACAGTTCGGTGGAGCTGGGCAGCGTCAGCTG
The DNA here is from genome assembly GCF_046594945.1 of Gemmatimonas sp. GTDB lineage: Bacteria > Gemmatimonadota > Gemmatimonadetes > Gemmatimonadales > Gemmatimonadaceae > Gemmatimonas. Next base: position 35,593 of record NZ_JBKJRB010000015.1, on the reverse strand, counting down.
CACCAGGCGACCGTCGACGCCCACATCGACCTCGTGTTCACGGGCGGCGATGCCGAGGGAGTCCATCAGTGCCGTGCGAACCCGCAGTCCGTATAGACCCGGCAGGATTGGCTCGACGCGTCCCGTGCCGGTACTGTCAGTGCGCAGGGCGTAGTCGGTGCCGATCAGGGTACCGATGGCATCGCTGATCGCATGTCCGGGCACGGCCGGTCCGGGGGCGAGCCGGAGCTGCACGGCGAGCTGCGCCCCTTCGCCGCGGAACAGCGCGCGGTCCCCCTGCGAGACGCGAATGACCTCACCGCCACTGACCTGCATTCCGCGCACGGCCAGCCCTGACGTTGTGATGAGTACGCGCGTTCGACCGACGGCCGTCTGATTATCGCGGCGAGCCAGTACCGGCATCCGAATGTGCCAACGTTGCACCATCCATTGGCCGGCGCCGAGTCGAAGAAATTCCACGAGGCCGCCGGGGCGTGCACGCTCGACGAATGCGGGGAGTCCCGTGTAGCGGTACTCGATGCGTCGGAGCTCACCGCTCGCGCGATCGAGCCAGAGAACGCCCGTGATATCGCGACGTTCGTTCGCATCGCTGAGCGGGCGAAACGCCACGCCGACCTGCTCCGGTGCCGAGTCGGTCGGTGGCTCGAGACGGAAGCAATGCCCGTTGGTGAACGCGTCGGAGAGCAGTACCTCCGCATCGGGCGCGTGGTATACCGTGCCGTCGTCGCGATCCACGACATAGCCGTGCGTGGCAAGTGATTCCGCGGGCGCACTGCGAAAGGCCCGCGTGGTGGCGCTGCGTGTGGTCCGCACCGATTGCTGGCGCACGTGCGTACCGGCACTATCGAGCGTACGGTCGTATTCGATCCACTCGGCGATGAGCGGACTGTCAGATGACGCCAGCTGCGATGTCATCAGGGCCTTGCGTCCTTCCTCCCACACGCGGGCCACCAGCTGGCCATCCGCACTGCTGGTGCGACAGTCGTCACGGCCGCGGACCGATACGGCTGGCAGTGTAACGGCAGCTCCGCTGAGCGTGAATTGCAGCGGCGGAATCTCGGTGGTTGCCGTCTTGAACGGGCCGATGGCCGGGCCAATGGTGGGCGCGTAGCCGACGCGCAGGGCCCGCAACCGATAGCGAGCGGCGGGCGTGGGCAGGTGGAAACGAAAGGCGCCGCGTGTGTCGGAGAGCGTCCGTGCGAGGACCTGTCCGGTCGTGCTCTCGAGGATGACGATGACGGCGGATGCTGGCGTTGCGCCGTCGCTTGCCATCACCGCACCGCGCACCAGCTGGGCGTTCAGCGCAGCGGGTGGGCCGCCCACGCACAGTGCGCAGGCGGCCCACGAACCGACCGAGCGGACCAGGTGGCGCAGGCAGAGCATGATGGGAGATGCCTCCTCGAGTACGGAACGGCAAGGGGACAGTGCCGCTGCGCCGGGCTCAGCGCTTCGGACCGACGACGTCGAGCAGCGCTCCGTCGGAGAGCGCCATGGGCCGAAGCAGCCGACGTGCGATTTCTTCCGGAAATTCGTGCACGTTGATGCAGTGCGTTTCGCCGAGCTCGGCTTCCGTTTCGGCGAGGTCGACCGTGAGGCCGGGGCCCGTGCCGTGGACGTGCCCGACAAACGAGCGCGCGGCACCAGTGCGGCGATGGACGAGGGCGACATGCCACGGCGCATTCGGTAACGCTGTGTGAGGCCTCACCGTGACATCGAACGTGGCGATGCGCGCGGTGGCGATACCGACGGCGGCGCAGGCGATAGCGCCCGCGGCCGCCCCGACGGTCGCGTCGCGGTGCGGCATGGCCTCGCGCACGAACAGTTCGCTGGCGCTCCCCGCGTTGGGCGCGCCGCTGGTTGCGGGCGTCAGCCACTGTACGAACTCGGGCATGAGCCGCGACGCGTGACCTGATAGCTCGATCGACCGTGCGGCGTAGCGCAAGACTTGCCGCACTTCGATTCGCTCGACTTCGTCGAAGAACCAGGCACAGGACGTGAAGGTGCGCATCGTGGCCCGCTCGAGCTCCAGCAGTTCACGGGCCCGTTGTACCTGGCGGGCCGACGCATCGTCGCGCAACGCCCGTTTTGCAAACTGCTCGAGTGCCTCCCCATCGAGGGCAATCACGTCGCCGTAGCGATCGCGTACCTCCCACGGATCGTCCTGGAAGAGCTCGCGCCCTTCGCGTTCGAAGACCTCGTGCGAGTGATGCGAGAGACGCTCGAGGGCCGCGCGCAGCGGTCCGCGCCATTGCTGCGCCGGCGGCTTACTGCCATCGAGACGGCAACCGCAGTTGCCGCGCCACCGCTCCACCCCGTGCGCACAGCTCCACGCGCTCGGCGAGACCAGTTGCACGTCGGACGTGGGCGGATACATGACCACCAGTGACGCGCTATTCGTCACGCGCGAGCTCGATTGCTGAACCACCATCGACAACGCTTCGGTGAGCGTGGAGTCGCCGCTCTTGTGGTGATGACCGAACGTCTCGCCGTCGGTAGCCAACGTGGTGCAACGGTCGGCCGGCTGGTCGCTCGCGTTGCGATGGGGCATGAGTCGCTGCGCCAGCGCCGGCGCGTCGCGCAACAATCCGCCGAAAGCGACGTCACCGGCAAGCGAGCCATCGTAGGGCACAATGGCAAGGGTGCGACCCGACGCGCCGCGCCACCGGACAGGCATGCCGCTGCCGTCGTGTCCGCGCACCTGGTACGGCGCCAGAATCGTAAAGGCGATGCCCTCCTTGGCGACGGCGTCGAGCGTGTCTTCATCGGCGGCACATTCGGGAAGCCACATTCCTTCCGGTTCGCGATGGAAGCGCCGTCGGAAATCGCGAATGCCCCAGCGGATTTCGGTAGTGCGCTCGCGCGGCGACGCGAGCGGGAGGATCACGTGATGGTACGGGGCGGCGATCGCATTGCCGTGTCCCCACCGACGCACACTGGCCGCATCTCCCTCCTGCATGGCCCGCATGGTGTCGGGCGCTTCGGCGTCGAGCCATTCGCAGAGCGTCGCCCCGACGTCGAACGAACACCACGCGTAGAGGTTCACTACGCGCGCAATACCGGCCCGTGCATCGGGATCTCGTGTAGCCGCGCGTCGGTCGCGCAAATGGGCCTCGGCCACCGCGAGTCGCGCGTAGCACTCGCGATTGATCCGAGTGTTCCAATCGTGGTCGGGTGCTGCCGACGGTTCGGTCGGCACCACCTCGAGCCACGGGTCTTCCCGCGGGGGCTGGTACAAGTGATGGTGAATGATGATCGAATGCATCAGCGGCGGCTCGTGGCGATCTCGATCGCACGCTGATACACCTGCGCGTAGCGCTCGGCTGAGCGCTCCCATCCAAAATCCTGCTTCATGGCGGCGTTCATGCGCCGCGCCCACGCACGCTGGTCAGCGAAGCGGGCGAGGGCACGTGAAATCGCCCGGTCGAGCGCCGCCGGCTGGAATGCGTCGAACAGGAAACCGGTGATATCGTCCTGCACTGTATCGGCAATGCCACCCACCCGGCGCCCGATCGGGAGCGAACCATAGCGCTGCGCACGCATCTGCGTGAGGCCGCATGGCTCGTACTGCGAAGGCATGAGGAACATATCGGCACCCGCCATCAGGCGATGCTCGAGCCGGTCGGTGAAGTCCAGCTGGACGCCGACGTGCTGCGGTCGCGCCTTCGCGAGCGCTAGCAGCGCGCGCTCGTACCTGGCTTCGCCGGCACCGAGAAACACGAACTGGGCGTCGAGATTCCAGATCAGTTGGGAATTCAGCACGAGGTCGAGCCCCTTCTGAATCACCATGCGTCCGGTGAGCCCGAACAGCGGGATACGCTTACGTTGCGGCAGGCCGAAGGAACGCTGCAGCGCCGACTTACACCTGGCCTTGTTCGACCGATCGGTTCGCGAGTAGTTCGCCGTAATCTGATCGTCGGTGGTCGGATTCCAGAGCACCTGATCGATGCCGTTCGTGATCCCGGTAAAGCGGCTGCCAAGCCATTGAAACACCTCCTGCAGGCCGAAGCCACCACCAGGAGTCCGCAACTCCTCCGCGTGGGTGGGACTCACAGTGACCACCATGTCGGCAAACGTGAGTCCGCCCTTCAGGAAGTTGATGCGGTCGTACCACTCGAGATGTCGAAAGTTGTACACCTCAGGCGGGATACCGCAGTCGTTCAGCATCTCGGCCGGAAAGTGCCCCTGGTAACCGGCGTTGTGTACCGACAGCACGGTCGGCGTGGTGGCGAAGCGCTCCTTGAGCTCGCCATACGTGCGCATGTACATCAACGCCAACGACGTATGCCAATCGTGTCCGTGCACGAGCACCGGACCGGCAATCAACCGCGGAATGCCATCGAGCACCGCGCGCGAGAACAGCGCGAAGCGCCGGGCGTTGTCGACATAGTCGCGGCCACCTTCGCCGTACAAGCCAGCGCGGCTGAACGCCGATGGGATGTCCACGAATACCACCTTTGGGCCAGCCGGCGGCTGCACTTCACGAAAGAAGCGCACTTCCTCGCGGCGGAACCCCAGCTCGACCTGAATGGGACGACCGAGTGGCGCGAGGTCGGGGGCGTGGTCGCGCACCGATCGGTACAGCGGCACGAACACGACCACGTTCGCACCACCCTTCACCTGATAGTTCGCCAGCCCCATCACGGCTTCGGCCAGCCCACCCGTACGGGCGAACGGAGTGTACTCCGACGTGAGATGCACGATCGTCGGCGCCCCACCCTCGGGTGCCCGGATCACGGGCGACCCGAAGCTGGGTGTGGGCACGGCTGGGGAAGTCATTGGCAAGGCGTTACGCGATTGGTGGATCGTCGGGCAATGCGTCGCCGAGGATAGAGGGTGCATAGTAGGCACGCGCGTACTGCTCGACCATCCGACGCGCGGTGAACTGCTGGCCCGCGACACGAATGGAGTGCTTCATCGTGGTCAGCCACTGACGCGGCAACTCGTTCTTGTCTACATCGTAGTAGCGCGGCACGACTTCCTGTTCGAGCAGCTCGTAGAGACGATTCGACGTGCTCACGCCCGCCTCGTCGTCTTCTTCCGGCGTGATCGCCCAGCCGTTGTTCCCTTCGTAGCCCTCTTCCCACCAGCCGTCGATCGTGGAGATCTGCGGCACCCCGTTGAGTGCCGCCTTCATGCCGCTCGTGCCCGACGCCTCGAGCGGCACGCGGGGAAGATTCATCCACAGGTCGACGCCCTGCACGAGCAGATGCGCGAGGTGCATGCCGTAGTCTTCCACGAACGCCACGCGCCCTTCGAATCGCGGATCGCGCGTGAAGTGATATACGTTTTGCAGCACCTGCTTGCCCGGATTGTCGGCGGGATGCGCCTTGCCGGCGAACACGATCTGCACCGGACGTTGCACATTGGTGACGAGCTTCCGCAGGCGCTCGACATCGCGGAAGATGAGGTCCGCCCGCTTGTAGGTGGCGAAGCGACGGGCGAAGCCGATGGTGAGCGTTTTCGGGTCGAGCAGTGTCCCGGCGCCCACGAGCTGCGTGGCCTCGATCTGCCGCCGCGCAAACGCATTGCGGGCTTCCTCGCGCACGAGCCGCATCAGCGTGTGCTTGAGACGGGTATGCGTAAACCACAGCGCTTCGTCATCGAGCGTGAGTACCTGTTCCCAAAGGGCCGGATCATTACTGTGACCCCACGCGGGCCCAAGGTGATCGTCCAGCAGCTTCATGATGGGATTGGCCATCCACGTTGCGAGATGCACGCCGTTCGTGACGTGACCCACGGGGATGTGATCGGCTTCGCGCCCGTTCCACAGCGAGCGGCTCATGTCGCGCGTTACGATGCCGTGACGACGCGACACCCCATTCACGCGACGCGAGAGACGCACCGAGGCGGCCGTCATGTGAAAGACACCGGCACCCGACTCCGGCATGTACCCGATGCGCAGGAACGTCTCGGCGTCGATCCCCATGTCGTCCCAATACCCAGCGGCGCATTGCCGCACTTCGTTCACGCCGAAGTGGTCGTGACCGGCCGGTACGGGCGTGTGCGTGGTGAACACGCTGCGGTTTCGCACCCGCTTCACGGCGTCTGCATACGGCACGCCCTGCTGGCACAGCTCGCGCACGCGCTCGACCATCATGAACGCGGCGTGTCCTTCGTTGGCATGCCAGGCAGCCGGGGCGATCCCGAGCGCGCGCAGCGCGCGCACACCACCGACGCCCAGCAGCCATTCCTGACGGAGGCGCATCGCCGGGCCACCGGAGTACAGCTTCGAAAGCAACGGCCGGTCGTCGGGATGGTTCTCGGGGAGATCGGAATCGAGCAGGTACACGGGTACGCGACCGACCTGCATCTTCCAGACGCGGATGTTGATATCGCGGCCGAACGTGTTCACGGTGACGAGATGCCGCTCGCCATCCTTGCCTGGCAGGGGCACGATCGGTACCGCATTGAAGTCGATGGCATCGTTCGAGTCTTCCTGCCAGCCATCCACGCGGATGTGCTGATCGAAGTACCCTTGGCGATACAGAATGCCGACGGCCACCAGCGGGATGCCGAGATCGGACGCCGTCTTGAGATGGTCACCGGCCAACACGCCGAGGCCGCCGGAGTAGATCGGCACCGAGTTGTGCACACCGAACTCCGCGCAGAAATAGGCGACCGGCTGACCGCGCAGCTCGGGGAAAGTGCGGGCGTACCACGTGTGTTCGTCCGACCGCTCAGCGGCCAGCCACTGCATCGCGCGATCGTACCGTGCGCAGAAGGCGATGTCGTCGGCGAGTTGCCGGAGTCGGGCCGGATCGACCAGCTGTAGCAGCCGGATCGGATTGTGGCGTAGCCGATGCCATAGGCTCTCGTCGATCTCCTTGAAGATCATCCGCGCGTCGCGATTCCAGCTCCACGCCAGATTGTGCGCGAGGTGTACGAGACCGGAGAGCCGCGCCGGCAACGGGGCAGGCTCGGCGACCAGTGGGGCGGGTGACGCTTCGACAGGTGCGGTCATATCCACAGGAACACGGGACGTGAGCGCGATCAGGAATGGTCGCGCCGGATAAGCCTTGGAAAGGTATGCAGGCGCGTGCCGGTGTGGACAGGTGAACCGGCCCGGAGTAGTGTGCGGATGTGCCCCGAAATGGCCGCTCGAACGTACGACCGGGGCGTCCGATTGGTCTCATCAGCCCACATTCCGACATGCCGCCACTGCGTCCCCGCTCCGCCTCGCGATCTGTCGCGATCGACGTTTTCAAGTTCGGCGGGGCCTCGTTGGCCGATGCGGCGGCAGTCCGCCACGCGATCGAGCTGATCCTCGATCCGCGTCCCTCCCGCGTGGTCACGGTGGTCTCGGCGTTGGCCGGCGTGACCGATGCCCTGCTGGCCGTCGCCGAGTCGGCGCGCGCCGGGGACGTCGACGCGGTTGACGAGCAGGTGACGCGGCTGCACAGGCGACACGCGCAGGTCGCCGCCGGCATCATCGGCAATGCCCGGGTGCGCGCGCGTCTGCTCCGCGAACTGGACGAGGCGTTCGAGGAGCTGCGCACGCTTGGCCACGGCGTGGCTAGCCTGCGCGAACTGACGCCGCGCACGAAGGACTTCCTGTTGGTGCGGGGCGAGCAGCTGTCGGCGCGACTCGTCGTGGCCGGTCTCCTCGCTCGCAGTGCGAAGGCCGAATACGTCGAAGCGGCGACGCTCATTCGCACGGATGGCGTCTTCGGCGGGGCCTTCCCCGACCTCGCCGCAACCGATCGTGAAGTGCGGGCGCAGTTGCGCCCCTTGTTGAAGAAGCGTGTGCTGCCCGTTATCCCCGGCTTTGTTGGAGGCACACCCGACGGTGCCCTTGTCACGTTGGGTCGCGGCGGGAGCGATCTCACCGCCACCGTGTTGGGCCGTTCGCTGCGCGCTCAGCGCATCACGCTCTGGAAGGACGTGCCGGGGCTGATGACGACCGATCCGCGTCTCGTGCCGACGGCGCGCATCGTGCCGCAGCTCAATGTGCGCGAAGCGGCCGAGCTCGCGTACTACGGCGCGAAGGTGCTGCATCCGCGCGCGCTCATCCCGCTGGCGCGCGTGCGTGTGCCGGTATTCGTCCGACCGTTCGCCGATCCCACCGCGCCGGGCACCGAGATCTCGGTGCGCCACACGCTCACGCGGTATCCCGTCAAGGCGCTCTCCATCGTGCGCAGTCAGGCCCTGGTAACCGTCACCGGCAACGGCATGCTGGGCGTCCCCGGCATCGCCGCCCGCACGTTCTCCGCGCTGCAGCAGGCGGGTATTTCGGTGACACTCATCTCGCAGGCGTCGTCGGAGCACTCCATCTGCCTGTGCGTGCCGGCCGAACGTGGCGCCGATGCGCGGGCGGCACTGGAGACGGCCTTCGCGCTCGAGCTCTCGCGTCGTGAACTGGAAGGGATGGACGTGCAGCGCGGTATGGCTACACTCGCCGTAGTCGGACTCGGCATGGCCGGTTCGCCCGGGATTGCGTCACGCATGTTCACGTCGTTGTCGAAGGCGGGCGTCAATATTGTGGCGATCGCGCAGGGTTCGAGTGAGCTGAACATCTCGGTGGTGATTGCCGAGCCCGATGCCGAAGTGGCGGCGCGTGCGGTGCATGACGAATTCCAGCTCGACAAGATCGGCGGTGGCGGGTTGCGCGAAGACGATCGTCTCGACGTCGTGCTGTTGGGTGTAGGGTTGATTGGTCGCGAACTGCTGCGCATGCTGCCCCGCGTGCGGCGTCGTGTGAAGCCCACCATCGTGGGTCTGGTCGACCGCAGTGGCTTCGTGTTCGAACCCGATGGACTTACCGCGCGTCAGTTGGCCGCGTACGCGAAGGCCAAGGAGTCGGGCGGCGCGTTGGCCGCGATGCGCGGTGGGCATAAGGGAACGGCGGCCGAGGCGGTCGCCTACATCGGGGCGCACGCGTTGGCGCGTCCGGTGTTGGTGGACGTGACTGCACACGAAACGCTGCCCGCGATCCGTGCGGCGATCGTGGCTAACATGGACATCGTGATGGCCAACAAGCGGCCGTTGTCGGCACCGCGTGTCGAGGTGGAATCGTTGCGCGCGTTGGCGGCCACCCATGGTTCGCGGCTATTGCACGAGACTACCGTGGGCGCGGGACTTCCGGTCATGGACAGCTACGCGAAGCTCGTGGAAACGGGTGACAAGGTGCTGCGCATCGAGGGGTGCACGTCGGGCACACTGGGCTTTCTGCTCACCGAGATCGGGAAGGGGCGCCCGTTCAGCGAGTCGTTGCGTGACGCGATGTCGCGCGGCTTTACCGAGCCCGATCCGCGCGATGACTTGTCGGGAATGGACGTGGCGCGCAAGGCGCTGATTCTGGCTCGCCTGATGGGCTTTGGTGGCGACATGAAAGACGTGACCGTGGAGTCGCTGGTGCCGGCAGCGTATCGCCGCATGCCGCTGCCAACATTCCTGATGTCGTTGTCACAACAGGACGCGGCGTGGGCTGATCGTTTCGCGGCGGCCACCAAGCAGGGACGTGTTTTGCGCTATGTGTTGAACGCGTCGCCCAAGAAAGTGGAAGTGGGGCTGCGCGCTGTGCCGCTTACGCATCCGCTGGCGGGATTGCGCGGTACGGACAATCAGATCGTGTTCACCACTCGGCGCTATCGCGAGCATCCGTTGGTGATCACCGGGCCCGGCGCCGGTCCGGCTGTAACGGCTGCCGGTGTGCTCAACGATATCCTTCAGCTCACGCCGTCATGACCACGCCGATGTCTTACCCGTTGCCTGCCAGCGCAGTGTTCTTGCCCGCGGGTGTTACGGGCTTGCCGGTGGGCGCCGTGCACAGCGTACAGCGATGCGCCGCGTGCGGTCATTTGTTGTCCCCGCTGGATGCGGCGCCAGATTGTCCGAGCTGCGGCGGACTGCTCGAGATCATCCATCGTGCGCCGGTCGATGCATTCGATGTGCCCCTCTCGACCAACGCCATCAAGCACAGCTTCTCGCAGCATTGCTGCGCGATGCCGCTGGGCCACGCCTCGGGGGTATGGCGCTTCGAGTCGATCGTGATGCCCGGTGCCGGTGATGCGATTGTGAGTCATCCCGAGGGGAACACGCCGCTGTTGTCGCGCCCCGCGATCTCGCGCTATACGGGCTGCGACGGATTGCTGATCAAGCATGAAGGACACAATCCCACGGGTTCGTTCAAAGATCGCGGCATGACGGTGGGGACCACGCAGGCGGTGCGTATTGGAGCGAGTGCGGTCGCGTGCGCCAGTACGGGCAACACGTCGGCGGCGTTGGCGTCGTACGCGGCGCAGGCGGGTATTCCCGGACTCGTGTTCGTGCCGGCCGGGAAGATCGCGCTGGGCAAGCTGGCGCAGACGTTGTCGTACGGCGCGCGTACGCTCTTGGTGCAAGGCGATTTCGATGACTGCCTGCGACTGGTGCAACAGGCCTCGCGCGAGCTGGGGATCTATCTGCTCAACTCGATCAACCCGTGGCGTGTCGAAGGACAGAAGACGATCGTGTTCGAACTGTTGCAGCAGCTGGGATGGAACGCACCCGACTTCATCGTGCTGCCGGCCGGCAACTTGGGGAACACGGCGGCGTTTGGAAAGGCGCTGCGTGAGGTGAAGGAACTGGGGCTGATCACGAACATGCCACGCCTCGTGAGCGTGCAGGCGGCCGGTGCGGCGCCGTTCGCGCGTGGTTTCCGCGAGGATTTCGCGACGCGCTATACGGTGCAGGCGGAAACGATTGCGACGGCCATTCGCATTGGCGATCCGGCGTCGTGGGATCGCGCCGTGCGGGCAATTCGCGAGACGGATGGTTTGGTCATCTCAGCCACCGACGACGAGATCATCGATGCGAAAGTGACGATCGATGGCGCGGGCGTAGGGTGTGAGCCGGCCAGCGCAGCCAGCGTCGCCGGCGTGCGTCACCTCGTGCGTGACGGTATCATCGGCGCGAATGACACCGTCGTTGCCGTACTCACCGGACATGTGCTCAAGGATCCTGGGATGCTGGTGGAACTCCATCAACGTGCAGACAACGCGCGCGCCAATCGCCCCATCGAAATCGAGGCCACCGTGAGCGCCGTGGAAGCGGTACTGCGTGACACGCGCGGGAGTGCGTCGTGACGGCTGTCGGGATGCACGCGATGGCGTCGCCGCGTCGCACGCTGATCACCAGTGCCGCGCGTCCACTCGGTGTGGAGCTGGTGCGCCAGTGTCTCATGCGCGGCGACAAAGTGTATGCGGCCGCGCGCAATCCGGCGCGGGTGCCGGTCTTGGCGGACTTGCGCGCCGAGTACGGGGGACTGGAGCTGATCGCGCTCGACCCCGCCGATCCGTCGTTGGTGGCCGATGCCGTGCCGGTGTTGGAACGCCTTACCGATACGCTCGATCAATTGATCATTGCGCCGGCCGAGCCCGGGCAACACGAGAAGCTGGCCGATAGCGAGCGTGACGAAAAACTTTCGACGCTGTCGGGCACCGGGCTCACTGAGCACTACCGACGGCATGCGGTGGCGCCGCTGTTGCTGGTGCGCACGCTGTTGCCGTTCCTGGCCAATCGCGAGGGCGCGCGGGTGCTGGTGGTGAGTAGCTGGCTCGGCTCACTCGCCGGCAAGACGCAGGGGGGCGACTACGCCACCTGCGCCAGCGGTGCGGCGTTGCACATGCATATGCGCGCGCTGGCGCATGACCTGAGTGACGAGCGCGTCGTGCTGATGCTGGGCAACCCCGGACACTTCGCCACCACACCGGATGGTCCGGCGTTCCGGGTGCCGATCGATGAAGCGGCAATCGGACTACTGAGTCAGATGGAGCGATTGCCGCGCGAGAGGACGGGGAGCTTTCTGGACTGGACGGGGGCGGAGCGGGCGTGGTGAGGTGGTGCTACGGCCTCTACCGCGCCAGACTCGCCTCGAGAAAGCTCTGCGCATCCGCCTCACTCATCTGACGGTACCCCGGCGTCACGTTGTCCAGCTTGCCCGCCTTCATCCACGCTTCAAGCTGTCCGACCAACTCGTACAGATGGTCGAAGTCGTTCACGATGAACAGCAACGGCTGATAGTGATCGATTTCGAAGTGCTGGTTGATCACCCATTCCAGCTGAAGCGGGTGCCGCTGCGTGCTGTCGCTGTCCACGCAGTGCACGATCTCGCCGTATGACGACAGCAACCCGGAACCGTACACCTTGAGCTCATCGGCGCGCTGTCCGCGCATCAACCCAAACTCCACCGTGAACCAGAAGAAGCGCTGCAACGCATTCTGAATGCTGGTGAGTCGGCGTAACTTCTCCGAACGGTCGGGCACCGTACTCACCAATTCGGCGGCGAGGTGTGCGCAGGCCCCGAATCGTACAAGCGTTTCGGCGAATGCCGGATCCGTGTGCATCGGCACATGCCCGGCAATGTCGTGAAAGATGTCGGGCTCAGGCAAGTAGTCGAGCGACGCTCCGTCACGGATGGTGATCGTGGTCGGAAACTCGCGGCGACTCAGGCAGTCGAAGAAATCGAATGCCGGCACGAAACCACTCACCGCTTTGGCACGGAACCCGGTGCGCGGCGCCATGAACTTGTTCACGTCTTCCAGGCGGGGCACTCGCGTGGCGTCGAAACAGAGCGTGTCCAAGCCGTCGAGAAAGCGCGCATTGGCGTACCGTGCCCATCGTTCCTGCATGCGCGCATACAGTCGGCGCCAGGCGTCATGGTTGTCGGCCGAGTACAGTTCGTACGGCTGCGTGATGTACATCTCGCCATTGGCGACGGCGTTCTCGATGTATGGCGCTTTAGTGGTCGTCAGCCCCTGTCCTGCCACCAACACGTGCGGCGAAACCATGCGCTCTACCTCGAAGTGATACTCAGCGTCCGGAAACCGCTGGCCGCGGCAACACCGTGCAACCTAACCAGCGCAACGGGCCGCCGCCGCCATGTCCCAACGCGAGCGCCGGTCGGCGGACTGGCGCGACTGGCCACGGCTGGGCTCACATAGCCAAAGCATCGAGGGACGTCCAGATTTGAATCGGCTCCCTCAGGTGGCAAGCGGCCGATCCGCGAGCATCCGAACCTGCACGCCACCGGGCGCCATGGAGTCACTCTCTCGCTGTGTGTTCACTACGGAGCAATCATGAGTAAGTCCAATAGATCAAAGCGGCGCGAGCAGCTCGTGTTCGTGATCAGCGTACTGGTCGCGGTCATTGCGCTCGCCCTGATGCTCGTCAGCGGACAATCGACGACGCGTTGGCTCATTTTTGCGGCGGCGCTCATGAACGCTGTCACGTTTGGATTTCTGCGTCGCACGCACTGACCACAGCTGACATTCAGTGGCACTTGCTTCTCGATTCGACCGTTTGACCGGTCAGGTCCTCGATGGGATGGCACGCGGCCAGAACCGCGGCAAGCGCGCTTCCGCTCCGGGGAACGCCGTCAACGCCTCGGCGATATGGTCGCGAACACGCGTGTGGTCTCGGCGGATTAGCGTCGTTGGTCGTGCTTCACGTGTTCAGTGGTCTCAACCTGGTGTCGTCGTCGCGATCATGGGCACCATCGTGCCAACAGCCTCAATTGTGAGGACGAAGCGTTGTCCACGTTGCACAAGAAGGCGCGCGCGCTGCGTGTGACAGATCCTGGCGAAGCGCTATAGTTTCTCGCCCGACTTGACGATATTTGGAAAGTCGGGAGCAACTGTCTGCCCTCGGATTCCTCTCTTCTCGTCGCATGCGATCGTTCTTTTCCAAGCTCTTCGGCGGAGCGGCGTCTAAAAAGCGTCCCACGAAAGCCGCCCGCGCGCCCCGCCGGCCGGAGGAGATTCTTCAGGCGCACGAATCGGCCATCGAGGAAACCGGGGGCGGTGGTTTGGTGTGGCTTGCCAGGGACTCGTACTACTGGTCAGAGCGCACAGAGCATGTGTTGGCGCGACTCAAAAGCGAGTGGGCTCATGAGCCCGATGCTGCGCAGTGGCCCGATATGGCTGGTCTCCTCACGCAACTTTCGGCGCCGACGGTCCAACTCATTCGCCAGTTGCCATCGGCGGCGCGCGATGCAATGGCATTGTGCGAGCAGGAGAACGTCCCGCGCGGCCAGCTGGTGGATCGGCTTAGCAACGATCCGTCACTGGTGCAGGGACTGCTGCGTCAGGCCAATAGCGCATCAACCGGCGCCGGCCTCGCGCCGATTCTGCGTGTGGACGCGGCCATCGACCGGATCGGCGTCGCGGGAACGCGCGCCGTCGTCGTGGCCGCGTCGATAGACGGGCTCCTGAGCAAGCCGGGCGGCGCGTATGACACGTTGCTCGCCACCGCGTGGCAGCGTATGGTGACCACCGGGCCGATGGCACGCGCACTCGCACCGGCATTCGGTGCCGACGGCGAGGAGGCGTTCGCGATTGCGCTCCTACACGATGTCGGTCTCCTGATCATTTTCGACATGATCTCGACCCTTCGCACTGCCAATCGTCGTGCCGTCGCACTGCCGGAAGGTTGGCTCGAACTCCTGGTTCGTGAACTCCACGAACCGCTCGGGGCCGTGGCCGCCCACCGATGGGGACTCGGCATCGATGCTGCCGACGCGATCGGCACGCATCACCGTCGCGCGAGCCACGGCGAACGACATCCGCTGGCCGAGACGTTGTTTGTGGCGGAATACTTGGCTGGTGCGGTGAGCCGTGGTGAGCCGCTCGATCTCTTTGGCCTCTGGGATCTCGGCGAGTTGACCGGCGATCCGACACACGTGCGCGGAATCATCGACCGACAGCTCACAAAAGTGTGACCACGACGCGAAAGGCTTGACCGGGCCGACGTGGTGAGGTCGACTGCTAGGCAGCGATCCTCAACCGGAGTGATTCACGCATGGCGATTAAACTCAATGCGGTCTTGCGCCACGCGAGCACCCTTCAGAGGGCCACGACGCTCAGCGAGCTGGTTGAACTGACGTGGCAGGCCGTGCGCAGCGAGACGCGCTTTCGCACCGCGTGGCTGGGGCTCGTTGAGCCGGAGGATCCGGGGTACTTCCGTGTGGTGCAGGTGGAGGGCTCGATGCAGGAGCTGGTGCTGGCGCGATGTCCGAAAGCGGCCATTGCCGGCGATGCGATGCTCGCTGAACTCGTCGAGGGCAAAGCCCCGGTGCTGGTGCTTGAGGCGGCCGACGATCCGCGCACGAACAAGGCAATGGTGGCGGCCCTCGGAAGCCGCACGATCCTCAACGTGCCGATGGTGCTTGGGCCGGTCGTGGTGGGCGCCCTGGGAGTGGGAACCTTCGGTAATGAAGGCGTTATGGTCCCCACCGATGACGAGGTCGAGGCGCTCGTGGTGCTGGCAACGCAGCTTGCGGGGGCGATCACGCGCCTGTCGCTGATTGAGGCGCAACGCGTGGACGCTGAACGTCGTCAGCAACTGGAACGGCACCTCGAGTCACTCCAACGCGTGGAGCTGATGGGCGTGCTGGCCGCCGGTGTGGCCCACGACCTGAACAACTATCTCACCGTGGCGCAGGCCAACCTCGAATTGCTGGAGCGGTCGGCCGACCACGCCGATGGCGGATTGGTCGAGGCGGCGGTTCACGCCACACGACGCGCCACAGATGTCGTGCAGCAATTGCTCGCCCTGGGTCGAGCGCAGTCGCCGATCCGCACGGTGGTGGACTTGCATGCGCGCGTCGCCAGCACCGTGCGACTTGACCGCTCGTCGATACCGGCCAGCGTGACGTTGACCCCGGACGATGGCTACGCGCCGCCCGTGCGCGGTGACGCCGTGCAGATCGAACAGGCGCTGGCCAACCTGTTGATCAATGCCCGCGAGGCCGTCGGGAAGGCCGGTCGCATCGTGATTGGCGTGCGGGAGCGTGTATTGAGCGACGACTTTGTACTGACGAATCCATGGGCGCGCGCAGGACGATTCAGCTGCGTGCACGTGAGCGACACCGGTAGCGGCATTGCCCCGGACGTGCTGCCGCACATCTTCGATCCACTGTTCTCGACCAAGCCGATCGGCACCGGACTCGGACTGGCGGTGGTATCACGGGTGGTAGAGCAGCATGGCGGACTCATTCACTGTGATTCCACGCTTGGCACCGGCTCTCGGTTCGAGTTGTACTTTCCCGTGGCCGTCAACAGCTAGCGCACTCGCCGGTGTCAGTCGGGATGCGCCGTGTTTCGGTTCTGCAGCGCCTGTGGCGCGCGCGGCGCGATCGCGCGGAGGACGCATGATTGCAATACTCGCCGTGCGCTGTATTCGCCGCTGGCGAACGCGCGCAAGAACTGCCGTTGCGCCGCCGGCTCCCACAGCGCAATCATCGGTTCGATTCCATCCGTCTCGCGGTTGATATACGCCACTGCGTCGATACCTGCTTCGCGCGCACGTACGAGATGCTGCAGGTCCTCCACCTCGAGCCACGGATAGTCACAGCCAATTACCAGCCACGTTGTAGCGTCACCGCGTGAGAAGGCGGCGTGCAATCCGCTGGCCGGACCATGTCCCGGTACCAGGTCCAGTACGGCGCGATCACCAAGCTTCCATTCGGCTGCTTGCCGCGCGCTGCACGACCAGAACGGCTCGGCGCCGCACGCGCGCAGCAGCCCAGCAGCGGCTTGCCACTGCGGCACGCCATGATACACGATGCTGGCCTTGTCGCGACCCATCCGCGTACTCGCCCCACCGGTAAGGACCAGCCCGTGCAGCAACGGGGGCGGCTCTTCAGGCACGTCCAGAAGCACGCGCAAGAGAAATGATCACGGACTTCGACGCGGGCGTCCGACTGCCGGCGGCCAGGCTGTCAATCGGCACGAGCACGTTCGTTTCGGGGAAGTACGTGGCCGCGCATCCGCGCGGGATCGCGTACGTCACGATGCGGAAGTTCTGCGCACGACGTTGCACGCCGCGAAAGTGACTCACCAGGTCGACGGCATCGCCCTCCGCGAATCCCTGTGCGTCGATGTCGTCGGCATGGAGCAACACCACACGACGGCCGTTGGCAATGCCGCGATACCGGTCGTCGAGGCCATAGATCGTCGTGTTGAACTGATCGTGGGAACGGATCGTCATCATCACCAGCTGATCTGGCTCCAGCTCCAACTGGGGAATGGGATGCACCGTGAACTGCGCCCGGCCGTTCGTGGTGGCAAACTCACGACGATCGCGCACGCCGTGCGGCAGCGCGAACCCTCCCCGTTCGCGCACGCGCGCATTCATGTTGTCGAAGCCCGGAATCACGCGCGCAATGCGGTCGCGAATCGTGTCGTAGTCGGCAATGAAACCGCTCCAGTCAACGCCAAGGGTGGCGTGCGCCATGCCGGCTACGATGGCCGGTTCACTGCGCAGCTGTTCCGATGCCGGTGCGAGATGTCCATGCGATCCGTGCACGATTCCCATTGAGTTTTCCACGGTGACGACTTGCGCGCCTCCGGCCTGAATATCGCGTTCGGTGCGACCGAGGCAGGGAAGGATCAGTGCGTGTTCGCCGGTGATCAGATGGGATCGATTCAGTTTGGTGGACACCTGCACGGTGAGTCGGCAGTGTCGCAGCGCCTGCGCCGTGTAAGCGGTGTCGGGCGTGGCCGACAGGAAGTTGCCGCCGAGTGCGATGAACACGTGCGCGCGCCGCTGGTGCATGGCTTCGATGGCATGCACGACGTCGAAGCCGTGCTCGGACGGCGGCGCAAAGTCGAACTCGGCGCCAAGGCGGTCCAGAAAACTCGGCGTGGGACGCTCCCAGATGCCCATGGTACGGTCGCCCTGCACATTGCTGTGGCCGCGCACGGGGCACGCACCAGCGCCCGGCTTTCCAACGTGTCCGCCCAGCAGCAGCAGGTTCACGATCTCCTTTACGTTCGCCACCGCATTCTCGTGCTGTGTGATGCCCATCGCCCAGCAACAGATCATCGCGTTCGATGACGCGATCACCGCCGCGAGTTCGCGAATGCGTGACTCGGCAATGCCTGAGCTGACGGTGATCGCATCCCACGACTCGGCGGCCAGGTCATCGCAGTAGCGCGCGAAGCCATCGGTATACTCGCCGATGAAGGCCCGGTCGATGCACTCGGCGTGTGACTCCACGATCGCCTTCTGAATGCCCTTCAGCAGCGCAACGTCGCCGTTGATGCGCACCGGCAGATAGTCGGTGGCGAGCGGCGTACTGAAGCCCAGCACACCCGATACTTCCTGCGGATGCTTGAAGCGCTTGAGGCCGGATTCCTCGAGCGGATTGAGGCTCACGATGCGGCAACCGCGCCGCGCGGCCCGCTGCAGCGTCGAGAGCATCCGCGGATGATTCGTGCCGGGATTCTGGCCGATCACCAGGATGCAGTCGGCCAGATCGAAATCGGCCAGCGAGACGGAGCCTTTGCCGGTGCCGAGCGTTTCGAGCATGCCGACGCCGCTCGACTCGTGGCACATGTTCGAGCAGTCGGGGAGATTATTGGTGCCGAACTGCCGCACGAACAGCTGATAGAGAAACGCGGCTTCGTTGCTGGTGCGTCCTGACGTATAGAACACGGCCTCATGCGGCGACGCGAGCGCGTTGAGTTCGCGGCCGACGAGGTCGAACGCGGCGTCCCACGTGATAGGCTGATAGTGGGTGCCGCCCTTCGGCAGATACATCGGCTCGGTGAGCCGACCGCGTTTGCCAAGCCAGAAGTCACTGTGCGCGGCCAGCGCCGCTACCGAGTGTTCGGCAAAGAACGCCGCCGTGATGCGATCGCGCGTGGCCTCTTCGGCTACCGCTTTGGCGCCGTTCTCGCAGAATTCGAAACGGGAGCGCTCGCCGTCGGGATCGGGCCACGCGCAGCCGGGGCAGTCGAAGCCCGCTTCCTGATTGAGGTCGCGCAGGGATGACATCGTGCGTGACACTCCCATCTGTTTGATGGCCATGGTGAGCGCCACCGTCACGGCGGGTAGTCCACCAGAGGACGCCGAGGGCGTGCCTACGCGAATCGCCTCGTCGAGCACTTCGGGGCTCAAGAAAGATGGGTTACCGTGATCGTCCTCGTGAACGCTCATGTCGTGCCTCCATGCAGGCGCCAGGCGCCACTGTAGGCGTTGAATCGTTCGCCGCGCACAAACCCCACCAGCGTGAGGTCGAATCGCTGCGCGAGCTCGACGGCCAAACTCGACGGCGCACCAACGGCGGCGATCATAGGAATGCCTGCGGCGAGTGCTTTCTGCACGAGTTCGAAGCTGGCGCGTCCGCTCAGAAACAGCAGACGAGTGGCAAGCGGCGTGACTCCCTGCAGAAACTGCGCGCCGAGCAGCTTGTCGACGGCGTTGTGGCGCCCCACGTCTTCGCGGATGTCGACCAGCGCTCCACTGTCGTCGAACAGCGCGGCCGCGTGCAGGCCGCCGGTCTGGTCGAAAACCGACTGCTGGGCGCGCAGCCGATCGGACAGCGGCGAGAGTATCTGCACGTTGAACGAGAACGCATCCCGCGAAATGCGCTGCAGGCCAGGCACTTCCAGCGCGTCGAGCGACGACTTTCCGCACACGCCGCAGCTGGACGTGGCGTAGAAATGCCGCTCCATGGTGGGCCATGCCACGCGCGCGTGCTCGGCCAGATGCACGGTGACCACGTTGTCGCTCTCCTGCGTGATCGAGGCGATCTCGTGCGCGTGATGGAGCAGGCCTTCGGTCAGCAGGAATCCGGCGGCAAGTTCATGGTCATGCCCCGGCGTGCGCATGGTGATCGACAGACTGCGCGTGACACGCGCGGTGCCATCCGTCGCGTCGACGCGGATCTCGAGCGGTTCCTCGAGCGCCACGTAATCGCGCGTATCGCT
This sequence comes from Gemmatimonas sp., assembly GCF_046594945.1. Taxonomy (GTDB): domain Bacteria; phylum Gemmatimonadota; class Gemmatimonadetes; order Gemmatimonadales; family Gemmatimonadaceae; genus Gemmatimonas. Next base: position 15,902 of record NZ_JBKJRB010000015.1, on the reverse strand, counting down.
CGACGTCGACCCGTCGAACCGGGTGATCGCAATGTCGCGGCTCTGCGGCACCAGACTCCTCCTACTTCAGCTCGCGGATCTTGATGTTCCGCATGGACAGTTCGCCGTTGTGATCGCCCTGGATGGCGATGAATCCCTTCTTCGCCATGCCGAATTCCGCGTACGGCGCGAACTTGAGCGGCTTCTTGGTGGGGTCGTTCGGATCGCCACGCAGCTTGAGAAGCCACTCAGGCGACCACATTTCGTACTGCGCAATGAGCTCGCCGTTCAGCCAATGCTCTACGTGCGGCCCCTTGGCGATCAGGCGGGTCGTATTCCACTCACCAGCGCGATGCACGACGCCGCGTTTGGAGGGATAGAACCCGTAGACCGCCGCCACCGACGTCATGATGTTGCGGCTGTCGGGCGTGAGCGAGTCTTCGGCGAGTTGATACTCCGGCGCGCTCCAGTACACTTTCGTTTCGTTCTCGGTGGCGCGATAGAAGATCCCGGAGTTACCGCGTAGTGGGAGCTTCCAATCGAGCATGAGTTCGAAGTCGCCGTATTCTTTGCGTGTGACGATGTCGTTGGTGGTCTTGACCTTCGTCATTACGCCATCGACGGCCATCCACTCAGGGGGCAGGACCTTCTGCTGATAGCCGCGCCACGCCGCCAGCGACGTCCCGTCGAACAGCAGCGTCCAGCCGGCCTTCTTCTCGGCTTTGGTCAGCGTGTTTGGCGGTGTGGACTGCGCGAGGGCGACGGAGCTCGAGAACATCACGAGCGCGGCAAATGACAGCAGGCGACGGGTCATGGCTGGCGGGCGGTGCGATGGTGGGACGTGGCAGGAGACTGAAAGATTGCTCTCCCGCGCGCTGTTCCACCAGCAGCCGGCTGTTGGTGGAATCGTCTCGACCCTATCCCGACTCGCGGCCGGGGCTGCTCCGTCGGTCACGGCCCCACGCCGCTCCACTTCCGCGTGCGATGCGCCACCACCACGGTGGCCGCGAGATTGCCCGTCACGTTCAGCACGGTGGCGATCGTGTCGGGAATTGCATCCACCGCGATCAGGATACCCACGCCTTCCACCGGCAGCCCCACGGCCAGCAGCAGTGGAGTGAGCATGATGAATCCACCGCGCGGAATCCCCGGGGAGGCGAAGCCGAGAAACACCGAGGCGAGGGCAATGGTGAGCAACTCAGGCGCGTGCATCGGCACGTTGTAGAACCACGCGATGAACAGTGCGCCGGCGGTCCAGGTCGCCGGTGCCGCCAACTTGAACATCGCCGCGCCAAGCGGCAGCATGAATCGGGTCACGTTGGTGGGCAGCGCGAGTGAGTCCTCGGCGGCTTCCACGAGGGCGGGGAGCGCGGCCAGCGAGGAGCTTGAGCTGAAGGCGATCAGCTGCGCCGGAAGCGCCGCCTTGGCAAAACGCCGCATTGCGATTCCGCCGAAGATGGCGACGGCGGGATACAGCAGCGCGATCACAAGCAACGTGAGCAGCGCGTACGCCGCGATGTAGAACCCTATGGCGCCAGCCATCGACGCGCCGGCGTGGGCGGTCAGCGGCAACACCATGGCAAACACGCCGATCGGCGCCAGCCAGATCACGCCGCGCACCAACGTCATCATCGCGTCGCCCAGGGCACGAAAGAAGGCGACCAATGTGGTACGCGTTTCGGCGGAGCTGCGGGCCACGGCAATGGCGAACAGCAGCACGAACAGAATGAGCGGCACCATCGCGCCGTTCGCCGCTGCGCTGATCGGGTTATCCGGCAGCAGTGACGTGAACCACGACGCGAACGTGGGCGTCTGTCCGCTACCCACTACATCGCTCGCGGCCTCGACCGCGCCGGCCGGCAGAGCAGGGCGCGCGCCACTCGGCATGAGAGAGAAGAGCAGTGGCGCGGTGGGAATCACGATCACCGCGGCACCAATGAGGAGCGCCAGAAACACCGCCAGCGCGCTGGCGCCGAGGCGCCCGATGTCGCGGACATCGGAGGCCGACGCTACTCCGGTCACGATCAGCGCGACGAGGAGTGGAACGACCGTCATGCGAATGGCCGTCACCCACAAAATGCCAACCGGGGCGAGCGCATCGGCCACCTGCAGCGCCCGGGCATTTCCTGATGACGCGATCACCGCGCCAAGCAGGATCGCCAGACCGAGCGCGACGAGGACGCGGGTGCCTTCTTTCATGGAGGGTGCGTTGGAGGGGAGGGATCGGGCTCCGTAAACAAGCTCCGCGATGGGCGACGTGCCAGCTAACCGCCGCCGGAACTGACGGGGCGTATTGCCGCTCGCGATTCCCGTTGGACGACGCCGGCGACAGCGGCGTATGCCGCCTACCGCCGCTGCTCGCGCCGCTCCCGCTGCTTGTTGAACTTCGTGCGCTCCTCGGCCAGCATCAGCTGCTGTAGCGAGTCGGTGCGCGCTTGTTGCACCGGATTGAGCGGCGCGCGCGGTCGCGGACGCTGTCCTGTATATCGGAGATCTTGCCGATCACCACGCGCACGGTGTCGGGCAGACCGCCACCTGGGGCACCACACCCGACTGACCGTCACCGGGGCGTCCACCGCCGCGCTCAGGGCCCCTCGCACCGCCACCCCGACCGCCCCACCACCACCCGGCGCGTCGCCGCGGCCGCGGCCGCCGCGTTGCGGCATGTCGTCGAACAGTCTCTCGAGATCCTTGAACAGCGGTTCCTGCGCCTGTTGCAGCTCCTTTCGCAGGGTCTTGAACGTGTCCTACTGCTGCTTGCACAACTCCAACGGCTTCTTGCGATCGAGCAGGAACTCAATGGGGTCGGCCTTCTCCAACCGCTCGCGCGCCATCGCGGCCGGTGACTTCATACCGCCCCCCCATGCCGCCGCCCATACCGCCCATCTGCGCGGAGAGCGGCGTCGGCGTGCGCGCGGCCAGTGATACAGTGAGGGCCGAGGCGAGAGCGAGTTGAAGGCCGAAGCGAGCGCGGGGAGTGGTCATGTTCAGGTCACGTATGAGAGTCTCGTAGTGTAACACCGGCTCTGCAGCGCACCCCACCCTACGCCTCGGCTCGGTTGTTCGCCGCCCGCGTCGCTAACCTTCGCCAGCGCCTGAATCGCACCACTAACGGTGCGGACGGGCGGTCGTAACGCGAGGGCGCCGGATGGCAGGGTTGTGGGTGGTGGTGGTGTCGTGCGTGGTGCTGGCCGGCTGCGCAGGGCGCTCGAATGGAGTCGCGAATACGCCGACTCCGAGTGCGCCGATTCCGGTGGCGCCGAGGTCGGCGTCGCCGGTGTTATCGACGTCGCCAGTCGGCGCGGCCGAGATGGCGGTGGTGCCGGTGCGCGTGACGTTTGTGTTGAGCGCACTTGCGCCGTCACTCGATTCGCTCTTTCCCGTGAACGACTCGCTCAGTGCCGCCCGCTGCGCGGCGATCGGCTTGGTGTGCCACCAGTATGTGTATCGTCGCGAGCCGTTGCGCGTGCGCGCGGAGGGGCCGCAGCTCTTCATCGATACCAAACTCGCGTATCGTGCGCGACTCGGCACGATCGGCGGCAGTGCCCGCGTGGCCAGCTGCGGCTACGCGCCTGAAGCCATGCGACGCGCCACGACGTCCATGCAGACGTCGCTGTACTGGCGGCGTGACTGGAAGATCGGTGCGCGCAACACCAGGCTCGCTGCCGCCCTCGTGGGCCCGTGCACGGTCACGGCCCTCGGCGTCGATGCCACCACGACGCTACAAGGTGTGATCGATAAGCAACTGGCGCTCTTCGCCGCTGAAGCGGATACCACCATCCCCACCGTCGGCGATTTCAAGCCGCTCGCCGATTCGCTCTGGAAGAGTTTTCTCGAGCCCACGGCGCTCGACTCCACGAACTCGCTCTGGCTCGTGCTTGATCCGCAAGCCGTGCGCGTCACGCCCTTCGCCGGCAACGGACCAAGCATCATCACGACCATGGTGCTGTACGCGCGACCGCGCGTGATCGCCGGTGCGAAGCCGGCGGTGCGCATGAAACCGCTGCCCGTGCTGTCGCTGGGTACCGCGCCTTCGGAGTACACGGTGCCTTTGAGTGTGGAGCTGCCGTTCGCGGAACTCGAACGTCGTGCCGCGCTGCTGCTGGCGCAGGAAACGTCTGCCGGCAGTGTGCGCGTGGACAGCGTGCATGTGCGAGGCATGCGCGATAGCGTACGCATTGACCTCACTGTGTCGGGATCGCTGCGCGGACGCCTGTCGCTGACGTCACGGATGCGATGGGACGCCCCGACGCGCGAAATCCGCCTCGACGATCTCGATTGGTCGCTGGAGAGCCGCGGGAAGCTCTCGCGGGTAAAAGCCACGCTGGGCGCGCCGTTGGTGGGACGCGCGGTGCGACGCGCCACCAACGGTGGACGGGTGGCCCTCGGCGCGCAGCTCGACTCGGTGCGCGCGGAACTGATGCGCAAGCTGAACGGCCCGATGGCGCCCGGTGTAGTAATGGGCAGCAGTGTGCGCGAGCTGCAAATTATCGACGTGACCGCGACGGCAACCGCCTTCGTGGTGAGAGCGCGACTAACCGGACAGTCAGGGGTGTGGTTTCAATGAGCGAGTTCTCCAACGGGTGGGTTCGACGAGGCGTAGCGGCAGCCGCGGTGGCTGTCGCGTCGGCGATTGGTGTGACGTCAATGCAGGCGCAGAGCGCTGCCGCCTCTGACGCCACGACGGCGCGCATCATGCAACGACTGGATGCGCTGGCCGCGGACAGCATGGAAGGGCGTCGTGCCGGCACCGCCGGATCGGCGCGCGCGCGGGCGTGGATCGTGGCGGAGCTTTCGGCCATGGGTGCGAAGCCAGTCGGTTCGAACTACGCCGTGCCGATTTCGCTGCGTGCGCGGGCAGGCAGCGATACATCGGGCGCCAACATCGTGGCGCGCATTCCCGGCCAGAATCCCAGCGGTCCCGTGTTGGTGCTCAGTGCGCATTACGATCACCTCGGTGTGCGCAACGGCGTGGTGTTCAATGGTGCCGACGACGACGCCAGTGGCTGCGTGGCACTGCTCACCATCGCCGAACGGCTGCTGCGTGAGCCGCCCCAGCACGACGTGATTCTGGCGTTTTTCGACGCCGAGGAGTCGGGAATGGTGGGGTCGAAGGCATTCGTGAACGCGCCGCCGGTCCCGCTTGAGCGCATCGCGATGAACATCAACCTCGACATGGTGGCGCGTCACGACGGCAAGGCGCTCTGGGTATCGGGTACGTCGCACTCGCCGTCGCTCAAGCCTATCGCTGAGTTGGCCGCAAAGAATTCGCTGGTGACCATTCGCTTCGGGCATGACACAAAAAACCTGAAGCCTGGTGACGACTGGACCGGGTCATCGGACCATTCGGCGTTTCACAGCAAGGGAATCCCGTTCCTGTATCTGGGCGTCGAGGATCACGACGACTACCACCAGTCGGGTGACGATGCCGATAAGGTGGACCCGGCGTTCTATCGTGGCGCGATTGAATTTGCGTACGCACTGGTGCGGGCGGCGGACGCCAAGCTGAGCACCGTGACACGAAAGGCGCGATAACGGAAGAAGGGCCGCTCCGGAGTAATCCGTGGCGGCCCTTCAGACTCCTTGCCGGTTCGTGACGATCCCGAACCGGTAAAACCCGTTACCGGGCGTCGATCAGGAGATCGGTTGCCCAGAACGAACCGGCAAAGGAACAATGACTAGTCAAATGATCACCTCCTCGAAATAGGGGGGACTTCGGGCGTACTGATACCGAGATCCTACAGATGCTTCCCTGGCCGCTTGGAGACTGGGAAAGCGCGGTTGTTGCGCGGTCGCTCCTCCGCACAGCCACCATGCTATGGCACATCGCGCTCCGGAGCAAGCGAAAAATGCGCCGTCTATCACAGTCCGGTACTTTTCAGAAACAGAGTCCCGCTCTGGATTCCCCTAGGTTTCCCACCTCGAGCACTGCTATGGTCAGACTGACCTTCTCCCGCCACCGGTCCCGCCGGTTTGCTGCATTGGCGGCCCTCCTCGTGGTCGCGCCAACCGCGATCGTGGCGCAACAGGCGCCCGCCGCACAGGCGGCGACCAAGCTTCCCAAGGGCCCGCGCGCGATGATGCTGGCCGACTGGTACCGCGTGGTGAACGTGAGCAGTCCGGCGGTCTCGCCCGACGGGAAGCGGGTGGCGATGACCGTCACGAAGGCCGTCGAAGCCGAGAACAAGCGGCACAACGAGATCTGGGTGGTGAACACGGCCGGTGGTGAACCGCAGCGGTGGACGTCGCCGAGTACGGAAAGCAGCAACCCGCGTTGGTCGCCCGATGGCAAGTATCTGTTCTTCACCTCGCCGCGTGCGGGCGGGCAGGGCAGCACGTGGGCCATTCGCCTCGACCAGCCCAGTGGCGAAGCGACCCAGATCAGTACGTATCCGAACGGTTCAATGCCGCTTGACGGCGCTTTCGCGGTATTCACCGACCCGGCCCGTCGCGATACGACGCCGCGGAACGGTGCGAATCCGTTTGCTCGCATGCAGCCGATGGCCAAGCCGACGTTCGACGCGATCACGCGTCCGGCCGAGCCGTCGCGCTTTGATGGCCGTCATGTCACCGACATGTCGTACAAGGTGAACGGCGTCGGCTTCGTGCCCGGCCGCGCCGAAGCACGCAGCTGGCGTTCCGCGCAGTTGTGGCGGCAGACGCTGGGCGATACCGCGAAGCAGCAGCTCACGACCACGCTGTACTCGCACCGTTCGCCCGAGGTCTCACCAAATGGCAAGTGGGTCGCGTTCATCGCCGACGCGCGACTGCGCGCCGATTCCGTGGTCGATCTCGAGCGCGACTCGCTGGCCAAGCTGTCGTACAACAAGGCTCGCGACGAAGCCGATCGCAACGACACGGATCTCTACATCATGGCCAGCACCGGCGGCACGCCGCGCAAGGTGAGTGAGTGGATGGGCGCCGAGTCGGACATCACGTGGTCGCCTGACAGCAAGCAGTTGGCGTTCGTGGGGCGTCCGTCGCGCACCACGTCGGCGCGCATTTACGTGGTCGATGCCACCGGCGGCACGCCGCGCAATCTCCTCGGCGATTGGCAGTTCGAGCCGGGCTCACTCTCGTGGTTGACCACGGGCAACCTGCAGTTCGCGGCCGATATCGGTGGACGCTCCGCGATTCTGCGCGCCGATCTTTCGGGTAAGACGGCGCCCAAGGAATTGGTGGGTGGCCGCCGTCAGTTGCGCGGGGCGAGCTACGACGCGGCCGGCAAGGTGTTGGCGTATACGTCCACGTCGATGACGAAGCCGACTGAATTGTTCGTGGCCACGGCCGATGGCGTGGGCGAGCGTCAGCTCACGCACTTCAACGACGAGGTGAACACGGACGTCGTGTGGAGCGACGCCGAGCGCTTCACGTACACGAGCGTCGGCAACAGGGAGATCGAAGGCTGGCTGATGAAGCCGTACGGCTACAGCCAAGGCAAGAAGTATCCGATGGTGATCTACATCCACGGTGGTCCGCACTCGTCGTACGGCGAAGGCTGGTTTGACGAGTTCCAGAATCTCGCGGCGCAGGGCATGTTCGTGCTGTTCACGAACCCGCGGGGCTCGAGCGGCTACGGCGCCGACTTCACGTACAGCACGCGCGGCCGTTGGGGCATGGAGGACTACGAAGATCTCATGAAGTCGGTGGACATCGTGGCCGCGCGCCCTGATGTCGATAGCACGAAGATGGGCGCGACCGGCGGCTCGTACGGCGGCTTCATGACAACGTGGATGGCCACCAAGACCGATCGGTTCAAAGCGATCGAGACCGACCGCACGATTACCGACTGGACATACTGGTACGGCAGCAGCGACGCGCAGGGACTCACGGAGTTCGAGTTCTACGGCAAGCCGTGGGACAATCAGGCGCTGTACGACACGCTGTCGCCAATCCGCTACGTGCAGAAGGTGACGACGCCGATGCTGCTGGTGCAGAGCGAAGAGGATCACCGCACGCCGATGGGCAGTGCGGAGATCTGGTTCATGTCGCTCAAGAAGCAGGGCGTGCCGGTGGAAATGGTGCGCTACCCGCGCTCGAATCACGACTTGTCGCGTACCGGCGAGCCGTGGTTGCTGGTGGACCGGCTGGGGCGGATCCGGCAGTGGTTTGCGTTCTGGCTGCAGGGCGTGAAGGCGAGTGGGTAAACGGCCAAACGCTTGGTGAACTGCCAAAAGCTTAGGGAGCGGGAGGGAGGGTCTCAAGGCGGCGGAGGCAGGGACGAACTGGCCGTTCACCTGCTCCCTCCTCTCTGAAACCCTCCTCCCTGCTCCCAACGCTGTCGGCCGTTCAAGACCGCAACGCCGTCACACCGCGAAACAGTAGTACAGCCCCGCGCCGCCCGACGCCTTGAGATTCTCCTGACTGCAGCCGCGCGATGGATGCGCGAAGTTCCACGACGTTGGATTGACACCGCCGCCCTGACGATCGTGATGACCCACGAGTGCGGAGCCGTCGCCACTGCTCGTCCAGTTTTTGCACGTGCTGTCGACGGGATCGACTGACACGCGGCCGTCGAGCGTGGAGCCGGTCAGAATGTCGTGCGTATTCGGCGTATCACCGCGACCGTTTACCGGGAGGCCCTTCTCGGTGAGACTGTTCTCCTTCGACAGTTTGTTGTTGTCGCTGTGCAGATCATCAACGCTCGTGGCGACGACAACACCCTTGGCGTTCTTCCACGGGCCCATCCCGATGCGGTCGCGCGCATGCACCGCCGACTTGCCGTCGAGCGCCTGCTGGCTCAGGTAGGCATGCCATGTCTTGCCACGTACCCCGGCCGCTTCGGCCAGCGTGGCGCAGTGCTTGTCGGCGCCCTCGAGACCGCCGAGGGCGGCACCGTTGCCGGCGCCGGCACTGGTGAGGAAGAACGACAGGTCTTGTTGGGGCGCGGATGCTGTCGGCGCCGTGGTGGTGAGGAAGGCCGTGGCGAGCGTGAGCGGTAGTCGAAAGGCGAGCATCGGGAAGCTCCGTGTCGAGGGGGATGGGACCTGCGGGATCTAGAAGACTGCTGGTGAGCTTGGAGTTTCGAGTTCGAGTCTCGAGTCATGAGCTGAACGACGCATGACTCCGAACTTCAACTCACGACTCCACGCTCACCCGTCGCGCCGTTACCTCACTCACGGTCGCAGCACCACAATCTCCGCCGTCCGCGCCTTCACGGCGCCTGGCGAGTACGGTAACGGTGCATACTCTCCGCGGGCCCATGGGCCAAAGAGATTGCTGTAGTACGGGCTGCGCGGATCGCCGCTTTGCCCCGGCGAGTTCGTCACCATGGCGTCGTCCCAATTCGCGAGATCCATCACCACGCGAAAACTGGCGCCGGCGGTCTGGTTGTCGGTGTTCCCGGTAGCGTTGAGCGTGTTGCCGTAGCCGCCGCGGGCGAGCGGTCCGGGTGACAAGCGCGAGCGTATCGAATCGGCGATCACCACATCGAGCGGATGCGCGATGCGCACGTGGTGCATCCTGGCATCGCCGTAGCGCCAGTCTGCGATATCCTTGCCGAAACGCCGCGACAGATCTGCTACCGCTTCGTTGAACGACCGGAACAAAATGAAATCACGCGCCACGGTCGGGTTCTCGCCCAGGAGCGAGTCGGGATGCGTGAGCCACTCAATCGTCTGTGACAACGACACCGTGCGTAGTAGAGCGCGCGCCTCCAGCGGCAGCACCATGTCGGCGGTATGCGTGAGTAACTTGCGTTCCCACGCCGCATAGATCGCCGCGCCACGCGAGTTGGCCGACAGGACGCCGTCCCAGCGCGATAGCGTGTCACGCGCCGCCAGCGATGCGGCACTGGTCAGCGCCATCTGCTTGCTGAGCGGAACCAGCGCTCGCGCCGCCAGCGGTGTTTCGTCGTGCTGCAGGGCCATCATCTGGGTCAGCGTGGCCTTGCGCGTCGTGTCGAGCACTTCTGCGAGTCGGTCGCGACGGAACGGCTCCGCCCATGAACGCGCCAGCGCATTGGCGTGGGGGTACGACGCCTGAACATTGAGCGCGTTGGCCGTGCCCACGTACCCGCGCGACGGCGACGTCTCATGAGGCAACTCCGGGATGGGCAGAAAGCCGCTCCATTCGTAACGACCGTCGCCGGGTACCGGTACGAGGCCATCCCAATTTTGGCGGATCGGCGCGATGCCCGCGCTTTGCCAGCCGATTGCTCCGCTGGTGTCGGCCCAAACCCAATTCAGCGCCGGCATGTGCGCAAAGGAGAGCGCCATACGGGCTTCACGCCACGTGCGCGCCTGATCGAGTCGCAAGCTGGCGAGGTACGGCGCCCCACCGGGTTCGAGCCAGGCCGCACGCAGTGCTACGGCCACGCGCTTCGCGCGGTCGGTCACGAGCACCGGACCATGTCGCGTGTACTGCAGCGTGACGACCACCGGTGCCGCGTCCTTCACGCGAATTGTGTCTCGTACTTCGCGCATGCGCTCACTCGCACCGCGATAGCGATACGCCCGCGCGTCCTTCGCGTCGAGTTCGTACGTGTACAAGTCCTCGGCGTCAATGCCGAAGATCGTGAGTCCCCACGCCCCATGCGCGTTATGCCCGATGGCGACACCGGGAATCGCCGGCTCGCCGCCGCCGATCACATCCCAGCCGGGCGCCTTCAGGTGCACCATGTAGCGCAGCGAGGGAGCCGCAATCGTCCGGTGCGGATCGTTCGCCACGATCGGCTTGCCGCTGGCCGTGCGTGATCCGGCAATCACCCAGTTGTTGCTTTCCCAGCGATCAACGCTTGGCGTCGCCGTATCAACTGGCGGTGCGACACGACGTAGCGCTTCGGGCAGCTCCGACGTGCGAAAATTCGGCACGTTCTTGAAGTCATTGTACGCCGCAAGCAGGCTCGCACCGGGCGCGGCGTCGAGCGCGCGCGCCACGAGCGAGTCGAGCCCCAGCCGTACGGGCGACAGTTCGTAACGCTTCCGGCGAGCTACGGCTGCTTCGCCGATCTCGCGCACGGCGCGCGCGGTGGTCGGTTCGTCGGCCGCATTCGAGGCCAACGCGTTGTGCCGGGAGATCACCACCGCCGGCGTCCAGTGCTGCGGTGTGATGCCCAGCCAAGTGAGTTCCTGCGGCATCAGGGCGGGATTGGCGCGGACCTGATCCACATAGGCGTTCACGCCGTCCACAAACGCGCCGATGATCGTCGCACCGCGCGGATGATAGTGCGCCAGCTCGGTCGACATCGAGCCACGATAGCGTAGCAGCCGCGACGCGCGATCGCGCGATACCCAGCGCGGGCCCAAGACCTCGGCCATCGTTCCAGTGGCCTGGCGTCGCCATAGCTCGAGCTGAAAAAGCCGATCGCGCGCCGCACTGTATCCCTGTGCAAAGAAGAGGTCGTGTTCGTTCGCGGCGTCGATATGCACGATGCCCGCGCTGTCGCGCGCGAGCGTGACGGGCGCGCGCAACCCCTTGGTGGTGATCTGTCGTGCCGGTGCTTGCGTTTGCGCCAGCACCTCGCGCGGGACGGCGGAAAGCAGTGCCAGCAGCAACACCGTGTTCACCGTAGCACTCGTCAACACACTCGCGAACTCACGCACAATGTCTCCGGCTGGTTTGATCTCATGAATGGCATCGACACTACGCCCGGCTTGCCAGTAGTCCTGCGTGGCACCGTCCACACTCGAGCGCTTGAGCTGATAGAGCGACCGCAGCGCATACAACGTGCGGATCCAGTGTTTGGTTTTCCGTCCCTTGAACATCCAGCGCGAAATCGGTCCCACCGTGGTGCCGAGCCTCTCGACGTATGGTGTGCGAATCACGGAGACCGGCACGCCGGTCAAACGTTCGGTGAGTACGATATCGCGAGAGCTCGCTTCCACGATGGCGTACTTGTACGCGTCGTCGGAGTTGCACTCCGGCGTCGCGATGAACCGCGTGCCGAGTTGCACGCCGGCGTAGCCCATGTCCAGCAGCGCCTTGAACTGTGCCGAGTCGCCTACACCGCCCGCCGCAACCACCGGCAGACCGAGCGAGCGGACTTCGTCGAGCAAGGCGCGTGGATCACGTGAACCGGTGTGGCCACCCGCTTCTCTGTTTACAGCCACGAGGCCATCGACCCCACCGTCGCGTCCTTTCTCGGCCCATTTCAACTCGGTGATGTCGTGATACACGACGCCGCCTGCGGCGTGGACGCGATCGCACACCCATCGGGGATTGCCCAGTGACGTGAGAAAGAATCGCACGCCCTCGTCGAGCGCGATGTCGACCCATTTGCTCATGCGGTTGTGGTACGTCTTCGACGACGCTTCGATGAGCGCATTGAAGCCGATCGGGGCGCCGCCACTCAAATGATTGATCGTGCGCAGCCCTTCGCGAAAGTCGTAGCCGTGCACGTACGTGAGCGAGATCGGTTGCACGATGCCGAGCGCACCGGCAGCACTCACGGCGGCTACCAGTTCCGGATTACTACATGGATACATGGGACCGCAGATGAGCGGCACCCGGATGTGGGCATGCCGCGTAAGCGGCGTGTCGAACGCCGGGGCACGGATCGGCGGTGGTGCCACGTCGGTCATCGAGCTTTCTCGCGTGAGGGATCGGGCGGCGACAGTCGCCAATGCACCACACAGCGCGCCACCACCTCGCCATCGGCGTTCACGATGTCGGCCTGCACGTCGTGGGTGATCGGATCGAGCACGGCGGTGGGGGCCTGCGTGGTGGTGGTACAAACCAAGGTGCCACGTGCCTTTTTGAGATACTCGATGGAAAGGCCGGTCACGATGCCGCGCACGCCTGTGGGAAGGGCCGTCAGGAGGGCCACGCCACTTGTCATCTCGGCCAAGTTCACCAATGCCACCGCGTGCACCGAGGCCAAGTGATTCCGCACGGCTTTGCGGTCGCGCAACTCCACGCGTGCGTAGCCAGGGCGAATGGCGGTATACACGCCCCCCACCGAGCCGGTGTACGGCGCCGTACGCCCCACGGCCCAGCTAAAGAGGCGCTTGCCGAAGGGGAGACCCGAGAGTCGTTCCCAGTTACGCAAGAGAAGGCGTCCCGGGGACGGATTGGCGCGAGGCATGCGAAAGGGAACGGCGGAGAGGGAAGTGGCGTAGCGTTAGGTAGCGTACGTGCTGATCACCGAACCCGCCACCGTGGTGGGGCGGCGGTTCGGCCGACCTCCGTACCCCGTATGACCGTGCTCGTCACCGGTGCCACAGGCTACATCGGCGGCCGTCTCACCTCGCGATTGGTGGAGCGGGGCATTCCGGTGCGTCTACTGGTCCGGGATCCGCGCCGCATTCACGGGCGATGGTGGGAACACGAAGTGGAGGTGGTGACCGGCGATCTGTTCGACGCGGCGTCGCTGGAGCGGGCCCTCGATGGCGTCGAGCAGGCGTACTATCTGGTGCACAGTATGACGCACGCCACTGACTTCGCCGAACGCGACCGCGTCGCTGCTCGTCACTTTGTGCAAGCCGGGCGAGCGCTGAAGCATTGCATCTATCTTGGTGGACTCGTTCCCGATGCACACGACGCCAGCGAGCATCTCCAGAGTCGTGGCGAGACGGGGGCAATCCTTCGGGGGGGATTGCCCACCACCGAGTTCCGCGCCGGCCCGATCGTAGGTTCCGGGTCGGCCTCGTTCGAGATGGTGCGCTACCTGGCCGAGCGGCTGCCCTTCATGATCGCGCCCAAGTGGATTGCGAATCAGGTGCAGCCGATCGCCGTGCGCGACGTGCTCACCTATCTCGTCCGCGCGCGCGAGCACGGTCCGGCCGGTATCGTGGAGATCGGCGGCGCCGACGTGCTCTCGTTTCGGGACATGCTGCATGGGTACGCCGCGGTGCGCGGTCTGCGACGCACGATTATCGCGGTGCCGGTGCTGTCGCCGCGGCTGGCCTCTCTCTGGATCGACAAGGTCACGCCGATCCCCGCGCGACTGGCGACGCCGCTGCTGGAAGGCATTGTCTACCCGGTGCTGGCCGACACGACCAAGGCTCGCGCGCTCTTTCCCGACGTGCGCCCGATGGCCTATCGCACCGCGGTCCAGCGAGCGCTGTCACGACTCTCCGCGCATGCCGTGGAGTCGCGCTGGAGCGATGCCTTGGGCGGTGGCGCGTCGTACGAACTGCGTGACCGTGAGGGCGTGCTGGAGGAGACGCGCACGATTTATGTGGACGCCACCCCCGATCAGGTATTCCGCGCCTTTTGCCGGCTAGGGGGCGACCAGGGGTGGCTCGCCTGGAACTGGCTCTGGAAGATTCGGGGATTTCTCGATCGATTCGTGGGTGGGCCCGGACTCCGACGGGGGCGGCGCGACCCGGTGTCGTTGTATCTTGGAGAGGCGGTCGACTTCTGGCGGGTCGAGAGGGTTGAGCGCCCGCGTCTGTTACGGTTGCGTGCGGAAATGCGGGTTCCGGGCCAGGCCTGGCTGCAATTTTCGGCCATCCCGGAAGGTGAGGGCACACGGCTCATTCAGACGGCGCTGTTCGCGCCGCGTGGTCTTTTCGGTCTTCTCTACTGGTACGCGATGTATCCGGCTCATCTCTTCATTTTCGGTGACATGGCGAAGGCAGTCGCGCAGCTCGCCCTCTCCGAGCCGGTGATCGCGCCGGCCGTTCGGACCCGTGTGTCGGCTGAACCGTCGTTATGAACAGCGCAAGCCTGCTCGTTGACGTGGCGCGTGGCCTCGGACTAACGCTGCTCGCTGTCCAAGTACCGATGCTGCTGTTGCTGCTCGTGCGCCTCATGCCGGGACGGACACGACGTCCGCCGATCGCGCCCCGGCTCACGCCGCGCACCGATACCACGGTGACGGTGATCGTGGCCACGCTCAACGAAGCGAAGCGGATCGGACCCTGCCTCGACGGCCTCATGGCGCAGACCGCACCGATGCTTGAAGTGCTCATCGTGGACAGCCGCTCGACCGACGGCACGCGTGAGATGGTCCAGGCGGCCGCGGCCCGTGATCCACGCATCCGACTGGTCACCGACGAGCCCCTCCCCGCCGGATGGGTGGGCAAGGTGTGGGCACTGGAAACGGGTCTTCGACAGGCCAAGGGCGACTGGGTACTTGGCATCGACGCCGACACCGTGCCGGCGCCGGGTCTGGTCGGTGCCGTGGTCGATGCGATCGAGCAGGACGACTATGACGTGGCATCGTTCTCGCCGCAGTTTCGCGATCAGACGTCGGCCGAGCGCTTCGTACAGCCAGCCATGCTAGTCACGCTGGTGTATCGCTGCGGCGCGGCCGGTGCCACGCAGCCGCCGCCTGATCGAGTGCTCGCGAACGGGCAGTGTTTCGTGGCTCGTCGCGCTTTGCTGGAACAACTCGGTGGCTATGCGCCGGCCCGTGCGTCGTTCTGCGATGACGTTACGTTGGCGCGCCATCTCGCCTCGCACGGCGCGCGCGTCGGTTTCCTCGATGGTTCGCACATCATTCAAGTCAGCGCCTACGTGTCGCTCGCCGAAATGTGGCGCGAGTGGGGACGCAGCTTCGATTTGAAAGACGCGACCCCTATATGGCGTCGATGGATCGACGTGGCACTGGTGTGGAGCGCGCAGGCCTTGCCGCTGCCCATGCTGATCGTGCTCGCGGCGATTATTGGCTCAAGGGGCACGCTTGCCGCCGAGGATGCGCAGTCGATGCTGCTGGAGGCATTGTTGCTTGTGAACGCCTCCGCCCTCTTAGTTCGATTGATGATGCTCATTGCGCTCCGGAACAGCTATGCCGAGCGTGGCTGGCCGTACTGGCTGTCGTGGCTTTCGGACATCGCCGCCGCGTGGCGTCTCACGCTGAGCACCGCCCGCACGCCAACCCGTTGGCGCGGACGACAGTACGACACCCTCGCGACCGACGGCGCGAACTAGAGCGGGCTGCTGCAACGGCAACGACGGCAACGACGGCAACGACGGCAACGACGGCAACGACGGCAACGACGGCAACGACGGCAACGACGGCAACGACGGCAACGACG
>NZ_JBKJRB010000021.1:0-45888 GCF_046594945.1 Gemmatimonas sp. | reverse complement strand
GCGGCCGGCCAGAGCGCGCTCAACGTACCGGGGCTCGACACGGTCATCATTGACGACACCCGATTCACCAACGTGATCGACCGTGGGCGCAATGTGCTCACGCGCGTCCACCTCGGGTCGAACGAAATCCTGCAGATGGCTGGGCGCGTGCATGGCCGCGTGGAGAATGGCCGCGTGTTCATTCTCAGCGACCGCGACATCCGCTTCGAGTCACTGAAGCCAACCGCACCCGACTTTCAGCTGGCGGGCGACTCCGAACGCGTGGCGCTTACCTGCGCCGATCTCGGCGTGCAGGCCGACGCGCTCGACTTGCCGGTGCCGCTCGATCGCGTCGCGTACCGGAAGGCGATCGCGCATCTCGAGTCGCGCGGATTGATTGAGCACGGCCGACTGACCACGTATGGAAAAGCGGTGGAAGCATTGCCGGTGGATCGGGCGTGGGGGGAGCTCATCGTGAACGGCGATGACGAATTGCTCCCGATGCTGGCGGTCATGAGTGGCATCGATTCGTTGCATCGCATGTCGCGTGAAGGCCGCGATCTAGAGGGGCTGGTGGTGCGTGGTAGCGATCACCTCACGGCCTACAACGTGTACGCCGACGGCTTCCGTGCCGCGGGCTACATTGGCGAGGTGTACGGGTTGTCGCGGCACATGTTCGACGCCGAGCGCATCGCCCACTGGGCCGAGCAGCGCGGAATTCTGGTGAAGGCACTCGAAGACGCGGCGCTCGCGATGGCGAGCGTGTACCGCTCGGTCGGCATGCCGCTGCCGACCACGCTACCGTTGGTGCGTCGCGAGCTGCACACGCGTTTCTGCGATCTGCTCGCGCGCTTCATGCCGTTCGATCTCGTGATCGAGGAGCAGACGCCCGACGGTCAGGAAGCGCGCGTGTCGAAGACGAGTGTGTGCGGCAGCTGGGGGGCAGTGGCGGGATCCTTGCGCTACTTCGCCGATCGCTTCGGTGTGCCGCGGGCCGGTATTGAAGGCACGCAGCTTCCCATCGAACTGATCAAGCAGTACGCACAGCGACTTCCACCGGAGCTGGCGCTTGATTCCGAGCGCAAGCAGTCACCGGTGCTGTTGCGTCGACGGCTGACGTATTTCGGGTTTGAACTCGCGCGTGAGAGCGAAGGGCTCGACGAATTCCCCGAAGCGCACGCCCAAGCAGCGCGGCATCTGCTGGCCGAGGCGGCGGCGCGCAATGAATTGCGTCACGCGTCGGTGCGTCGCAATCAGCCGGTGGTCGAGGAGATCCGCGAAGTGTGGCGTCGGCTGGGCGGGATCACGCCGCGCCTTGGTCAGGCGGAGCTGACCGCTTGGTACGAAGCACAAATGGGCACCGCGACCAACTGGGAGACCATCCGACATGCGCCCATGCTGATTGACCGGCGTGATTTCGTGAGTCTCGAGCAGGTGGCCGAAGCGCGCGCCATGCCGGGAGCGGTGGAAATTCGCGACCGCGCCGTACCGATGGACTATGACGTCGAAGAGCACGAGGGACGACTGGTACCGGTCGTTCGGTTGCGCGTGCCGGAGAAGCTGGCGCGCACGATGGTGCAAGAGGAGGTGCCGTCCCTCGACCGTCCGGTGCGGTTTGTCGTGCCGCGGGGCCAGCGCGGGTCGGTGCGCGCGGATACGCTTGGCGACTTGCAACACAAGCTCGATCTGCCGTTCACCGACGACGAACGCGCGCGCAGCACGGAAGCGAGTGCATCCCGCAAGGGTGGAGATCGTGCGGGTGGTTCGCGAAGGGAGGCCGAACGCGGTCGCGGTGGAGAACGGGGTGGGGAGCGCGGTGGGGAGCGCGGTGGTGGGTCTCGCGGCGCCGGCGGTCAACGTCACCCAGGGAAGGGGCGACGGCGGCGCTGACTGGCGCGTTATACGAGTGTGTTGGTTGAGGCCGCGATTCTCGACCGCACCGGCGTCGACTGCTTCACAAAGGCGTCGACGTCGCTCGCTGGCAGCGGGCGGCTGTACAGGTATCCCTGCCCGAAATCGCAGCCGATGGAGCGGAGGAATTGCTGCTGTCCCGTTGCCTCGATCCCTTCGGCGACCACCTCAACGTTCAGGGATTTGGCGAGTGACACGATCGTACGCACGAAGGCGGCTTCGCGGACGCCATCTTCGATCCGTGATACAAACGACCGGTCGATCTTGAGCTCGTCTACTGGAAAGTACTGCAGATGGCTGAGCGATGAATAGCCGGTGCCGAAGTCGTCGATCGCGAGCTTGATCCCGAGCGCTTTAAGCGCGTGCAGCTTCGCCAGCGCGAGTTCGGGCGTGCGCATCACGTCGCTCTCGGTGATCTCGAGAATCAACCGACGCGGGTCGAGCCCGGACACTTGAAGCGCCGCGCGTGTATCCTCGATGAGTGTCTCACCGTCGAGTTGCTTCGCCGCCACGTTGACACTGACCGAGAGCTCCTCGCCGGCCGAAGGCGCCCACCGTGCCGCCTGCCTACACGCTTCCATCAGCACCCAACGACCGATCGGTACGATCATGCCGGTTTCTTCGGCGATCGGAACAAACAGTCCCGGCACGACATACCCACGTTTGGGGTGATTCCAGCGAATCAATGCTTCGAAGCCCTTCACGCGCCCGCTCTTGATGCGCATGAGCGGCTGGAATTCGAGGAAGAATTCGTGACGGTCCATGCCCCGGCGCAGGTCGGACTCGAGCTCGAGCCACTCCATGGCATCGCGGTGCATCGTCGGATCGAAGCGACGCACGCAGGCCTTCCCCGACGATTTCGCGGCGTACATCGCCGTATCCGCGTTTCGGAGCACGGTCTCTTCGTCGTCCGTCGGGGAGGCGACCGCAATACCGATGCTGACGCCAACGACGACCTCCCGTCCCCCGATACGCATCGGCGTACGCAGCAGCACCAGCAATCGCTCGGCGAGCACGTCAGGGTCGTCACCTTGCTCGACTGATTCAATGACCACGGCGAACTCGTCACCACCCAGCCGCGCGACCGTTTCACCGGCGCGGACGGTGCTGGCGATGCGTCGTCCGACGAGCTGTAGCAATTCGTCGCCGACGGCATGACCTAGTGAGTCGTTGACCCGCTTGAAGCCGTCGAGGTCGAGCAGGATGACCGCGACCCGGCTGTCACCTCGGCGGCGTCGGTCGAGCGCATGACCCAGTCGATCGCGAAAGAGCACGCGGTTTGCCAGCCCGGTCAGATCGTCCTGGAAAGCCTGCTTGAGCAGCTGGCCTTCCATGCGCTTGCGCTCGGTGATGTCCTGAATCATGCCGATCATGCACGCTTCGCCGCCGTGGGTCACGCGGGACACGGTGAGCTGTCCCCACACAATGTGCCCTTCCTTGTGAAAAAAGCGGCGCTCGATGGTGATGGAGTCCCGTTCCCCGGTGCGGAGCTCACGACCGAACTCGCGCGCGGCTTCGATATCTTCCTCGGGGGAGAGCGATACCGCCGCCCGACCCACGACGTCACTTGGCGAAAAGCCGAGCAGTTCCTGCGAGGCGGGATTGGCCTCGAGAATGATGCCGTCGAACGACAGCACATGAATGGCGATGCCGGCGTACTCGAAGAATGCGCGGAACCGCGCTTCGCTCTCGGCGCGTGCACGAATGGATGCACGCTCGACCGTGACATCGCGCACGTTCACGATCACCGCCTCGTGCTCCTTCAGGACCACCGTGTGAAACATGACTTCCGCGTCGAGCTCGCGCCCGTCGCGAGCATGCATCGTCGCGTCCGTCGGCACGCCGGATTCGGGGAGCGCGACGTTTGACGCGAGCATGAGCGTGAGCTGGCAGTGGCCGCTTCCGAACAACTGCAGGCTCGCGATCGGCGCATTCAGGACGTCCTTTTCGAGATGCCCGAATGTCGTTTCGGCGGCGCGGTTCCACGCGATAATGCGGTGGTCGTCTCGGGTGAGGGCAAACATCGCCATCGGGCTCTCATCGAAGAGTAACCGATACCGCTGTTCGCTTTGCTGCATGCGTGCGTAACGCGACTCCAGCTCTCGCGACAGCTCTTTCATGGTCGCGGCGCCAAGCTCGCGCTCGCGGTCCACGTCATGCAGCAAGGCGCTGACCGACGTGAGGATCGGCGTCAGTGCGTCCGACATCTCGGTGGTCCCATGTCGTCGAAGCTGACGCAGCACGTACGGGTGCATCCTCAGCGCTCCGAGATCGTCGTCACGGTCATCGTCTGGTTGTGCAACACGGCAGTGGCAAACTCGCGGCCGTCGGTGGGGGGCGCGATCTCCCCGTTGCTATAGAATCCGACGACCGTGGACGAGCCGCTCAGGCGGCCGACTTCCTCGATCTCCTCCTCGACCCGGCTGCGCATAACAGCGCGGCGTCCGATGCACGAGATGCAGAGGGTGAGCGTGGAGTCACCTTCGACGAGGCCATCAGCGATGCCCTTGTTGGCTAGCTCGGCGGCCTGCGCCGCGCCGTCGATGAGCTTGTCGGTCGTGGTGCGCATGAGCCGAACGATGCTGCCGGTCGGGATGTCGCCGGCGAAGCGCATGGAGCCTGCGGCTTCATCGATGGCAAGCAACGTGCGCACGGAGACGGGCCCGTCTTTGTAGGCGCGCACCTCGAGTGGAAAGAGCAAACCACTGCCCGGCAATTCCTTGGCGAAGTCACCGAGGTAACGCGCGTACACATCCAGAGCGCGCTCGCCATCGAGTTCGAAGACGTTGGCCACAGTGGAGCGCGTCACGATTCGTTCGGGTCCGAAGTAATCCCAGCCGCCGACCGAGCCGGTGCCGATGCGCAGTGACTCGCCGACGAAACCGAGGGCGACGATACGGCCTGTGGTGGGGGTGTCATTGAGGCCAATTACCGATCGGGTGAGCCGGATGCCGTTGGAGGCCAGCCCACCGGTGACCTTGACGCCGGGCGGGAGCAGCGGATTAAGACCGTCGAGGAAGCCGGCGGCGTTCATGCCGATGCCTTCGGCGAAGATCAAGACGTGCCGGAGGCCGGTGATCGCGGCCAGTTCGGTGCCAATCTCGGAGCCCATCGCGCGACTGTTGTCCACGTCGACCCCATCGCGGATAACCGGACGGACCGTGGCGTGCCGGAAGGCGACGGTGGTGACGACGGTTTGGCAGTCGTCGACGGCCCCATTGGCAATTTGTCCGCCTCCCGAGGCATAGACGTGCTCGGCGGCCGGGTAGCGGTCGGCAATGGCCGCGAACCATGCCTTGTCGGGGGGCTCGACCGGTCCGAAGCTCAAAACGAGTTGCACCGTTGCGTTGGGCGTTTCGGGCAACGGTACGGACCAGCCGGACGTCGGCGTCCAGAGCGAAGAGCCTACACGCATGATCTTGGGGGCGAAGGCGACAGCCGCCCGTGGCGCCCCGGAATAGGGCGCGATCGTGCTGCTGGCTAACTCGACGGATTCGTGTCGGAATAAGTCTCGGCACGAGTGACGCAAAAACCACGGGCGAGATAGTTCGGTAACGCGGCCGGCGCGTCGAGCGTGCAGGTGTGGAGCCACACGCGCGTGGCTCCCCAGGCGAAGGCCGTTCGCACGGCTTCCGATACCAGCCACGCACCGAGGCGACGTCCCAATACGCGCTGGTCGAGTCCGATATAGGCGATTTCCACGGATCCATCCATGTGCCGCTCGAGCTCGAGAAAGCCCGTCGGGTCCGTCCACTCCGCGCCGAACTCTGCTATCACGCGAAAAATCTGCACGTCCTGGCGCGCAAGATGCGAGGCGATCGCGTGGTGCTCCCAGGCGTCGCGGTCGTGCCAGTGCCACGGTGCACCGATTTGTCGGTACAGCCCTCGCCACGTCTCGACCGAGCAGGGGTCGATCCGTTCAAGCGCGGCCGGTACGTCGGGCGGTTGCCCAGGCACCAGTTGCTGCGGTGAGGACATCTCGAGATACGTCCTCGTGACCTCGCACGGTCGGGGGCTTGCCGAGGCGGCCTGAACGTTAGGACTCGTCAGTCCAAGTTTTTTCGCATCTTCGAAACCGTTTTCGCTCATCATGGGAATGCTAAAGTTGCGTAAGTGTTTGTCAAGTATCGTTTTATAAGTACTTTGCCGGCCGGGCTTGCGCATTGGACCGTACGGTCCTAATTTCTTCCTAACATGTCAGACCGCCGAGCACAAATCCTGGACGCAGCCGCCACGTTGATCTCCGAGCGAGGGTTTACTTCGACTTCGGTAGACGATGTCATCAAAGGCGCGAAACTCAGTGGCAAGAGCCACTTCTATCACTATTTCAAGTCGAAAGAGGAACTCGGCTATGAAGTATTGAACCGGCAGTTTGAACGGTTTGCCGAACGTGGTCTCGCCATTCTGCGTGAACCGATGATCGACCCGCTCGATCGGCTCAATCTGTTTATCGACGCCGTGGTGGCGCTGCAGTCTGAGAGCGGCGGACGTCGCGGTTCACCCTTCGGCAATTTGGCGGCCGAGCTGGCCGATGCCCACGAAGGGTTCCGAGTGCGGATCGAAGCGGTCTTTGAGCGGTGGGCCAGCCAGATCCGCTCCTTGCTGTGGGAAGCGCGACCGCAACTGCACGACGATGTCGACGCGGTGCGGTTGTCCCGCTTCATCATTGCCGCGCTGGAAGGGGCGGTGCTGATGACTCGCGTGAAGCGCGATCTCTCGGTGCTCGAGGGAATCGCCATCGATTTGAAGCGGTTCATCGCCATGCATGTGCGTGACGGGGCGGCGTTGCCGGTGCACCGGAATCTCGAGTAGGCAGGATCCTCACAGCACTTCGTTGCAGGGACCATGTCGGTTCCTTCCACGGCAGGACGACAGCGACCGCTGCGCTCGGCGCAGATTATGGAGAGAGGGATCATGGTGAGCATAGACAACGAGGCAGTGCAGTTGGCGACCGTCCCGCGCGATGCGAGTGACGTCGCGGACCGGAGCGGCGATCGGGTTGCCCGTCGCGCGCAGTTCGAGCGCGAGGCGCTCGTGCATCTGGACGCGCTGTACTCGTTCGCGTTGAAGCTGGCGCGCTCACGCGACGACGCCGAGGATCTGGTGTCAGACACCCTGCTGCGTGCGCTGGAGCGGTGGGAGCAGTACCATCTCGGCACAAACATACGTGCCTGGCTCTTCACCATCCTGTATCACGTGTTCGTGAGCCGGAAGCGTCGTATTGACGCGCGGGAAGTGCAGCAGCCGGAGGACACCGAAGGCTGGGCGCTGTTCGAAGCGGTGGGCGAGGCCGATCCCGAGGGGCGCTTCTACGACTCGTTTCTCGACGATGAAATCACGCGGGCGATCCGCTCGCTGCCCGAGGAGTATCGGTCGGCCGTGGTGCTGAGTGATCTGCAAGGGCTTCGGTATGCCGAGATCGCGACGGCGCTCGGCGTGCCCGAGGGCACCGTGAAATCGCGCCTCTTTCGCGGACGCCGCCTGTTGCAGCGCAAGTTGGCCAATTACGCAGTGGAGATGGGCTATCTGAAAGAGTCCATCGTGCGTGCGGTCGTGACGCCGACCGTGACCGCGGTTGTGGGCGAGTAGGGAGTTTGGCGTACCGCTGGGGCGTTCAGGCGTCGCGGGCGAGTGAGCCAGCAGCGCTGGCCAGCTCATGCAATGCGCGTTCCACGGTGCCGCTCCACCGATGCAGTTTATCCCGAACGGCCGCCAGTTCAGCACGACTGGCGGCTGAATCGCGTGCGGCATCGTCGTGGAGGGCGCTGAGTTCCATTACGCGCGCCTTCATGACATCGAGTGCACCGGCGAGGGCGTCGCGCTCGCGTTCGGCGTCCTCGAGAAGTTCGTGCACACGGGCGCGTGTCTGTGTGAGCAACGTGCACATGGCGCGCCACGCATCGCGCTCGAGTGTGAGCTGTCGACGCGACGCCGTGTCCTCGGCGAGTCGTTCGCGGAGGCGAGCCAGCCGCTGCACCAGTGACCCGTTGCCATTAATCGCGGTACCGGGTCCCAGTACGGCCAGCGCGGCCTGCAATTCCTTGTCGAGCTCATGGGCGCGGCGCTCGAACTCGTCGCGCGCCGCCCGTGTTTCATCAAGCGCGGCCAGCGCTTCGCGGAGGGCGCGCAATTCGACGGCGATGCGTCGCACGCCACGTGCATCGCCCTCGGACACGAGCCATCGCAATGACGCGACGAATCCACGCTCCAGTGTGAGGTCGGGATCGGCCTCCGGGCGCGGGATGGTGTCAAACGCACGCGGCGTGTCGCTCAAGGGTGCTTCACCGAGCGCGCCCGATGGCGGGCAGCCTTGGCGCGATTGCCGCACGTCCCCATGTCGCACCAGCGTCGCAGCCCGTTCTTGGTGCCGTCAAGAAACACGCGATGGCAGCGCGGATCAGCGCACCGCCGCACGCGCGCCAGCTCCTCATCGACCAGCGAGTCGGCGGCAGATTCGACGATCGGAATCATGAGGCCGGCGAACGCATCGCCGGTGGGTACGAAGGCGCGCGCGTAGCCGCCGGCGGACCGTGGGTCGAGCCGGCGCGTACCGGCACTACGGCCAAGCACGCGATTGATCTCCACGACGGCGTCGTCACGTACGCGTGCCGTGAGCTGCCCCTTTTCGGCGAGCACGCGAAGCGCCGCGCGCACTCGTCGGGCGTCGACGAGGGTAGCGGCGGCCGCGGCCGGCTGGAGGACGGCGCGGCGGCGAATGCCAGCGGCGCGCTCGTCGTCAATGGCCCCTTGCGCCTGAAACCAGAGCAGGACTGCCTCGAAGTCGCGCAACAAATCGCCCCCGGGCATTTGCGCGGCGGCGTCAGTGTTGACGAAGTCAAGCCAGAGTCGCGTGCGAGGGGGCACGAGTCCGGGTGGACGATCGCGCGAGTCGGCCCGTCGCGCGTCGGAGAGAGAACCGAGCATATCGTGGAGTCAGAAGAGCTAGGTTACGTGCATACGTGGCTGCGAGCAAGCGCCATGTACCACCCTCGACCTTTTTCTACGGCAATTCCGCCAAAATATGAACTTTCCCTTCGCGCGCGTTGCCGTCGGTTCGCGTAATCCGGTCAAGCTTGCCGCCGTGCGTAGCGTACTCGAGCGTGTCCAGCCGGCGTTGCAGGTCGAGGGCATCGACGTCGCGAGCGGCGTGCCTGATCAACCGATGGGCGACGAAGAAACACAGCGCGGCGCGCGGAATCGGGCACTGGCGGCGCTCCAGCTGACGGGGGCGGAGCTGGCAGTCGGTTTGGAAGGCGGCGTTGTGGAATTGGCCGACGGTCGCATGCGCAGCTGCGCGTGGGCGGTGGTGGTCGACCGCGATGGTCGGGAGGGGATGGGTGGTTCGCTGTCGATGCCGCTGCCGGACGTGGTTGCGGCGCGTATCCGTGCCGGGGAAGAGCTGGGACACGCGATGGACGCGATCGCCAGCGCCGTGGGGACCAAGCACGGCCGCGGCGCCGTGGGGATCCTCACGGCGGGGTTGATCGATCGACAGCGGGCCTACGAGCCGATGGTAGCCTACGCGTTGGCGCCGTGGTTGGCGCCAACGTTGTTCGCGGCGACAAATCGATCCGACGATCAGGACGGTCGGTAAACAAGCACCGGGGTGTGAGTGTGACGGATGACTTCGTCGGCCACACTGCCCAAGACCATGCGCTTGAATCCGCCGCGTCCGTGCGTCGCAAGCGCCAGGGCGCCGGCCGATGTCCGAGTGGCCTCTTCGACAATGGCGCGTGAGACGCTCATGTCGGTCACGGCGTGGACGGTAGTTCCCGGGGGGCATTGCGCCGCCATCTGCGCGAGATACTCGCGGCGTCCGGCCTCCTCGAGCTCGAGCGCGTTGTCATCAACCAGCAGCGCCTCGGCCCCGAACGGGGCCATCGGCATCGCGTGCGGCACGGCGACCGACAGCAGCGCCATCGTGAGTCCGGTCGCTTCGGCGAACGTCTTCGCGTGCGGAAGGATCGCTTCGGCAAACGGGGAGCCGTCGAGCGTGCAGAGGAGGGTGCCGACGGGCAGCTCCGGAGACGCCTCGCTGCCCGCGCCGCGCACCAGATACACCGGCGCGGTGGCGCGCGTAAGATACGCCGTGGCCACACTGCCAATGCGCAACCGTTCGAAGCCGCTGCGCCCGTGCGTGGTCATCACGGTCAGGTCGACCCCCGCCGATTGCGCATGTTCAACCAGGGCCTCGACGATCGTGCCTTCGAGCAGCACGCCTGACGCCGACACCCCCTGCGCCGTGAGTTCAGCCACGGCGGCGTCCAGCGCGGCCTGATCCTGCTTCCGGTGTTCGCTGACCAGCTCCGCGTCGTACACGGGGATGGCAACCTCTCCCGGCACGAAGGGAATGTAGGCGCTGGGATCGTGCACCAGCGCGAGTTGCAGGCAGGCCCCGGTTCGGCGGGTAAGCGCCACGGCGACGGGCAAGGCACGGGCACTGAGCACCGAGCCGTCAAATGGCACGAGAATGGTCTTGTACATTGCAAGACGTTGCACGCCCGGGAGCGATCCTGCCAGAGGGGATCTCCCGATAGTTTGTCACCGTTCTGCTACGGGTCTCATGACGGCATCGCGTCCCTTTGTCACCCACGAACGCGTCCGCTGGGCGGATGTCGATCTCGTATCGATCATGCGTTTCAGCGCCTTTACGCGGCTCGTGGAAGTGGCAGAGCAGGAGCTACTGCGGGCGGCGGGTCTGCCCTACGCGACGCTGTTCGACAATCCCCGCCTCTGGATGCCGCGGCGTCGTCTCGAGATCGACTATTTCGCGCCGGCCCGCATCGACGATGCACTGTCGCTCGTGACCTACGTGTCGCGCCTGGGCGACACCTCGCTCACGCTGCAGGTGGACGTCCGTCACGCCACGCGCCATACCCTGATTGCCGCCGCCACGATGGTCGTGGTGTGCGTCACGGTGGACGGATTTGTGAAGCGCTCGCTGCCGCGGATCGCCCGCGAATCGCTGGCGCCCTTCGTCTTGACGGTCGAGGAAGCCCGCGCCGGCGCGCCAGAAACGCGCTAGATTGCCGGTATGTCAGACACGACGTACGTGCGCAAAGGCTTCGGCCTGAAGGCTGAGGTGCAGGACACCCTCGCGGCCGACTACACTGGTCAGCTGGTGGATATGCTTCGTGCGCACGACTACACGTTGCACGCGGGTCAGACCACGGTGCGCCTCGCCAAGGAATTCGGGTTCTGTTACGGCGTGGAGCGCGCGGTGGACTACGCGTATCAGACGCGACGAAAGTTTCCCGATAAGCGGATCTTTCTGGCTGGTGAAATCATCCATAATCCCCACGTCAACGCCAAACTGCGCGAGATGGGCGTGGTCTTTCTCTCGGCCAGTGGCAAGGGGTTTGATTACGCGCCCGTGGAGCCGGCCGACGTCGTGATCCTGCCCGCCTTCGGCGTCACCATCCAAGACTTCCAGACGCTACGGGAGCGCGGGTGCGTGGTGGTTGATACGACCTGCGGATCGGTGCTGAATGTGTGGAAGCGGGTGGAGGTCTATGCGCGTGACGGTTTCACGTCGCTGATTCACGGCAAATACTACCACGAAGAAACGCGCGCGACCGCGTCGCAAGTGGAGAAGTATCCGGGCGGCCAGTACATCGTCGTTCGCGACATGACCGAAGCGGATCTCGTGATGGACTACATCGAGGCAAAGGCCGGCACGCCGACACCGAGGCCGCCACTCTCGCGTGCGCAGTTCCTCGAGACGTTCGCGAAAGCCGCATCGGATCATTTCGATCCCGATCTGCATCTCGATCGTATCGGCGTCGCGAATCAGACTACGATGCTGGCGCGTGAATCGCTGGCGATCGGTGCGGCGGTGGGCGACGCGATGGCGCGCGCGTACGGTGATGCACATCGGTCGGAGCACTTCCGCACGTTCGACACGATCTGCAGCGCCACGCAGGACCGGCAAGACGCCGTTGTCGAATTGCTGGCGGAGCCGCTCGATCTCATGGTGGTGGTGGGCGGCTACAACTCCAGCAACACGATTTCGCTGGCGTCGCTGTGCGCCGAGCAGGTGCCGACGTTCCATATTGCCGATCCAGATGAGATCGACGTCGAAGGGAACGCGGTGCGGATCCGTCGCGTGGGCCCGCATCATCACGAAGAGGAAGTGACCGACTGGCTACCGACCACTGGGGTACTGCGTGTCGGCATCACGGCTGGTGCCAGCACGCCGAACAACAAGATCGGACAGGCGGTGGCCCGCGTGTTTGCCATTCGTGGCGAACGCGTCGATACGAGCCTCTGAGGGCGTTTGCCCGTCCACGCTAAATCGGAGATCGCGGCCGATGCATGGTCCGCTGGTGGCGTTTCGTGCGAATAGCGGCATGGCTGCCGGGAATCTCTCGCAGCCGCCAGCGGGTCACGGCGCTGGCGCGGCGTCGTTGGCGTGAGGGCGCCTGCGCGGCTTCCGGCGGCAATCGCGGTCTGATGGCCGGACGGCGGTGCCCGCGTCCTGTCGTGAATGGCGTGCTACTCGCCGCCGCTGTCTTGAGCGCGGCCTGTCGCACGCCATCGTCCGGCAGGGCGGCACCGCCGCCGCGTGGCTCGACTCAGATTGTGCGCATGCTGCTCGTGAACGATGTATATGTCACCGACACCTTGCGTGACGGGCGGGGGGGATTGGCGCGCGTGGCGGGTTTGCGCGACTCGATCGAACGCGCGAATGACGACAAGGTGCTGTTCGTGCTGGCGGGCGACGTGTTGAGTCCGAGTGTGCTCGGCAAGTGGTATGGCGGCGCGCAGATGGTGGACGGCTTCAATGCGGCGCGGCTCGACCTCGCGACGCTGGGGAATCACGAGTTCGACGGATCGCGCACCAACCTTGTGACGCGACTGCGGGAGTCGCGCTTCACGTGGCTTTCCGCCAATTGCGGCGAGGCGAGTGGCGCGTCGTTCCCTGGCGTCCGTGGCTGGGATACGCTGCGACTGGGCGGCGTGAAGGTCGGCATCCTCGGGACAACCGTCGTGCGCGACTACGCGCCCTACGTATCGTGCCGGAATCCGGATAGCGCGACCACGGCCACCGTGGACACGCTGCTGGGGCAGGGATCGGAACTGGTGGTGGCGCTCACGCATCGCTTCATGCGGGACGATGTGATCACCCTCGAGCGCGAGCCGCGCATCTCGGCAATTCTTGGCGGCCACGACCATGATGGACGCCGAATCGAGCGCGGCGGGCGTCTCTTGGTGAAGGCCGTGTCGAATTCGCGAACGGCGATCCTGGTCACATTTGCGCGTGACGGCGCATCGCCGTGGCGGGTGACCGATCGCCGCTTCGACATCGGTCCGGGGATGCGGGATGACCCCGCCACGATGGCCGTCGTACAACGGTGGCGCGACACACTGACGCAGCGTATCGGTCCCGATCGGGTGCTCGGTATCGCGCCCGAGCCCATCAACGCGATCGATTCCATCTCGAAGCGCGAAAGCCCCTTCGGCAACATGATCGCCGACGCCATGCGTATCGGCACGAACGCCGACGTGGCACTGATCAACTCCGGCGCGTTGCGCTTCGATGACATCATGCCCGCCGGCCCGATCACGCGGCACATGATCGAGGGCATTTTTCTGTTCGCCGACGAAACGCGGGTCGTGACCTTTCCCGTGAGTGGAGCGCGCCTGCGCGAACTCCTCGAGGTGAGCGTCGGGGTTGACGGACTTGGCAACGGACCGTATCTGCAGCTGAGCGGCGTACGCTTTCACTTCGACGCCACTCGACCCAGTGGCGCACGGGTCGTCGGTGATCTGCTGCGCGATGACGGGCGTCCGATCGGGGCGCGGGAGGCGCTGCAGCTGTCGATCGTGACCTATCCGGCGTGTCGCCGCGGTGACGGGTATCGCATTCCCGAAGCGGCCGATGTTTGTCGGGCACTCGAGGCCGCGCCCAGCTCGCGCCCGCGCACGGCCGATTTGATGCTGCAACATCTGGAGCGCATGAACGGCCGCATCGTCCCGCCGCCGATCGGCCGCGTGACGCGACTCGATCGGCGATAACGACAACGTACTTCCGGTTCCCTTCACCAAGCCTATTGCCATGCATGAGCCCATTACCCCGCGCACTGCCGACGCGATATCGCGCCTGCGTCTCGATGGGAAAGTCGCGATCGTGACCGGAGGCACTCGAGGCATCGGGCTCGCGATCGCGACCACGCTGGCGCGTGCCGGAGCCAGGGTCGCGATCTCGAGCCGCAAGGTCGAACACGTTGACGCGGTGGTCACGGCGCTCCGCAGCGAAGGACTCGACGTCGTCGGGATCCCGGCAAACATGGGGAAGGCGGCCGACGCGCACGAGCTGGCCGCACGCACGGTCGAACACTTCGACGGGATCGACATCATCATCAACAATGCGGCTACGAATCCGATCTTCGGACCGCTGCAGCAGGCCACCGACGAGGCCTTCGAGAAGATCTTCTCCGTGAACGTGAAGGGGCCGCTGGAACTCTGTCGGACGGCACATACCGTCATGGCGCAGCGTGGCGGCGGCGCGATCGTGAACGTGGCGAGTATCGGTGGGGTGTCGCCGGAAGCGGGACTCGGGCTGTACAGCGTGAGCAAGGCGGCACTGGTGTCACTGACCAAGGTGATGGCGCAGGAGTGGGGTGCCGATGGCATCCGCGCCAACGTGATCTGCCCCGGCCTCATCAAGACGCGCTTTTCGCAGGCGCTCTGGCAGGACAAGGACCTCGCGGATCAGGTGCTCGGTCATCAGCCCATCCGACGCATCGGCGAGCCTGACGACGTGGCTGGGCTGGCGCTGTTCCTGGCGTCTGACGCGTCGGCCTATTGCACCGGTGGCGTCTACATGGTCGACGGTGGGTATCTCACATGACGCACGGTGGAGTTACTCCCGGCGCGACCGAGCTGGAGTCGCTACTCGCTACGGCGCGCGCGTTCGTACGCGAGACGCTGGTGCCGCTCGAGTTACAGCTGCTGCACGGCGACTGGGAAACGAATGCGCCGGTGTTGTCGCAGTTGCGGGAGCAGGCGCGCGCGCTCGGTCTCTGGGCACCGTTCCTGCCGGCATCACTCGGCGGACGCGACCTCCCGCTCGATGCCTACGCGCGACTGAGCGAGGTGCTTGGGTGGACACCGTTCGGCCACTACGCGTGCAATTGTCAAGCACCGGATGCCGGGAACATGGAGCTGCTGCTGCAGTTTGGCACGGATGCACAGCAGGCGCAGTTTCTCGGGCCGCTGGCGCGCGGCGAGATCCGCAGCTGCTTTGCGATGACGGAGCCGGAACACGCCGGGTCGAACCCCGTGCTGATGTCCACGCACGCGGTGCGTGACGGGAATGAGTTCGTCATCACCGGCCACAAGTGGTTCACGAGCAGCGCCGACGGCGCGGCGTTCGCCGTGGTGATGGCCGTGACCGATCCGGACGAATCGCGCAAGCATTTTCGCGCCAGTCAGATTCTGGTGCCGTTACCGGCCGCAGGGTACACGCTGGTGCGAAACATCGCGGTCATGGGCGAGAGTGGTGGTGGTTGGGCCAGCCACGCCGAGGTGCGCTTCGATGCCGTGCGCGTTCCGGTCACCAATGTGCTTGGACGGCAAGGTCATGGATTCGCCCTCGCGCAGGAACGGCTCGGCCCGGGACGCATCCATCACTGCATGCGCTGGATCGGCATTTGCGAGCGCGCCTTTGATCTGATGTGTCGTCGTGCCGCGGAGCGCGAGTTGGCGCCCGGCGACGTACTGGCGAACAAACAGCAGGTGCAGTTTTGGATCGCCGACTCGCGCATCGAGATTCATGCTGCACGCCTGATGGTGATGGATGCCGCCACGCGCATGGCGCGCTTGGGCCAAGAGGCGGCGCGCGAAGAGATCGCGTACATCAAAGTTTTCGTGGCCAACACGCTGCAGCGCGTGCTCGATCGCGCGATCCAGGCACACGGCGCCCTCGGCATGACCGACGACACCCCGCTGGCCTGGTGGTATCGGCACGAGCGGGCCGCGCGCATTTACGACGGTGCCGACGAAGTGCATCGCACGGTGATTGCCCGCCGCGCGCTCACGCCGTATCTCCCGCCGCGGACGCCGCGTGAGTAGCCGCTCGTGAGTGAGGAAACAATCGCGCTGCGCGAGGGAGAAGAGATTGACGCTGCGGTGCTGCTCGCGTGGCTTGCGGAGACGGTACCGGACACGGTGCCCGCCGGCGCTCGCCTGCGCATCCGGCAGTTCCCCGCGGGATTTTCGAATCTCACCTATCTGATCACGATGGAGCACGAACATGGCCGACGGGCGCTGGTGTTGCGACGTCCACCACGTGGGGTGAAGGCGGGGATCGCGCACGACGTGGGTCGTGAACATGGCATTCTGGAGGCGTTGCACGCGCGGGGCGTTCCGGTACCCAAGCCAGTCGCCCGCTGCGATGACGCCGCCGTGATCGGTGCGCCATTTTACCTGATGGAGCATGTGGACGGCGTGATCTTGCGCGGCACGCCGCCGGATTCGCTCACCGCCAACGTGGCCGCGATGCCGGCGAAGCTGGCCGTGCTCTCGCAGACCTTCGTGCAGACGCTGGTGCAGCTACACGCCGTGGACGTGTCGACTGAGCCGCTTGCATCGCTGGGACGTCCGGCTGGCTACGTGCAGCGGCAGGTGCAGGGATGGACGAAACGATGGGTCTCCTCACGCACGGGCGATGTGCCAGAGCTCGATTTTGTTGCCGACTGGTTGGAGGCGCATCGTCCACCTGATCGCGCAACGGCGCTGGTGCACAACGATTTCAAGCTCGACAATCTCGTGCTCGAGCCCGATCTGACGCGTGTGCGAGCGATTCTCGATTGGGAAATGGCGACCATCGGTGATCCACTGATGGACCTCGGCACCACTCTCGCGTATTGGGTGGAGCCCGGAGATGCGCCGATATTTCGCGCCCTCGGACTCGGTATTACGGCGTTGCCCGGGAACCTGACGCGGGCCGAGCTGGTGCAGACGTATGGCGCGCACGGTGGCATCGACGTGAGCGATGCACCGTTTTACTACGCGTTCGGGTTGTTCAAGGTGGCGGTCATCGCGCAGCAGATTTATGCGCGGCATGTGCAGGGGCTCACACGCGACCCGCGCTTCGGGGTGTTGGGCGAGGTTGTGAAGGCGTTGGGTTGCGCGGCGAAGGATGCGGCGGTGACGGGACGGGTGTGAAACGCCTCACACCCACGGCGCGTTACTGCGCGCTGTGGGCGTGAGGCTGTCCGCTCCCGGGTTTTGGGCTGGGGGGCTGTGTGCTCTCGGCGGTGGGCCGTGAGCGGTGGGCCGTGGGTTTTCCTACGCGTAGACCTCGAAGATGCCGGCGGCGCCCATGCCGCCGCCTATGCACATCGTGACCATGCCGTAGCCGCCGCCGCGGCGTTTGAGTTCGTGCACGAGTTGCGTCGTGAGCTTGGCACCGGTCGCGCCAAGCGGATGTCCGAGTGCGATGGCACCGCCGTTCACGTTGATGATGCTGGTGTCCATCCCGAGTTCCTTGATCACGGCCAACGCCTGCGCCGAGAAGGCCTCATTGAATTCGATGAGCTTGAGATCGGCGAGCGTCAGGCCAGCGCGCGCGAGCGCCTTCGGCACGGCCTTGATTGGTCCGACACCCATGATGTCAGGGTCCACGCCGCCAACGGCGAAGCTCACGAAGCGCGCGAGCGGGGTGATGCCCAGTTCCTTGGCCTTCGCCGCGCTCATTACGAGCACCGCCGCGGCGCCGTCGGAATAGGGGCTGGCACTACCCGCCGTGACGGTGCCCGTGGGTGAAAACGCCGGACGGAGCTTGGCGAGCCCTTCGAGCGTGGTGTCGGCCCGCGGGCACTCGTCGGTGGAGAAGACGACGTCCGTGACCGTCTTCTCGGCGCCTTTCCACGTGAAACGTGGCGTGGGAATGGGGACAATCTCGTCGGTGAACACCCCGCGCTGAATGGCCGATACCGCCTTTTGCTGACTCTCGAACGCGAACTGATCCTGTGCCGCGCGCGAGATATCCCAACGCTTCGCGACGCGTTCGGCGGTGAAACCCATGCCGATATAGCTCTCGGTGATTGCCGGCGAGAGTCGCGTGTTGTAGCCCGACATCGGCACCTGCGACATCATCTCGATGCCACCGGCCATCACCGCATCGCCCTGACCCGCGATGATGGCCTGCGAGGCGTACGCCACCGACTGGAGCCCCGATGAGCAGAAGCGATTCACCGTAGCCGCCGCCGTCTCCACCGGGAAGCCACCACGCAGCCACGCCAAGCGCGCGTGATTGAGTCCCTGCGAGGCCTCAGGCATCGCGCAGCCCCACTGCACGTCTTCGATGATCGCGGGGTCGATACCCGCGCGATCGATCGCGGCCTTCATCACGGTGGACGACAGCTCC
This sequence comes from Gemmatimonas sp., assembly GCF_046594945.1. GTDB lineage: Bacteria > Gemmatimonadota > Gemmatimonadetes > Gemmatimonadales > Gemmatimonadaceae > Gemmatimonas. The sequence goes on along the minus strand of NZ_JBKJRB010000021.1, from coordinate 27,623 downwards.
ACCGGATGCACGCCGGCCAGCGCACCATCCGCCTTGCCGCGCGCGACCGCGCTGCGAGCGGCACTGACGATTACGACCTCAGTCATCTCTATTTCTCCTGCCGCGCGCTCAATTGCGCAGCGGCTTGCCGGTCGTGAGGGTGTACGCGATACGCTCCTGCGTCTCCTTGGTGCCGAGAAGGCTGAGGAACTGTTCGCGCTCGAGGTCGAGCAGGTCCTGTTCGGTGACGTCACGTGCTGTACCGTCACCGCCACACAACACGTAGGCAATGGCGCGACCGACGCGGACATCGTGGGCCGACGCCTGACCCGCTTCCTTCGCCGCCCAGAGGGCGTACTCGAGATTCCCGAGCCCTTCACGGCCAAGCGCGCGCACTGTGCGCTCGAGGGGCGGGAGATAGCCGCGCGCGAGATCGAGCACCCGCGCCTTTGCGTCGGCGAGCTGGTGATCGCGATTCATGCTGATGCGATCGCTCTCGCGCAGGAAGCCCAACGCCTTGGCGTCGTATGCCGACGTGGTCGTGGTCGCGAAGGCAATCAGCTTGAACGCACGCTTCACGGCGGCGAACAGATCGGCCTCTTCGTAGTTCTGCAGCTCGGCGGTGAAGCGCATGAGCAACTCCTTCGTACCCCCGCCGCCCGGCAACAGGCCGACGCCGGCCTCCACGAGCCCCATGTACGTCTCGGCATGCGCCTGCACGGCATCGGCGTGCAGCGTGAACTCCGCACCGCCCCCGAGCGTCATACCGGCCGGTGCGACGACCACCGGGAACGGCGCGCGGCGAATCGACATCACACTGTCCTGGAAAACCTTGCAGGAGCGCGCGATATCATCCCAAGCGCCGGCCGACACCGCGAACGAAACCAGCGACAAATCGGCGCCGACACTGAATGCGCGCGCGTCTTCGTTGCCGATGACCATGCCATTGAACCCGAGCTTCTCGACTTTGTTGAGCGCGCTTTCGAGTCCTCGGAGCACCCCGTCGCCGAGGCTGTTCATTTTCGACCGGAACTCGAAACACGCCACCCCGTCGCCGAGATCGATCAGACGAGAGAGGCCGTTGTCGTCGAGCACGCGTCCGTTCTTGGCGAGGTTGGCCAGCGCCACGCGACCGGGGATTCCCGGAATGGGTTCATAGGTGCCGTCGAAGGTGAGATACTCGCCGTCCTTGTAGAACGACCCCTTCGCCAGTTCGAGCAGCGACGGGATGCTCTTGTTCTGCGCGCGGAACTCACCCCGCAGCCAGTCGATGCCCAGCGCGTCCATGACTTGGAAGGGGCCCGCTTCCCAGCCGTAGCCCCACTCCATGGCGCGGTCGATCGCCACGATGTCGTACGCCAATTCTGAAGCGAGCGTGAGTGTGTAATGCGCGGCGTCCGCGAGATGGTCGCGTAGGAACGCGCCCTGCGCGCCAGTCATCGCCACGGCCGCCGGCAGTCGCTGCGCGATCGGCATACGGATCGCCTGGCCGATCTCCCCACCCTCAAGCCGCTGCTGCGGCACATAGCTTTTGGACTTCCAGTCGAAGGTTTGCGTGCCTTCCTTCGCCTTCGCGTAGAAGCCCCCCCCCGTCTTGTCGCCAAGCTTTCCCTTGGCCACCAGGTCTTCCAGCATCCACGACGGAAGCGCGAAGTCTTCACCGGTCGCGCCGCCGATCCCCTTGGTCACGTGCGCGAGCACGTCGAGGCCCGAGAGATCACCGGTACGGAACGTGGCGGTGCGTGCGCGGCCGATCAACGAACCGGTGAGTCCGTCCACTTCATCCACCGTAAGGCCGTGCTGCTCCATGCGTCGCATGGTGCCGACCATACCGTACACGCCGAGTCGGTTGGCGATGAAGCCCGGCACGTCCTTGGCGATGACAATGCCCTTGCCGAGCGTGCGTTCCGCGAACTCGCGCGTGGCCCCGATCACCGCCGGATCCGTGTCGGGCGTCGGAATGATTTCGAGCAGGTGCATGTAACGCGGTGGATTGAAGAAGTGCGTGCCGAGGAAGCGACGACGGAATTTCTCGCCACGTCCTTCCAGCAGCACCGACATCGGAATGCCCGAGGTGTTCGACGAGATGATCGCCGTGGACTTCATCAGCGCTTCGATGCGTGCGAACAGCTGCTGCTTCGGCTCGGCGAGTTCGACGATCGCTTCACAGATCCAGTCGCACTCGGCGAGGAGCTCGAGATGATCTTCGGTGTTGCCGGTGCGCACGCGAGCCGCCGCCGCGGCCTCCATGAAGGAGGCCGGCTTGGACTTGATCGCTTTTTGCAACCCGTTCGTGGCGGGCGCACTGCGGTTGGGCGATGTGGGATCGCTATCGCCGGGGATATCGAGCAACACGACACGGCAGCCCGCCGAGGCAGCGAGAGCGGCAATGCCGCTCCCCATGGCCCCGGCGCCCACCACGCCGACAGTCGTCATGCGCATTCGGAACTCTCTCCGTAAGGGATCCCCACAAATTCCGCCGTAGATCGGCTGGGCGGAAGGGGCGGCGACGAAAAACACGACGTTGGCGTCATGTTCGCTGCTACGGGGTGAACCAGTAACTCACCTTGAGGAGCAACGTGTTCAGCGGACGGGCGCCGAAGAGCTGGCGCACGTCGCGACCGGGGACGAATACCCCGGCGTTCCGGTCGTCCTGAGCCCGGCCTTGCTGCCAGACCAGGAAAACCGTGCTGGCTGGCCGGTACTCCCACCGGAGCACGGCGTTCGAGTTGAACTGCTTGACGTTGAAGTCGGCCGGGGCCGTGGTACGGAACGACGAGAAGCGATCGGCGTAGTCGCCGGCGCGTGCGTCAGTCAGTTCGCGCCAATTGCTGTAGTCACCGGTAGTCACAAATGGCTGGGCGTACAGCTGAAAGGACAGCGTGGGGGTAGCGGTCCAGTTGGCCCGTACGGTGATGCCGAGAATGTGTTGTTGGAGCCGCGCAAACGTGTAGTGCGTGGTGTCGGAGAGAAATGCACCGTAATTGCCGATCCACTGCTGGTCGTTGGTGACCTGCTCGTAGTTGACTGCGATCGACGTGGAGAATCGGCTGGCGAAACGCCACTCGGCACCGGCGTCGGCGCCGCGGTACCATGAGCGCCCGGTGTCGCTGGTGCCGAGGCGATATGCCGCGCGCGGTACCACCACCGGGCGCGGATCGCCGACGAGATCGACGCGGAGATTGTTCCTGATCGACTGCCGCAGCGCCGGTCCACCCCGCGCGCAGCTCACGCAATGCGTGCCGCCCACGTCGCTGAGCGACGCGGTAATCGCACCACCCACGTTATTCAGCAGCGAGCCGCTGGTGTGCACGGACAACGTCTGCGCTGAGAGCAGGCCGCCGGTGGTCCAGTTCGTTTGCGCGCTCATCGTGGAGAATGACGAGCGCAGCAGGCGATTGGGTCGCAGCTGTCGGAGGTCGAGCGATTGCCGGAACGAGATGTCGTTCACGAGGTTCACAAACCCGAGATCGTTCATCTCGACCCCGGCCGACGCATACCGAAACGAATTCTCGTAGCGCACGCGACCGCCAACCTGCTTGATGCCGGTGGATACCACCACACCACCCATCGCGGTGCGTGTGGAATCGTACGATTGTTCATGATCGGGACGCTGATAGAAGTGCACGCTGTTGCGCTGCGTGAGGGCGATGGACTGCGCCGAGCCGCTGACTTCATTCAGGCCGGTGTAGGCCATCCACTCCCATCGGTCTCGCGCGAACCGGTGATAGCCTTGCAGCAGCAGTGTGGTCGCCGCGCGACGGAGAAACGGGTCAGTCGCGGCATCACTCCGACGACGGACGTCGGTGAGCTCCATACCTAGCTGTGAGCGCCCGCCGCGCATCTCGCGCAGTCCACGCAGGACGAGATAGTTCGTCTGCGGCTCAATGGTGGCGCCGTTGGCGCCGCGCACATTCTCGGTGGACGCGTTCACCAGGCCGAAGGCGACCCCGTTGTCGAAGCGGCCGGTGATCTTGGCGGCGGCAGTAATGTTCGTGAAGAGCGCATCGGCATTCGCGCGCCGCAGTTGTGGTGTCCGCCCGATGCGACGCGTGTAGAAAATGCCTTCGCACGATCCGCCGCAGCGATACAGCCCGGCGCCCTCCTGAAAAAACGGTCGACGCTCGTCGAACCGGATCTCGAATGCGGACAGGTTGAGCACGGCGGGATCCGCTTCGACTTGACCGAAGTCGGGATTGACGGTGGCGTCGATCGTGACGCGCGATCCGATGCCGGCTTTGAGATCGAGACCGCCAGCCAGCGAGCCGCGTGAGCCACCGTGGAGCGCTGCCGGATTCGGCACGCTCTTGGTCACCGTGTACGGCAGCAGTTCCAGTCGACGCGGCGTGCCGATGCCAGTGATGCCTTCGAGTGTTCCGAGCTGCGAGATGAGGGTACGGCGCGACGGTCGGTAGAGCGGCCAGCCCGTGCGTTCATTCAGCCGCGTGACGTCACGCCACACCCCAAAGCCGAAAGTGTGCACGTCTTTCGCCGTGAAGCGCAGCTGACTGAAGGGCACGCGATACTCGGCGATCCACCCCAGACTGTCGATGGTGGTCGCGACGTCCCAGACGCCATCCCACGTGGCGTCTTCGGTGATGTCGCCGTAAATCGAATAGTCACGCTTCACGCCGGCCGGATTGACTGCGAGTTCGACGCCGGTGCGTCCATCGTGATAGGCGTCGATGAGGATCTTGAGCTGATCGCTGGCCGTCTTTACATCGCGCCGAGAGAGCAGCGACGCGAGGCTGTCGGGATGCGGATCGAACGCGCGCACGATGACGTACAGATAGCGATCGTCGTAGGCGGCGCGCGCTTCCGTGCGGAAAGTCGGCTCGAGATTCTCGCCGGGCTCGAACTGCCGAAAGGCGGTCATCGGCGGCGCGGCTCGCCAGACGGCGTCGTCCTCGCGGCCGTCGATGTCCGGTGCACGTGTGGCACGAATCGCGCGGCCCACGGTGGCTCGTGTGCTGTCTGCGTCCTGTGCCGGCAGGCGAGATGACAGTGCTGTGATCAGGGCGGCGAGGAGCGCGACGGTCGACCGCGCGGAGGGAACAGCGATACGGCGTGGAAACGATGCGAACATCAGGTCTGTTGCGAGGGGTCGCGTCCGGCCACGTCAGCGTAATACGTCCGGATGCGGGCGATTCCCGCGGCGGGATCATCTTCCACGGGCATCGTGGTTGGCCCGAGCCGTACGACTTTGCGTCGGAAGTCGAAAGCAACGCAGCAGATCGGGACATTAGCACCCTTGGCGACGTGCCAGAAGCCACTGCGCCATGTCGACACCTTCTTGCGCGTGCCCTCAGGGGCGAGGGCGAGGGCGAATCGCTCGTGCGACTGGAACGCTTCAATAGTGCGCTCGACGGCATTCTGGGAATTCTTGCGATCCACCGGAATGCCGCCGTTGGCTCGCATAAACCAACCCAGTGGCGGCACGAACAGCGTGTGCTTGCCCCACCAGTGGGCGTCGAAACCGAGGGCCCATTTGGCCGCCAGGCCGAGCGGGAAATCCCAGTTCGACGTGTGCGGAGCGACGATGGCGACGAAGCGCGGCACGTTCGGCATCTGTCCTTCGAAGCGCCAGCCGGCTCGATGGAGGAGAGTACGGCCCAGCGCACGGAGCCACTGGCGATGCGATTGCGGGACATCGGGACCGAGCTGCCAGTCTTCCGGCGCGTGTACGCTGGCGAGGGGGGGCGTCATGCCGTTCATTTGACAGATGACAGACAAGATCCGCAAGAGCGAGCTGGAGTGGCGGACGATTCTCTCGACCGAACAATTCCGCGTCATGCGCTTGCACGGCACCGAGCGGGCGTTCGGCGGCTGCTATTGGGATCATCACGATGACGGCTGTTACCTCTGCGCCGGCTGTGGGCAGCCCTTATTCTCGTCGAGCGCGAAATTCGACTCGGGGACCGGTTGGCCGAGCTTCACCGAACCGCTGTCCGACGTGGCGATCGAGACCAACACCGATCGGCGGTGGTTCACCGTCCGCGTGGAAGCGCACTGTGCGTCGTGCGATGCGCATCTCGGGCATGTCTTCGACGACGGACCGACGCCCGGCGGCCTGCGCTACTGCATCAACTCCGCGTCGCTCGATTTCAGCGCGCGCGACGACTAGCCGGTCGCGCGGCACCGTCGGCTACGCAGAACCCCGATACCGGATCCGGAGATCCAACATCGGGGCTCTACGTCACTCCTGCATCAGGTTCACGAGCAGGTCGGGCGACCGCGCGGGAGCGTGACGGTGCAGTTCTTCGTGGTGCCGTTCTCCGTGATCTGTAACTTGGCCGTGGTCGTGCCATCGTACGTGAGCGCTTCGCGGCGTTCCCGGGTAGAGCTCGTGCCGTCGATCGTCATGATCACCTTCATGCGGCGAACCACGGTGCCAGCGGTCGGGTAGGTCTGCGCCGTGGCGGACACCGGAATCACGAGTCCGGTGGTCGTGTCCGAGGCGGTGCGCACCGACGAGAAGGTCTTGCCTTCACGGTTGGTGCCGTTGGCCGTCTCGTTGCCCTGCGACGTGCCGTTCACCGTGCGCTGCGGGCTGCCGACCGCGAGTCCCGTGATCGTGCGATCGCCGCTGTTGTTCACCGTCGCGGTGACGCTGCCGTCGCGGCTCCGGGTGGCGGTACCGGTCACCGCAGTGCGTAGCCGCACCGAGTGCGTGGTCACACTGTCGATCGCTGACTGCGCAGTGCCCGCCGCGTTCTTGATCGTGTAGATCGTGGTCACGGTGAGGCCGTTCTTGGCCGTCGGTCCGCAGGTGAGATCACCGGTGCTGGCCGCGAAGACGCAGTTGGCGTCGATACGGAGGCCGAACGGTCCGCCGTGTGGGCCACGTCCGGGGGCCGCGCCGCCGACAAAGGCATCACCGAGCCCGCCGCCCATGAAACCGCCCATACCGGGTCCGCCGCCACGTCCACGGCCGGGTCCACCCCACGGCATACCGTTGCTGTCGGACGGCGCATAGCTGCTGGAGACCAAGTCGAGGCCGGCGGGTGCGGTGCTGAACGCCAAGTCAGACAGGAAAGCGTTCGGACCGTTGTTGTTGTCGAGGCTGCAGGCCGCCGCGCTGAGCAGCGTCGCGGTCGCGGTCAGCGTCAGAAAACGGGATCGTGCCATGGTGAACCTCTCGGAGGGGCCGCCTTCGAGGCTCGCGACGGTCGCGATGGCATCGGTGAGGCGTTCGAAGAAGGAAACACACCACCGCCGCCACACCCTACGTGCTACGCGCCACTGCTCGGCAGGAATGGGGACAGTTTCTCTCGTAACTGCCGCAGCGCGCGACTCATGTTGGCTTCCACGGCCTTCACGGTCACCCCGAGTAGTTCGGCGATTTCACTGTAGCGCAGGTTGCGTTCGCGGCTCATCAGAAACACTTCGCGCGTGCGCGGCGGCAAGGCGTCGATAGCGTCACGAATCGCGACCTGTAGCTCGCCGGCCTGCGTCTCGGCGTCGGCGTGGTCGGCCGGCTCACTGAGCGCCTCGACATAAACAACCGACTTTTTCTGCACCTGCAGGTGGCGCAAATGATTGAGGGAGCGATTGCGAACCGCCTGCAGGAGATAGCCCGCGACGCTGCTATCCGGCGCAAGGGTTTCGCGTCGACGCCAGAGTTCGAGGAACACGTCCTGTGAAAGCTCTTCGGCTACGCCAGGATCATGGAGTACGCGGTTGGCCGAGCGGACCACGGGCTCGTACCACTGCCGGAAGATCGCCTCGAACGCCGCGTGATCCCCGCCCCGAAGGCGGGCCAGCAAGTCAGCGTCTGACACGAGGGGCGTGGGGTCGGGAAATGACTGGGCCAGGATACGGTCGACGCGACTCCTCGGAGTCCTGTCGGCCTCGGTTGCAGCGTATACTACATCGGATCGAGGCGCTTTTGCGCTGGGCTCCGCGGGACAGGCGGGGACGTAGGGTATCGCCATTTACTCGTGTCTCTCGGGCATGTCCGACGAAATCCGTTTATCCGCTGCATCCGCTTCCGACGCTGACTGGGACGCGCTCGCCCGCTTCATGGCGGGAGAAAGCGATGCCGTCGAGTCGGCTGTGGTCGCCCAGTGGCTCGCAACCCATCCGGAAGACGCGGCGTTGGCAGCCCTTGTTAAGGCGCGCGCTGAGCGCGCGGTAACGCGTTCGGAGATTTCGGTCGATACCGAACAGGCGTTGGCGGCCGTGCGGAGTCGTTTGGCGGAGACCCCGTCGATGCCCCCGTCGATGACCCCGTTGATGGCGGTCCATCGCGGCGGCGCGGCGACCGAGACCGCGGCACCGCGCTCGGCGCGTCGTTGGCGTGGACCACTCTTCGCGGCCGCGGCCGCGCTCACCGCCATGGTGGGCATCGCGCAGTGGCGCGGGGGCAACCGGGCGACGGAGCGGGTGTATAGCACGCCGGTGGGGCAACGGGACTCGGTGACGCTATCCGATGGCAGCACGGTGGTGCTAGCTCCCGGCAGCCGACTCACGGTTGCCTCGGGATTCAGCCGCGGCAATCGCGATGTCACGCTGGAAGGGGCGGCCTTCTTCGACGTGAAGCATGACGGAGCGCATCCGTTCGTGGTGCATTCGCGCGGCGCGGAGATTCGGGACATCGGCACCGCCTTTTCGGTGAAGACAGATGCGAAGGGTCGGGTCTTGGTGGCCGTGACGCACGGGATCGTGGCGCTGCGTGATACGAGTACTGGAAGTGCGGCACCAGTGGAGCTGCGGGCGGGTGATCGGGGCGTGCTGCAGGCGGGCACAGTGGCGGTAGCGCGCGGCACCGTTACCGATGAAGACATGGCGTGGACACGCGGACAGTTGGCGTATCGCGACGCGCCGTTGGCCGAAGTGCAGGCGGATTTGCGCCGGTGGTATGGCATCGAGTTGCTGGTGGCTGATGCGGCGCTTGCGCAGCGTACACTAACGGCGTCGTTCCGTGGCGATTCGGCCGCCCAGGTGGTGCAGGTGATTGCGCTGGCCCTTGGAGCCGAGGTGGTGCAGCGTGGCGATACGATACTTCTTCAGCCGCAGGGACCAGGTTCAACGCCGCATCCCTGAACGAGGCGATCGACGCGCATGTGGCGGTGGCAGGTGGTACGACGCGGGATGACCGTGGGCGCGATCGCAGTCTTGATCGCGCCCCTTGCTGTCGTTCGCGCCGCGAGCGCGCCCGTCGCGTCTGCTCCGGCGTCCGATCCGGTCTGCGCCGTACGACTCGGGGCGCAGGAGCGCTCGTCGATCTGGGCGCCGCCGCTCGACCGGATCGTGAAGCTGCACGTACCTGATGTGCCGATTCGCGAAGCGCTCGATCGCCTGGCCGTGGTCGCCGGGATCGAACTGTCGTACAGCGCGGAGCTGCTGCCGGCCGGCAAGCGCGTGTGCCTCACGCTCGATCGCGTGCCAGTCGGTGCGGTGTTGGAATCGCTGCTGTCCGGTACGACGTTGCGATCGATCGTGCTGGGCACCAGGCAGGTCGTGCTGGCCCCGTCGCGCGCGGGCGTGGTGGCGGAGGCCGGCACGGGGGCTGTCTCGACGGGTGCGTTGGCGAGCACCGGGTCGAGCCATGCCCTGTCCCGCCGGGCCAGCGTGCTTGATCGCGTGGTCGTGACGGGATCGCCCAACGGCGCGCCGCAACGCGGATCGCCGTTCGCGCTCGATGTCATCGACGGGGCGACGCTCGCCCGGCATGGTGTAGGCACACTCGGTGAGGCGCTGGACCTGGCGGTTCCCGGCGTGTGGTCATGGACGGCGAGCGCCGGCACGCTGTCGGCACGCTACGGCAGCATTCGCGGGGCCAGCTCGTTCGGGGTGAGTGCGCCGAAGATATATCTGGACGGCATCGAGGTCGCCAATCCCCTGCTGGTTACGCTGCTCGATCCGGCGCGCGTGGAGCGGGTGGAAGTCATTCGCGGACCGCAGGGCGCGGCGCTGTATGGCGCCGATGCGATCAGCGGTGTCGTGAACATTCTCACGCGACACGATGGGACACCCACCGGCGCGCCCGTGGTCCAGCTGTCCACGACGGCCGGATTGTCGGCGACGGCGTACGCGCCGCGCGATGCCTTCGTGCAGGATCACGCGCTGTCGTTTCGGAGCGGCAGCAGCGCCCGCAGTCTCGGGCTCGGACTGAACATCGGCACCGTGGGCGCGTACGTGCCGGGTGCTTCGGAGCAGCGGCTACTGGCCGATGCCGACGTGCGCGTCATACGTGCGAACGCCGTGTTTACCGGCACCGCGCGCTTTTCGGCACAGCGCGCCAATGCCAGCACAAGCCTGCTCTTTGTTGGTGCCACCTCGCCGTCGTTGACGGCGAGCGCGGATGCATCGGCCTCGCCCCTTTGGCCGTCACGCATGCGGGAGACGGCGAGCGGACTCGGTGCGGCGCCACCGGATTCGAGCGGGAATCGACCGCCACGCGACACCACCGCGCGGCCGCCGTTCGCTGGTGACAGCGCGACGGGCCAGTCGCTGTCGCAGTACACCGTCGGCGGCACGATGGCGATGATGCCGAATCTGCATTGGACGCACACCGTGATCGCCGGTGTCGATGGCTATCGATTGCGTGGCCTTTCAGCTGCCTCGCTGCCCACGCCGGTGTTGTCCACGAGTGCGTTGGGCGAGGGCCAAGGGGCGGCCGATCGCGGCACGCTGCGACTGCGTACCGTTGGTCGCTTCGATGTGGCTGCGGGCATGTTGCTCGCCGTGACCTTTGCCGCCGAACAGGCGCTGACGCGTGACGTGGCGTCGGAGGTGGTAAACACATCGGGATATCGCCCCGGCGGCGGCGCACTCACGCCGGCCATCGCGGCGTCGCCCGCCGCATGGCCACTCGCCCAGCGCTGGATCAACAATTCCGGCGCATCGGCCCAGGCCATGCTGTCGTGGCAGGACCGTTGGTACGTCTCGGCCGGCGGTCGCGCCGAACGCACGAGCGGAGCGACCGCGCGCGTGCAGCACGCGCTGTTGCCGATGGTCGGCGCGGCCTACGTACGCGACTACGGGCCGGCGGTAGTGAAGCTCCGCAGTGCGTTCGGTACCGGGATACGGCCAGCGCGCACGCTGGCGCGCGGCACGTCGTGGATGGGACGTGGCGTGGCATCGGAGAGTTTGCAGCCCGAGCAGCAGACCGGGCTCGAAGCGGGTGCCGATGTCGTGTTTGCCCATGGCGTTTCGCTGCACGTCACGCGGTTCGATCAGAACGCGTCGGGGTTGATCCAGCCGGTCGGATCGATGACGACGGCGGTCGGCTCCAACGGCCGCATCGTCCGAAACCTGTCGTATACGCTGCAGAACGTCGGTGCAATCACGAATCGGGGCTGGGAGCTGCAAGCCACGGCGCGTCGCCGCGCAGTGCAGCTGGCCGGTACGCTGTCGCTCGTCGACAGCCGTGTCGCTCGCACGGCCAACGGCTACCGCGGTGAGCTGCGCGTGGGGGATCGCATGCTCGATGTGCCGGCGTCCACGGTGAGTCTGTCGGCCACGTGGGCGGCCCGTCGGTGGAGTCTCAGCTCGACCGCCACGCGGGCGGCGGACTGGATCGGCTACGATCGCGCGGCCATCGGTGAAGCGCTCGCCAATACCACAAAAGCGTACGACGTCGGTGGGCCGCTGTTGCGTCGCTACTGGCTGAACTACGATGGTGTGACGCGCTGGCGCGCGAATGCGAGTTATCGATTGCGCGGCGACTTGTCGGTGCTGATCGGCGGAGAGAATCTGTTGAATGTGCAGCGCGGTGCGCCCGACAATGCGACCGTCACCGCCGGCCGCACGTTGAGCTTCGGACTCCGCTCGTTGTTTTGAGCGTGCCGTGCGACCGTGAAGCGAACAAGCGCCCGACGGCTGACGGCCGTCGGGCACTTCTCGTGGTGCTGCCGTGCGACGTCATGCTATCCGACGATCAGAAGACGACCGTGACATCCGGAGAGCAAATCGTGGTGCCGGTGTTGCAGACCTTGTAGGTCCAGGCGCCCTTCGGACGCTTCGCGTCGTTGTACGCGCCGTCGTTCGCCGTGGTCAGGAACCGGACCGCATTACGATACAGATCGACGTTGGTGGTCGTCGCGCCGCTCCAGGCGAGCCTGGCGGTGTTCTGCGTCTTGGTGACCTGCTTCGTAATAGAAAGCGCGATCACCGGCGTCGGTATGACCGTGGTGGTGTCCTTCGGCGGAGTGACGACCGTATCGGCAGGCGGGGTCACGGTGGCCGCAAACATGTTCGTGAGCAACACGTTCGGCGATCCGCTGCCCTGGTTCACCACGATGTTCGCGGTGCCGCCGGCGAGCATGGCGCTACGGACTTGCGACGGCGAGTACGAGGGATAGCTGCCGAGGATCAAGGCGGCCACACCAGCCACGTGCGGCGAGGCCATCGACGTGCCACTGAGGTTGGCGTACGAGCTGGAGGAGCCGATGTACGACGAGTAGATGCCGCTGCCTGGGGCGAAGATGTCGAGGCAGCTGCCGTAATTGGAGTAGCTGGCGCGGTAGTCGTTCGACTCGGTGGCACCGACGGTCAGTGCGTTCGTGGTGCTGGCCGGCGACGTGCTACAGGCGTCGGCGCCGCTGTTGCCCGCCGCCACCGCGAAGGTCACGCCAGCGGCAATCGCCCTGGTGACGGCATCGTTCACGGAGGCACTGTATCCGCCGCCAAGGCTCATGTTTGCCGCCATCGGGACTGATTTATTCGCCGTCTTCTGACCGGCCACCCAATCGAGACCGGCGATGACGCCGCTCCACGAGCCGCTACCGCTGCAATCGAGCACGCGAACGGGCACCACGTTGACGCCGCGCGCGACACCGGTGGAGCTGCCACCGATCGTACCGGCGACATGCGTCCCGTGTCCGTTGCAGTCTTCCGGGTTGTTGTCGCCGAAGGCTGAGAAGCCGGCCAGTGCACGGCCGGTGAACTGCTCATGCGAGGTCAGGATGCCGGTGTCGACGATGTAGACGCGGACGCCCGCACCATTGCCGGCGAAGCTGTACTGACCGTCGAGGGGCAGCGGGCGCTGGTCGAGGCGGTCGAGACCCCACGACGAGGCGCTCACCGTCTCCGTGATGAAGACCTTGCCGTCTGCTTCGACGCGAAGAATACCATCAGCCTCCCGGAGTCGGCTGGCCGCAGCAGGGGTAAGGGTGGCCGAGAAACCCTTCAAGGCGAACTTGAATTCGCGCTTGAGCTGGCCCTTCTGCTGGGCGAGTAGGGCACGAGCCCGACCCGTGGGATCCGTCACGCTGGCATCAAAGGTCACGATGTAATCGATCTGCGTACTGTCGTCGGCGGCAGCGCTGGAGGAAGCGGCGGCAGTCAAGCGGGCGGCTGCGGGAACGGCGGGACTCGTCACATCGGTGGCATCCGAGCAGGCCGTCAGGGACACAGCCGCGAGCAGCAGGGAGCCAAAGGAGACGCGCGAAAAGAGTGACATCGATGGGTACGGTTCAAAAAGGTATGACCGCCCTCGGCGCCTCGTGCGTCGTGCAGTCGAGCTAGTGACGGATGACTCTGCTCGATCGGCACAGCAAAAATCGCCCTTTGTGTGACCCAGGTCCCTCTGTGTGACAGGCTTAATCGTATCGCCATGAAATACGGGCTCAGGTGGGGCGATTCGCGCCGACATCTGTCAGTTGTGATCTGAACTTCACGCTCGCGGCCGACGGAATTTGTCGGCATGTTCCGGCATGGACCGCCGACTCTTCGTTTCCGCCGTGGCCGGGGCGACCGCTCTGCCCAGCCTCGCCGCCGTGCTCTCGCCGCGATTTTCGCCGCAGGCCATCCGGCGGCTGATGGATGCCTCCGATGTCGCCAAAGATCGCGGCGTCGCCCTCTTCGACCCGTCGGCGCCTACCTGGCGCGGCGATGCGGCACAGGCTGAGGCATTTGCCTCTGACGAAGATTTCTGGGAGCCGATTCAGCGCGCGTTCGATCTCGACCGCACGTGGATCAACTTGAACAACGGCGGCTGCTCACCAGCGCCCTCGCATGTCATGGCGCAGCTCGAGCGCGACCTGCGCTTTTCGAACACGCTGCCGGTGATTCAGATGTGGCAGACGCTCGAGCCGCGCATTGAAATCGTGCGGCGCGAACTGGCGCTCGAGTTCGGCTGCGATACGAACGAAATGGCCATCACACGCAACGCGTCGGAAGCACTCGAGACGCTCATCTTCGGCATCGATCTCAAACGCGGCGACGAAGTCGTCGTGAGCAACCAGAACTACGGGCGCATGCTGAACGCGTGGAACCAGCGCGGGCGTCGTGAGGGCATCGTGGTGAAGGAAGTGTCGTTCCCGGTGCCGTGCACCGAGCCGCAGCAGATCGTCGACGCGTTCGCCGCCGCGATAACGCCGCGCACGCGCGTGATGGAGATCACGCACATCACGAACCTGACCGGTCAGATTCTCCCCGTGAAGGAGCTGATCGCGATGGCCCGCGCGAGGGGTGTGGCGACGTTTGTGGACGGGGCGCACGCGTTCGCACAGTTCCCCTTTACGCGCGATGAGCTCGACGTGGACTACTACGGGACCAGCTTGCACAAATGGCTGCTGGCGCCGATCGGCACGGGCTTCCTGTACGTGCGTAAGGACAAGATCGAACCGATGTGGCCCTTGATGGCGGGCAACCCGAGACAGGACGCCGACATCCGCAAGTATGAGGAGATCGGCACGCATCCGGCGGCGAATCACAACGCGATTTCGGTGTCGCTGGCGTTTCATCGCGCGATCGGCGCGGCGCGCAAGCAGGCGCGTCTCAAGTTTCTGCGCGACCGGTGGGCCAAGCGTCTGTTGGCCGAAGGACAGGGTCGGGTGAAGGTGCTGACGCCCCTCGATTCCAAGTGGGGCGGCGGCATCGGCTTCTTCAACGTGGACGGGCTCGATCCGGTGAAGCTTGGGAGCTGGCTGGTGACGCAGCACCGCGTCGTGCAGACGCCAATCGTCCACGCCGAGTTCAGCGGGATCCGCGTCACCCCAAACGTGTATACCACGTTGGACGAAATTGACCGGTTCTCCGAGCTCGTGCTCACGGCCATCCGCAACGGTATGGCGTGATGTCTTTTACCCGAGTGGGTTGATGTCTCGAGTGTTTTCGATCACCATCGCGGCGGCGACGGCAACGATATTTGTGGTTGCGGTGCCGCGCACCCTCGCGGCGCAGCCGTTCGAAGGTGCAGTTACGATGCGCATGTCGGCGAAGGGCGCGAACGGTCTGCAGCGGCAGGAGATGGAGTATCTGGTGCGCAACGGCAAGGTGCGCGTATCGATGGGTGGGCCGGCCGGCGCGATGTCGCTGCTGTCGGTGCCGCAGGAGCAGAAGGTCTACGTGCTGATCGCCGCGCAGAAGTCGTATATGGAGATGCCGATCGCAGGCGCGGCGTCGAGTGTTGCCGCGAAGCCGCCGACCGACGCGAAGATCACGCGTACCGGCCGCCTGGAAACCGTGGCTGGCTATTCGTGCGAACACGTGACGGTGGCCAGTGCGGCGCAGACGGTAGATCTCTGCCTGGCGAAGGGACTTGGCGGCTACGTGAACCCGCTGGCCTCGATGCCGCGCAGTAGCGAGCCGGCTTGGCAGCAGATGCTCACGGCCGATGGCGGCTTCCCGCTCAAGGTGACGATGGCCGACGGGAGCGTTCCACTCGAGGTCGTGAAGATCGAGAAGAAGAAGTTGGCCAACGACTTATTCTCGGTGCCGCTCAACTACACGAAGCTGGAGATGCCACACCGTCGCTGAATCCGTGGCCGCGATTCCGTGGCCGCGATGTTGTGGCAGAGTGACACGACGGGACGGGGCTGAAACCTCCGCCCCGTCATCGCGTTAGGGAGTCAGAGGGTGGGCGGACGCACGACGCCACGGACTGTGTGACGCGCGCTCTCCCCGATTACTCAGGAGGTTTCCGTGTTCTTTCTCATCTCGTTCGCGATCGCCAGCATCCTGGCCGTCGTTCTTCATGGCACCACTCGCCGGTTTGTGCGCAATCGTCTGCGTTACGTCGACTCCGTGCAAAAGGGCATCGCGCCGTGGGCCGCGGGTGGCGCGGCATTTCTGCTGGGCGCGGTGTTGGTCCCATTCCTTCCGCTCGTGGGACTCGGCACCGCCTTGACCGCGGGCCTGGCGGTCGGCTCGGGTGTGGCCGCTGGCGCCCGGGACATCAAGCAGGGCACCTCGCCGGTCGTGTACGGACCGTAAAGGCGGGAGAAGGGTCATGATGGCCCCCGAGGCGATACAATTGGTGCATGTCAGAACATTCATTGAGCCAGCGGTACCCGTCTCTCCCGTGGATCGCGCCGTTTGCGGTATTCATGATCCTGTTGGCGGTCGGGCCCTCCCTCCCGATACCGCAGCCTTGGGAATCCATCGTTCGCGTCGGCGTACTGCTAGCGGTGATGCTGACGATTTCGAGAGACGTGGTGCTGTCGCTTCGCGTGCAACACGTGGTGCCGAGCGTGTTGCTGGGGCTGGCGGTTTGCGCCCTGTGGGTCGCGCCTGATCAGCTCTTCCCCGGGTGGCGCGAACACTGGCTCTTTCAGAACAGCATCACCGGGACGGTGAAGGCCACCATCCCGCCGTCGGAGCTGGCGGACCCATTGGTGGTGATGCTGCGCGTGGTTCGTGCCGCGTTGCTGGTGCCGATTCTCGAGGAGCTCTTCTGGCGCGGCTGGCTGCCCCGCTGGATCGTGAACAACGACTGGCAGAAAGTGCCGCTTGGCACGTACAACGTGATGGCGTTCGTGGCGACGGCGCTACTCTTCGCGAGCGAGCACGGTCCCTTTTGGGAAGTCGGCTTGCTATGCGGCGTCATCTACAACTGGTGGATGTGGAAGACGAAGTCGCTGGGCGACCTCGTGCTGGTGCACGCCGTCACGAACGCCGCCCTGTCCGGTTTCGTCATGGTAACGAAGCAGTACGCCTACTGGATGTAGCGCTCAGGCTGCTCGACTTCGCGCACCAGCATCGCCTGCGCACCGCCGAAGTCGAGCAGCAACACGTCGCCGACACCATGCTCAAGGCGGACGCTCATGCTGTGCGGCGCCGCCGGGTTGTCGGTGTGCAGCACGTCACCGTCGACGCGATAGACGAGCTCGACGACCTGATCGTGTCCGCCGACGTCCACGTGGTAGCGGAGCACGCCATCGACGAGAAATTCCATGCGTACACCCGGGGCGAAGTCGAGTGACGGGTCGGCACGCATGAGGCGCCAGATGCCCAACAACCAGTCGGTACTCATCGTCATACTATACACAATGTCCTTCTCGCTGCGCAGGGCCTCACATGTCGCACGCCGGTGGCTGGGGGTCGTGCTGTGCATCGCGACACCGCTCGCCGCGCAGTTGACGCCCACGTCCTCCGTGCCGGCCGCTGCAGCCGCGCGCGTGACGCTCGACCACGCCGCGTTCGACACGTTGTTGCGGATGCACGTGACCGACGGGCTGGTGGACTACGACGCATTCCGCGATGCCGCCGCGTTCCGTCGCTATCTGACATCGCTCGAGCGCGCGTCGCTGGCCGGTGCCGACGATGACGAGCGACTGGCATTCTGGATCAATGTGTACAACGCCTACACCATCCAGTTGATCGTCAACCACGGGGAACGCGAGAGCATTCGGAACATCGACCGCACGCTCGGTGTGCTGCGGCTCAAGGGGCCGTGGAGCGAGCCGATCGTGCGCGCCGCCGGACGCACGCTGACGCTCGACGAAGTGGAGCATCGGATCATCCGCCAGGATTTCCATGATCCGCGAATTCACTTTGCGCTGGTCTCGGCGGCCAAAGGGAGCCCGCCGTTGCGGTCGGAGGCGTACACCGGTGCGGAGCTCGATCGACAGCTGTTCGATCAGGGCACACGGTTTCTGAAGGACAGCACCAGGAACCAGATCGAGACGCGGTTCCCACGCTTGAGCCCCATCTTCACGTACTACAAGTTCGACTTCGGCAACTCGCGCTCGGAGCTCGGCGCCTATCTCGCGACCTGGTTCGACGGCGAGACCAAGAAGCGCCTGGAATCCGGACGCTTTGGGATGCGGGAACTCCCCTTCGACTGGTCGCTGAACGCGAAGCCACGTTCACGTTGAGTACGGGATGGCTGTTACCCCAGGCCCGCGTCCGGCGTCGGAATGCACATGCCCTTTTCCCGGAGACGCTCATGCATCGCCCCGTTCCCCCGCATCTCACGCGCGTCCGCTCGATCCGATTCGACATGCAGTCGTTCGCCCAAAGCGGACTCGCGTTCCTGATTGCCTACGCGGTCGCGTACGCGTTCAACGCATTCTGAACCGGTCGTCCGGTCGCGTTCCGTACTGGCATGTCCCCGGCGGCCCGGCTTATCGCCAGGCCGCCGTTGTCATGCCGGCCGCATCGCGACGGAACGGCACCCACACCAAGGCCACGAGTTGCACCTGTACGTCGCCACTTTTGGCCTTGATCGGGATCGCCTCGAGCGCATCCTGCTGCGCGTCATAGGTCGCTCCCAGCGCATCGATGTCGTGCTGCAGCGCCGCTTCCAGATCGGCGTACTGCGCCGCTAGCGCCTGCACGCTTTCGTTGGCGCGCGTCACATCGCCCTGCTGCTGCGCCGCCCGTCCGGCGCCACGGGCCGCCGTCCCGACTTTGGTGATCGATCCGGCGGAAATCTTGCCTCGGCCGAAGATCGCGCCAAGGATTGCGCCACCGACGGAGATGGCGGTGTCCATCTTTGCTTGCGAGGCTTGGGCCCGCTCACGTTGCACGGCCTGCTCGGAGCGACGAAGACGCTCCTGCAACGACGCCAGCTTGGTGGCGTATTTGCCGCGCAGCGTCTCGATCTGATTGTCGCGCGCCTCACGCGCCATCAACTGCAACCGAATCCGGAAATCACGCTCCGATTCACCCGGGTTCGACGTTTGCTTGAAGGCGGCGCTGCGGAGCAATGACACGCTCTCGTTGGCGACGATCCATTTCTGAAACGCTTTGCTCCACACGGGATAGCTCTTCGCGTTAGTGGCGGCCTTCGGAAGGGCGCCATACGCCGCGCCAGGCGCCGCCCCATTGATCGGGCTGCGTTCGAGTGCCGACGGATCGACCTCGATGCGCTCGGCGTGGTCCCACTCGAGCGTGATCGGACCGTCGTCCATGGTTGCCAACAGGGATAC
This sequence comes from Gemmatimonas sp., assembly GCF_046594945.1. GTDB lineage: Bacteria > Gemmatimonadota > Gemmatimonadetes > Gemmatimonadales > Gemmatimonadaceae > Gemmatimonas. The sequence goes on along the minus strand of NZ_JBKJRB010000021.1, from coordinate 8,541 downwards.
GCGGCGCTGCTCCGTGACGCCGTATTTCGCACTCGCAAACGACAGATCGGCGACCCCCAATACGGCCGGGTGATAGCTGATCGGGCCTCCGCTCGAATGCACGGGCAGGAAGTACTGTGGCACCTCGGGGGGCAACACCGGTGCCTGCGCCGACGCGGACGGATCGAGCGACGATATACTGCCGCCTCCGCTGCTGCCCGCGCTCCCGGCGCCGCCGCCCGGTCGTGTCGCGTCGTTCGCGGCTGCCATCGCGCTACTGATCGTGCCGGTGCGCGCGCTCAGCGTTTTGATCTGCTCGCGTGTCATCGGGCCGGCGAGATACGACATCGTCCAGCGTGTTTCAAAGGTGATCGGGGCCGACTCGTGGACGCTGTGCATGAGAAACACACGCTTGCCGAGTCCGGCGATGGTCTGCTCCATGGCCGCCTTATCGAATGGCTGTCCGCCCGAGGCCCCTTCGAGACCTTCCATCAGGCGCATCTTGTCGCGTTCGGTTTGCAGGCGTCCAATAAACCAGGTGCCGGTGTTTGACAGACCCCGATAGTCGAGATCCACCGGATTCTGTGTGGCCAGCACGACGCCGAGTCCGTAGGCGCGGGCCTGTTTCAGTAGCGTGAGCAGCAGGACTTTGGATGGCGGGTTCGCGACCGGCGGCATGTAGCCGAACAGTTCGTCGATGTACAGAATCGCACGCAGCGAGCCGGTGCCCGGCTGCGTGCGCACCCACGCGAGAATATCGGCGAGGAGGAGCGTCACAAAGAACATGCGCTCGGCGTCACCGAGATGCGCGATCGATACGATCGAGCCCTTTGGCTTGCCGTTGGCGTCGTACAGCAACGTCGCGGTATCGAGCGGTTCACCCTGCATCCACGTCTGAAAGCCCGGCGCCGCCAACAAGTTGTTGAGCTTCATCGCGAGCTCGGTCCGTTCCTTCGGGGGGAACACTGTATCGAGCGGCATCACTCCGACGGTGTTGAACGGCGGTGACTGAATGCCGCCGATGAGTCCTGCGAGATCGAGATCGCGTCCATCGCTCCATGCGGCATGCAGCAGGTTCGCCAGGAGAATGTGTTCGCGGCTCGAGATCGGATCTGCGTCGATGCCGAGCAATGCGAGTACACTCGTGGCGGTGGCGTCGACGCGCTCCTGCATGGCTTCCGTATCGTCGCGGATGACCGGCGGCGGGGCCACGAACGCTTTCAGCAGCGACAGCGGTCGTCCTGCCGTACTACCCGGCGTGTAGATCGTGACATCGGCGGCGTCCACCATTCGCTGAATACGCGCGCCGTCTTCGCCCCAGCTGGCGAGTCCGTCTTTCCAGAGCGCAGCCTGCTTCTCGGCGAATGCGTCGGGGGAGAGGCCGGCATTGGCGGCCTGCTGCGGATCGATCCAGGGACGGAAATCCGCCGCCGCGAGCGACGGGAACCGCAGCGCGAGGTTGCCCAGATCGCCCTTGGGATCGATCGCGATCACGGGAATGTGATCAATCAGGGCTTCTTCGATGAGGCCGACTCCGAGACCTGTTTTTCCGCTGCCGGTCATGCCGATGATCACGGCATGCGTGGTGAGATCCTTCGCGTCGTACAGCACGTAGTCGTCTTGCCGCGCGCGGGCGGCGAGGTCGTAGCGCTTGCCGAGGTAGAAGGCGCCCAGCGTCTCGAAGTCAGTCATCGTCAACGGTTGGTGCGAGGAGCGGTGTAGGTCATGGACACGCGGGCGAACAGCTCACGCTCATGCTTCCGCATGTTCGCGACCTCGTAGGGCTGCACGGTCTTCGCGACGAAGTCCACCTTCTTGCTGGTGGAGTCGACGTTGTCGCCGGTGAGGTAGATGTTGAGCAGCGAGTGCAACGTTTTCGGCGTGCTATTGCTCGATGCGGCCGTGAGTGCACGGTGTTCAAAGAGCCGTGTCGGCTCGTAGTTGGCGTTGTAGAAATAGGCGCGCGTGGATGTGGTGCTGTCGGCGAGCAGCATCTGCTCTTCGATCACCACGAGTTTGCCGTTGACGTATTCAGCGAGGTAGCCGGATTCGGCGGTCACGCTGTCCGACCAGACGCCCTGTACTTTCACGGTGTCGGTGGACGAAGCAGCGGCCGTAGCGGCGGCGCTATCGGCGGCGGGGGCCGGCTTGCCGTCTCCGCACGCGGTGACCGCGACGGCGGCCCCGCCGACGAGCGTGGCAACGAGCAGGAATTTCGAGCGAGTCATGTGAGATCGGGTTCGGGATCACCGGGCTGCACGACAGGCGCCCGTCCCGCAATCTCACACCGGCGTCGGCTCCGGCGCGAGTCGTCCGGACGGTGTCGCCGTTTGCCTCACGGCGGGGCGGCCGAGCCCCCGTTCCGCGTCGCGCGGCATCCACTCGGCGCGGCAGGTTGCGAACGACATCAAGTGTTCGGTACGGCGTCCGCGCGGCGTGGTACCGGTATCGAGGCGAAGGAGGTCGAGCCGGATTGCTTCGGGGGCAGCGATGGTGGCCCTCAGGCGCCCGTTCACGGCCGCGCGCTCGCGATCGAAGGCGTAGGCGGCCCTCGGCTGGTGGCGTGGCGTGACGTGGCGTGGCGTGGCGTGGCGTGGCGGCTCGTGCAGCCACGCGCCGGCGCCGCTGCTGGCCGGAGAGCTCGAACGCACGGCGACGCAGGGCGGTCGCGTCCTGCGCTCGGGCGGCCGCAGCGACACTCGCCGCAGCATGCCAACAAGGATGCCAATACGGATGCCAATACGGATGCCAATACGGATGCCTCGGCCGAGCGACTGACGTTGGTGCGCGCGGCGATGGCGGGTGCCAGCTGCTTGATCGCGACCGGACGCTCGAGAATGACGTCTCGCGCGAACAACCCGATTCCCAGGCTACCGCGGCCGATCTCGCTGCCGAGCGAGAATCAGCCCGCCGGCGTTGTCTGCCGTACGACGAAGGCTTGGTCCGTCAGAATTCGCGGCGCTTCATTTCCTTGAAAATCCCTTCCGCATCAGAGCCTTCGAGCGGTTCGGTCTTGGTTCGCGTGGCTTCGAGCGTCGGATCGAACAGACTGCGGGACGGCTTCTTTTGCTGCGACGCCTTGGCGGCTGTTTTCCTGAGCAAGGCCTTGAGCTGCGAATCCTTCATGAGCACTCCGGTTGGGGGCCCCTTGATGTTGCTGGTGGCGGAGGCGCCTGTAAAGGCCGGTGGCAGAAGCGGGTGGCGGCGTCAGCCATGCAGTGAGCCGACGTCAGCGCGCGGCCGGACGCGGCAACGCCGACGGCGGCAGGATGTTGTTGAGGCGCATGTAGTTCGCCAGCTGACTATAGTGATCGGCGTTGTCGAGCGCGTGGCCGAGCACCATGGCCACCCGGGTCGTGCTGCGCGTCTGTCCGTTGGGAAGGCTCATCGTGACCGCCGCGCCGATGTTCTGGTCATTGACTTGGGCGAGTGCGTTCTCGCAAAAAGTGTTGGCGGCCTTGAGCTGCGTCACCAGGTCGGCTTTCGGCCACGTGGCTTTCACCGAATCCGGTGTCGTCAGCTCCATGTTCGACCGCGTCGGCTTCACGTCGCCGAAGTTGCTGCAGAACAGGTAATTGTCGTTCGCGAGGTGTTGCGCGATGTAGCCGATGGTGAGCTGCGCCGGCGTCGGCTTGTAGCTGAATTTGTCGGCCGGAATGGAGTCGAGCGCTTGGGCCAGGTTGCGGTGCATCGTGGTGAGTCGGCCACGGAATGCTGCGGTGATCGGATCGGTCTGGGGGGCGGCCGACGGCTGGGCGGCGAGGGCGGCGGGCAGAGCCAGCGCGAGCATGGCGGCGTAGCGTTGCTTCATCGATGGAAGTCCAGAGAGAGGGGAGAGGGAGGAGGTGCGCCAGCGCTGGCCGTTAACGTATCGCCGCTGGCAGGTCGAGCATGGCACGGATGGCATCGATCACGGCGCGGCCGGCCGCCTTGTACGGCGTCATCGCCTCGAAGTGGCCATCGCCGACGATGGTGACCACCCGTGCGCTGTCGCCGCTTGCTCTGGCGGCGGCTACGTACGCCTCGCGCACGGCCACCGGCGCGATGAAATCCCTATCGCCGGCGAGGTGCACCGTCGGGACGCCAAGTGGTAGCCGTTCGATCGGTGAGGACTCACGCAGGCGTGCCGGCACGCTGTCGGGGGTGCCCCCCAGCAGCGACTCGACGGCCGGATTGCCGCAGGTGGTCCGCTGGCGCCCGAAAAATTCGCGCAGGTCCGCGATACCGCCTACCGAGACTACCCCGTGTACGCGGAGTGGCGTGCCGCCGAACAGCGGGCTGGTCCGCTCGAGCGTGTAGCGGGACGCCAGCCACAGTGCGAGGTGTCCGCCGGCAGAATGTCCGGTAAGCACGATCCGGGTGGTGTCGATCGGATAGAGCTTGGCGAGAGTGCGGACGTAGTCCGCCCCATCGGCGACATCGCGGAAGGTGCCGGTCCAGCCGCCCCCGGGATTGTCGTAGCGCCGGTACTCAACGTTCCAGGTGGCGACCCCCGACTGGGCGAGGGCGTCGGCCAAGGGCGCGCTGTTCCGCACCGACGCATAGGGCGAGTACCAACAGCCGCCATGGATCACGATCGCGATCGGTGCCCGATTGTCGTTCGTCGCGTCAGCCGGCAGGCGTAGTTCGCCGAACTGCAATGAGTCGCCACCGTAGGCGATCCGTATGCCGACATCGTGGAGCGGCACCGTATCGACATCGCCCGCGCGCATCAGGCGCGGCGCGGCGTTGCCCTGAGCGTTGCCTTTGGCGTTCCCTTGGGCGGACGCGACGGCCGGGGCGGCGACACGTGATGCGATGAGCAGCAGCGCGAGTATCGCGCGCAAAAATTCAGCAGGCGGAATCGGCATGGCGGGAAGGTGGGGGCGCGCGTGTCGGGCGTCCAGCAGGGCCATCGTTCCTACCCGTGACTCGGCGAAAGAATCCTGTTGACACTGTGCATCGTCGACGCTACCGTGATCGGCATTCGAGACACGGCAGCCGCACCACGGTGCGGGAACCGCACAGCCGGCGACTTCGGGGACCTGGCGACATGCGGGTCCCTTTTGTGCGAGCGGGGGTCGCCGATCGAATGCTGAGCTGATGCCGCACGGTATCGGCGACCCACGCGGGGGTCTGATCCGCGAACGACACGAGTGCTCGGTACGTACGGCAGGGCCGGACTCCGAACACACAGCAACGGGAGCAGCGCCATGCGTACGACCGGCAAGGTGAAGTGGTTCAACGATGCCAAGGGCTTTGGATTCATCACGCCCGATGACGGCTCAAAGGATTGCTTCGTTCATCACTCGGCCATTCAGGGCGGCGGTTTTCGCAGCCTCGCCGAGGGCGAGGGCGTGGAATTCGACATTGTGCAGGGTCAGAAGGGTCCGGCGGCCGAGCAGGTCGTGAAGATCGGCGACTGATTTCACACGGCGGTGCGGGACCCGCGACGGGCCACCGGCATCGCGCAGGTGGCCCGTCGTGCGTGGTGTTCAGTGCGAACCGATGCGCAGCGAGCGCGTCGCGAGCTGCACTTCGCGCAAGAAGCTCAGCAGTCCCGTAATCAGCGCTGCCATCGAGAGCACGAAGCAGGTGGCGACAATGCGGGAAATGTCGTACGAGAAGAAACCGCTGATGAACAAAATCGCGATCATCAGGCAGACGAGCAGCGCCGCAATGGTGCACAGGCTGATCGCGCGATTGATATGCCGGGCGCGACGCGAGAGCATGAACAAATCGGAACCCATGAGATGCTTGTGCTCGCCGGTGACGTCGATGAGGCGGTCTTCGAGCGCTCGAGCCCGGTCGATGATGCGGGCGAGGCGACTGGTGAGCACGCCAAGCAGAGACGCGATACCGGTGAGCATGAAAACTGGCGCGATCGCCAACTGGATGACGTGGGCGATGGCAGAAATTCTGACGTCTGGCTGCATGTGGGGAAAGATGACACCGGGACTGCCCCTGCGGGATCACCGATCGGCCCGCAGATTATGCGAACGTCCCGCGCGCGGAGCGGGCCCCTCTTTCCTACGACCACGAGCCATGCAGACGGACAACCCGGGTTGCGCGATGTGCGGCAAGGCGATTCCCGCGTGGCGTACCCCGACCGCGGTGGTGTGCGAATCTCCCACCTGTGCTTTCCGCTTCGCGGCAGTTCCGGCGCATGAGCAGTGCTTGATCTGTTCGAGGCCGGTACCGCCGCTGTTGCGCGCGGAGCGACAGTGCGGCTCCGCGCGGTGCCGGCATGTACTGCTGGTGGAGCGTCCCCGCGCGGCGTTGCAGGAAGCGAGGGCGGCGATTCTCGCGAGCGCGCCCACTTATCAGGCGCAAGCGGCGGCAGCGCGGGGCCTGACGGTCGACGAAGGCCGAACGTATGCGCTGTCGGTTATTCCGAAGAACGCAGATCGCGTGAAGCGCCTGCCGCCGAGACGGCGCCAAGCGTTCGAAGTGCACCTACGTAAGCAGTTGGCGGGCGCGCGTCAGCGCTTGTTGGAAGGTGCGTCGCCGTCGGTCTCGGCGGTAGAGACCGCTCCAGAGACGCCGCTGACGTCGCGGAGACGGGCCGAGTTGGCGGTGCTGGGGGCGGGGTGCGGCGCGTGTCGTGGAAACTGCTGCCGTGGGGGCGGCGACCACGCATATCAGGGCGAGGATTCGATGGTTCGGTATCTCAGTCGATACCCAGACCGGGAGGACGACGCAATCATCGCCGACTACCTCGATTACGTGCCGTCGCGCACGATGTCCGCCGGATGCGTGTACCAACGATCCGACGGGTGCGCGCTCCCACGGGACATGCGGGCCGATATCTGCAACAGCTTTTATTGCGACGGGCTGAACGACATTCGATTTCTGTACGGTGACGGTCGTCCAGTGCGCGCGTTCTTCGTGCACCATGACGGGACGACGTTGCACGGGGGACAGTTTGTGGAGATTCCGGACGGCGCGGACTGAACACGAGTGCACCAGCTGTTCCTGAAATGCCGCGAGGGGCCGAGTCGCGCGAATCCATCACACGACACGTCCCCTCGTGGGTGCTCCCGACGGGCTACCGTCCGGCGTTACCTGATTTCGCCGTTGCCGCGGTAGTAATCACCAAGCAGATGCTCGCCGAAGTACTCCATCAGCATGCGCTGGTTGTACGGGCCGGTCCCGCGGTAGCCATGCGGTTCACCGGGATAGATGAACAGATCGAAGCGCTTGTTGGCTTTGACCAGCGCGTTCACGAGACGGATGGTACCACCGGGGTGCACGTTGTTGTCGAGGTCACCGGTCGCGAGCGCGAGGTTGCCCTTGAGATTTCCGGCCAGCTCGTCGTTGGTGGGCACGCGGATGTCGAATTTGATCTTGTCGGCGTTCGTGGAATCCTGCACCACTTCACGCGCGGCGGCGTTCGCTGCCGGTCCGCCGCGACGCGCGGCACCGGTGCCACCAGCCCGTACGGCACCGCTGGCGCTGTCGGCCTTGGCAATGACCTTCACGCCATGGTTCCACTCGCTCCAGTTCTGGTTGTAGATGTTGTTGTCGTGATTGCCGGATTCCGACCAACCCACCTTGAAGAAGTCGTTGTACGGCGGCAACAGCATGGCGGCGGCGGTCATGAAGCCGCCACCGGAATGGCCGAAGATACCGACCTTGTCGATGTCGATGAACGCGTGACGAGCCGCGAGTTGCTCGATCGCGTACTTCTTATCGGCCAGTGCGTAGTCGCGCATGTTGCCGTAACCGTAGCGATGGTACGCGAGCGAACGAAGCGGGCTGCCGCCACGATGGCCGACTTCGACCACGATGAAACCGACTTGCGCGAGCTGCATGAGCGGCCCGCGCACGCTGAAGCCGGTCGTCAGGCCTTCAGTTTGCGGCCCCGGATAGACGTACGTGATGATTGGATACCGCTTGGTGCTGTCGAAGTCGAACGGCTTCCACAGGTTGCCGTACAGCTCCGTAATACCGTCGGCCGCCTTCACCGAGAACGTCTCGGCGTTCTTGAATCCGAGTTCCCTGAGCTTCGACAGATCCATCTCTTCGAGAGTGCTCAGGATGCGTCCCGTGAGTCCGTCACGAAGCACCGACTTGGGGGGCAAGTCCATGCGCGAGAACGTGTCGTAGATGTAGCGCTTCGTGGGTGACACCACGCTCGGTGTTCCGTTCTCGCCGAGCGTCAGGGCATGGTGCGCGTTCCCGGCGTCGAGCAGCGTGAAGCCCGAGCCGTCTCCATTTACGCGATAGAGATGCGTCTGGTAGAGCTGTTCGCCCACCTCGCGCCCTTGGCCGGACAGCCACACCTGCTGCGTCGTGGAGTCGATCTTGACGATGCTGTTGGCGTTCCACTGACCGGTGGTGAGCGGACGCTTCTCGCCGCCGTCGAAGCTGTGCACGTAGAACATGCCCCAGCCCGTCTTCTGCGACCACCAGAGGAAATCGCCGCCCTTCTTGAGATACGCGATGCTTTTCGGTTCGAGCGCGGCGCCTTCGATTCCGTCGGCGAGCAAGGTTTTGATGGCGTTCGTCGCGATGTCGACTTCGATGAAGTCCACGGCGCGCTGTGGACGATCGCGACGTACCAGGCGCACCTTGTCGCCG
>NZ_JBKJRB010000118.1:0-4572 GCF_046594945.1 Gemmatimonas sp. | reverse complement strand
TAGGAATTACGGGCGCTAGGAATTACGGGCGCTAGGAATTACGGGCGCTAGGAATTACGGGCGCCAAGAGTCAGGAGCGTAACGGAAAACGGCGTGAACAGCGAGCGATCCATACGCGCTCACTGTCGCGCCGTTCGCTGTTTCGCCCCTAATTCCTAGCGCCCCTAATTCCTAGCGCCCGTAATTCCCAGCGCCGTTGGTCGTTGTATCTCACTCCGCTCCCCCCGCAATCTGCGCCCCCACTCTCCCTGCCAGCGACGGGTGTTGTTTCCACATGTACGCGCCCATCGCGGCCGAGGCGATCAGGTTCGCGAGGAAGACCTGCAGCCACGTGATCTCGCCGAATCCCTGAGAGAGCACCGACGTCCAGCCGACCCAGCCCACTTCGAAGACCACGAACAGCCCGGCGAAGCCGATGAACGAGGAGGGTACTTTCTCGGCGCTGTTCACGACCCACGAGAACGCATACCCAATCACGCAAAAGAGCGCGAAGTGAAAGAGTGTGTAGCCGATGAAGGCGGCGGCCCGGCTCGGCGTGTCGCCCTGCAGGAACAGCGATCCCAGTGAGCTGCCCAGCATCACCGGGGTGGCGAGGAGCTCGCCGCGTGTTGCGTCGAGAATCGCGAACCAGACCGCAATCGCGGTGGCTCCGATGAGTCCGGCGGAGATTCCTTCGCGTGCTACTCGATTGCCCGTAGACATCCGGTGCCCTCCTCCACTGTCAGTGAATTCGGAGGCTTGCCCCTCGACAAACCCCGTCCACGCTGTACATAGCATCGTCAGCGGTACATATCTGCAGCAGGAAGCCCGATGGAGTTGTGTTACCGTCGTGTAGCTCTACGCCACATGACGGTCGTCGTTCCCCGAGTCTCTCCCGTCATCGGAAACGTTGATCGGTTGATGCTGCACTCCATCTCTCGCGAGAGTACCACCCAATCCCGAGTTCTGCCATGCCCCGAGCGACTCACCCCATATTCGCTATCCTGCTGTCCGCTGCTGGTCCCAGTTTGCTGCTGCTCGCGGCCTGCGGCGGTGGCGCGGCGGCCGACCGCGCGAAGGCTGAGAAGACGAAACTGGCGGCGGGCCCCTCGTGTGTCAGCACCGACTCGACGCCGGTCGGGCTCGCGGTGCTCGACTTCATCACCAAGGCGGAGCCCCTCCCCAAGCGGTTCCTGAGCGCGGCCGGTACGGATTCCGCAGTGCCCGATGACGGCTTCAAGGTGCTGCAGGACAAGGGGCCGACCTACTTCTACAGCAGCGACACGGTCGCGCAACGCAAGATTCGCGAGAAGCTCGAAGAGGTTGGGCCGTATCCATCGATGTTGGTCGTGTTCCGCGGCAAGACGGAGGCGGATAACGGTAATAGCGTCACCGTGCGACTGGGCGGGCATTATGTGGGTGGCGACAACAACGGCACGGTGGCGCCGACCCGCTCGTTTGAGGTGCGCTGCGACACGACCGGATGGAAGGTCGCCGCGTCCAAATCCGAGGCGGGCGCCTGATGTCGGCCCGCCCCGAGCGACTCGTTTCGCTCGATGTGTTCCGGGGCATGACCGTGGCCGGTATGCTGCTCGTGAACAACCCCGGCAGCTGGTCGGCGATTTACCCGCCGCTCGAGCACGCCGCGTGGCATGGGTGGACGCCGACCGACCTGATCTTCCCGTTCTTCCTCTTCATCGTCGGCATCACCACCGAGCTCTCGCGGCGCGCCCGGCGCGCTCGCGGCGATGATGAACGCGCGATTCTGCGACAGATTCTCCGTCGTGGCGCCCTCATTTTCTTGTTCGGCTTTCTGCTCTCCGGTTTCCCGTTCTTCACCTGGCCGCCCGCCCTCCCCGAGGCCACGTTCCTCGAGCGGGTGGTCGACCGGTTCGAGCATTGGCGCGTGTTGGGTGTCCTACAGCGAATCGGTCTCGCTTACCTGTTCGGCGCGCTGCTCACGTGGCGCACGACGCTGAAACAGCAATTCGGGATTCTCGCGGTGCTGTTGTTCGGCTACTGGGCGCTGATGACGCTGGTGCCGGTCCCTGACACTGGCGTGGCAGGACGCTTGGTCCTGGACAAACCGGACCAACTGCTGAGTGCCTGGCTTGATCGCACGATCTTCGGCACCAACCATCTGTGGATCGGCGCCAAGACCTGGGACCCGGAAGGATTGCTCAGCACCGTTCCGGCGATCGGCACCATGATCGTGGGGACCTTTGCCGGACGGTGGATCGCGCATCAGGAACGCACGCTCACCGATCGCCTGGCGGGGTTGTTTGCGGTCGGTGCGATCACGATGATGCTTGGACTCGTGTGGCATTGGGTCTTTCCGATCAACAAGAGCATCTGGTCGAGTTCCTACGTGCTTTTCACGGCGGGCATGGGCGCCGTCTCGCTCGCCACCTGCATGTGGATCATCGATGTGATGCAGGTGCGACGCTGGACGTTTCCATTCGTCGTATATGGTACGAACCCGATGCTCGCGTTTCTCGGGTCAGGATTGATGGCGCGCCTCATCTCATCGATCTGGACGTGGGAATCAGGTACCGGCAGTCGGATCTCGGCGCAGGGATTCGTGTTCAACACCCTGTACGCATCGTGGCTTCCGCCGCGGGAAGCATCGTTCGCGTACGCCCTCAGCTTCGTGGCCCTCTGGTTCCTGATACTCTGGGGCGCCTGGAAGCGCGGGTTCGTCCTCAAGGTCTGATGATGACGCCTCTTCGGCTCACCAGCACTATTCGTCGCCGTTCGCTCGCACTCGTTGCGGGCATCCTGCTTCTCGCGCCCGATCTCGCCGTTGCCGATCTCGCCGTTGCCGATCTCGCCGTTGGCGATCTCGCCGTTGGCGACCCGGCCGTTGGCGACCCGGCCGTTGGCGGCGCGTCCGCTGCGGGCGCGGAATCCGCGAAATCAGTGAGCGCCCTCACGGTACAGTCGCTCTCCAGCCGGCAACGCCAGCGGCCGAGGCCAACCAAGAAGACGCCGGCCAAGCGCAGTACGCGAAGCACGCGGGCGGGGCGGGCACGCGCGACAATCGTCCCGGTGCTGCGCTACACGATGCCGCGTGGCGAGGCCGCGCTCACCAGCGATCTCACCACGCTGCTGGGCAGTCGTACGAGGAACGGGGGCTGGGGCGCGATCGTCATCAGCATCACGCGTGGTGACACGCTGTTCGCCCACGGTGCCGACAGCAAGATGGTGCCGGCGAGCACGATGAAACTGTTCACCTCCGCGATCGCGTTCGAGCGGCTCGGCCCTGAGCACACGTTCAGTACCGATGTGCTGCGCGACGGTCCACTGGAAGCCAACGGCGTCGTGCGCGGCAACCTGGTGCTGCGCGGCGATGGTGACCCGTCCATGTCACCGCGCTTCGTGCGCGGTGGTCCCGATGCCTCGATGATGATGCTGGCGCGCTTTGTGGCCGGCGCCGGTATCACGCGGGTGACGGGTGACCTGGTGGCCGACGCATCGGCGCTGGAGATGCGCGGCATCCCTGAAGGCTGGCTCACGCGCTATGCCGGGGCAGGCTACGCGGCGCCGTTTTCGGCGCTCACGCTCAACGAGAATATCGTCATTGTCGGTGTCACAGCGGGCGGCGTGGGCGGCGTTGGCAAGGTGTTCCTCGAGCCGGCGACCCGCGGCCTCACGATCACCAACACGGTCCGCACGGTTGCCGGGAGCAGCACGCGTATCAGCGCCCATCGCGCCGGCAACGATCGCGTGGTGGTCTCGGGCACAATCGGCGCACGCGCAGGCACGGTGCGCTATCAGCTGGTGGTCGGTGATCCGGCCACGTTCACTGGGGGCGCTTTTCGTGCCGCGCTCGAGGCGCAGGGCATCACCGTCGACGGTGCACTGCGGGTCGGGACAACGCCCGGCAATGCCACCCTCGTGACCAGTCTGCCGTCGCCGCCGCTGTCGCGTCTCGTGTCGACGATGAACCGCGAGAGCATCAACATCTTTGCGGAGCTCCTCTTCCGCGGCGCTGCCCGTGGTGCAGACAAGCGGACGCTCGGCTCGGCCGAGAATGCCTCGGCCACGTTGCATGAGTTCATGGTGCGCCAGGTCGGCGCCGCACCCGACGCCGTCAGCGTGACTGACGGCAGCGGCCTCTCGGTGCTCGACCGCGTCACGCCGCGGTCACTGGTGCAACTGTTGGCCCACGCCCATCGCGCTCCATGGGGGAGTGCGTTTCACGCGTCGCTGCCGGTCGCTGGTGAATCCGAGCTGCTGCGCAATCGCATGCGGGCCACCCCGGCGCAGGGTAACCTGCACGCGAAGACGGGCACCACGAACGACGTGATCGGTCTCTCGGGCTATGTGACGGCCGAAAACGGCGAGATCCTCGCGTTCGCGTTCTTGTATAACGGCAAGGATCGCTGGCACGCCCGCGAAACGATTGATGCGATGGGCCCCACGATGGCGGCGTTCTCGCGGGAGTAGTCGCGCCGCCGCTGGCCGGAGCGCTGCGGTGAGCTTCGCGCTGACGATCAATGCCATCGCCGAACAGCGGCACAGCTGACGCGAAGGTCGCGAAGCACGCGAAGCACGCGAAGGTCGCGAAGCACGCGAAGGTCGCGAAGGTCG
>NZ_JBKJRB010000089.1:0-13675 GCF_046594945.1 Gemmatimonas sp. | reverse complement strand
CGAAACTCGATCTCCTCGGCCAGCAGCGCGCGACGCGCGACTCGGTACTCCGTGCTTTCGCCGGGGAAAGGGTTCGTGGCCATGCTGGCCAGCTGTTCGGCGGGCACAATCGTCGGTATGCCTGAGGCTGCGCGCTCCGCCGAGTACTGAAGGTCATCCATATGCTACTGCGCCAACGTCGAATCCATTGCTTCGGCAAACGCAATGTGGTTGCCGTCGGGGTCGGTCACCCTCACCGTCTTCACGTTGCTGTCCGACGACCGTTGACTGATATCAACGCCCATCGCGCTCAGCTGTTTGATCACCGCTGCAACATCGCTCACCGCTAATGTGCACGACCCTTGCCCGGCGCGCTCAGGCAGCTGATACACCTGCAACCAGCCGCCGCGCGGGAACTGCCACTCCGCCAATTCAGTCATTGGCGTGGTGCCCGCGCGACCGAACAGTTGTGCGTACCACGCCGTAGCGACATGCAGATCCGTGACGGCGACGCTGGCCAACGCGTTGTCGATGCCCATGGTGACCTCCTTGGTGCAGCTGTTGTCATCTGTGTGGCCGATGAGTTCGTCCACCGTTCGATCGAAGGCGTCCCGCTTGTCGAGTTCCAGCAGTGCTTGGTCCACGTCGCCTCGACGGCTTGGTAAGGCAAGCTCGAATGGGGCCACGGACGATAGCGGCGTGAACAACGCCGGTTGGAGCACGAAGCGGGCCGCAGAACCTCAGCCATGGCGGATTGCTACCGAGTTGACGCCGATGAATTCCAAACCGGCTCACAACCACATTGCCGTCATCGGCGGTGCGACGACGACAGCGCGTGCTTCCGAGCAGACTGTGCTGAAGCGCACCGGGGCGCCGAGCGACGACAGCTCTGGACGCCAGCCGGATGACGAACACGTTGGAGTTCATTGAACCGCCGGGCGCGTGTGCGTTACCCTAGTCCAATCCGCGGCCCGCCGGCGGTCATCCGGGCGCCTGTTTCTTGCGGCAACGGTAGCTGAAGCCAAGAATGGCTTTGTCCAGCGGCATCACGTCGAGAACCAGATCATCGACGGTGCGCGTGCGGCGAATCGGGGCGCCCGATCGCTGATCCGGCGCGAGTCCCAGCGCGATGAGTCGCATCTGGAGGTCGTGTTATACGCGGCGCGTCGTCACCGACACCACGACGTCGACAGTATCGGTGGGGCGCATGCGAACCACAGTCGCATCGGTCACGAGCAGCTCAGCTACCTGACCGCCCACGAACACGAATTCCCCGAGCAGTGGCCGCAGCAGGCGTGCCGTCGTCGCCGACGCGTAGCTTGCGCCGGCGTCGCCGCTAGCGACCGAGTCGGAACCCCAGCTGGATCTGGTATGGGTCGCCGCCTTTCGGCAGCACGCCAGCCGTCTCGTTTACCGTATAGCGATAGCGCTGCGCCGCAGTATCGAAACCGACCACGCGCAGCAGTGGCACGCGGCTGACCACGGGGTTCTGCGTGGAAATGCCGACGGGCAACAGATACTGCGCGCCCCAGTGTCGATTGAGCAGGTTGCCGACGTTGAAAATGTCCAGTACGAACTCGGCGCTGCGCACCACACCAGAGCCGAGGGAAAATCGCCGCGTGAGGCGCGCGTCGACCCGATTCGTCCACGGCGTGGTGAGTGCGTTGCGCTGCGCAACCTGCCCCAAGTGCTGCCGTACATACGTGCCGGCGAGGTTGCGCGGGTTCGCCAACACGCGGCGCATGGACGCGGCCACATCGGCCGGCGTACGTGGATCGTCCGGATCAAAGAGAAACGCGAGGTCGTTGCCGTTGGCTTCGTCGCCATTGATGTCGCCGTCAACGACCAGTGAGAACGGTCGCCCGCTGGCCCCGATGTACCGCGCCGACACGCTGACGCCGAAGGGCGCACGCATGTCGATAGTGCCTACCACCCGGTGGCGCACGTCGAAGTCCGATGCCGACCACGCCAACGCGAGGTTGCGAGGGTCATCGGCGACTGGCGTGAACGTGGTCGCCGTTCGCGCGAGGCAACAGCCGTAGGTGGAGTTGTCTCGCGCGTGCGACCACGCGTACGCCAATGTGCCGTGCGCAAACGCTCGAAGGCGAAACGCCACCTCCGCCGTCAGCGCCGCTCCTGCGGCGCGCGCCCCCGATTCGAGCGACACGACCCGCGCAAAGGCCGGGACACGCGACGCGTTGCGAACATCGGTCAGGCCCGTCGCTGGGGCGATTGTACCGGCGGGCACCCAGACGCCCCGGCCGCCCTCGTGAGGAAGACGGAACGACGGCGTGTCGCGCAGGTTTAGGTCGACGTAGTGATAGCCGTCTGTCGTGCGCGAGAGCTGCGCACCGAGCGTCGCGACGAGCGCATCGCCGGTGCGGTGCGACCAGGCCGCGACCGCCTTGAGCGTACGTGGCGCGCGCACGTTCCCGGCAACGTTTACGTACGCCGGCGGGAGCGCGCCGCCCGCGATGAGGCCCGGCACCGTGCCCGCGTCGGCTCGGTATCCGGTGAAGTTCGCCAGCGGCACACTGGCGCCGCGCCGGTCGATGTCGGCGAGCGTCGTGCCGGTGTAGAGCAGCTGATTATGGCCCGCGTAATACGGCAACTGGGCCGCAAACAGGCCACCGCCCACGCGCACCACGTCGCGGCCCTGGTCGTCGGCGCGCCACACCAGTTGGGCTCTCGGCTGCAGTTGTCGCCAGTCGCTCGGTGCCCGTGCGGTACGCACGCCGAACGCGGCATCGACCGCCGGATTTGTGGACGGCGCGGAGAGGAACGCCGTGCCGTCCCATCGCAGTCCGGTGGTGACGGTCACCCGCTCACGCATCTGCCACTCCGCCTGCGTGAAGAGCCCAAGCTCCAGAATGTGTTGTCCCGTCTCGGGCGACGCACCGGTCAGCGGTACCGTGCGCGTAAAGCGGTTGGCCTGTTGCGCTTCGAGTGCCGCGATGGACGGAAACACGAACAACCCGCTCTGCGCCTCGGCGATCAGCGTGCGCGTACCAACCAGCGAGTTGTCGGTACCAAGCGTGAGGAGTACCCGGCCGCGCTGTGCGGTGAAGCGGTCAATCAGCTGCAGCTGCCATTCGCGGCTGTCGTCGGGAGCAAGGCGGTTGCCGCCGAACTGGATCGTCGAGTTGCCCGTCGTGCCATCCGGCAACAGTGAGCGAATCTGTACAAAGCCTCGCGGCACACCGGGGCTTTCGGCTCTGAGCGTGCGACGCGAGCCGCCCGCGGCGAACTGGAACTCATTGAGTCCTATGCCGCGCACGCGCGAGGTGATCGACCCGAGGATTTGCACTTCACGCGACTGGAACGACGACCGTGCCTCGCGCAACGTGATGGATTGATCCACGCCTCCGCTGAGTGGGCTGTCCCAGTCGCTCGCCGTCAACCGGAGCGTCGCGTGGTGCGCCGCAGATACCTGCCAGTCGGCGCGCGCGAAGAGCGTCTGAGACAGCGGCCGTCGTGGCAGACGACCGAGTTGCACTGGCGACGCGGCCGTTCCGTATTGAGCGCGAAGGATATCGAGCACACGCGCGAGTGAGTCGGTGGCAATTCCCGCCGCGGTTTGGGCTTGCGCCGTGGACACGTCGCCCGACTCCAACGGCTCGCTCGAGTCCTGCCGTTCATATGCCACGAAGTAGTGCGCGCGGTCGCGCGCGATTGGACCTCCTAAAGTCAGTGCTGATTGTACGAACTGTGCTGGCCGCGCAGCACGCAAACGTCCTTGATAGTCCGCCGGCGCCGAGAGCCGCTCGTTACGAAACACGGTGAGCAGACGCGCCGCGACGGTATTGGTGCCAGCGCGCGTGACAGCCGCGATCTGCCCACCGCCTTGCCTGCCCTGCGTGACGTCGAACACCGCACTGTTCACCTCGAACTCGCGCACGGCCTCGAGCGAGATTGCCGAAGGGCCACCGTTCGTCTCGCCGGCGCGCAACAGATTTCGCGCCTGCACACCGTCGATACGAAAATCGGTGCTCGTCCATCGCTGACCGCCGAGCGACAGCTGCGAACCGGCGAGTGGATTCAGTGCTGCGAGTCCGGAAAAATTGCGGTCGGCGACGGGGAGCGCATCGATCTGCGCGCGGCTGACCCGGGTGCTTCCGCCAAGCCGTGACTCCCGCCCTTCCTCCGCGCCGGGGCGCACGGCAACTTCCGCCAGGCGCACCGTGACCGACTGCAGGGTGAAGTCGACCACCGGTCGCGCACCGATCGTGAGCACGATGCCATCTCTCACGTCGGCTTGGAACGTAAGGCGACGCGTGCGCACAACGTACGGACCGCCCAGCGGTAGCCCAAGCAACGTGTATCGTCCGCTGGCATTGGTCGTGGTACGGGCGATGTACCCGGTCTCTGCATGTCGTGCTTCCACGGTGACACGAGCCAAGGGGACACCATCGCGGTCGCGGACCGAGCCAACGATCCCTGCGACCGTCGATTGCGATTGGAGCATCGATGAAGTCGCGGCGAGCAACAGGATCCCGGCGCCGAGGCCGGCCGGCCACACCCACCACCCGCGACGCGGTAACAGCGACATGACGAGACTGACCATCCGACTCCACTTTGACGACGTCCGGCGGCTGGGACCTGATAAGACAGCGTTGCTGGGGCAGATCGAGTCGACAGGCAGCATCACGAGAGCGGCAAAGGCAATGGGAATGTCGTATCGGCGGGCGTGGCTTCTGCTCGAGGCGACCAACCTCATGTTCCAAATCCCTGTCGCCAAAACGGCACATGGCGGCGTGCAAGGCGGCGGCGCACGGCTCACACCCTTTGAGCGGCACGTCATCGATCACTTTTGGGCCGTGGAAACCGCCCTTCGTGACGTCGCCGAGGCGCACATCGCCTTCTTCGAAGCCC
This sequence comes from Gemmatimonas sp., assembly GCF_046594945.1. GTDB lineage: Bacteria > Gemmatimonadota > Gemmatimonadetes > Gemmatimonadales > Gemmatimonadaceae > Gemmatimonas. The sequence goes on along the minus strand of NZ_JBKJRB010000089.1, from coordinate 8,824 downwards.
ATTTCGAGTCGACCGCGACGTGAAATCCGACGCCGAAATCTGCTGAGTCCCCTCGAGACAGCCGATATTTACCATTAGGTATATTGACTCGCCAGCGCTGGCCGGGAGCTGCAGTACGCGGGGCACTGGTACCCGCCTGCAAGCGTGGGTCGACGCCGCCATGACCTTCCCGGCCGCTAATTGATTGCCGTGGCGAGCCGTCGCCGTCCCGCTCGGAGCGACATTGCAATATGATTTTGCCGACACACTGGCCAAGAGGTGAATGAGCGATCGCGTTAGCGCGCGCTCCGCCCTTAGCGCGAAGCGGCCGCCGTCAACTCGTCGAACACCGCCCGGATGAATCGGTCGTGGCCGCCGGGCCACTCGCGCAGATACTCGGCGCTGAGTTTCATCGCCAGTATCTGCTCGATCGTCTTGCGCGCGCGGACCTCGCGCTGCACGCGCTCCTGCACGGTGCCGATGGCGGTTCGCCACGCCTTGAGGCGCTCACGATCGGCCACCTGGCCATGCCCCGGGACGATCCGCGTGTCGGCGTTGGCCATGGCATACACCTGATCGGCGGCAACGAGGACTCCAGCGACAGTGCCGCCGCTCGACCGATCGATGAACGGGAGGCCGGTGTTGTTGAACACGTCGCCCATGTGCACAACGTTGGCCTTGAGGAAGTGTACGATCACGTCGCCGTCGGTGTGGGCCGGGCTGACGTGAAAGACCGCGATCGAATCGCCGTTGACGTGGAAGGTCACGGCCGAGCTGAAGGTCACGACCGGCAGCGCGGCGTGCGGCGCGCCGGGAGTCGGCTGATTGAGGGCCGCGACGAACTGGGTGCTGGACATGCGCTTGCGCACGTTATCATGAGCGACGATCACCGCACCGGCGTTGCCGAAGTTCTCGTTGCCACCGCTGTGGTCGCCGTGCCAATGTGTGTTGAGCACGAACTTCACCGGCTTCTCGGTGAGCGTGCGGATCGCGGCTACGATCTTCGGCGTGAGCGGCGCGAACTGATCGTCGATGATGAAGGTGCCGTCCACCCCTGTGGACACGCCGATGTTTCCGCCGGCGCCGAAGAGCACGTGGAGCCCCGGCGTGAGCTGGACCGCGCGCACTTGGATCGTGTCGTAATTGACCTGTGCCGCGAGCGGCGAAGCGACAACACAGCACGACGCGAGGACGGCCAGTCGGCGCAGGGGGCGATGCAGCGCGGAGCGATGACGCATGGGGTGATGAGTTCGAGTGGAGACGGCGTGCGCGTGGAACGAGCCTGAATCTGGTGGCCGGACCGCAACAGCGCACGACACCGTTTGGGTCGACTGGGAACACGGCTGGCGTACTCGAGCATGCGGCACGCTGTATGCGGCATGATCGTGAATGATCCGCTCACCGATCGTGCGAGCCACCACTACTTTCCGTCGTGATAGCCTCGGGGCTTGATTTCACGTCCCCACCGCGAGCATTCAAGGCTCCTAACCGGCCCACCGATCGCATGACTTCGCTCCGCTTTGCACTCCTCACGCTTGGCCTCGCCGCGACGGCGCTGCTCGCACTGCTGGCTTCCGGCATTGGATACCAGCAGCGTGCGTGGTCGCTGTCGACGGCCTTTACGATGATCCGCTGGGCGGCCTATGCCGGCATCGCCACGGGTGTGCTGGCGACGGTGGGGACACTGACGGCGCGCCCCGTCGGGCGGAGAACGCTGGTCTTCGCAGTGGCTGCCGTGCTCGCCGCCGTCACCGCGGTCGTGCCGTGGCGTTGGAAGCAGATCGCGAGCTCGGTCCCGCCCATTCATGACATCACGACCGACACGGAAAATCCGCCGCCGTTTGTGGCGGTGTTGCCGCTCCGAGCAAACGCGAAGAACAGCGCCGAGTATGCGGGCGACAGCGTTGCGGCCCTGCAGCGCGCCGGGTATCCCGACTTGGCGCCGGCCATGCTGCCGCAACCGGTCGGTGAGACGTTCGCGCGTGCACGGGCGGCCGTGACGGCGATGGGCATGGAATTGGTCGCCGCCGATTCCGCCGATGGGCGCCTCGAAGCCACGGCAACCACCACCTGGTTCGGCTTCAAAGACGACGTCGTTGTGCGCGTACGGTCGGCAGGGAGCGGGAGCCGCGTCGATGTTCGCTCGGTGTCGAGGCTGGGCGGGAGTGATGTCGGCACAAACGCCGCACGCATTCGAGACTTTCTCGCGCGGCTCTGATCGTCGAAGTCAGCCGGTGGTCGGCGGTGCGGGTGTTGGTGCAGGTACTCGTGCCGCTTTCAGTGGTGCAGTGCGAACGGATCGACAAGCGGGGTTGCGGCGCATGTCGATTCGTGCCTTGCACATCGCACGTTCCCGCGCTTTACGGAGCGACGGCGACACTCACGAGATAGGACTTCGTCTGCGCCAGCAGCCCGACACGCGTGGCACGCCCTGTATCGAGGTCAATGCTGTAGAGCGTGGACTTGCCCGACGGCGACTCGCTGAGCACCGCGTACGCCGTCCCGTTCATCGTACCGACGATGTCAAAGCCAATCGCCGTGTCGGTATCCACGCCGAGTGCACCGACCGTCAGCATCTGTCCGCCATTCGCGCCGCCCGGCGCGGGAAACTCTACCAGGACGTCACGAGCCGCGTCGATCGCATACAGCTCCGTGCCGGTCATCGGATCGTTGTCACTGTTGGTGTACGCCGCGCCGCCGACGGCCGCATCGGTACCCGCATTGACGTCAGCGCTCAGGAAGCCGAGAGCAGGATCGATGATGGTCAGTCCACTTGCCACGTTGATGCGTAGGTTCTGCTCCGCATCGCTGTGCACGCGCAGGCGATCGACGACGGGGTTGAATCCAACACCGAACGCAGTGCCACGCAGGATGACTCGTGCGCCAGCCGCCGTTCGCAACTCAACGCGGGTGCTCGCCGCGCCGGTCGCGCGATCCACAACATACAACGCGCCACCATTTGGTCCCGAGGCGAGCGCGTACAGCGTACCGATCGTCGCGATGGGCCCGCTTGCGCGGAAGTCGAGACCGACCAAGCGATCACCGTTGGTCAAGCCAGTCACCGGCCTCGCACTCGTCGTCTTGTTGGGGTGGGCGGCGTCGAACGTGATCAACTCGCCTTCGCTCGTCAGTCCATACACCGTCACCGACGTGCCGGCGGCGGCGGCGGTGGTGGCGAAAGCCGGTCCAGACTCGGGCGACGTAACGGGCACCTGATCAGAACAGGCTGCTGCGAACGTTGCGAGTACAGCGACGGCAACGGTGGTGATTGTGACGCGCATCGTGGGATGCTCCATAATGAATGGTAGAAAACGGTCGCGCTGTGCCCGTACGGGAGGGATGCGGGTCGTGACGCATTTCGTGTACGCCGCACGGCGCGAATTGGATGCATGGCCGTACCGGCAGCGTGTTTCGAGTGACTGGTCCACTCAGCGTCATGGCAAGTCCGGGACCATCACCCGTGCATCCTGTCGCGGTTGAGGGCGTGAGCGCGTGGCGCATGCAGCGTCATGCGCAGATTGATGTGCTGGTGCAGAGATCGGTATGTCATAACGTTCGTGCGCCATTCAATTCCGTTGCAATTTCGGTCAGACGAATGGGCATAGTGTCGCGCGCCACCAAATCGATCCTGATCGGCTCGCCGAGTGCGGGCCCTAGGCAAAGCTGTGGGTGGAGGACAAGCGCGACAACGTGCGGGCTACCACTGGAAGCGCACACCACCGTTCACGGTCAAGCCCGCCAAGTCGGTCCAGGCATCCGTTGTCCACCGGCCACCAGCGCCGCGCGCGGGCCTTACAAGCCGCTCGCTGCGCGTCTGCCGCACGTCGGTGAGGTTCTCGAGATTGAGAAACAGGCGCGCCGGTATGGGTTGGCGTCGAGGCGCTGACGCCCCGTGTAATACAGCTCCAGACCGAAGCGACCTGTGCCCTCCTGTTCGACCGTCGTCACGCCAGCGGCGTGCGCTCGACCTTCGCGCTCGGTCGGCGGCTCACGAGATCGATCACGAGATCGATCACGAGATCGATCACGCCGCCCAGCGCGGAGCTGCCGTAGAGCGCCGACGCGGTGCCCTTGATAATCTCCACACGTGCCAGATCGATTGGCGGGATCTGCAGGAGCCCCAGTCCGCCAGCCTGGCCGCCGTAGCGAGGCAAGCCATCGGCGGAGGAGCGTGTACCGACCGCGCCGGCCCTGAAGGCGCACATTCGCGCCGCCGGGCGACATCGTCACCTTCTCCGCGATCTCCTCGTGATCGATCACTTCGACGCGCAGCGGCGTGTCCTCCACGCGCCGTTCGCCGCGCGTGGCCGTCACGAGAATCGCCCCCACGTCGACGACTTGCGCGACCAGCGTGATCGTCACCACCGTGTCACCGCCCGCGCGCAGGGTCGCCGTCACCGAGTCCGGGCGGTAGCCGATGTTGGTCGCCACAATCACACGCGGTCCGGCGGGCACACGCCGCGTCGCCACGCCGCGCGCGTCCGTGCGGGCGGCCACGGTGCCGCGCCGGACCATGGCCGACGCGACGCGGCTGGCACCGGCCGAGTCTCCGAGCACGCGGACCGTGACCAACGCGAAACGGTCAGTACCGGGTGCGGTGGACCGCTGCGCTCGGGCTATTGGCGACGCGAGCACCAACATCAGGAGCGCGCCGATTGCGCAACGCCAGTGCGCGATCGGCGGCCTGCTGCCCACGCGGAAGGGCGCGTGGAGCGATGCCAACGCGAGCATCTAGGCGTGGGTATGCGCGGAGGAAGACGGCGCGAGGTCACGCCTCGCATGACGAACGATCTGCCACGCGCCAGCGAGCGAGAGCGCGCCCATGATCACGGCCACGGTAACATCGGGCCACCCGTGCTGCGTGGTGAACACACCGGTCGCCGCGCCCACCACGGCGAGGTTTCCGATGGCGTCGTTGCGCGAGCAAATCCACACGGAGCGCATGTTCGAGTCGCCCGAGCGGTAGCGATACAGCAGGACGGCCACGAGCACGTTGGCCACGAGCGCGAGCCCCCCAATGACGCCCATGACGAGCGGTTCCGGCACACGCCCGGTCGCGGCCTGATAGAACGCGTGCCCGATCACCCAGCACCCGAAGGCCGCCATGGTCGCGGCCTTCGCGATGGACGCCTGCGCGCGGACCACGAGGGCAGCGGAGAGGACGAAGAGGCTGATGCCGTAGTTGGCAGCGTCCCCCAGGAAATCCAAGGCATCGGCCTGCAGCGCGGAGGAGCCAGTCGCGACGCCCCCAACGACCTCCACGCCGAACATGAGGGCATTGATGGCCAGCGCGGCCCACAGCACCCGCCGATACCGCGGCGTGCTTGCATCCCCTGCTCCACACCCCTCACCCACACACGATGTGCTCATGTCTCCTCTCTGCCGCTGGACGTCGGTCGCCGCGACTATGCGCGATGAGGCGGCGATACTGGGCTCGCTTTCACACGTGCAGGGTACACCTTGTAGTCACTACAAGGTCAAGGGGCATGGATGGCGGAGCACAGGACGAATCGGACGGACGCACTGGGCGTGAGCATCGGCGAGTTAGCAGCTCGCACCGGGTGCACGGCGGAGGCGATCCGCTACTACGAACGCGAGGGCGTCGTCCCTCGGCCTGCCCGCTCGGGGGCCGGCCGCTACCGCCGGTACGATGAGGCTGACGTGGAACGCTTGGCGTTTCTCCGTCGGGCGCGGGACTTGGGTTTCAGTCTCGCCGAGGTGCGGGAGCTACTGGCGTTCAACGACGGCGATCCGGGACGGTCCTGCCGCGACGTAGATGCGTTGGCGCGCGCGCACCTCGCTCAAGTCGACGCGAAGATCACGCAGCTGACGGCCCTTCGGTCGGCGCTCGCGGTGGTGATCGACCAGTGTGCCGGCGGACGTGCCGTGGCGGATTGCAGGATTCTGGGGGCCCTGGGCGGGACCTGACCGGTGTGCCGGGGCGCAGCACGTGCGCCAAATCGGGAGCGCAGCAATCAACCGGGAAATCCGCGTCGCTCGCGACGCGCTTGCTGCCGCTTCACGCGGCTCGCCTGCGTGACAATCGCGCGCGCGCGTTGAGTGTGAGGGATAGGCATCAAGTCGACAAGCGCATCACAAAATGGGTAGGCCGACAGACCTCCCAGGACGTGTGTCTGTGGAATGCGCGGTTCGCGCGGAGCTGCCGGATTGGTCGAAATTCGCGCCGCGCGCGATGTTCGTTGACCAGGAGGGGTGGACGCTTTCCTGCGAGATTCTCGCGATGGGCCAAGCCGAATCGGCGGCGCCACACTTGACCTTGGAGCGCACTCCAAGGTGTACTGTATCTTCATGCCGCGCTCACATGCTTCCTTGCTCCGCACGCAGCTGAAGCCGCCGCCCGGGGCCCCTGCGGTTGACGCTGGCAGCGACTCGCAGGCACTCCGAATTGGCGACTTGGCGGCCCTTGCCGGTGTGAGTGCCGACACGCTGCGCTACTACGAACGGCGTGGCCTGCTGCAGCCGGCGAGCCGCCGCGCGAGCGGGTACCGCGAGTTTCCACCAGAAGCCGCCCGGCTGGTACGGTTCATCAAGCACGCGCAAGCGCTCGGCTTCTCGCTCGCTGAGGTGGAGGAGCTGATTCGCCTGCGCGCGTCCGGACAGCCCGGCCCCGGTCTTGAGGCACGTCACGTAGCCGTCGCTAAAATCCGTGATATCGACGAACGCGTCCGCCAACTCGGTGCGCTCCGGACTGCCCTCGCTGGTTTGGTAGCGCAGTGCGACCAGACCTGCGGGGCGGATGGCGGATCGGTTCAGCTGATGGATTGCCCGATCCTCGCTGCGCTTGACGACGACACACGCGATATCGAGCCACTCCCGAGCGCCGCGCGCGGGGGTTCCCAGACTGCTCGGCCCACTCTCTCTCGAGGTCCCCATGATCATGAATGATGAACAGGGCGCTGACGCCTGCTGCTGCGACTGCCCCTGCTGCACCTGCGGCTGTGCAAGCGGCAGCGCGTGCTGCGGTCGCTGCTGCGCCAACCGAAGCACGTCGTAACGGTCCGCCGTACCGACATCTGCGCCTCTCCCTTCTCCGAATCCATGCCTGACTGCACCCTCGTGTCCACGCTCCACTGTCCAGCGTGCGGGCATGCCGAAGCGCTGGCGATGCCGACGGACGCCTGCCTGTTCTTCCACCAGTGCTCCGGATGCCACACGCTGATGCGGCCGAAGGCCGGCGACTGCTGCGTGTTCTGCTCGTACGGTTCCGTCCCGTGCCCTCCGATCCAGTTGGGCGCGCGATGTGGCAGCGGCGGCGCCAAGGCGGGTGTTGACGGCGGCGACGCGGCCTGCTCCGCTTTGCCCGCTGTCGCATCCGCGGCGCAGGAAGCGGGAAAGCACACATGAGTGGCATTGGACGCGTCGCCGACGGCGCCGGCGTGCTAGGCGCCTGCTTCGCGGCTCTGTGCTGCGCCGGGACACCCCTCATCGTAGGCGCCCTCACCATGGTGGGACTCGGATTTCTCCGGAACGACGCCATCCTCTGGCCACTGATGTTCGCGTCGCTGGCAGTGGCGCTCTGGGGATTCTGGCGAGGGCGAATAGGGCATGGATCGTCGGGCCCGCTCCTGCTCGCTGCGGTCGGGACCACGGCGCTCATCGCCGGGGTCGTGTTCATCCACGGGTTTCCCGCCAAACAGGTCATCTGGTCGGGCGCTGCTGCTCTCGTCGCGGCGACGATGTGGAACGTCGCACGCCGGCGCCGGTGCGCGATCGGGCCTGACGGCAGCACGGACGGTCCACCCGTCGCCCCTCGCTGAGCATCGACGCAAGGCGCGTGCACGAACGCGTCGTGCGTGAATCTGGCGGATGACGAGACAACAGGCTCGCGCCTCGCGCGATCGCATTTCCGGGTCGAGGCAAGCAGCGCCGCCGCGTGGCCGCGCCACAGGCGGAGTACGGCGCCACCCTTGACAGGACGGCCAGCGACACGCGCTTGTTGTTGAGGAGCACGCCCGTCTACGCGAAGAACGCCCCACCCCTGGGGTGCTCGCCCACGGTTGTGCCGCCGCGCGCGTCAACGGTGCTGGTCGCAGGGATCACCGACGCCGTGGCGGCCATGGGGACCCAACTCCGCATCGGCACACGCCGCAGCCGCGCCCAGCCGCGCGAGCTGAGGCGCCCCCACCTCGTTCGGGCCGTGCCCCACGAGCCGTGGCGCGACCGTCGCCGACGTCAAGCCATGCACGGACCCAAGTTGGTCGGCGATCGGAGCGTCAACCGGTGGCGGCGGCAGGCATCCCATCCGGTACCGTGGTCGCGCCCGCATGTCCCACCGGGCGGTGCGCGTCGCGAGCGAGCTCCCGCTGCTTCATCAACGACCAGATGGCCGGCACCAGAAGGAGCGTGAGCACGGTGCTCGAGACCATACCGCCGATCATGGGCGCGGCGATGCGCTTCATGACGCTCGCGCCTGTTCCCGAACCCCAGAGGATCGGGAGCAGTCCGATCATGGTAGACGCCACGGTCATCATCTTCGGCCGGACACGCTGCACGGCACCTTCCATGATCGCCGCCGACACGTCGGCCATCGTCAACATGCCGCCGGCGGCGCGGCGAGCGGCCCACGTCTGGTCGAGATACACCAGCATGATCACCGATGTCTCGGCGGCCACGCCGGCGAGCGCCAGGAAGCCGATCGTGACGGCGACCGACCAGTCGTAGTTCAGCAGCCAGAGAAACCAGACACCGCCCACCAGCGTGAATGGGATGGCGAGCATGACGACAAGCGTTTCCGCGACGTTGTGAAAGTTGAAGTACAGCAGCAGAAACACGAGCGCCAGCGTTGCCGGGACGACCAGCTGCATCTTGGCCTTGGCGCGCTCCA
>NZ_JBKJRB010000129.1:0-4954 GCF_046594945.1 Gemmatimonas sp. | reverse complement strand
CCTTCTCGCGAACTGGCTCCTACGACTGAAGGAACCCGATGCGAAGTGCGAGTCGTTCCATGCTTGGACGCCCGTGTCATCTGATCTCATCGATCGGCAGCTTGGTCGACCCTTCTCCTCCGACGGGTTGGTCGAGGCTGGGGTCGTCACCCGCAAGAGCTACGACAAGGCGCGCGGTAGGTGCCGGGAGTTCGCCGTCACTCAGCCCTTCGTTGCTGCGATGGCTCTGCACGTCGTCCAAGCGCGATCCGAAGATGACCGTCGCGTCGTGGACCTCTTTACCGGCAAGCCCTACGTGCCTCGTGGTCGAGCCGGAGCAACCTCTCCTTCGCCAAAGCTCGTGCGAGATGGTCTTCGTGCGCTTCGTCCTTGTCCGTTCGATCGGCCCTCTCTCCTTCAGCATCTCGATGCCGCTCGTCGGGCACCATCATTTCGTCTCCTTCACGATGAACTGTGCGCCGCGATGCTTCTCGACAACGAAGAGGACACGTACGTCCCGGCATACGACCTCACGTCAACGGGGCGCATCGCCGAAATCGGTGGGGGCGTCCAAGGGTGCTCACGCGTGATGAAGAATGCGGCACTCGGCGCTGTCCCCGACCTTCGCAACTATGATCTGTCGAATGCGCAAGCTCGCGCACTTCTGCAAGAGCTTGATGGAAGCGGCGTCGATGTGCGGTGGCTCCGCCGTTACGTGACTGACCCCGCGATCCGCGAAGGTGTCGCCATGGATGCCGGGGTATCGATCGGCACACTCAAGTCGAGCTTCTACGCCGTGTTGATGGGCGGCACCTTCGCGCCTGTCGAGGGCGCGGCCATCATGGGGTACGTCGCGGGAGAAGTCGGTCGCGCTCGTGCGCCTGAAGTTCTCGCCGCACTCGCCGGCGAACTCCGGGAACTTCAGCGGATCGTCGATGACTGGCTCGTCGTACTGCGCTCTGCATCAATCCAAACGGAGCGCGCGCCTCGTGGTCGCATTCGAAATCGCTGCGGGATGAGCCGTCCGATACCTGCTCGCGACGATGCCGCCGCATGGAGGGAGCTACGCGCTTTCGTCTTGCAGGGATGGGAAAAGAATTACGTTTTCAACTTGATGAAGCTGGGGAAGAGGCACGGTTTTGTGCCCGTCTCCGACCAGCACGACGGGCTCGTGGTGCTTGGCTCGATCCCCCACGCGGCGCACGTGGAGGCCGTTGCTCGCTCTGGGTTCACCCTCGCGAAGCTCGCCGACAAGCCATTCGCGACGGAGAAGGATCGCGAGCGGTACTTCGCGGATAGGCCAATGCCCGAAGCCAACGAGGACGAGCGCGGGAGCTAGAGTCGTCAATGGTTCCCTCCGTCGAGCAGAGTGCGCGACACGGTGTTCAGTGCTTCGAACGACAAACCGCGTCGCACCCCCGCTCTCCGGCCAAGTAAGACGGACGACAGGGATTGTCGCAGTCGCAACCTCCACCGCGTCGAGTACCTAATCTTCGCCACCGCCTCGGCCGTAGACCGTCGGGATGCGAGCGAGCGGCGACGCCAATAATCAACTCCTCGGTTTGCGCGGCCTCCCACGAGCCACACGCATCGACGCCGGGATCGCAAGTACCTCCTCGGGTTCAACGCCGAGGGCATCGGCGAGCCGCCACATGGTGCTCACGCGGATATCTCGTGAGCCCGCCTCGATGGCCTTTATCCACGAAATGGCCGCGCCAGTCTTTTCCGCAAGCCGCTCCTGCGTGACGCCTACCGCCAGCCTAAGTTCCGCGATGCGCCGTCCGAGGCGGCGAAGCCGAACGGGCGTCGGGGGCCTACGGGGCACCCAACGAGCAAAGCGGATCGCCGTCTCTAAAAAAGACTACGATCGTAGGCCATTATCGGTTGCAGCAATCGCGTGCGCCGAGCGAAGCTTGACGAGGAGGTAGACGATGCGAGGCGTGACACTTATTGCGATCGTGGGCGCGCAGACGAGCAATGCCGGTCCGACGTCCGATGAATGCGCGGTAGACTCGTCCGTGCCGACGGACGCTACGCCGCACCACACCGCGCTCCCTGTGCCGCTGTGCCGGCTGGCGAGCTAGCAACCGGAGGGATGGCATGGACGAGTTCTTAGGGTTTCTAGTTTCAGTTCTGCTGACGCTTCTCTCGCCGATCTTCCTCATCTGGATGTGGAAGAACAAGAAGTTCGGCGTCCGCGCTCGTCAGGGCATCTCTGCTGCGGTCGGCCTGTTCTTCGTCGTCCAGTACGCCCGATGCTCCTCCGGGCGTGCGCGCGACGCAGATGCCGAGACCAAGCACTTCAGGAAGGCGTTCGATCACGCCGCGAAGAACGCGCAGAAAGCCGCCGCGAAGAACGCGCAGAAAGCCGTCGAACCGGCCGACGACTCGGCGTCGGCGCAGAGCCCGAGTGGCTCTGCCGCACCTACTGTGATCGCCGCTACACCCCTCGATGCCCTAGCGACGCAAGCACTCACGCCAGACGCCGTTTCGGATCTCGCTAAGGGAAAGGAATGGGCTCTCTATCCGAAGGGAACGACGGAGTGTGGCACGCTCTCCGACGGGAAGATCTGGCGACTCGATGAACCCGACGCGAAGGATGAATTCAAGAAACAGGATCTCCTCGATCGCCGTGCCGAGATTGCAGGGGAAGTCGTTGGCAAGTATGTAAAGTTCGAGGGTAACGGTGACCTCGCCGGCGGCGAGGTCCGCTTCGGCGACGGTGAGATGGAGATCTCGCTTTCGGCATACGACTTCGCGGCGCAACGGTACACCGTGACTATCGCGGCACAGGAAAGCTCGAAGTGGCCGGTCGGGGCCGAGTCGCCCTCGTTCACTACGTTGTCGATGACGAAGGTAAACGATGAGGAGATCGGCTCGATCGGCGGCAAGAAGCTTAAGGTGAAGACCGCAAACACCGAAACGGCGTGGCTCAATGGATCGAGATTTACGTCGCCGGTAGCAGTGCCGAAGGCCGAGGCCGCCACATGGAAGGACCGCGCCGACGCGAAGGTGCTGCTCATTCAGCAAATTATCGGCATGGGATTTCACAAGCAGTGCAAGCAGGACTGCATGACCGTCTTTGGCACCTACGACTGCGTTCAATCAAACCACGGTTTTCGCGACTTCTATCGCGCTAAGACTGTGGCGTATCGCGTGACGATTAACGGCAAGGTAGCCGCCGAGAAGCAACCTGCGGTGAAGTGAGAGCCGATGGAAACCTCGTGTAAGCGCTGCGGTGCACCCAGCGACGACGGCCGGATCGTCTGCGCATTCTGCGGCGCACAGATCCGCGAAGCCGACAGCGAAGCCGACGAGTTGCGGGCGCTCGACGAACTGAACGCCGTGGCCGACCAGATTGGCCGCGCCGTCGGCGATAATCGTGGCGGGTTGCTTGCGATCTACACGACAGTTGGCGACGCGGTGAAGCGGGCCGACAAGCTCGGGGCGTTCTGGCAGACCGCGTTTGTTCCTCGGCATCCGAAGGCGCAGCTTCGTGCGTTTCATGAGAGCTTGCAGCGCATCACGTCTCAGCAGCAGGATATGATGTCCGCCGCGATGCTCGCACGCGTGGAGTCGATCCTCTCCGCGTTCCGTCTTAACGCCGCACAAGAGCCCTCGTTGTATGCGCTCGTTCCTCAGCTTGAGCGCGAGGTGTCCCGCGCGCGTCATCGTAGTCGCTCCGTCCTCTATTGGATGGGAGGTGCGATCGTCGGCATGTTCCTTCTCATGGCCGTAATTGCATTGAGTGCGGCACCGTCAACGGAGGGCCGATGCCGCGACTGGTCCAACCGTGACACGCGGCTCGCCGCCTGCATCGAGTCGTGTTCGAGTGGAATCAAATGGGCCTGCGAGATGGCCGATACCATGCGGCGCGACAGTTCCGCCGCACCGAAGAGTTCGGCGTCGGTCCTTCCCGCGAATAAGGCTGTCGACGATGAATAGCACGCACCGCTTGTGGCAATCGGCGTCCGTGTCCGAGAAAGAGGACGATAAGGTTGTATATTCTTGCGACCGCGCATCCCTTGCGCGCCGCATCGGCGTGGGGAGGTAGCTGATGGCGCGCGATGCTGTCGGCGGTGGTACCTGCGCGGTGTGCGGCTCCGTCGCGAACCTATACCGTTGCACCGGCTGCGGCGTCCGCACTTGTGGCGAGTTGTCAAAGATCGGCTGTAGTTGGCCGGTCTTCGAGGATTGCCCGCGATGCGGCCTCGGTTACGGGATTCGCAATGACGAAGAGCCTGCCGACTCCGGTCCGGATCTCGCCGACATCTTCGGCGAACCGATCTCGGATGTCGGTCGGGTAGCAGCACGCGAAACCGCGAACGTCGTACGGGTGACTGCTGGCGTAGGTGCGGCGGCGGCCCGAGGTGTCGCCAACAACCTTGCAGCACCGACTGCCAACGTCGCTGCGAACATTGGAATGGCGTTTCAGGCCGGCGTCGGCGTGGGGTTTGCGGCGCTACTCGGAGCGATCCTCGGGTTCTTTGGAGGATCGGCATTGATCGCGTGGATTTGTCCGAGCATCTTCTGGACACTCTTCGTTCACATCTGCGGCGGCGTCCTCCTCGGGCCAATCGTCGGAACAGCGGCCTGTCTTCCGGCAGCCTTCGCGAAGCGCCGAGGCGTTCCGACGCTCCTCGTCAACGTTCCCCTTGCGGTCGCAATCTATTTCTCGGCTGCTGGATGGTGGAACGCCATCGCGCCGTGGTGGTCGCGGACCACCTTTTGGTGACAATGACAAGGGACGACATCGACGATCCCGACATCGACTTCGAAAACTTCTTCGCGCAGCACGAGCGCCGGGACCAGAAGCGCCGCGACGACGAACGCACTGCGGCATACCGCGAGCTGCTCGTGCGGATGGCGGTGACGGTGCGGACAGCCGCCGATGCGCTGCAGGCAGTGGCGACGCAAATTCAACGCGGCGAGCCACTGGATGCCCGCCACGTCGAGCCACTGATTTCGCTCCAGA
>NZ_JBKJRB010000111.1:0-38818 GCF_046594945.1 Gemmatimonas sp. | reverse complement strand
CTCACGGCAAGCGCGATGCCGAAGTCCGCCACCAGCGGTTGCCCATCGGCCAGCAGAATGTTCTCCGGCTTGAGATCGCGATGAATGACACCACGGCGATGCGCATAGTCGAGCGCCTGCGCAATGGCGACCGACAGTCGTACGGCTTCCTCCACCGGCAACTGCTTCTCGCGCTCGAGCCGGGCCCGCAACGTTTCGCCATCCACGAACGGCATCACGTAGAACAGCAGTCCCCCGGCTTCACCGCTCTCGAACAGCGGCAGCAGATTGGGGTGCTGCAGATTGGCCGTGACGCGGATCTCGGAGTTGAAGCGTTCCACGCCGAGTACGGCGCCGAGTTCCGGCTTGAGCACCTTGATGGCCACGTCGCGCTCGTGCTTGAGATCGCGCGCCAGGTACACCGTGGCCATGCCGCCCTCGCCGAGTTCGCGCGTGAGGTGATAGCTCTGGGCCAAGGCGACGTTCAGCTGATCAAGGGCGGACATGCGGTGGGCGAGACGTGAGCGGGATTCGTGGCGTGACACAGTGCCTAATCTCCTAGCCGACGAGCCCGGCCGCTATGGGGCCGGCGCTCTGGGTTGCGTGACCTGCAGGGTCCCGGACGCTATCATCTGTTCCGCGCCGCCCACGTTCGAGACCTTTTCCGCGTCACGCCAATCGCATGAACAACCTGAGTCGTTCCTCCACGCGGTGCAGCGTCGCCTTGGCGCTTCTCGCTGCCATCGCGCCGAGCACGGGCCGTGCGCAGATCCCCAACGCCGCCGGCCGACATCGTGTCGAGATCCGAAGCACCGCCGATTCGACCATGCAGCCCTCGGTGTTCGTGATGCCGGCGGCGCCCGCGCCCTCCGCCAATGGCCGACGTCCACTCGCGGTCATGCTGCACACGTGGAGCTTCGACCTCGACCAACGCGACTCCACGGTGGAAGCCGAGGCCAACGCGCGCGGATGGCTGTTGCTGTCGCCCAATTTTCGCGGGCGCAGCGAGACCCCGTTGGCGTGCGGATCGGACGTCGCGCAGCAGGACGTCCTCGATGCCGTGGCCTGGGTTCGCGCGCACTACGCGGTGGACAGCACACGCATCTATCTGCTCGGCCGCTCCGGTGGTGGCTTCATGACGATGCTGATGGCGTCGCGGTATCCCGATCAGTGGGCCGCGGCGAGCGCGTGGGTCGGCATCAGCGATCTCACTGCCTGGAACGCCGAGCACCCGACTGACGAGTACGGGCGCATGATGGGCGGCTGCTTTGGTGGAGCGCCACGCGAGAGCGAGACGATCGCGGCGGCCTATGCGGCGCGCGCGCCACTCCGCTATTTGAGCCCGACGCTGCGCGTACCGCTCGACCTCGCGGCGGGTGTGCACGACACGGTGGTGTCACCGCGGCACACACTCAATGCGTTCCAGGCGATTGCGCCGCAAGCACTGTCAACGGTGGAGATCGAGGCGATGATGCGCGGGCAGTACGGCCAGACGACGCCCGTTGTTGACAGCATGCTTGGGCGCACGATCTACGTGCGGCGCACGGCGGGTGCCTCGCGTCTTACGTTGTTCGAGGGTGAGCATGAGTGGATCTCGCGAGCGGCGATTGCGTGGCTGGCGGCGCAGCGGCGAACGCGCTGACGTACGCATTGCTTCCCTGTTTCTCGGACCGCCTCATACTCGCGACATTCGCACTCCACCAGTTCCACACCCCATGACCCGCGTCCCCCTGCTTGCCTGTATTGTCGGATGCGTGCTCGCGCCGATCGTCGCCCATGCACAAGGCGCCAACGCCAAAGTGGCACGCGGTTCACCAACCGCTGAAAAACTGCCGGTGTACGTGATCGATCCGACATGGCCGCCGACGTTGCCCAACGATTGGATTTTGGGCGACATCCGCGGGCTCTTCGTGGACGATCGCGATCATCTGTGGATCATCCATATGCCATCGAGTCTCACCGATCAGGAGATTGGGGCGGCCCTGAAGCCGCCGATTGCCGACTGCTGCTTTCCGGCGCCGCCGGTGCTCGAGATGGACGCCGACGGCCAGGTGGTGCGGTCGTGGGGCGGTCCCGGCGCTGGCTATACGTGGTTCAGTCAGGAGCACGGTATCTACATCGATCACAATGGCTTCGTGTGGATGGGCACCAGCAACGGCATGCACGTGATGAAGTTCACGCAGGATGGCAAGCATGTGCTGACCATCGGTGAGCCGGGGGTGAACAAGGGCAGCAACGACTCGACGCACCTGGGCGGGCCCGCGAACTTTTACGTCGAGCCGAAAACCAATGAGCTCTTCATCGCCGACGGTTACATCAACAAACGCGTGATCGTGTTGGACGCCACCACCGGTGCGTACCAGCGGCACTGGGGCGCCTACGGCAAACGCCCTGTCGATACCGAAAAGTATGCGTACCCGGTGAACACGGCCACGCCGCCACAGCAGTACTCGACGCTGCACGGCCTCGTCGGCACCAAAGATGGACTGGTGTACGTGTCGGACCGTCGCGGCAATCGCATTCAGGTGTTCAAGCAGAACGGCGAGTACCTGATGGAGAAGTTCGTGCGCCCCGAAACCGGCGGAGCGGGCAGTGGCTTCAGCCTGCAGCTCTCGCGCGACGCGGAGCAAAGTCTGCTGTACTTGATCGACGGCACGAACGAGCGCGTCTGGATCCTGCGGCGGAAGGATCTGGTCATTCTCGACCGCTTCGGACGCCCCGGTCGTCAGTCGGGCGAGTTTATCCGCGCGCACATGATCGCCATCGACTCGCAGAACCGTATGTACACGGGCGAGGCCGGCAATGGCCGACGCATACAGCGGTGGATTCTCAAGGGGACGCGACCGCTATCGTCGGTGACGCCGCCGCGGTGATACCGCATGAACTCCTCAGCGAAGGCGGGCGTGTCGCGGGCTGAACTTCAGGGGTCAGACTGTCAGCGCGTTCAGAACTCAGAGTTCTGACTGGGTATAGTGTTCAGACACGAGCAACGATAGTGCACAGTTCCGAGCTATTTGGCACTCACCGAGAGGCGCGAGATCACGCCCCATCAAACCGCTCGAAACCGTGCACTATTATTGCTGAATTCCGCCACTATAAAAAGTCCGATCCCTGATGCGGGCGACTGACGTCTGACATCTGACCTCGGAGCCGTCACCTCGGCGGCGACTGCGCCACTCTCTCCACCAACCGCATCACGTCGCCGACGCGCGGATGCTGTCCACACCACAGTATCCGCTCGCCACCGACGTCGTGCATCGCGTTGCCGCCATCGCCCACCGCCAGCGCCTTCGCGACCACCAGCACCAGCGGCGTGTCTCCCGCCGCGCGTACCTTGGCGACCTTGGCGGTCAGATACTCCGGCGTCCAGAAGCCTACGAGTTCCACCGCCGCTTCACGGCCATCGCTATGCCGTAGCGTGAAGTCGGGGAGGAACACCGTGCCGCCGCTCGAGAGTGGGGAGCGTTCGCGCGACAGGTGCCATCCGTGCTCCTTGGCCCACGATGACGCACGGAAGTCGCGCACGAAGCGCCGCTCCCACGCCGAATCGTATCGCTCGCGGCGCGGCTCGACGCCTACCGGTGCACCGGTGGCGAGTGCGCGCGCACGGCCGCGTAACTGCACACGGCACGGTTGTCCGTCGCGCAGCACCTCGGCGTTCACGCGCCAGCCGGGTGAACGGGCCAGCACGGGGAGCACGCGCGCAAAGCGCACACCGTAGCGCGCCGGACGCACCAAGAAAGCGGCCGCGGGGCCGGTGAGCACCAAGCGATAGCGCGCGCCCTCGCGCACCAGTTCGTGCATCAGCCCCGCCGCCTTGACGGCACGAAAGACATCGCGCCAGCCACCGCGCGTCTGCAGTTCGACCCGCGTGGCATCACGCAGCACACCACGGGCCAGTTCGAGGTTGTAGCGTGCCAACAGCGCTCGGCCGTCGCCGTCGGGCACGCGACGCAATCGCCGCGCACCAGGACGATCGTCGTACAACGTGCGCTGCAGGGAGTCGGCGGTGACGCCGAGCGACGCGGCGGCGCTGGCAAAGGGTAACAGTGCGTCGCCCGGAATGGGCGGCCATATCGCACCACGCGTCATGAATACCTCGCGACGCGCGGCCTCGAGCTGCTGTGCCCCATCCGGCGCGTCGAAGTCGCACCATTCGATCAAGGCGCGCGAGATGCCGGCCAAGCGCGATGCGTCACGCACGCGACGCTCCTGACGACGCAGTGCTTCGACCACGGTCTCCAGTGAGCGTCCCTCCAGGCGGCGCACGAGTCGCAACAAGCGGTCGAGGAACGGTGTCACACGTCCGTCGGGATCCGCCAGATAGCGGATGCGCAGCACACCGCCAACAACGCGAACGAACGGGTCGACCTGCGCACGGGTCAGCATATGCTTTTCAGCATGCGTGACTCAGCATGCGTGCCTCAGCATACACACGTCAGCATATGTTCGAGCGGGAGTGCGTCACAGTCCGAAGCCCAATTGCGAGTCGGCCACCTTACGTACTGCGGCACCGCGCTTCTGGGACGCGAAGAACTCCCATGTGCCGGCCGCGACCAGTTCGAACAGCGATGCAACCTGATCGCCCTGACGACGTAGCAGCCGACCAAGGCGTTGCGTGTGCTGCCGCGCGCCGCCGCGGGTGGAATCGCCGAGGACGATACCGAGCTTGGCGTTGGGCACATCCCAGCCCTCGTCCAGCACCTTTACCGACGCCACCGCGCGCAACGTGCCCTCGCGCATGGCGCCCAGAATGGCGTGACGTTCCGACGCCGGTGTGGACGCCGCGATGAGCGGAATGGCCAGTCGACGCGACACTTCCATCGCGACATCGGTCCCGCCGCAGAAGAGCACCGCCTGTTCACCAGGAAACATGCGCAAGACGCGCGCGGTTTCTTCGAACTTCGCTTCAGCCATGCGCACCACGCGTTCGCGCTCCCGAAAGGCGCGCATGGCACGACGTGCCGCCGGGGAACGGCGTGCGCTGGCGGCGAACAGTTTCCAGGCGATGTCAGGTGAGTCTGCCTGCGTGCGCCACTGCGACTGCTCGGCGTACGTCTCGAACCGCTCCGATTCGGCGTCGTATCGTGCACGTTCGGAGAGCGAGAGATCGACGTAACGACGTTCGATGGCAAACCGCGCCAGTTCGGCGTCGGTCATTTCGCCGATACTTCGGCGATACACCACCGGCCCGAGCGCGCGCACCATCCAGCTATCCTGGCCGTCGGGATACGTGGCGGTGAGGCCTAATCGATGCAGTGCCGGCGCGATGATGAGTGCGTCCAGCCGGGTGCGTGCCTCGCCAGTGGCGCGGTCGGCCAAGTGATGCACCTCGTCACAGATCAGCAGCGTGAACCGCGAGCCGTGACGCTCGAGCAGCGTGAAGGCGGAGTGATACGTGGTAACGGTGAGCGCCCGCACTTCCTTTTCGTCACCGTAGAATGCGCCGACATGCTCGGCGCCGAACGCATCGGCGAGCTGCGTGAACCACTGGGACACGAGCGCGCGCGTAGGGACGATGATGCAGGCGTTGGTGCCAGTGCGCTGAATCGCCAGCAAGGCAACCAAGGTCTTTCCGGCGCCGGTGGGCAGCACCACGGTGCCGCGCTGCCCGGCGGCCATCCAGCGTGTTACGGCTTCCTGCTGCGCTTCACGGGGCGTGCGCGGATCAAGCAACGGGGCCTCGAACACATTGGACGCCGACGTCGCTTCGGGAATCTCACGCGCGAGTGCCCAGTCGCGAAGGTCGGGGTAGCGCGCGCCAGCGGCGACCAGCGCGTCGAGCCGCGGATCGTGTCGCAGCCACTCGGGCGCGCCGGCGGCGGGGACGCCGCGTAGGATGGCGAGGCCGGCGCGGAAGGCAATGGACGGAGGGGCGACGGGGGGTGGCAAGCTGCGTGTGGCGCGAAAGGACGGCAGGGGGACGGAAACGCTCGCACTATCGAACGTGGTACAGCGTACTGGCATCCCGGTTCAGCACGAATGTACCACGCGCAGAGGTGAAGAACCGGGTGTGGGCTCGCCGCTCGACCAGGTCCACGGTATGCGATCCCGATCACTCCTCGCCTTCTCGTCCTCCTGTTGCTGCTCGCCGTTCGCTCGCTGCGCAGCCCGGCTGTTTTGTGATCGTGGGCGGTGCGCTCCGCAGCGCGGCGCAAAGCCGACGGGTTCCGGGCCACGCGCTAGACGGCACTGGCGTCCAGAACGTCGCCGCGGGGCTCGGCATGACAGGGCTCCGGATCGATGTGGAGCGGGCTGTCGGTGAGGTGCGTGTGCCGCGATCGCAGTCGCGACACGAAAGCTGGCGCCGGCCGCACGCGACGACGCGACGATCCGGTGGACGAGTTACGGCATCCCGCCCGTGAAATCGAACCACTGAGGAGGACTCGGCTACGGCTTCGCGTACCTTCAGTCCCGACAGCGGCAATCGCGAGAGCGATCTGTTCCATCGCGCGCGGCTTCCGGCTGCAGCGCAACGCGCCTACACGACACGCCACAGCGCGACGAGCAATCGTTTCGACGCGGGCTAGGTGGCTGGCTACAATCGCTATCTCAAAGCTCACGCGAGCGATCTCTCACGTCATGCAAGGGCGCCGCTGGGCAATGGCCGCGGCCGCGCCGCGGCCAACAAGGAAGACCGACGGCACCGATGCGTGGTACGCCTTCGCCACCGACTCCGATGCCCCCGAGGGTATCGGTAGCAACGCGGTGGCGATGGGCAAAGCGGTCACGGCGTCGGGGCGTGGTCTGGTGCTTGATCACCCGCACTATCCGTGGCAAGGGTCGTCGCGCCGGCGCCGTGACCGGGGACCGCAGCGCGCGCCTACGCGGTGCGCGACGTGAACCCGGCCAACGATCACGCGGCGGCCATCTACAGACGCGCTCGCTCGCGCGCGCAAGGCGGTCGAAGTGGACGCGGCGATCATCGTGCTCAATGGTGCCGACACGCAGCGCGAGTGGACCGTCGACCCGGCGGAGGCCGTACCCGGTGCCATGCCGCGCCAGGCCATGCCGCGCCAGGCCATGCCGCGCCAGGCCTTGCCGCGCCTCACGCGTGATGACCGTTGTCCACTTCGAACGACAGCTACTGGTTGGCGAATCCTGCGGTACCACACGAAGGGTTCTGGCCGATCATCGGCGTCGAGCGCACAGCGCTCAGCGCTCAACCCCCTTCGCACGCGCGCGGGGCTCACGTTCATCGCCGAAGCGACCGCGGCCGGCCGGAAAGTGACGCCCGGATCCTCTCCGTCGATGCTGTCCACTCAGCGCCACGTCGGTGCAGAACTGTTACTCGACGACGTGCTCACACGGTGCGCCGCACCGCTCGCGCCGGTGCCGATGCAAACCGCGAGCGTGGACATCACGCCGTCGTGCAGCGCGTTGCGTGGATGGAATCGTACGGAGACGACCGACGGTCGCGGCGCACAAGTGTGGCGCGAGTTCTGGCGCGTGCGTGTACCGAATCTGTTACGGTCCCGTTCAACGTGAATGATCCGGTGCGCACACCGCGCGGCATTGCGGTGCGATAGGCGTAACGGGGAGCGCGTGCCCGTTCGCCGCGGCGATGGCCTTACGGGCATGTGGAGCGTGATCATCACCGAACTCAAGCCGGGCGGATACTCGCCGATCCTGGCCGGCAGCAGTTACATCCGGATCATTGGCTGGAACTCTGACGGCACGGTGGACCCGCGTGGTATCCGCACGTACTCGCCGCATGAAGATCCGAAGGCGGAGCACGGCGGCGATCTCACGTGCCTATACGCGACGGGCGAGATGGTGAGGCTGCCCGTTAGCGTGGAGGCGATCGCGGCGGACCAGCAGCTCGTGGTGGTGCGGGTGCGAAAGGAGCCGGCACCCGCACCACCCATCAGGGCGTGATCTTCGCCCGCTGCTGGAGCTTCTTCATGTACTGCTGGAAGCAGAGCTTGTGGATGTCCAAGCGTGATGTTGCTCGTCATGTTCAGCGGCGTCCCGGTCGTGATGAGCCGCGTGCCTTCCTTGCCCACCTCGAGTGAACTCACCTTGTCGGCGATGCCGAGGAACTCGGCGGCGTTGGCGGTCACCGACTTGAGCGCCGTATCGGCGCAACGACGTCGCGGCGATGGTCAGACTGGTTGCCGACGCCAAGTCGGTGGCACTGGCGTCGATCGGCACCGGGCCGGCGAGCGCGCGTTTGCGAACCTCCTTCTGGTACGCTATCGACTGCTCAGACCGGGCGCGTCGTGTCGGCGCGAACCGCGCGACGGGGGGCATCACCCTGAGCACGGCGAGAACACGCGCCTTGCGCGTCACGCGGACACGGGTGATCTCCCGATGCACGTCAACTTTTTCACCTCGCTTCGTTTGGTAGCTCGCTACGGCAGAAGCCGGGGTAGCGTGCCCGACGAGAAGCGTTTGACCGTGGGTACGCCAGGTGCGCCATCTCCCCGTGGTGTACGTGCCCGTCGGGGCCCATTCCCGGCGCCAGTCGACCTCGGCGCGCCTGTACCCTCGTTGATCTGTTGCGTCAGAACGCACGCATGGTGCAACGCCGGTTCGTGGGTCCGCAACCAATCGGGACTGCACACGATCTTTCCGACATGTCACGGTTTCTGACCTCGCTGCTGGCCTTGCTCCTGCGCGGTGCCCCCGCCCGTGGCCCAGCACGACGCACTGGTCGCACCCGACGCTTCATGGCGCGCGCGCTGGACGGGGATGCGGCACAAGCCATTGAAGTCGAGGATCGCCCCCGAGCGCTGGCCCGCCGACCGCGCGGCACTTGGAGCGGTGAAGTCGTGATGAGCACGGGCCACGAGCGAGTGACCATCTCCGGAGTGTGGGCGCTCGAATGGCAGCCGGCACCATGCACCGAGCAGACCGAGACAATCAACGCGGCAATCATTGACGCGGTCACTCTCGCCATCTGCGCTGTACCAGCGCTTACAACTCAGGCGGCGTGGGCGGCGCATATGACACGACTCGTCACGCTGCGCCAACCCGGTGCACGGTTGCGTGTGGGTCGGGCCAAGGCAAACGGGTGGAGCACGCTCGAAGTGCGGGCACCCACCCGTCCGGAAACCATTGTGGAGTTCGATCATGATGCGCTGCAGCAATTACTCGGTGGCGCCGAGGTCCGCGTCGAATTGGGTGCCTTCGGGTAAGCGGCGCCCTTATGCGGTTTGCCTGGTGCCGGCTCTGGCGGCTACGAAGTAGAACGCCGTCGCCACGGCGAGCGTGACCATCAACACCGTCCATTCGGCTTTCGTGATGCTGGTGAGTAGCCACGCAATGAGCCCGATGGTCACGAAGGGTACAATCGGACCACCCGGCACCGAAAACGGCACCGCGCCTTCCTGACAGATGCCACGCTTCCGCAGCATGAACGTGGCCGCCGCGCACCCCGCATACAGCAGCAGCGCCGCCAGATTGGAAATGACGGCGAGCTGCTCGAAGGAATTGAATACCGCCAGCGAAGCCACCAGCACCGTCTGCACTACAATGGCCACGTGCGGTGTACGGTACAGCGGATGAACCGAGCCAACCACCTTCGGCAGCAGACCATCCTCGGCGAAGCGGAACAAGGCCCTCGGTACGGCCAGCGTCATACCGCTTACGTAGCCGAACATCGAGATGCTTGCGCCAATGAGCAACATCAGGCGCCCGGGTGTGCCGAGAAACGACTCGGCGGCAAACGCCAGCGGAGCCGCCGTACTTGTGGCCAGCGAATCGCCGAGCAGGCCGGCTGCCACGAGGTGCACGGCGAGATACAGCAAAGTCACGCCGATCATCGCAATCGCCAGGGCACGTGGCACCGTACGCGCTGGATCACGGACTTCACCACTGGGCACCAGCGCCGTCTCTACGCCACTGAAGGCAAAGACCAGTATGATGGCCGCTCGGGCCAGACTGGAAGGGCTCGGTATCGCGGTAATCGCGAGATTCTCCGGCTGAATGTAGAACACCCCAATGGCGACGAACGCGATAAGCGGCAGCAGCTTGGCAATGGACGCCACCACGATCACCTTCGTGCCCTGTTCAACACCCCGGATGTTCACCAGCGCCAGCACGATGAACATGGTGACGATGACCGGCACGCGCAGCGAGGGCATGTTGAACAGCGCCCCCAACCCTTCGGCAAACGCCGACGAGACACCGGCCACCGCCGTGGTGCCCAGCATCCAGAGGAGTACGCCGGCCAAAAATCCCACGTAACGACCGAACACGGCTTCGACGTACGCGTACGGTCCGCCGGTCAGCGTGATGCGACTGCCGGCTTCGGCAAAGCAGAGCACCACGAATCCCATCACCACCGCGCAGATGAGATAGACGAACGGTGCCGCTGGACCGGCTGCCGCGGCGGCGCCGGCAGGGAGACGGAAAATGCCGCCACCGACGGTGACGTTGAAAATGCTGGCCGCGAGGGCCCAAACGCCAACCGCGCGGACCAGTTCTGGTCCGCGCAGCGACGTGGCGGTCGTGGATGTCACGTCTTACGCCTTGGAAAGCAACGGAATGAGCAACAGCGCCACGATGTTGATGATCTTGATGAGCGGATTGATTGCCGGGCCCGCCGTGTCCTTGTACGGATCGCCCACCGTATCACCGGTCACCGCCGCCTTGTGGGCTTCGCTGCCTTTCCCGCCATGGTGGCCTTCTTCGATGTACTTCTTGGCGTTGTCCCATGCACCGCCACCGGTGCACATCGAGATGGCCACAAAGAGCCCCGTCACGATCGTGCCCATGAGCAGGCCGCCCAGCGCCGCACCACCCAGCACCAGTCCCACGATCACCGGGATCACGAGCGGCATGAGCGAGGGGAGCATCATTTCGCGGATGGCCGCCTTGGTCAGCAGGTCGACCGCGCGATCGTACTGCGGCTTCTGCGTCCCCTTCATGATGCCCGGCAGTTCGCGGAACTGACGACGCACCTCCTCCACCACAGCGCCGGCGGCACGACCCACCGCCTGCATGGCGGCCGCCGCGAAGAGGTACGGAATCATGCCGCCAATGAGCAGACCGATCACGACCTTGGGATCGTCGAGGGAGAAGTTGACGGCCGCCCCAAGATGCTCACCGAGTTTGCTGCTGTAGTCGGCAAAGAGCACCAGCGCCGCGAGACCGGCCGAGCCAATGGCGTAGCCCTTCGTCACGGCCTTCGTGGTATTTCCCACCGCGTCGAGCGCGTCGGTGATCTGGCGAATCTCCGGGCCCAGATGGCTCATCTCGGCAATGCCCCCGGCATTGTCGGTAATGGGGCCGTAGGCATCGAGTGCCACGATCACGCCGGCCATCGAGAGCATGGAGGTGGCCGCGACGGCAATGCCGTACAGGCCGGCAATGTCGAAGCAGAAGTAAATGGCCGCCGCCACCACCAGCACCGGCGCGGCCGTCGACTTCATCGACACGGCGAGACCGGCAATCACGTTCGTGCCGTGCCCGGTTTCAGAGGCCTTCGCGATTTGACGAACCGGACTGTACTCGGTGGCCGTGTAGTACTCGGTGATCACGACCAGCGCGGCCGTGAGGCCAAGGCCAATCAGGGCGCAGATGAAAAGCTTGGTGCCCAACTCACCTGGGAACATCTGCTGCGTGACGAAGAAGAACGCGATGGCCGCCAGGCCACCGGCCACCATCAATCCGCGGTACAGCGCGTTCATGATCTTGCCACCCGGCTTCACGCTCACGAAGAACGTTCCGATGATCGAGGCCGGAATGGAAACGGCCCCGAGCACCAGCGGATACATGACACCGGTGTTGCCATACGTGGAGTAGCCCAGCCCGGCCACCAGCATCGCGGCAATAACGGTCACGGCGTACGTCTCGAAGAGGTCGGCGGCCATGCCGGCACAGTCACCCACGTTGTCGCCCACGTTATCGGCGATCACGGCAGGGTTTCGCGGATCGTCTTCGGGAATGCCGACTTCCACCTTGCCCACCAGGTCCGCGCCAACGTCAGCACCCTTGGTGAAGATGCCGCCGCCAAGTCGCGCAAAGATCGAGATCAGCGAGGCCCCGAAGGCCAGACCAACCATCGGTTCCAACGCCGCTTTCACGGCGTCCTCCCCAGTGTGGTCGCCAATCACCACCATGTAGAAACCGGCCACGCCAAGCAGACCCAGGCCAACCACCAGCATACCGGTGATGGCGCCGCCCTTGAAGGAAATGTTGAGCGCGGCGTTGAGCCCGCTTGTGGCTGCCTGCGCCGTGCGCGAATTGGCGCGCACTGAGACGAACATGCCGATAAACCCGGCCACGCCGGAGAGTACCGCACCGATGGCGAAGCCGATGGCGGTCAACCAACTGCCAAGCCCGGCGCCGACCGCCACAAAGAGCACCGCGCCAACCACGGCGATGGTGGCGTATTGACGCTTCAGGTAGGCGTTGGCGCCTTCCTGGATTGCGCCCGCGATCTGCTGCATGCGCTCATTGCCGGCCGGCTGGGCAATGATCCAGCGGGCCGTCACGATGCCATACACGACGGCGATCGCGGCGCAGCCAAGCGCGAGGATGGGGGCGTACTGCTCGAGCACGTAGGGGTGGGTAAGAGGGGTGGAGTGGGCCCCGAATACTTGGGGGTTGGGGAATCTCTGGCGGAAGGTCACCGCCTGAGGCTGATGTTGCCAGTAGCGGACACCGGAAGCTTTTGCATGGGCGGCGCGAGCGGTGGCTCGAAACTCGAAACCTGCCGGTGAGACGTCCACGTACTAGTGACGATGCCCTCACTGCTCCGAAATTCTCCGCGATTGGCGCGTCACCTCGCCCTCGCCGCCCTCCCGGTGACATTGCCCGCTCAACCGGCTCCCACCGCAGCACCGAACATTCGGGCGTACCTACCCGCCATCGAGCACTACATCGCGCAGCAAATGCAGCGCAATCGTATGCCGGGTGTGGCGGTCGCGATCGTGTCGCATGACTCGGTGATCTACGCGCGCGGGTTCGGCACCGACGGTTTCGGGGCATCGGTCACCGAGCGCACTGGGTTCGTGCTCGGGTCGATGAGCAAGTCGGTGACCGCCCTGGCCGTCATGCAGCTGGCGGAGCGGAATCTGTTGGAGCTGGACGCGCCGGCGCAGCGGTACCTCCCGTGGTTCCGCGTGGCCGACGCCGGCGCGAGTGCACGCATCACGGTGCGCCAGTTGCTGCACCACACGAGCGGTATTCCAACCAATGCCCCGCGAGCCATCGGCGCCTCGCGCACGCTCACCGATCAGGTTCGCGCCCTCGCTCACGTGACGCTGAACAACGCGCCAGGCGTGGTGCACGAATACGCGAGTCCGAACTACTTGGTGCTCGGCGCGATCGTGGAAGTGGTGTCCGGGCGTTCGTACGCGTCGTATGTCCAGGCATCGATTTTTTCGCCCCTTGAAATGCGCGATAGTCACGTCGAGCAGACGGTCGCGCATGACCGTGCTCACCCGGGGCGCCTGTCGAGCGGTCATGTGTACGTGTTCGGTTTTCCCGTAGTGCGCACGCTGCCGCACGAGGGGGATCGGTTGCCCACGGCCGCGCTCATCAGTAGTGCGGCCGATATGGGACGCTTCCTCGTGGCGCAGCTGCGCACGGATTCCAGTGCGCTGTTGAGCGCGGCCGGTTTCGCGCAAATGCACGCCGGTGGCGCGCCGTCAAACGGATTTTCGTACGCCTTCGGCTGGCGCGATGGCACGATCGCCAGCGAGCACGCGGTGCATCATGGTGGCATCGTTCCGAACTTTCGGGGCAAGATGGTAATGTTTCCGGAGCGACGACTCGGCGTCGTGGTTCTCACCAATGTATCGTCGGCGATTCCGTGGCCGATCGCGCCCACGAGTCACGTCATGGCCGATGATATCGCCGCCGCGCTCATCGGCGTGACGCCCCCAGAGCCGTCGGATACGCATCGCTGGCTGTTCGGCGCGATCGGCACCGCGATGCTGCTGGTCATTCTCAATCAGCTACGCGGTCTGCTGAAGGTCGTACGCGGCCGGAGCAGCGGCGTCCGCGCATCGCGCGCGGGAATCATCTCCATCGTGCTGGACATAGCATTCGTGGCGGCGGTTGCGTTCGTCATTCCTCGAGTGGCGGGGCTGTCATGGACGGCGTTGCTGTTGGGTGCCCCAGACGTCGCATGGTGGCTCATCATCGTGGCCACCCTCAGTCTCGCTTC
This sequence comes from Gemmatimonas sp., assembly GCF_046594945.1. GTDB lineage: Bacteria > Gemmatimonadota > Gemmatimonadetes > Gemmatimonadales > Gemmatimonadaceae > Gemmatimonas. The sequence continues at coordinate 24,717 of NZ_JBKJRB010000111.1, read as the reverse complement.
CGTGGCGGTGCGTCTGGTGCGGCGCGTCTGATGAACCGCGCACGGTAGCCGTGCGGGCGCCTAAGTCGTTCGGTAGGCGCCCGCAAAGCTGCACGTCAACTCAACCCGCAAGCGTACCGGGTACAACCGATGTGCCGGTCGCAGCGCCTCCAGCGGCGCCGCACCGCTCACCACCGACAACGACTGACAGCGCATTGATCCCCCCGGCGCTTTGGCGCGGAAACCCTCCGCGGGCCTGGCCGTCGTGAACACGGTGTAAAACTTGCTTGCCGTATCGGAACAGTATTCACGAACACCTGCGCGCAGCTTCATCTCCATCTGGCGCAGCATTTCCAACCCGTGGCCGTACGCCGATGCCACACGGCGGAGTCATGAAGGAGTAGAGCTCCAAAACGAGTGCGAGCGTTTCACCAGTGCCGACATTGGCCCATGCAACGCTCGCGCAATATCTCAACGATCACCTTGCCGGATCGGTGGCCGCGCTCAAGCTCATGAGCAGAGTCGGCGACGCGCGTGCCAAGGAGCCCTTGGGCGTTCTCATGAGTCGACTGCGCGCCGATCTCGACTATGAACAGGGTGTGCTGCGAGAGCTGCTGGGTACGCTTGATGCAGAGTGCTTCCCGTTCGACATCGACTTCGCCGGACTCGCGTCGCGGCATCCCGATGAGCGGGAAGCAGCGCGTGTGGCGGCGGGGCGAGCCGCCCTGTGCTGTGCCGCAACGGTAGTCTCTCGTGCGCGATGAGTATCTCTCACCGGTACCGTCATCCGCGGCTCAGATCTATAGCTGCCTGACGGCATCGACAGCAACACGCCTTCGGCACGGGATTCGCAATCGATGGCGCGTGCCACACGCCGTTCACTCCTCCGGTCCCTCACTCGTCATGACAGTAACGTCAGCGCGCATGCACCACGGTCCGCGCACCGTTCGGTGGTGACTCGTACCAACTCGACCGCCGGCGACGTGGCCCGGCGTCTCTGGGAACAGGCGGCGAGGGCGAGCACGTACGCGAACCCGTACTCGAATCCGCACGCAAACGATGCATCGGGCGCGGCGGCGATGCGTCTCCTGAGCGACCTCGAAGTGGTATTGAGTCGCTGGATCGGGTCGGAGGGATTCCGCGCCCTGCTCCTCAACGCCGCACGTCTGACGCTGCCGGCGCACCCGGTACTGAGCACCGTGCTGACGGTTGATGGAGTACGGGGCGTGCCGCATGATGCGCCGGCGGCAAACGATGCGATTGCCAGCGGTGTGGTGGCGCTCCTTGAGGTCCTGATGCAACTGCTCGGCCGTATCGTCGGCGACGAGATGGCCGTGCGCCTCATCGACCAGGCCGGAGCACCGAGCCCGCGCGGCACCGTGAGCATCGACACCCACGAAGAGCGGAATGACCAAGCTCGCTAATCGCATCGTCGCGCGGCGTGACCTCCCGCCGTTCACGCTGCTCGACACTGGCGTGCCCGGGTTGAACGAAGTTTTGGGCGGTGGACTGCCAGAACTCTCGTTTAACCTGATCACCGGCGAACCAGGCTCGGGCAAGACGACGCTGTGTATGCAGTTCCTGTTCGCCAACGCCACCGCCGAGCGACCCGGCCTCTTCATCACCCTCCTCGGCGAGACCTCGCTCAAGATGCTGCGCTATCAGCAGCGCTTCTCGTTTTTCCATCCTGAGGAGGTGGGCACCGCAGTGCATTTCCTGAACCTCAGCGAAGAAGCGCTGGAAGGGGACCTGGAGGTCGTTATGCAACGTATCGAGGCGGAGGTCCGGAGACTGGGGCCGAGCGTCGTCGTCGTCGATTCCTTCGGGTCGCTGCTGCACGGTGAAGTGGGCGGAAGTCGGGAGGGCAGCGTCGAGCGATTCGTACAGCAGCTGGCTCTCCAGCTGACGACGTGGGAAATCACGTCGCTGCTGATTGGGGAGTACGAAACACAGGACAGCCGAAACCCCGCGTTTGCGGTAGCTGACGGTATCATGTGCCTCACGCAGGCGGTTGACCGCAACTCCGTGGTGCGCAAGCTGCAGGTCATGAAGGCGCGTGGGCTCGCGCACATGCCCGGACTGCACACGCTCAAGCTCACTGACGATGGCGTGATCGTGTATCCGCGCGTGTCGAGGCGTCGGACGGACGCGCACGCAGCGGAGCGCAAACGGCTGGGCACCGGTATTCCCGGCCTCGACGAGTTGATGAACGGCGGAATTACCGCGGGCGATTCTGTGGTGCTCGCCGGTCCAACCGGTTCGGGTAAGACGACGTTTGCGGTTCAGTTCGTGGCGGAGGGACTGCGTGAGGGTGAGGCCGCCGTGATTGCCGTGTTCGAGGAGCATCCCGAGATCTACCTCGCCCGGGCGGCGGCGATGGGGACCATGTTAAAAGACGCCGTGGACACCGACCGTCTCCGCGTGATCTATCTCCGACCGCTGGATCTGTCGGTAGATGAAACGCTGCAGGAAATCCGCGAAGCGGTAGAGCAGATCGGTGCCACGCGCGTGGTGATCGATTCCATCTCCGGCTTCGAGATGGCGCTGGCACCCACATTCCGGGAGGACTTCCGGGAATCACTGTACCGCCTGATCGGGACGCTCACCAGCATCGGTGTCACGATTTACTCGACGGTTGAAGTGGTGGAGCAGGAACGGCTTCAGATCACTGGGCAGGGCGTGTCGTTCCTCACTGACGTGATCCTCAGCCAGCGGTTCGTCGAGATCGAGGGCGAGCTTCGAAAGGCGCTGGTGATCGTGAAGATGCGTGGGAGCAATCACAGTCGAGACTTCTGGGCCTACGAGTCGACTTCCACCGGCATCGTCCTCGGCAACACCTTGCGCGAATACGACCGCGTCGTCACTGGGCTTCCTGTTCGTCAGCTGCGCGCGGCAGGACCCTCCCGCGACCCGTCTCCCAAAGATCTCAGCGACAGCTGATGTACACATCGTGACAGTCCCCCCTCCCTCGCAGCACGAGGCCGACCGGGATCGGCGCTACGAGCAACTGGTCGAGCTCGCGCCTGACGGCATTCTGGTGCACGATGGCGAGGTGATCTTGTCGGCCAACGCGGCCGCGGTTCGCCTTGCCGGCGCCAGCCGTGAGGAGCAGCTCGTGGGGCAGCCGGTGGATATGCTGCTTCACCCGCCACACCTGAAGGCGGTCGCACGCCAAATCACGAATCACACCAGTTCGGTAGAGCTTGCGCCGCCCGTGCGAGACACGCTGCATCGCCTCGACGGCGGGCACGTGGAGGTCGAGGTCAGGGCGCAGGTCTTCGTCGAGGGCGGAAGACCGTCGGCTCATTTGGTGATTCGCGACATCACGGAGCGGCTCGCGTCGGAGGCCGTGACGCGCGAACACGCGGCACAATTGCAGGAGACCCAGCGGCTCGAGGCGGTCAGTGCACTCGCCGGTGGCGTGGCGCACGAGGTCAACAACATGCTGCAGGTGATCGTGGGCTTCGGGGCGCTGCTGCTGGATGAGCGCGAGGTGACGTCAGAATCATTGGCCAATGTGCGCGAGATCATCGCGGCGGCGAACCATGCCGCGGCTATTACCCGTCAGTTGCTCGAGTTCAGTCGCCACGCCGTGCACCGTCCGCAGTCGGTGGATCTGAGCGCGATGGTGCGGCAACTCCGGCCGGTGATTCGTCAGATGACGGGCGAGCAACGACGGCTCGATGTCTCGGCGCAAGAATCGCACTTCGTATGGGTGGACCCAGGACAGCTCGAGCAGCTGGTGGTCAACCTGATCATCAATGCGCGCCATGCGACCACACATGATGACACTATAGCGATCGTAGCCGCCGAGGTCGAGATCCTACGAGGAGCGCTCGACAATGACGGTCGATCCATTTCGCCCGGTCGGTACGGCATACTCTCGGTACGGGATACGGGGAGCGGCATGGATACGGCGACGCGAGCGCGTATCTTCGAACCGTTCTTCACGACCAAACTGATCGGTGGAGGCACTGGGCTTGGGTTGGCGGCCGTGGCGGGCATCATGGCCCAGAATGGAGGGCATATCACGGTAAAGACCGCCCTCGGCGAGGGTTCGACCTTCTCGCTGTACTTCCCGCTCGTGGCCCCGAGTCCGCTGTCCGATCGTGGACACACACCGGGCGTGAACGCGCCCGTCAGTCCCCCGGCTCGGCTACCGGCGGAAACCACCATCCTCGTGGTAGACGACGAGCCGGCCATCTGTAAAGTGACTGGTCGTTTGCTGGAGCGGGCAGGGTACACGGTCGCGAGGGCCCACAGCGGGAGCGAGGCACTCGACCTCATCGAGCGAACCGGAGTACCAGCGCTGATACTGACCGACCTCGGCATGCCAGGAATGAGCGGGCGGGAACTCGCGCAGCGCATTCGCGCGAAATGGCCAGCAGTCCCCGTGGTCTTCATGTCCGGCTATGCGGCGGGTGCCGCCGAGTACGATGCAGTGGACGACCCGCAGCACCTGTTGATCGAGAAGCCCTTCGATCCGGCCGAGCTACTCGCCAGCGTCGAGAACGTGCTGAAGGCGGTCCCTCTGGTGTAAGGTCGCCTGCGAATTGCGCGCTCACCACGGCCCTTTATGAGGCGCTGCGGTGGCCGATCTGGAACATCGCCAGTTCTGACGGCATTCGGCAGCGTTTCAGCTATCCCACTAATAGCGAACGCGCTGAGACGACTCAACCAGGCCGCATAACCCCAACGCGGTGGGACCATGGCGAACACCTCGGCCTGCAGACGGGTGACGCCCCCATTCTCCGCAAAGCCGGTGGTGTGGTGACCGACGATGCGATCCGTAGTCTGAGCATTTCGCATCACCTGCTCAACACCAACAAGATCGTGCTCACTCATCACACGTGATCCGGCATGCTCGCGTTCCCCGTCGATTTGCTCAAGGCTGGTCTGGAGGGAGACGTGGTGGACGACAAGCTCCTTGGACAGGCGACGTCGTGTTCGTTCGTGAGTTGCAACTCGTCCGCGTCAACGCCGTCCCAGTGCCACGCCTTCCGCGATCCGCTCGAGCCACTCGACGCGCGCGGAGCGCGCAGCAGACGGCACGCCTCGAGTGGGATGTGCAGCGCAGGATGTCGTCCATCATGAATCACCCATGAATTCCAACCAGTCCGGGCCGCGCCAAGCGCGCTCAGTCCGCCACCGAAACCGATTCCTTCCAGGCCTGCGTGAGCGCGTCGACGATCGCCGCTGCCGGCTGTGCACCGCTGATGCCGTAGCGCTCGTCGATCGCGAAGAAGGGGACACCCGTGATGCCGAACTGCTGCGCGCGCGCTTCGTCGTGGCGCACGTCGCTCCCATGGGCCGTGCTGGAGAGCATGTCGCGCACGGCCAATGCATCCAATCCGATGTCGCTCGCTAAGCGCACGAGCGTGTCGTGGTCGCCCATGGCCTCGCCTTCGGTGAAGTAGGCCGCGAACAAACGTTCGACCATCGTCGCACGCTGTCCGACCGTGTCGGCGAAATGGATGAGACGATGGGCGTCGAACGTATTGCCGGAGATCGAGCGATCGAAGCGGAAGTCGAGGCCATCAATGGCACCGGTAGCTGTCATGCTGTCCATCATCGACTGCGCCTTCTCGACAGTCAGGCGGTACTTGGAGGCGAGCAGTTCAACCGTAGCCGTCGTTTGACGGGCAGGGGCCGTGGGGTCGAGCTCGAAGCTGCGCCACACGATATCGAGCGCGTCGCGATGCGGGAACTGCTCCAGCGCCTGTTCGAATCGGCGCTTGCCGATGTAGCACCACGGGCAGGCGATATCGGACCAGATTTCGACTTTCATGAGCGGTGGGGCGAGAGTAGAACGTGTAGAGGAAGGCTGGCACTGCGGCCCAACGTCGAGTGCAAGCGAGCCTCCCCTCGACAGCACCCCGCTCACCGGGAACATGCCCGCCGTGTCCACATCCATCGAAGGTCACGATCTGCACATCGATCAGACTCCGCTATGATTTCATGTCAAGCTAGAGCTCGACCGACGTGGGCTGCTCCGGATCGTGTGACCAAGCACGGCTGGGTGCGTGTTCACACCGAGCGGAGAACGTGTGACGGGATGCCGGTCCTGCGCGCCGCACTCACCGGCGAGTGCGGCGTGTGTGATTGCTCAGACCGCTGGACCAATGACATTCGCTAACGGTCTATCGCCTCGTCACGTATGTGCGACCTGCCACTCGGCGAGTATCGTCGTCAGGGATTGTATGTTCGCCGGCTTGACCATGTGGCGGTCAAACCCCGCCTCTCGTGCGCGGCGAATATCTTCGTCTTGCCCCCACCCGGTCACGGCGATCAGCAAGACGCCCTTGCCCCACGACTGCTCACGAATAGAGCGGCACACTTCGTATCCGTTCACTTTCGGTAAGCCAATGTCAAGCAAGATCACATCGGGCCGGAACGCCCCGGCGAGAGCAACGCCCGCTTGTCCATCATAGGCCGTTCGGGTGTCGTTTCCCACAAGCCGCAGCATCATCGACAAACTGTTGGCACTGTCACGGTTGTCATCCACGATCAGGATGCGCAGTGACGACTGTTCGGCGATGAGACCTTTCGATTCCTCCAATCCCTGCGGCGTCGGGGCTTCGATCACACTTGGCAGACGGACGATGAACGTACTGCCCTTGCCGAGTCCCTCGCTCGTCGCCTCGACCGTACCGCCGTGCATCTCGACCAGCCGCTTCACCAACGTCAACCCGATGCCCAACCCTCCTTGCGACTTCCCCAACGACCGATCCATCTGCGTGAACATCTCGAAGACGCGGGGCAACTGGTCGGCGGCGATACCAATCCCCGTGTCCTTCACCGACACCACTACGTCGTTCCGTTCACGCGCGACGTCCAGCTGGATGCGACCGCCTCGGTCGCTGTACTTGGCCGCGTTGTTCAACAGGTTCAGGAATACTTGTTCAAGGCGCGTCATGTCGGCTTCCACGATCAGCGGCTGAATCGGGAAGGTCGCGACGAGCTCGTGGCCCAGCTGCTCGATCAGCGGTCGGCTACCTTCTACGGCATGGTGGAGGATCGCCGTCAATGACACGCGCTCTTTGCGGAGTTCCAGTTTGTCCCAGTTGATGCGACTCATGTCCATCAAGTCGTCGACCAGCCGCACCATCTGCGTGAGCTGTCGTTCGACCATCGAGCGGGCTTGTTCAATGATCGCCATCTGCCCGTCGGCCAGCTTCATCAGTTCGAGCCCGTTGCGCATCGGAGCGAGCGGGTTTCGGAGTTCGTGCGCCAAGGTTGCCAAGAACTCGTCCTTGCGTCGGTCGTTGGCGGACAACTCAGCGGCGAGTTGCCGCAAACTATCTTCGGAGCGCTTTCGCTCCGTGATGTCCCTATGGACGCCCACCCATTCGCGGATTGTCCCGTCAGCCTGCAAGATCGGGACGGCGCGGATCGCGCAGACCCGCCAGTCGCCGTCGTAGCGACGGACGCGGTGCTCGAATTCGAACGTGCAATGCTCGGCTACGGCTCGGCTCCACGCGTCAAGCGTTGGCTGTGCATCGTCGGGGTGCACCGCATTCGCCCAACCGTAGCCTTCATATTCTTCGCGCGATTGACCGGTGAGCTCCGCCCATCCGCGCTGTTCGCCTTCCATCAACCCGGCGGCGTTGTTCGTCCACACGACGTCGCTCACGACGTCAATGGCCGCGCGGTAGCGTCCTTCGCTTTCGCGAAGCTCCGCGCTGCGCACCAATAGTTCGGCTTCGGCATGTTTCTGCACGGTCACGTCATCGCCGAGTGCCAGCACAGAAAGCATTTTCCCGTTGGCATCCACCAGTACGGAGTGATGCCAAACGCAGTGGAGCAACCGACGTTCTTTCGTCCAAAGTCGGACTGACTGCGTCACGTGGCGTGTGACTCCGTCCGTCAGCCGTGCAATTACCGCATCCACAAGGTGCCGGTCTTCTTCGTAAATCAATTCCAGCTCGGCGATGGAGCGCCCCAGAACTTCGGCGGCGCTCCAGCCATAGGCCGCCTCGGCCTCGCCCGTCCACCGTGTGATCACGGCATCGCTGTTCCATTCCACCACCGAGAGCGGCGACGTTTCCACGAGCGATAGGAGGCGCTGCTCCTGCTGGCGGATAAGGAATTCGTAGCGCTGACGCTCCGAGAGATCGTAGAAGTGACACACCACGCCGAGTCGGCCGTCAGGCATGGTGGTACGCTCAACCTTCCAGTCGTACGACTCCAATTCCGCGATGTCGTGCCGCGTCTCCTGCGTGTTCGGCGCGTGGTACGACTCGCCAGTTTCCAGTACGCGGCGGAAGATGGCAATGGCCTCTCCGGCAAAAGGTTCCGCCCAAACGATGCGGAGGACCTCCGCAAAGTCTCGACCAATGAGCGGATGGACATGTTCAAAGACCTTTTGCGCCCCGGCGCTTACCAACGAGAGTCGAAAGTCGGCGTCCACCGCATAGATTCCGAATGGCGAGTGTTCCACGAGGTGGCGAAAACTGTCGTGGGCGGCGCGTAACTGCTCCTCGTCCCGCTTGCGTGTGGTGATTTCCTCTATCATGACTCCGAAGCCGACAAGCTCACCCGCGTCGGCTCTGACCGGATACCAGCTTCCGCTCCAAAAGCGCGTCACGCCGGGTGCGGCGGGCGTCTCTCCGGAGTGTTCGTGATTCAACACGGCTTCGCCCGTGGCCCTGATGCGCTCCGTCACGTCGCGGATGCCGTCGACGAGTGTAGGCACAATCTCGGAGACATGTCGGCCCACGTGCGCCTGAACGGATATGCCGTTCATCTCGGCGAGACGGGTATTGATGCGCACGTACCGCAAATCCCGATCAAGGAAGCAGAAGCCGATCGGCGCGGTGTGGAGAAGGGTATCGATGTTGATCGACGCGTCCTTAGCTGCCTGAAGCTGGGCTCGTAGCGCAGCGTTCTCCCCGCGAAGCTGTTCGTCAGGTGAGCTGTTGGGAGCTATCGGGTCCATGTCTCGGAGCGCCAGTGTGTCGTGAAAGTCCACCTCGCACGCGGCATCGAGGGCCAAGCTCGTCGCGCATTGCGACGGTGTAGCTACAGCGTAGGCTACGACTTCATAGGTCGTTTGTCGAGTACGTTCAGGCTGATCATCGTTACCGACTGGATCCTACCGGAAGAGACTGCCTTCTGCGAGCGCTGGAATCTGCGCGTCACGCGACAATGCACGTCCACTTCAATCTGTGGCCGCGATGCTCGGCAACGTCGAGGTACTCGAGGTGTGGCGACACGCATTGTCGCCGTAACTTTCGTATCTCAATCCCGGGCCGGATCTCTGCAAGGATCGCGTAGAACGGCAGCTCGAGCCGGCTGTCGCGGGGGGCGCGGCGGCGAGTGACGACTACATCGCTATGAATCGTGTGATGCCGCTGCAAGTGACCGGTGCACTGGCGGCCCGTGATCGCTGGGCGTTCGCCGACTCGGTGCAGGTGGCCGGCGTGTCACCTCAGAGCATGGGGCTGCTGCCGTTCACGCTCCTCGAGTAGACGGCAAGGCTGCGCGGTGACTTCTAGCCCTGGCGCATCGCCCCCGACAGCACGGTGCGCGCGTGGATCGAACAGCGCATCATCGACGATGCGGGTATCCTCGGTGACTACGTCGCCGACGGATCCAACCCACGATGCCCGCCGGCATGGCATTTGGCGCCATCGATTTCGTCCTCGGCGCGCTCGTGCTGGCGGCGCTTACGATGCGAGTCAGTCCGCTGGCTCGGGCGGCGCGGGAGACGGCCGAGCCGACGCCGGCTGTCAACCGCGCGGCGGGTGCTCCAGTGATCGTGCCTGATGAGAGCATTGGCTGCATGGCTTAGCTGTCCTCCGCGACCTTCGCGTCATATAGCAGGGCAGCGATTCGCACGGGGCTAGGCCAAGGCGCCGCCTACGTCAGGTGGCGTATGTCGCGCGAGCACCCGCGAGACGATCCTCAGGGCACACCTCTCAGGAGTCGCCATGAATCGCCCCATCGTTCTCGCCATCCTCGTTGTCTCGCTCACCGGCGCGTGCACACCATATGCGGTCACGACCACGGCTCGTCCATTGGCGCGCGGTGAGAACATGCGCACGACCACGCTGACCGTCGTGCCCGCCGGAGCGCAGTTCTACGCCGACAGCGCGGATAGAAAGAGGGCAAGCGTGGCGATGCCGGGACTCGACATCGAACAGCGCTTCGGACTCGATGATCGCTCCGACTGGGGCATCCGTATTCCGTCGATGAGTGGCGTGATTGTCTCGTACAAGCGACGTCTCGACGGACCCTCGGCCCGCGACGGACGTGCGACGGCGCTGATGCTTGGCGGCGGGATGGTAAACTTGGGACAGCACGCCCATGTCGACGTCACTTTGCTTACGTCGGGACGCGAGAGCGCATCGTGGATTCCCTACGGTGGTGTTCGTGCGCTGCAGGTGATTCCACTTAGCAGTATTGCGGTGCGGGACACGCCGGCCGTCGGTGCGTTCGGCGGCGTGCGAACGGGCGGCAGCGATCACGGATTTTCGTTCGAGCTCGGTGTGTTCTACGATGAGTCGGCGCTGAAACTGCGACGCAATACCATCATCATCGTGCCGTCGATCGCGATGCACGGCGGTGCATTCCGGCGATTGCTCCCGTGGTAGCAGCATGACGTTGGCAGCAGGTCGGCGTTCTAGGAAGGGGAACGGAAAAGCGCGCGTGCGATCCGTACACCGGCGAGTTGTGCACCGACGTTGGTCACGCTTTGTTCTCACGGATCGAAAGTTTGGTATTATCGTGCGAATCTCGCCTTCAGCCGAGCTCAGCCATGCCCATTGCATTCGCGTCACATGCCCTGCTCAGCGCCCTGCTGCAGGTGCAGGCGCCGCTGCACCTTGTTGCGCCGCTGCCGCGACGGCCTCTGCCAAAGCCTGCGGCGCATGCCGTCGCGGCGAGTGCCAGCCAAAATCGTCTCGCCGCGGGCGTCCAGAACGGCCGCGTGCTGTCACTGGCCATCGATGTGGTTACCGCGAAGTGGAAGCCTGAAGGTGAGAACGATCCCGAAGTCCCGGTGCTCGCGTTCGCCGAAGTTGGTAAGAGCGCGACCGTACCGGGGCCATTGATTCGTGTCAGGCGGGGCACTGAGGTGCAACTCACCCTCAGCAATCGCAGCGATTCAGCGTTGGTGATCGGCGGACTTCGAGCGGGGAGCAACGCGGGCGACGACACCGTGCAGCTGGCCGTGGGTGCAACGCGGCAGGTGCGCGTTCGCCTCGATTCCACCGGGACCTACTTCTACTGGGGGGCGTTCAAGGGGACGACGGCCTCCGATCGTAACTGGCTCGACTCCCAGTTGAATGGCGCGATCGTGGTCGACGCGCCGACGGCGCGCACCGATGACCACATCTTCGTGCTCAGCGAGTGGTTTCATCCCTACGACGATCGTCGACAGGCTTTCGAAGTGGTAAGCGTGATCAATGGAAAAGGATTCCCGCATACGGAGCGCGTCGTGCTGCCGCAGGGTGACTCCGTGCGCTTTCGCATAATCAACACGATGGCATTGCAGCACCCGATGCACCTGCACGGATTCTACTACCGTATCGAAGAGCACGCCGGAAAGCGCATTCCACCCAGTCGGCAGCTACTCAGCAACACAGATCTTTTGGAAGCAGGCACCACGGAGGTGTTCAGCTTTCTGCCATCGACGCCGGGCAATTGGCTGCTGCATTGTCACTTCGCCTTCCACGTCGACGAAACCGTTTCACTCGCCGAGTTGCCGTCGATGGCGGATACGCACCACGCGCGTGATGCGATGGCGCCACATTCGATGCGCGGTCTTGCGGTCGCGTTGCAAGTAACGCCGGCGCCGGGGTACCAGCCACCAAGCATGGTAAACGCGCGCACTATTCATCTGCAGGTGCAGCGGGAGCCCAACGCGCTGCCTGGCGGCACTGATGCCATCGGCTTTATCGAGCAGGTTGGCGATTCTGTGCCGCCGGCACACAAGGTTTCGATTCCCGGTCCGGTGCTGGAGCTCCAGCGGGGAACGCCCGTGCGGATTGTGGTGCGCAATCAGCTCGATCAGCCGACCAGTGTGCATTGGCATGGACTCGAGATTGAAAGCTTTCCTGACGGCGTACCAAATTGGAGTGGACTGGGCGATCGCGTTTACACACAGATCGCGCCCCGCGATTCATTCGTGGCCGAGTTCGTGCCGCCGCGCGCAGGGACGTTTCCGTATCACTCGCACTTGAATGATCGGCAGCAGATGCTGTCGGGGATGTACGGCGCCATCATCGTCACGGATCGTCCGCGGGATCTCGCTCACGATCATCTAGTCGTGGTCGGTGGCGGAGGCCCAGCGATCGAAGACAAGATCGAATCCCCGTTCGCCCTCGTGAACGGACGAACCAGTCCCCGGTCGCTCCATCTCACTGCGGGCGAAACACATCGCTTTCGCCTCGTGAGCATCAATCCCGATTGGCCCGTGCGCTTTACGCTGCGCAACGACGCCGTGACAGCCCGCTGGCGTGCGGTGGCCAAAGACGGGGCAGATCTTCCGCCCGCAATGGCGACAACGCGACTGGCGAGGGTAGTGATGGGGCCGGGTGAAACGGCGGACTTCGAGTTCACGCCAGCGGTACCGGGCACGTGGCGACTCGATGTCGCGAGCGATGGGTCCGGATGGCAGATTCCGCTCAGCGTGATCGTGGAGGCAAAGCCACGCCCGACCACAAAAACGAAGGCGGCGACAACGTCGAAAGAGTGAGCCCGCCTGCTCATCGCCGGCGGATGAGCTCCAACTGTGACCTCCGCGTTGGCGCCGACGAACCGGTGCACCACGCCCCGTTGTGCCCACGGCGAAATTCGCAGAAACGGCGCGCGATGATGGTCCACATGATCGAGGCCATCATCCGCTTCACCGCCCATTGGCGGGAGTGCTCGCGAAGACGCCGCATCATATCTGGACAGTATTGGGGCGAGTGTGGTGGAATCCGCGCGAGCGACCAAGGCGACGGTCAGGGTGCCACGCAACTGCGCCAAGGCGTAGCCAGGGCGTTGTCCCGATCCTTGGCGTTCCTACGAATTGCGGGCGCTGGGTCCATCGATCGCATTGGGGCGCGTCCCGTGGCCCTTGGAGGTGGCGACAAGCAGGCGATCGCCGTGCACTGCCACGGCTGACGGATATCAGTCGGTAGCCACCCGTCCGTTGAGTCGATCAGTGCCGCGCGCGTTCAAGACGCCCGACGTCTTGGCTGGCAAGTCTAAGATCGCGACGGCGTTCGCATCTGCCTCCGTGACGAACAGTCGTGCGCCATCGGCCGACGGGGCACCTCTAAAAATGCGATCTACCTTGTCTCAGCTTCAATATTTCATAACAGCTGACGGTCCTGTACCGCCGCATCGCTGATCTTGCCCCGTCGTCAGGGCAGATGCATTGAATTTTTACAGGTGCCCTGAAAGTGATCGGGAGGCCGCCGAGTTCCATGTGCAGGTGCGGTCGTCAGTGACAGGATACGTACTTGGTATCGGATTGGCACCGGTAGCGGGCTCATGCCGAGCGAGCACGTAGTCGAGCACGTGCTCGCCAAGCGTCGGAGTCTCCTGTCGGCAAGGCGGAACGTTGCGTAGAGATCCAACGGCGGATGGCCGGCGTACCCTGTCCACCACGCAGTCGCACGCCCCGCCTTTTCTGGAGAGCCTGATGAAGCAACCTGTGTCGCGCCGTTGGACGAAGTGGACACGCGCCGTCGTAGCCGGGGTGACCGTCACGGTTGCCACCGCCGCGATCGCCGTCGCGTCCGACCATATGGACACTCCGCTGGTCGAGTTCAACCCGAAGTACGATGTGAACGACGTCTACGCATTCCCCGGCTCCAGCCCCGACCGTATCGTGCTCGTGCTCGGTACCCAGTCGCCGATCACACCGGCCGCGACACCTACGGCCGCGTTCGGCAACGCAAATGACGTGCTGTATCAGCTTAAGATCGACAACACGGGCGACGGACGCGAAGACCTCGTGTTCCAGTTCACGTTCTCTGGTGAGCCAGGTGACCAGAAAGTGCGCGTGCAGGGACCCGTCGCCCCGAACGAAGTCGGTACGATGAATACGCTCGTCAATGGAAAGCGCGAGATCCAGGGCGCTGTCAACGTTACGCTTGGCTCGGCCTCCGGCATGCAGGTGTTTGCCGGTCCGCGCGACGACCCGTTCTACATCGATCTCGAGCAGTTCTTCACGATTCTGCCCGATCGCAAGCCGGAGCGTGGCCCGCTCTCGCAGATCATGCAGGGTCCGCTCACCTTCCGGCCACGCGACACCGCCCGCGACTTCCTGACGGGCTTCAACGACCTCGCTATCGTCGTGGAGCTCCCGCTCGCGGAGATCACGGCGAACGGCGCCAACCCGCGCTTCGGCGTGTGGGGCACTACGAGCAATGCACGCAAAAACACGTTGGCGACCAACTGAGCGCGCGATGACTACCACACACACATTCCAGGGAGCGACGATGCGCACGCGTATCGCAAAGCTGTACACGGCGAGCGCACTGATCGCCCTCACCTTTGTTGCAGGCTGTGCTGACGAGACCCCGATGGGTCTCGCCGACGCCAGCGCTAACAAGGCTGGTGGCAACGGTGCCAAGGTCTACGAGCAGGTCGAGTTTCTCGGCAACCCACTCGTGGCCGAAGTCACGATTGTAAAGGCGAACCATGACGCCTTCAACCGCACGATGCCGTACGCACCGAGCGCGTTCCGAGCCGAGACCGAGCAGTTTATTGTGGGCGTCGCGGGCCGCGAGCCAAGCTACGCGGCGGTCGTCGCCGGCGTGCTCTACGCCACCTCCGACATGCTTCTCGTAAACTCGTCGGCGCCGGCTGGCACCGCCGGCTGGCTCCGCTGGGCGCCGCCGATCAATGCCGTGTACGGCGGAACAGGCGCCGGCTACGGCGGTCGCTTGCTGTCGGATGACGTCGTAGACATTGGTCTGTACGCGATCTTCAGCAGCCTGCTGAGCCCAGTTGGGGCTAGCTGCGCCCCGGGTGCGCTGCCGCTGTGCACAGACAACGTGAACGTGGGTGACAACAAGCCGTTCTCCCGCACGTTCCCGTACCTCGCAGCACCGACGCTCTGATCGGTGTGTTGGGCCGGCCATCGCCTTACTTCGAAACGGTGGCCGGATGCCGTGTGAACATCACAAAACGGAGCACGAGAGTATGAATCGGCAACGGTGGCGTGGAATGCTGGTCGTGGGGGTCACCGTTGCCGGTGGAGCGTGGTGGTACCAGCACTCGACGAACGCAAGGGCGAGAGTGGCGCGCGCCGTTGCCGAGACCGCAGTGCAGGCGGAGTTCAATGTGCGCTCCGCCGACATCGCGTTCTTTGAGGCACGCGTTGCCGCCGATCCCCAAGGCTCGATCGACCGCCTGCAGGTCGGTACGCTGTACTTGCAGCGCGCGCGTGAGCGAAACGATTACGAAGACTACTTGCGCGCCGAGCGCTCCGCGCGATCGTCGCTCGCGATTCGCCAAGGTCGGAACGGCGCGGCGTATGCCGTGCTGGCGTCATCGCTGCTGGCGCAGCATCGGTTCATCGAAGCCCGTGACGCGGCGCGCCGGCTGGTCGAGGCGGAACCCGGCGTCGACGGGTACCTGAGCCTTCTCGGTGAAACGTGCCTCGAGGCGGGCGACTACGCTGGCGCACGCGATGCGTTCGCGGCTCTCAGCCCGGAGGGTCGTGCCTCACTCGCCGTCGCCCCTCGTTTGGCACGCTGGGCCGAGATCCGCGGGGACACCGCGAGCGCTCGCCGCCTTTTTCGGGCCGCGCTCAACGCGGTCACTCGTACGGCGAGTATACCGCGTGAACAAGCGGCCTGGTTCTTTTTGCGCGCCAGCGACCTCGAACTGCGGCAAGGTCGTCTTGCTCGCGCTACAGCGGCCTTGGACGGTGGACTGCAGCGCAGCCCGAGCGACCATCGCCTGCTCGCGGCGGCGGCGCGACTGGCGGCGGTGCGTCATGACTGGCGCCGTGCCATCGAGCTCGGTGACAGCGCGATCGCCGTATCACTCGATCCCGCCACGCTCGGTATCATCAGCGACGCCTATGCGGCCCTTGGCGACAGCGCGAAAGCATTGGAGTACTTCGAGACCATGGAGGTGGCCGTTGGCCAGCAGCCGGGCACCTATCATCGCGCCTGGAGTCTGTACCTGCTCGATCACGGCCGCAGCATTCCGGCGGTGCTGGAAGCGGCGCAGGCCGAGATCGTGGGACGGCCCGACGTGTACGGCTACGACTTGCTGGCGTGGGCGTTACACAAAAGCGGTCATTCTACTGAAGCGCGCGCGGCCATTGGTGCGGCGCTGGCACAGGGCACGCAGGACGCCATGCTATACTATCATGCCGGCATGATCGAACGTGCCGCCGGCAACGTGATGGCCGCTCGTAATTATCTCGAACGAGCGCTTCGCATCGCTCCCGACTTCGATCACGCGGCACCGATGGTAGCTCGCCGAGCGCTCGCCGAGTTTCCCCTGGTTATCGCGCACCGCGCCGTGGCCAGCGACGCTGGGCGATAAGGGCATGGTTCACCGTTGGTCAGGTGAAGTGCACGGCATCGCGTTTGCTGCGGATTCGCGTCGCGCCGTCAGACTATGCTGCGCACGCGCCGCGATGGCGAAAAGTCGGTACGCTGAGTCTCGGCGCGGCTACAAGAGCAGTTGAGGACTCAGTCGGGTTCTGAGCGCCCACCAGAGTGCGCCGCCGACCGTACTTCGGCCAATCGTGACACGTGCCGGACCCGAGGCGCCGACCCGCCAGGCCCCGCCCGCCGGCGCCCACGACCGCGCCACAAGCACGCCGGTTTCGCCGTCAGCCACGGCGTTCACCTCGTCGAGCGGCATGGCACGCGGATGCGCGGCATCGGCATCGAGGTACAGGCTTACGGTCTGTCCGCGCACGATCGCAGCGGTTCCAGCGCCTCGCGTGCGAATGCGGATCTCGAGCGAGTTGGGATTGCCGAGCGCCAACAGCGCGGTACCAGCGTCGACCTTCCGTCCGAGTAGCAGCTGCGGGTCGGCGGTGATCACCTGACCGTCTATGGTCGCGCGAATGACACCGGACCGACGCGCGAACGAGGCATTATCGGCACGCACGCCGGCCGTGGTGGCCTCCGCGTCGATCGACGCCGTGGCAACATCGTCACGCCCGCGCCCGGCACGGGCCAGCGTCGCCAGGGAGTCGTGGGTGCCGCGCAATCGCGGCAGGTCGCGCTCGAGGTCGCGGTTGAGGACCTGCAGCAGGAACGCGCCGGCCTGCACGGCCTCGCCCTCCCGCACGCGTACGTCGCTGACCACGCCAGCAATAGGCGTGGTGACGATCGTGTGTTCGGCGGGTAGCGCGGTCCACTCCCCGTCGACCGTACGCGACCACGGCAGCAGCAGCGCAAGCAACGCGAATACGCCGGTGGCCCGCCAGCCGCGAAGGGGCGCCGGAACTCGTTGCATGGCACGCTGCACCACACGCTGCAGTCGTTCGCGATAGAGAACATGGCCTGTCTGGCGCACCGCGCGCCACGCGTGTTGAACCTTCTCCCGCTTCCACAGCATCAGCAACAGCACAAACCCAGTCGCGGCGAAGCCGCCGAAACTGCGGAACAGCCAGCCGCCGACGATACCAAGAAGAAACCAATAGACGAACGCCAGATAGGCCATGGCGGCGAAGCCATACACGAGAAAAATGCGCCGCTCGCGTTCGCTCACGACCGGCTCGGTGTCATCGCGCCGCAGCAGGTGCGCCGCGAGAAACCACCGTGTGTGCGCGTGGGCGCGTTGGCGCAGGTTGGGAATCTCGAGATAGTCGCTGAGCGCGAAATAGCCGTCGAATGGCAGCAGCGGGTTGGCGTTCGTGACTAACGTGAGGCCACCCGCGAGCACGGCCGTCAGCATCCCTACTTCAGACGCCAGCGTGCTCGGCGCGGCGAGCAGCCAGAGCGCCGCGCCGGCCGCCGCGACCCACAACTCGATCCACCCACCCGCCGCGGTCACCCACAACCGATGACTCAGCTGCGTGAATGTCCAAGCGTCATTCACGTTGCAGTAGAACGCCGGCTGAAAGTAGAGGATCATGACACCCATCTCGTTCACGGCGCCCGAAAAGTGCTTGCAGGCGTACGCGTGGCCGAGTTCGTGAATCGTGCCGATGATGACGTATACGATCCAGAAGATCGCCACCGTGCCCACGCTGATCGCCCGCGGATGCATGAGTGCGGCAAAGCTCGCGCTGAGTTGAGCCCAGTAAGCGGCAACCACGACGGCGTAGACGGCGAACAGGGCGAGCGATGCGTACACGAAGGCCGGCGTGAAACACCAGCGCACCAACGGCATCGTGCGTTCGAGTAGCGTATCCGGATCGCCGAACGAAAAGCGCATCCGCAGGAACTCACCGCGAAAGAGCGGCTGTCGGCGGCGCTCCTTGCGTTCGGTCCGAAGTCGTTCGAGCTGGGCGCTGGACCGTTCCGCGAGTGACCGCTCGACCAGGCCGAGTCCCGCGAGTTTGAGCGCGAAGGCGTCGATCGCCGATACCGACAGCGCCAGCCCTTCGCTCGCGAGCTGCTGGGCGATCTCGGCGATCGTGTGCTCGCCATCGAACGCGGAGATCACGCGCGCCTCCGCCGGGCGGAAGCGTAGATACACGCCACTCGCGGGGCTCTTGACCACGTACCCACGCTCCCCCTGCATCGATTGCTCGACGAGGCGTAGGCCGTTTACGAGCTTCGGGCGTCGTGTACTCACGGACGCTGTGGGTCGCTACCGCGCACGGGCGCGAATCCGGTCGCCCGCCTGCAGACCGGCGAGCACTTCTACCTGCGTGCCGAACTCGCCGCCAACGACGACGGGTCGCATCAGCGTACGCCTGTTCTCGACCAATACGACATAGCCGTCGGTGGATACGGCGGTTAGTGGCGCAGCCAGGATACGACGTGCACGGCGCGGGAGTTCCACGAACACGGCACTGCCTGTGAACAGGTTGCCACCTGTGGTGGGGCCGGCGTGGCCATCCACCTGCACGATCACTTCGCGCGTCCCGCTGGCCGGATCGATCGCCGGCGCCAGCTGTCGGATGCGACCATCGAGTCGGCGACCACTCGTGGTGACCACCGCGAGCCGATCGTGTATGCGCAACGTCGCGGATTCACTTTCCGGGACCCGTACCCGGGCTAACCACGGGCGACGCGCGGTGACCCGCACGATCGTGTCGTGCAGCGCGAGCAGCCGTCCGGGTTGTACGTAGCGTCCCGTGACGACGCCGTCGAACGGGGACAGGATGCGCGTGCGCTCAAGCGCCTGATCCGCTTCGCGTTTGGCGACCTCGGCCAGGTTTGCCTGATACTCCGCGTCCTCGACGTCGGCGATCGGGATATTGTTCGACTTCGCCATCTCGTGTGCGCGCCAGGCGGTCTTCTTCGCATAATCAAGCGTTACGTCGGCACGCGCGACGGCCAGTCGTGGCATGCCATCCTCGACGTAACCGAGCACGTCACCTGCCTTCACGTCGCTGCCAAGCGCGACGGAGAGTGTGCGCAGCACGCCGGCCGTTCGGGCACCGACGGCGGCGTCCTGCTCGACATACAATTGCGAGGGCAATCGCATCGGTGTCGATACGGTGGTCGACTCCACGGTGACGACGGCGGCGACTGTGGTCGTCTGGCGTACAGCCGTTGCCGGCGCACTGGCATTGGCGTCGGGGGAACCACTGCAGCCACCGAGCACGAACAGCCACGCCGTTAAGCCGAGCACGCGTGGAGGCGCAGGATACTGGGGTCGATGCAGGGAGGGGCTCATGCCGTGAGTCGCCAGAGGAGAAGTCGCGCCGACCGCAGCGGATGGCGGAGCAGTCGCTCCGCGAGCGACGCGGGTCCCGTGAGCACGCGGACGTAGCTGCGCATGCCGGGACGGAGTTGCTGGCCGGGATTGGCCACCAGCGCGCGAACGGTGAACTGGGACCCGCTGGTATCGGACGCGATCAGCGACGCTGTGCTGGCCAGCGACGGCATTTCGAGCAGACGTTGCGCCGCCGCTGCTGGCAGTGGCGCGATGGCCAGCACCCGGCCTTCGAACGTCTGCTGCGGAAGTGCCTCGGCACGCAGGCGGACACGCTGCGCGCTGGTCACGCGGGCCACGTCCCGTTGGGGCACCGTAAACGTAACTTCCAGCGAGTCGGTGCGGCCCAGCATCAGCAGGGGAGCACCGGCCAATGCCCGCTGTTCGAGTAACTCTTCGGTGCGTTCCGTGAGCACGATGCCGGCGGCCGGAGCTCGGATCACGGTCGCATTGAGTTCGCTGGTGAGCACGGCGCGACGCAGGCGCGCGGTTTCGGCTTTCGCACGCGCCAGGCGTTCCCCGACGGCATCGGCCCGACTGGCCGCCAGCGAGGCTTCACGTTCCGCGCTCACAATCTCGGCGTCCATCGCGTCACGGGCGCCGCGCCGTTCAGCCACCCGCAGCTGGAGCAGTGGCGCGCCCTGTTCGACACGCTCGCCGGTGCGCACCAATACCTGTTCCACCTGACCGTCCACGAGTGGGCGCACAATCACGCGCTCGGCTGGCAGCAGCGTGGGATCCTGGCCATCGACCCGTAGTGGCCAGCGAATGAGCGTGAGGGCGGCCAAGCCCGCCACGACGGCCGCGGCGAACATCTGCTTCTTGCGTTTCGGAATTTGCCGGAACGCGCGACGGCGTTCGCCGATGGCGCCGAGGACGTCGACCAGCGGCACTTGCGAATAGAGGCGTGCGTTGCGAATTGCGACCGTCGCCTGATTGGCCAGGATCTCCGCCACGTCGCGCTGGTGCTCCGTCGCGAACTCGGCGCGCTGCGCCTCGAGTACGAGAATGCCGACAATGCCCTCTTCGTCGCGCAGCGGGAGATAGAGCCCGCTGCGCATCTCGTCGGCCTCGAGATCGCCTTTGAAGAACTGGAGGAAGACGCGTTCGTCATCGGTCGCGGGGTCTTCGCGATCGGAGACGTACAGGCCGGCGCCGCGACCGGCGGCCCACGCGGCGCGCTCGGCCAGGTCTCGCAGCCGAGAATCGTTGGCGTCCACCTTGTCGGCCCCCGAAACCGCCCGAATGTCGCAGTGGCCATCCTCATACAGCGCCAGTGCGCCGCGATCGAACGTGAGCGCGCGAGACGCGAGGTTGACCACCGCCCGTAGCACGCGATCAAGATCGAGGGTGGCGGTGACTTCGCGACTCAGCTCGGCCACGAGATTGAAGTCGCGCGCCTTCGACTGCAAGACACCTTCGCGCACGAGCGTCCCGGCCACGAATCCCGCGAGTGTGATCATCGCGGCCAGTGATTCCACGGAGCCCTCGCTGAGCGGTCCGTCTCCGCGATCGCGGCAAAGCCGGATGACGCCAACCACGCGCTTTTCCGGCGTGCGGATCGTTCGCGCTAGCGCGAGAGAACTCTGGGCATCGGCCGAGAGGCGTTCCTGATCATCGCCCTCGAGTCGATCCACCTCACGGGCAAGTTCGTCGGTTCCGCCCACCATGATGCGTTTGAGCGCACCGGAGTCCGGCACCCAGAATGAGCCGCCATGTCCCTCGATGAGGCTGATGGCACTGCCGAGCAGCGCCTGCCACAACTGGGTGGTGGTTCGCGCCTCGAGAAACTCGAGAGTGGCGTCGTGAAGCTCTCGGTACGCGCCCGGGGCGATCGGCGTGGTCATGTGGCTGTTTGCTGCTGCACTGCGGGTGAAACCATGTCGCCAATATGCGACGGAGCGGCCGAGGCGTAAGCCCCGGCCGCCCCGTCACATGCCTTCCCGCGCCAAGTAGGCGATGGGCCTCAGGGGAGGGCGCGGCGCGGTGCGATGCGCTCTTCAAGCTCTGTCGAGCTGAGCTCAATGGCGTCGGCTTGCTGGCCGATCTTCTCGAACACCTGCTTCTGTTGGTCAGGCGTGAGCTCAATACGGACTTGGTCCTTCTTCGACTCGTTGCTCATGGCGGGTGCCTCGATCAGGATGGAATATTACGAGTGTTGGGGAGCGGAGCGTCGATTACGGGTTCATGACTCGCGGAGCAATGCGCTCCTCGAGCTCCGACATGGACAGCTCAATGGCATCAGCGTGCTGACCGACCTTGTCGAACACCTGCTGCTGCTGCGGCTCGGTGAGTTCGATGCGGATGATCTGCTTGTCCTTCTTGGATTCCATGCTCATGGCGAAAGGCCTCGACGGGTGGAGTGGGCGGGCGGTAGCCGAAAACCGGCAGGAGCTACGGAGAGGAGCTTACGGACGCCGCGTGAAAGCTCCGTGAATCCGCGCGTGCGATTCGTGAATCCCCACGATTGGCATTCATGACGGTTGCTTCACGATTGCTTTCCGGTGGCGTTACAATGGCGTGAACGGGGCCGTCGTCGCACATTCGTGATTGCGAGCGAGAATGCCACACCAACGAGGGCGCGAATGGGGACTGCCAGTATGTCGGCCGATTTGTATCTGCGGATCTGCGAGGATCCCGCCCTGCTCTCGGCCGGCATTCGCGTCCCATTGGGGCGCAAGGCGTTGGCGCTTCTTTCGTACATTGCCGTCGAACCGGGTCCGCATTGCCGCGCGCAGTTGTCGGCGTTGCTGTGGCCGGAGGCCGATGAGAGCCACGCGTCGATGTCGCTCCGGCAGGCCCTCGCGCGGCTGCGCGAGGTTCTCGGTGACCGTCTGCACTGCGATCGCTCGGAAGTGGCGTTGCACGCCAGTAGTGACGGGCCACTCCCGAGCGACTACGCGCACTTTCGGGCCACGATTGCCTCGGATCCACTCAACGGGGCGCGATTCGCGGTGCATCGCTTCCTCGCCGCGTTGCCAGTGGACGATGCGCCCGAACTGCTGCATTGGGCCGACCGTACGCGTGCGCAGCTCACGCGGGTTGCCGCCGCTGCGCTCGAGCGGTTCGCCGCCGAGGCTGCCGCCCGTCGCGACTGGCCAACTGTGACTCGCGCCGCTGAGCGTTGGATCGAGCTGTCGCCGCTGTCCGACGACGCGGTGTGTCGCGCGGTAGAAGCCGCCTGTATGCGTCGTGATCTCTCCCACGCCCTCGAGCTGCGTGAGGCATTCGTGGCCCGCCGGCGTGACGACGGGTCGCTGCCGGGGCAGGGATCCGGGCGCGTAGACGACGTGCTCCGCAAGCTGGGATCGCTTGCGACGCCCACACCGGTGCGCGGCGTGCCGGCCGCGGGCACAAGCGCCAACACCGACCACGATATCTCCGTGGTGCGCGGCTCAGTGGTCGTGCCGTTTGTGCCGCCGCTCAAGGATCGTGACGCGTTGTGGCAGCGCATCACACATACCTTCGACCACGTGGCCGAGCGCGGAACCAGTGCCCGTTTGCTCTTGTCGGGCGCCTTGGGGAGTGGCCGGAGCCGGCTGCTGCAGGACGCCACCGCCTGGATGGCGTCGTGCGGCGCCACCGTGCTCACGGCGGGCACGACGCCAACCAGTACCGCTTTACCGTACTACATCGTCGCGTCGCTGATCCGGAGCGCGCTTGATTCTCCCGCCCTGGCGGGCATCGATGGACAGCATTTACGCACGATGATGGCGCTGGTGCCGGAGCTGGGAGACCGATTTCCGGCCGTCCGTCGCACGGGCGACGCGGACGTCGCTACCGAGGGCGCGTTCCCTTGGCGCCTCCAGGAGGCGCTCTGGCAGGCGTTGCTCGCGATGGCGGAGGACGCGCCGGTAGTGATTGCGCTCGACGACATCATCTGGGGCGATCAGGAAAGTGCCGTGGTGCTGCAGATGCTCTTGCGGCGCAATGATTCGGCGCCGGTGTTGTGGCTGTTCAGCGGTGCTGACGAGCGCGCGAGTGAGCGTTCGCAGCATGCCTGGATCGAAGTGATGCAGGACGCCATTGTGCTCGAATTGCCTCCGCTGTCCGAAGCGAGCATTGTCGAAATGCTCGGCGATTGCTTCGGTGCGACCAACGCGTCGTTGGCGGATCGCGAGGACTGGGCGCCGCTCGCTTCGCGGTTGCACGCCGCCTCGCATGGCGTCGCCGGTCTCGTCACAAGTGCGGTCGAGCAGCTCCGGGCTCGGGTTGGTGACGACGCCGTCGCGCTGCAGCAGCAGCCGGTGCCAGTACCGATGCCATCGCTGGCCCAACAACGCCGAATCAGCGAACTCGATGACATGAGCGAAGCGGCGTTGCTCAGCCTTGCGCTCGTGATGGAAATAGGCCACCCGGTAGAGGCGTACGCGTGGCACTCGCGGCCGGCATTGACCCTCGGCCAGCTTTCGCACCTGCACGGCATTTCGCGATTGCGAGCGGCGATGATCGGGCAGCGCCTTGTGGCCGCCCGTTTGGCCGTCGAGGACCATAGCGGTTACCGCTGCGCATCGCCGGCGATCGTGGGCTTCATGATTGAACGAAGCAGCGGATTACTGCGTGAAGAGATGCGCCGAGTGATGCAGGTTGAGCCGACGTCGCGCCAAGCGTGAACTGCGGTGGTCGTCGGATGGGGTGTACAGGCGCTCTCGGCGCTGATCGGTGGGAATAAGCGCAGGCCTGTCCTGTCTACCAAGGGTCGACCACCGACATCACGTACCCTTCATCCAAGGTCTGCCACCATGCGTCGTCGTTTGCTCGTTCTTGCCACCGCCGGACTCGTCGGCCTTGCTGCGGCCTGTTCGTCCTCTGATGTAGGCGGCCCCACGGGAGATCCGTTCTACGCGCGCCTTCCCGGAAGCTCGGCGGGCGGCAAGCCGCTCGTCGCGACGCTCTCGGGCGCGGCCGAAGTTCCCGGGCCCGGCGATCCCG
>NZ_JBKJRB010000007.1:0-48577 GCF_046594945.1 Gemmatimonas sp. | reverse complement strand
GCTGTGGGGCGGGTTAGTGCTCGGTATTGCGCCGGGACAGGTGGGGATCAGCTGGCAATCACACTTGGGTGGGTTCATTGCCGGGGTGCTGGCGGCACGGCGGTACAAGGGCGGGCGGTAGGTTCTGGGGCTTTCCTACTGCAATCGCGCCGCCGCCGCCGCGAGCACTTCCCCCCGCCATGCTTCCAGCTGCGCCACCGGCACGCCACTTTCCTGCGACACCGACGCACTCGACGCACCTTGCAACAGCTGCAGCACCAGCGCCACGCGGTCCGCTCCTGACCGTGGACCAGGCGCCGCAACCAGCGCCGCAATCGGCGCTGCTGGCACTACACGCGCCGGCGTATGCCGCACGGGCGCAACCGCGGCGTTCACCCCCGACAACCGCCGGCGCGCAGCGATCGCCGTGACCACAATGTCACTGAGCAATTTTACGTACCGCAGCGTCGCGCGATCCGGCGTGATGGCGGCCATCGTGCCGTCCATCGCGCGATCCACATACAGACACCCCACGATCTTTCCCGCCACCACGATCGGGAACACGCCGAACTGCGCCACCCGCAGCGTGCCGGCCCACCGGGCTTCGATGGCGTTCATGGAGCGGTCGTTGGGCAGATAGAGGGGCGCGCGCTGCTGCGTCGCAGTCACGACCGGACCACCGCGAACATTCATCGGGAAGTCGAAGTGCGGCAGCAGCGCTTCGATGCCGTCGCCAAGACCAGAGCGCGCCACCAGTCGCCCACGATCGGCATCGAGAATGCACACGATGACACGATCGAACGGACCGCCGCGCAGCGCCGCTTCCAGGCCCAGCAAGAGCACGTCACTGAGCGCGGTTCCTGAAGAGGCATCCGCTGCACTTTCAAGCTCCTGACGCAAGCGATCGCGCAGCTCCAGCACATCGTCTTCGCTCGTCGCCGGCGTGGCGGCCATCCACTCGCCGGTTTCCACCGATGCGACTCCAATCACTGCGCGTGCGGATTCGGACAGTTCTTTGAAGCGCTGACGATCGCTGGGAATGTGCAAGCTCGAAAACAGTTCGCGCGTTTCGTTCAGCGCCGACGCAATCACTTCGCGCACATGCTCGCGACTGAGCTTGATCTTCGCGCTGTGCTGTTCGATCACCGCTTCCAACGCCACCCCCGCGCCATCAGGGGCGTGATCCTGACGGTACAGCGCCGCGGTGAGATCGTGACTGAACGCCGTGACCGCCGCCGACAACGACACCGACGTGGACGCTCGCGCGCGCATCCCCTGCACCACCGTTTCCGGCATGCCCCAATGCCGCGACACCTCGGCGCCCAGATCGGCATACGCGAACCCAAGTACCGCCTTGATGGCGCCCGTCTCCGACTTGCCCTCGTCGTGCATCATCGTCTGGATGCGTGCATAGTCTTCACCGAAGTGACACGCGATCAGCACTTCGCCCAGGTTGCGGAACATGCCGCACAGGTGCGCTTCCTCGGGTTCCTGCATGCCCAGCTTGTTCGCCACTTCGCGCGCGTGATTCGCGGTCAGCAGCGACTGCAGCATCAGCTCCTTCAAGGCCGGCGAGCGGCGATGGAAGTTCTCGAACAGCAACAAACTGCTGGCCAGCTGACGCACCGTCTTGGCGCCCAGCATCATCATCGCGTGGGTCGCGCTTTGAATTGACCGTCCGGACCGGCGATAGTGCGCGCTGTTGGCCGTGCGCACCACACTCAGCGTGAGGCTGTACTCGCGCAGCACGACGTTGGCCAGGCGCTGCAGCGAGCTGGCGTCGTCATCCAGCGTGGAGATCGTTTCGATGATCTGCTTCGACAACGCCGGGAAGTCGCTGCCCTCGAGGATACGGCTCATCCGCGCACGGACGGGCGATTCGTCAGGGTCTGCGAGGGCGATTTGCAAGTGCTGGGCGTTAGCTGGCATCACCCGAAGTCTCGGCACCTCGTCGATCGGTCTTGCGCCCGTTGATACAATCTGGCATCGCCGCACCACGTCAATTCTGCGATATCACCACCCTCCCGATCTCCCATGCCCCGCTCCGCAGCCTTCAGTCCGCGCGGTCCTGCCGCCATCGGCCCGTACTCGCATGCCGTCTGGGCCGGCGACCTGCTGTATTGCTCTGGCCAAACGCCCATCGACCCGGCCACGTCCACGCTGATCGACGGCGACGTGACGGCGCAGACGCACCGCGTGTTCGACAACCTGCAGGCGGTGGTGGAAGACGCTGGTCTGACCATGGACGACGTGATCAAGTGCAACGTGTACCTCACCGACATGGCAAACTTTGTCGCGATGAATGCGGCCTACACCACCCGCTTCTCGGCCCCGTTCCCGGCCCGCACCACGGTAGCCGTGGCCGGCTTGCCACTGAACGCGCAGGTGGAGATCGAGCTGGTGGCCAAGCGCGCGTAGGACGTGGCAGCGCGGTTTGTCCGTACATCACGAGGGCCGGTTCACGGTGGATCGGCCCCTCGTGAATACCATCCGTTCGGAGCCGAACTGTTAGTTCGCTGGCACCGTCAACACGATGCCGTTGGCCGCCAGCATCACGCTGATCGTGCGAGCCCGAGTCATGAACGTCTTCGACTCCGCTACCGCCGCTTCGACGGCCGCTTTGGCCGCGGTGGCCTGCTTCTGCACCGCCTCGCTCGGCGTTTCCCACACGCCCAATAGGCCGCTCTTCACTGCGCCCAAACGCGCCAGAACGTTGGCGTCATTACCGCCGAAGCCCGCCCCGAAGCCACCGCCGGCTCCAGGTCCGCCGAATCCGCCGGCCGGCGCACCCACGCCGAGCTTGGCGCGCACCGCGTCGAAGTCTTTGCGGAAAGCCGCGAACTGGGTCTTCACGCTGTCGGCGAGAGTAGGCGTGGAATCCATCTTGGCCGCCACCTTCCGTACGTCGGCAAGCAGGATGGTCATGGGAGCCGCCGCCGCCGCTCCGGCCTGTTGAGCCGTATGCAGCTCGGTGGCCAGCATGTTGTAGGCTACGCGCTGCGCCTGCGTGAGCTGCACCAGCGGGTCCATCACGATGGTGAGCGTCTTCGATTCCACCGGCCGGCCGTCGACCACCAGCGCCACCGCGTACGTGCCCGGCAGCACCAGCGGACCCTGAGTGGTGCTGCCACCGCCTCGACCAAACCCACCACCGCCAGCGCCGCCCACCGCGCCGGCGGCCGCGCACGGGTTCTCCGGCAGATAGCCGATCGTCGGTAACGGCGTCGGCATGCCGGCGATCGGGCCACGCAACCCACCGCCGATGCCACCACCGCCCGGGACGCCGCCGCCCGGGGCACCGCCAGCCGGGGCACCGCCAGACAGGGCACCGCCAGCCGGGGCACCGCCAGCCGGGGCACCGCCAGACGGGGCACCGCCAGACGGTATCGCGTCACCGATCGGCTCCACGCGCTGATCCCAGCACACCGTCTGGATGCCGGCCACGTTCTTCGCCGCCGGAACGGCCAATTCGCGCACCACCACGCCGCTGGCATCACTGATGCGCAACATCGGGGTCGGGACCGTCTTCTTGAGGTGCAGCTGCAACACCGTTTCCGTGGGCGGGTTCTCACCGGTGAAGAACTGATGTCCCCAGAATTCGTCATTGCGGTCGTCCTTGGCTTTCCACTGCAGCGATAGACCTGGCGTAAACAGCGTGGCGTCGGCCTTCTGTGTCGCGTTGAACTCCTGGATCGGCTCGAGGTGATCGAGGATCCAGAGCGCGCGACCGTGCGTGGCTACCAGTAGCGCGTTGTCACGCGGATGAATCGTGAGTTCGTCCACACGCACCGTCGGGAAATTCGCCTTCAAGCGCTTCCACGACTTGCCGCGATCGAGCGTGAGGAAGATCCCCGTTTCGGTACCGATGTAGAGCACGTCGGGATTGCGCGTGTCCTCGGTAAGCGTGCGCACCACTTCTCCCTTGAGCGTGGCCGCAAGCGCCTTGAACGTCGCGCCGAAGTCGGTGCTCACCCAGATGTATGGCTCGTAGTCATTCAGGCGGTGATTGTCGACCGTGACGTACACCGTGCCCGACTCGAAGCGCGACGGAACCACTTCCGACACGACGGCATGACCAGCCGGAAAGCCCGGCAGGTTCTTCGTGATATTCTGCCACGTGGCCCCGTTGTCCTTCGACATGCTCACCGTACCGTCGTCGGTGCCGGTGTAGTACACGCCCTTCTGCTTCGGCGACTCCGCCAGCGCCACGATGGTGGGCCATTGCGAGATGCCGTCGTGGCGTGAGATCGCAATGTCGCTGCCCTTGAGGCCCATGGTCACGATGCTGTCGCGCTTCTCGTTCTTGGTGAGGTCGGGGCTGATCGCCGTCCACGAATCACCGCGGTCGGTGCTGCGGAACACGCGATTGGCCGCCGCCAGCAGCACACCAGGATCGTTCGGTGAAAGCATGAGCGGCGTGTCCCAATGGAAGCGATACGCCTCTCCCGCCGTGGCATTCACCACGTTCTGCGTGGTGGGGCGGATCGACTTCGACTCCCCGGTGATCTTATTGCGACGGACCATGTTGCCGTCCTGCGACTCGGTGTACACGATGCGCGAGTCACGCAGGTCGGGAATAGCCACAAAGCCGTCACCACCAAGAATCTGGAACCAGTCGTAGTTGAAGATGCCGCGGTTCATGCGCGACGCGCTGGGTCCACACCAGTTGTAATTGTCCTGCATGCCGCCGCACACGTTGTACGGCGTCTCCATGTCGAAGCCCACGTGGTAGAACAAACCCACGGGCACGTTCTCGATGAACTGCCATGTGCGGCTCATGTCGTACGACGTGGCCAGACCACCGTCGTTGCCGATGATCACATGATCGGGATTCTTCGGATTGATCCAGATACCGTGTACGTCGTCGTGCGTCACCAGCGCCGCATCGGTTTCGAACGTGCGTCCGCCATCCACCGAGAGATGCAGGCCCACACCGCCCATGTAGATCCGCTCCGGATTCACCGGATCGATGCGCAGTTGACTGAAATACATCGGACGCGCATTGGTGTTGCTCTGCTTGGTCCACGTCGCGCCGCCATCGGTCGACTTGTACAGCCCCGACACGCCGGCCACCACACCGCGCGCCGCCGGAACTGCCGGTGTCCCTTCCATGTTCTCCGTGGCAGCCGCCGCCCGCTGCGCACTTGGCGCCGGGCCTTCCACCGTGGCGTACACGATGTTCGCACTTTGACGGAATACGTCCACCGCGATACGCCCCAGCGGTCCGGTTGGAAAGCCCGTACCGGTCACTTTGGCCCACGTCTCGCCACCATCCGTCGACTTCCACAGTGCACTGCCGGGGCCACCGCCGTTCATGCAGCAGGCCGTGCGACGACGCTGATAGGTGGAGGCGAACATGATGTTCGGATCGGTCGCCGACATCACGAGTTCGTTCGCACCCGTTTCGCCGTCCACCGTGAGCACCTGCTTCCAGCTCTTGCCGCCGTCGGTGGTCTTGTACACACCACGCTCGCCGCCTGGACCGAACAGCGGCCCCGTCGCCGCCACCAGCACCACGTCGTTGTTGGTGGGATGCATGACGATGCGATTGATGTGCTTGGACTGCGGCAGTCCCATCATCGCGAACGTCTTTCCACCGTCGGTCGACTTGTAGATGCCGCCACCCCACGACGTGCTCTGGCGATTGTTCGACTCGCCGGTGCCCACCCACACCAGATCGGGGTTGCTCTGCGACACGGCCACATCTCCGATCGCGATCAGTCCCTGATCCTGAAACAGCGGCGTGAAGATCGCGCCGTTGCTGGTGGTCTTCCACACGCCGCCGTGGGCCGAACCGACGTACCAGATGGCTGGATTCGCCTCGTAGATGGCGAGATCGGAGATGCGACCTGACATCGTAGCCGGTCCGATCGATCGGAAGTGCAGCCTGTCGAATTCCTTCGCTACGGGCGTGGCAGCGGACGTGGCAGCGGACGTGGCAGCGGACGTGGCAGCGGACGTGGCAGCGGACGTGGCAGCGGACGTGGCAGCGGACGTAGCCGTCATCGCGTTCTGGGCGCGGGCGACGACCGGTGCACACAGGAGCGTAAGCGCCGCCAGCGAAGCGGCGCCTGGGCGTGATGTCCTGGACATGAAGAGAATCAGCGGGTGAAGGGGAACGGACAAGCGAACTATCGGGCTAACGTGAAGCGTGCGATAAACGCTGTCTCCCGTCTTCAGCGCGTGCCGGGCACGATGACGTCCAGCATTGACCACGCGTTGGGAATCAGCAGCTGTGGCCCGCCGCCTCGAACCAGAAAGCCGATCTCGCCTAGCTGCGGCGATACCGAGGTCTGACGATGCCAGGCGCTGCCCGGCGGCAGTGCGTCGTAGCGCGACCAGTGGTCTGTGGCGCCGGTGGTATAGCTGTGCAACGCCTCCCCGGTGGCGCGAGCGCGGAACTGGACGCACTGCCGGCCGTCGGGCAGGATGCCGCTCTCATACGGCGAGCCACCGGAGAGCGTATAGAACAACTTGAACTCCGCTTCGGAGGGAAAGCGAAAGGCGATGACCTTCGCGCCGATGCGAATCGGATAGCCCGACACGGGTTTCGAGAGATCCATCGCTTTCAGGAATCCCATGGCGTGCCCCACCGGCAGCCCGCGCATGGTGCGCTCGAAGAACGCCAGCGAGAATCGCACGTTCTCGCGTGGAATAGGCGCATCGGTGACGCCCAACAGCGCGATCCAGCGGGCAAGTCGCCGCGGCGACGCGTGATCATCAAGCCGGAGGTCGCTGAGACGGGGAGTATCTGGAGTCATCGGTCCTGTTGCCTCGCTAGCCACGAACATCGCAGCGGTTGCCCAATCGATCGAAGGTGGGCTAATGTGGCGAGTCCGTTCCGTGCCGTCCATGCCCAGCCGGTGACGCGTACACTAAAACAGACAGCTGGCACACGGAGCCGGTGAATAACACAGAACTGCACGGATAAGCAAACGGCACCCTGTTGTTTATCTGTGCTTTTCCGCGCAATCCGCTCCTTCCGTGTTCCAGCGGTTGCTGCTCGCGCGTAGCGCTTAGCGCATGTAATGGCAGTTGTACCCGTACGGATTCTTCTGCAGGAAATCCTGATGCTCGCCTTCGGCCGTCCACCACGTAGCCTCCGGCGTAATCTCGGTCGTGATCGGCCGCTTCCAAAACCCCGACTGTGCCACCCGCGCCT
The DNA here is from genome assembly GCF_046594945.1 of Gemmatimonas sp. GTDB lineage: Bacteria > Gemmatimonadota > Gemmatimonadetes > Gemmatimonadales > Gemmatimonadaceae > Gemmatimonas. The sequence continues at coordinate 41,436 of NZ_JBKJRB010000007.1, read as the reverse complement.
TCACCAGCTCCGCGGTGTCTCGTTGCTGCGGCGTGGTGTAGAAGATCGCCGAGCGATACTGCGTGCCCACGTCGTTGCCCTGTCGGTTCAACGTGGTCGGATCGTGCAGTCGGAAGAACCAGTTTTCGATCAGCGATTCAAAGCTCAGCACCGTGGGATCGAACACGATGCGCACCGCTTCGGCGTGCCCCGACGCGCTGTCATGTGTGTCGTCGTACACCGGGTGCTCGAGCCAGCCGCCGGTGTAGCCCACATCGGTGTCGAGCACGCCGGGCAGGACGCGCAGAATTTCTTCCACGCCCCAGAAGCATCCACCGGCCAGAATCGCGACCTCGGTCTCTTTCGCACTCACGCGAACAACCGGCGGAACTCGCCATACCCTTCCGCTTCGAGCTGCTCGAGCGGAATGAAGCGCAATGACGCTGAGTTGATGCAGTAGCGGAGCCCACCGGCGTCGCTGGGCCCGTCAGGAAATACATGCCCGAGGTGCGAGTCGGCATTTTTTGACCGCACTTCCACGCGACGCATGCCGTGTGTGCGGTCTTCCTTCTCCAGCACCTGCGGCGCCACCGGCTTGGTAAAGCTCGGCCAGCCGCAGCCGGAGTCGAACTTGTCGAGCGACGAAAACAACGGCTCACCACTGACGATATCGACGTAGATGCCGTCTTCGTGGTGATCCCAGAATTCATTGCGAAAGGGCGGCTCGGTTCCCGACTGCTGGGTCACGTTGAACTGCTCGCGCGTAAGCGCCCGAGCCAGCTCGTCTGCAGGAGGCTTGATGTAGTCAGACATAAGTACAGGATATACGCAGAATCGGCGCCCGGAGTGCCCACCATCCGAGTGCCAGGAACCCGCGCGTTTCCCTATCTTACGCAGGTGCAGACTCTCCGCTTCGACAATCGCTTCGTGAACGAACTGCCGGGAGACCCGGACCGGTCGAATCGGCGTCGGCAGGTAACCGGCGCCGCCTGGAGCGCGGTCGCCCCGACCCCCGTGTCCGATCCCCGCCTGCGGGCCCACGCACACGAGGTGTCGGCGATGGTGGGCCTCGCCGAGCACGACGTGCAATCGCCGACTTTCGCTCGGGTATTCGGGGGGAACGAGCTCCTCCCCGGAATGGCCCCGTACGCCGCCTGCTACGGCGGTCATCAGTTCGGCAATTGGGCCGGGCAACTGGGCGACGGGCGGGCGATGTCACTGGGGGAAGTGGTGAACGCCGTCGGCGAGCGGTGGGAACTGCAGCTCAAGGGCGCCGGTCCCACACCGTACTCGCGTACCGCCGATGGCCGCGCCGTGCTGCGCTCGTCGATTCGCGAGTTCCTCTGCAGCGAAGCGATGCATCACCTCGGCGTGCCGACCACCCGCGCCCTCTCGCTCGTGACCACCGGTGACAGCGTGGTGCGAGACATGTTCTACGACGGCAACGCGGCGCCGGAACCGGGCGCAGTGGTCTGTCGCGTGGCGCCCTCGTTTATTCGCTTCGGCAACTTCGAAATTCTCGCGGCGCGTGACGACCTCGCTCTGCTGGCACAGCTCGTCGATTTCACGATTGCCCGCGACTTCCCAGCGCTGGCCGGTATTGCCGACACCACCGAACGCCGCGTCGCCTGGTTTGCCGAAGTGGCCGTGCGTACCGCGCACATGATCGTGCACTGGATGCGGGTGGGTTTCGTGCATGGCGTGATGAACACCGACAACATGTCGATTCTGGGGCTCACCATCGACTACGGTCCGTACGGATGGCTCGACAACTTTGATCCCACGTGGACGCCGAACACCACCGACGCCGGCAATCGACGCTATCGCTTCGGACAACAGCCGGCGATCGCGCAGTGGAATCTCGTGCGACTCGCCGAAGCCATCGCACCGCTGTTCGATTCTGCCGACGCCCTGCAAAGCGCACTCGAGCGATTCGGCGAGGTGTACCTGACCGAGTACGACGCAATGAACGCCGCCAAGTTCGGCTTCGTTACGCGTGGCGACACCGAGCTGCTGCTGGTACGCGAGGGATTCGCGCTGTTGTACGAGGCCGAGGTGGACTACACGCTCTTCTTCCGTGCCCTCGGCGACATCGGCGATATGCTGCCTGCGAAGAGTCCCATCAGTGTGTTGGGAGATGTCTTCTACGACGACGCAAAGCGCGCTGCCAAGACCGAGGCACTCAACGCGTGGTTACGTCGCTGGCACGAATTGGTGCAGCAGCACGGTCGAAGCGCACACGAGCGACGTGCCGCGATGCACGGCGTAAACCCGCGCTACGTGCTGCGCAACTATCTCGCACAGCAGGCGATCGACGCCGCCACCGACGGCGACACGTCACTCGTGCACACATTGCTGGAAGTCATGCGCCGCCCATACGACGAGCAGCCGGAGTACGCGCACTTTGCCGCGCGACGGCCGGAGTGGGCGCGGGTGAAGGCGGGGTGTTCGATGTTGAGTTGCAGTTCGTAATGACCGCGCGGACTCCTTACCTCCCCGCGTTCTCCTGCTTGGCCTGATTGCGCGTCACGCCGGACATGAACATCAGCGCTTCCTGCTGGCTGATGGCGGCACCCTGCTCGGTGCCATCACCCACCTCGAAGATCCGCACGCCGAGTCCGCGGATGTCGAACCGCAGTCGCCCCTCGGCGTACTTCATGTTCTCGATGTATGTGGACGGCACGCTGACCCGGCTACCCGGCATGTACACATGTACGGAATCGCCGATCAACTCCAAGGCAAAACTCTTGTCCGACGACACGAGCTGCATGTCTTCCGGTCCGAGCGTTTGCGCCCGGGCGACCTTGGCGGGCTTCTCACCGCAGGCCAGGCAACCGATCGTGGTCAGAGCCAAGAGAGTGCGGGTCACGTGAGACATGAACGATCGGGCGTAGGAAGGCGGGGAGTAGTCGGCGAGGGGTTCGTGCCGCATCTTCAGAACAATATGACGCGGAGCCGATGAGAATATGAAACGCCGCACCTTTCTGCTGGCCGGACTGGGCACGGGCGGAGCCCTGTTCCTGGGGTGGGCGCTGCTTCCGCCTCGCCAGCGGCTGGTCGGACGCACGCTCCCCGACACCGACGGTAAGACTGTCGCACTCAATGGCTGGCTCACCATCGCCCCCGATGATACCATCACCGTGGTGCTCCCCAAGGCTGAGATGGGTCAGGGCACTCACACCGCGTTGGCGATGCTCATGGCTGAGGAACTTGCGTGCGACTGGGCCCGAGTGCGCGTGGTGCACAGTCCGATCGACAAGATCTACGGCAATGTCTCGGCGCTAGTGGAGGGTCTGCCGTTCGCTCCTGAAGCCGACGGTACATTGGTGCGCGGTATTCGCTGGATCATGGCCAAGACCGCTCGCGAGCTCGGCGTCATGATGACCGGTGGGTCGTCGAGCGTCCGCGACTGCTGGATGCCCATGCGTGAAGCGGGTGCCTCGGCGCGCATGTCCCTCATTGCCGCGGCGGCCGCGACGTGGGGCGTGGCGGAGTCGACCTGTCGTGCCGAACAGGGCGCCATCATCAGCAGCGACGGTCGTCGGCTGCGCTTCGGGGAAGTCGCGTCGCTCGCGGTGCTGCATCGCCCCACGATGATCACGCTTAAGGCCGCCGCTGACTTCACACTGCTCGGCACGCCGATGCCGCGTCTCGATTCCGCCGCGAAATCGAACGGCACTGCGACGTTCGGTATCGATGTCTCGCTGCCCAACATGCTGTACGCGGCAGTCGTGATGAGCCCCTTTGGTACCTCCACTGCGCCGTCGGTATCCGCGGCGCAGATGCAGCAGGGTCGCACCATGCCCGGCGTGCGCGCCGTGATGTCGCTTCCCGGTAGCACGTACGGCGACCCGCCGGCGCTGGCGGTCGTGGCCGAGTCGTGGTGGCAGGCGCGCAAGGCGGTGAGTGCGTTGGCCGCGACCGAATCGGCAGCCGTGGCCGCAGCAAACGCTCCCGGCGGCACAATCGCGGTGTCGACGGTCACCGTGATGCAGGACATTCGCCACACCGTACGTAACGACGACGGCATACCGATCCGCTTCTACGGTGGCGCGAAGGACGCGCTCGCGTCATCCACTCGTACGCTTGACGCCACGTACGAAGCGCCGTTCCTGGCGCACGCCACGATGGAGCCGATGAACGCCACCGTGCGGCTGTCGAACGGTCATGCCGAACTGTGGACCGGAACACAGGTGCCGGGCTATGCGCGTGCTGCCGTGGCGCACGTGCTCGGTCTCGACGACGAGCAGGTCACGGTGCATCAACACATTCTCGGTGGCGGCTTCGGTCGACGACTCGAGGTGGACTATATCGCGCAAGCGGCCGCGATCGCGGCCGCGCTCGCAAAGTCCGTTCCCGATGTACCAGTGCAATTGATCTGGTCTCGCGAAGACGACATGCGACACGACTTCTATCGTCCCGCCACGGTCTCGCGACTCCGTGCTGCGCTCGACGCGGAGGGACGGGTCACAGCATTCGTGGCCCATTCAGCGGGACAAGCGCCGTTCAAAGCGTACAGTAAGCGCGTAGGGTTTTTGCTCACGCAGTGGGGGCCCGATCGTACCTCGTCGGAGGGGACGTGGGATCAACCCTACGCGTTTCCGGCCCTGCATGCGTCGCACAGTGAGACCGAGAGTGCGATTCCCGTGGGCTCGTGGCGCAGTGTCGGGCATTCGCATCAGGCGTTCTTTGTCGAGAGTTTCATCGACGAACTCGCTGCCTCCGCCAAGCAGGATCCTGCGGCGTATCGCGCGGCGCTGCTACAATCGCACCCACGCGCGTTACGCGTGCTGCAACTCGCCGTTGCCAAGAGCGGATGGGGAGAACCGATGGACAATGCCGCCGACGGCCGCCCGCGCGCGCGCGGCATCGCCCTGCATGCGGGCTTCGGCTCGATCGTGGCCGAAGTGGCCGAGGTATCGGTAGCCGCCAACGGACGCATTCGCGTGCATCGCGTGGTCGCCGCGGTGGACTGCGGACTGCCGGTAAATCCCAACATCATTGCGCAGCAGCTCGAGAGCGGCATCATCGACGGACTCTCGGCTGCCCTGAATGGCGAACTCGTGGTGGACGGTGGCATGCCGCGCCAGTCGAACTTTCACGACTATCGTCTATTGCGCATCGACGAGTGCCCGGTGATTGAAGTGCATATCGTGCCGAGTCTCGACGTACCGTCGGGGATCGGCGAGCCGGGGTTGCCACCGATCGCGCCAGCCGTGGCGAACGCCCTGTTCACGCTGACCGGCACGCGCTTGCGCTCCCTGCCACTGCGCATGCCGGTCGAGGCTGCATCATGATGAATCCCATTTCGCTGCTCGTAAACGGAACGTCCGCTACGGTGACGGTCGATGCTGACACTCCGTTGCTGTGGGTATTGCGCCAGTCGCTGGGGTTGCCCGGTACCAAGTTCGGTTGCGGAATGGCCGTGTGCGGCGCCTGCATGGTGCATATCGATGGGGCACCCGTGCCGTCGTGTGTCACGCCAGTGTCGGCCGCGAGCGGCAAGGCGATTACCACGATCGAAGGCATCAGCGGACCGGTGGCCGAGGCCGTGCAAGGGAGCTGGGCCGCGCTTGACGTGCCGCAGTGCGGGTACTGTCAGTCGGGACAAGTGATGTCGGCCGTAGCGCTGCTGCAAGCGAACGCATCGCCGTCAGACGCCGATATCGATCGCGCCATGCAGGCGAATCTCTGTCGGTGCGGCACCTATCCACGCATTCGCGCGGCCATCCATCGCGCCGCAGACACGCTCCCTAAAACACTTCAAGGATCGACATGATGGACAGCAGCACCCTACGTGTCTCGTATGCCGTCGTTGCCGCGCTCGTGGTGAGCACGACCACAACCGCCGCCGCCCAAGCCAACGCTCCCGTGATCGGACGATGGGACCTCACGGTGCAGGGCGCGAACGGTCCGTATCCCTCGTGGGTGGAAGTGTCGTTGTCTGGCAATCGCACGCTGGTGGGTCGCTTCGTGGCGGGCGGCGGCAGTGCCCGTCCCATCGCCAAAATCACGTATGCGGCGAACACCATGCGCTTCGCCATCCCGCCACAGTGGGATGCGGCGAACAATGACATGACGCTTGAAGCGACGGTTGCCAACGACCGACTCACTGGCACGATCGTGACGTCTGGCGGGCAACGCGAGGCGTTTACGGCCAGGCGCGCACCGGCGTTGCGTCGCACGGCGCCTGCTGTGTGGGGCGCGCCGGTCACGCTCTTCAACGGAACGGATCTCACTGGCTGGACATCGTTCGGCGGCACGAATAACTGGAAGGTGGTGAGCGCGATTCTCACCAACACCAAGCCTGGCGCCAACATGATGACCGATACGAAATATACCGATTTCAGGTTGCACCTCGAGTTCCGCTATCCGAAGAACGGGAACAGTGGTGTCTATTTGCGTGGTCGTCACGAGGTGCAGGTGGAGGACGTCAGCGACGCTGAACTGAACTCGACGCACATCGGTGGTGTGTACGGATTTCTCGTGCCGAACGAGAATGCGGCCAACGGGCCTGGCGTGTGGAATACGTACGACATCACGCTCATCGGTCGTCGTGTGACGGTGGTGTTGAACGGCAAAACCGTAGTCGCGGACCAGATCATTCCCGGCATCACCGGCGGCGCACTCGACAGCGATGAGGGCGCGCCCGGCCCGATCTACCTGCAGGGCGATCACACCACCGTCGAGTATCGCAACATCGTGATTACGCCGGTGCGGTGATCAGGTACCGCCGTACCACTCGTAGCCGAGATCGCTCCAGTACCCGCCGTTCGCGGTCGGCATGAACGTGATGCGCGTGAGATACTTCGTGTTCTTGTAGCCGAGTTTCACGGGAGAGTGCACCCGCGCCGGCGCACCGTACCGCGGTGACAGCAGCGTCCCGTCTTTCGCGATGGCCACCATCGTTTGCGGATGCATCGTGCTCTCGATGTCCCAGCTTTCGTGGTATCCCTTGTCGAACGACGAAAAGTCGACAAAACCCGCATCAGCGGTGGGCTGGGCCAAGCGCGCCAGGGTGGACATGGGCACGCCCTGGAATTCCACGGCGGCGGTCCATCCCTCCACGCAGTAGTGATTCACCCGCTGCGTACGCGTGGCCAGGCGCTGAAGCTGCGCGGCGTCGAGTCGGAGCGGAGTACGCACCGCACCATCGACCACCAGCTGCCACGCCCCCGACACCGCCGGGTCCCACGTGGGCACGCTGGGGGAAATGAAATAGCTCGGGAATCGCTCCCCGGCCACACGCACGCCCGACTTCACGCGGTCGTTGCCGGCGCGGCTCAGCAACCATCGCTCGAGCTTCTCGTTCTTGGTCCCAACCAGGTCGAGCAGCTTGAGCATGCCGGGGGTCCCTTGCGCGTTGCACGCCGCCAGTAGCGGCGCGGAGATGCCGAGGCTGAGCAACCGAAGAAACATGCGACGATCCTGTGGGCCAGTCATGGCTTCTTGCTCCTCGGCAGCACATTCGACAGCGGTCGCGCGTTGCGCGCTTCCGGTGACCAGCGATCCTCGTCGTACCGACCGGTCGTCATGGCGCGCAGCGCATACGGGTCGACGGTAAACACCATGATGACGTGCACCAGTACCAATAGCGCGAGCGCGAGCATGGCTGCGAAGTGCCACCACCGGGCGAGCGCGTAGCCGCCGTAGAGCGCGGTGAGCCACGACAACGACACCGGTTTCCAGATCGCGATGCCGCTGGTCACCATCACGGCACCGATCACCAACATGCTGGTGTAGGCGTACTGCTGCAGCGCATTGTGCTTGCCCTGCACCGGATGGTCTTTCCGGATATACAGATAGAAGCGCACCATCTCGATCGCGTCGCGCCAGGCGTTCACCCGCGGTACGATCGTGCGCCACCGTCCATGCCGGAAGAGATGCACGAGATACACCAGCGCGTTGGCGACGAGCAACCACATCATGGCGAAGTGCCAGTGGCGCGCTCCGCCCAACCAGCCGCCCAGCGTGAGGACGACAGGAATCGGCGTGCCCTCCCATGGCCACCAGGCGAACGGGGCATCGCCTTTGCGGGCGAAGAACGGCGCCGCGTTGAAGATCCGCATGCCGGAGGCCGCCATCACGGTCAGGGCGAGTGCACTGACCCAATGCGTGATGCGAGCGATAGGATGGTGACGCCGGGAGTTGGTCATGGCCAGACGTAGACGCAACGGCACTTGTCAGTTCCCGGGAACTCTTCACTTCGCATGCGGCTAGCTACAGCATGGAACTCACCCCAATCGTCGAACGGCAGCTCGCCTACGCGGAGGAACAGCCGTTAGACGGCGTAGGCAGGGTGGGGTATGTTGGCGTGGGCACCGAACAGATGATCGACGCCGCTGCTCGCAAACGTTTGCCGATACGCCGGTCGCGCCGGTCGACATCTTGGATTCCATGAGCGATCGCGACGCACAATTCGAGAACGGCGCGCTGACCTGCCTCCCTGACGTCGCGCGTTTCGCCTGGTCGCTCACCCGCAGTGAGAGCGCGGCGGATGATCTTGTGCAGGAGACATTCCTGCGCGCGTATCGCGGCTACGCGTCATTTCAGCAAGGTGCCGACGTACGTCGGTGGCTGTTCACCATTTGTCATCACGCCTTCCTTCGCATTCAGGAGCGCGAGCAGCGCATGGTGCTCTCCAGCGATGGTGATGACGCCGAGCTTGAAACGCTGGGCGCGGTGATGGGCCATGTGGCCGCGCAGCGCTCGGGGCTCGATGCCTACGTATGCAGCATCGACGTCGGCCCGGCCATTCGCGACGCAATCGAGCAACTCGCCGCGCCGTATCGTCTGGCGGTAACGCTGGTGGATGTGGAGGGAATGTCCTATGAAGAAGCGGCGCAGGTCGCGGCAGTTCCCGTAGGCACCATTCGATCACGGCTGTTTCGTGCTCGGCGCCTATTGCAGGAACAGCTGTTCGAGTATGCGCGCGATCTCGGATTCACCGGTGCAGCAGGCACCACGAGGCCCTCGCGCGAGTCGGTCTCCATCACGTCACCCCGCCCCGAACAATGAACACCATGACACGAGCCGAAAGCGAGCCGATTGACTGCCGCACCGCGGTGCAGCGGTTGTGGGACTATCTCGACGGAGAACTCGATGCTGTTCGCCTGGCCGAAGTGACGGCGCATGTGGAGCGATGCGCGGCCTGCAGTGAGCACATGCAGTTCGCGCGCACGTTCCTCAGTGCACTCTCAGCCAGTCGCGCCGAGGTTGCGGACGCGACGGCGCTCCGAGCTCGGGTGGTCTCGGCGCTGCAGCGCGAAGGATTCTCGTCGACGTTGCATGTGAGGTAGCGCGCGAGCGGTGCTACCGGCCACCGCGGGGAATGCGCGGGGGCCCCGAGCCCGGTGGTCCGCTGGGCGGGGTGATCGCGCGGGCCGCGCGGCGGCCGAAGGCCAAGCGTCCCACCTTTCGCGTCACCAGCACGAGCATCAGCACCACGGCCAGCAACGCGACCAGCGGCAGGAAGATGGCGAGGACGCTGGTGACCACCGCGCCGATCAGTTCCATGGTGGAGACCACCGGATTGCCCACACCACCGGTGAGCGTCGTCGACTTGAAGCGGGTGAGGACTGAAGCGCCCTGTGTAATGCCAGCCGCACCACCGGCAATCAGCACCACACTCCACTTCACGAGCGGCGGCACATCCACCACGACCGACGCCGCCGCAATCATGCCGGCGAGCAGCGCCGTCGGTGTCGCGACCACGTCGAGCAGCTGATCGATCCAGGGTACCGCATACGCGCCGATCTCCAGCAGCGTGGCGATGGCGAGAGCCGCGAGGGCCGGCGTGGTGGCCAGCCAAGCGAACCCGGGTGAGAGCTCCAGCACTCCGGTCTTGGCGGCAATCGCGGCCGCCAATAACGGCACAAACACCCGAAACCCCGCGGCCGCCGCGAGACCGAGGCCGATCGCCACGCCCAGCAGGGCGTCACTCGTGAGGAACGCATCCGGTCGCATACAGGAGAGATACCACGGCGCCGTTCCGCCCGCGACGTCCGCACACTACTCTGGTGCGATGCGGTTATTCGGCTGGTTCTTCCTGGCGACGCTGTCACTGGTGCTCATGGTGCAGCTGCGCTTGATCGACGGCGCACTCACGTCGCCGGACACCCCCTGGGGGATCGTCGGCTTCGAGCTGGCGTTTACGCGGGTCCGCGCCGCCGAGATGCTGGGCGTCTGGCGCAGTCTGGGCGTCACCGACAGCGCGTTCGTCAGTCTTGGGGTGGATGTGGCGTTCCTGCTGGTCTATCCGTTCATGCTCCGCAGCCTCGTGCAGCTGCTGCGGTTCGACGACGGGTCGAACGTCCAGCGCGTTGGTGCACGGTTGGCCTCCGCGGTGCTGGTGTGCATTCCGCTTGATGCGCTCGAGAACGCGCTGCTCTGGCGCATGCTGGTGACAGGCGCATCGGCGTCGCTGGCACTGGTCGCCGGAGTGGCGGCCACGATCAAGTTTTTGCTCGTCCTCATCACCGCCGCCTGGTGCGCCGGTGCTCTTTTCAGGCGTCTCTTTCCCCGCCCCGCACATGGCTAACGGACCCGGTCCCGCCGGCATCGCCGCACGATTGATCGCCGCACTCGTGCTGGTGTTCGGCACCTACAACCCCGAGGGATACTCGTTCTATCACTGGGCAATAGCGCCACTATTAGGACACACCAGCAGCATTGGTCCTGTATCGGTGAAAGTTCTGGTGGGAATCATACTGCTCGGCGGATGGGGAGTGTTTCTCAACGCCACCCGTCGCTCGATCGGAATAGGTGGAGCCGCCCTCGTGATCGCGATCTCGGGGGCACTGGTGTGGATCCTGCTCGACTTCGGCATCGTGAGCGCGGGATCGGCTCGCGGCATTTCGTACGTCGTGCTGCTCTGCACCGCCGTGCTGTTGGCGGTCGGGATGAGCTGGTCGCATGTATCGAAGGCGATGAGTGGACAGGTCGATATGGACCAAACGGACTGAGCGCTGTGGGAGGGGCAAGCTGGGCGCTGGGCTCTTGCTGTGGGCTGTCGGCTCCCGAGGCTGGGGGCTGTTGGACTGACCGCTGACGGCCATGGCCGTGGGCCGTGGGCCGTGAGTTAGCACCAGAAGTCTGATAACAGCGGTCACCCACGGCCCACGGCCGACGGCCCATGGCAGATAGCCGAGAGCCCAACAGCCCCCAGCCTCGGGAGCCGACAACCCACAGCCCGTTGCTCCGTTCTCACGAAGGGAACACCGATCCCATTCCGCCCTGTTTTGCAAGCATGCCGACCACCCTCGCCTTCGTCGCCCCCTGGGAATGTTCGCGCGCCGTCGCCAACATCCCGCGCGCTCCCCGCGACGACGTCGTCGTCCTCTTCCTCGAATCGGTCGCGAAGGGCAACGCTCTCCCGTGGCACCGCCAGAAACTGGTCCTGCTGCTGTCCTCCATGCAGCACTTCGCCGTCTCGCTCGAGGCCGCGGGGTACCGGGTCGCGTATCGCCAAGCGCCCAGTTACGCCGAAGGAATCGCGGCCGCCGCCGCTGAGTTCCGTACCGGCAAGGTCGTGGCCACCGAAGGCCGCGAGCAGGATATGGTCGACGAACTCGATCGCGCCCGCACGCTGCTCGAAGCCGATGCCCGCTCGCTGGTGCTGCGCGAGGACCGCGGCTTTCTGGCCACCCGCGAGGAGTTCGCCACTTGGGCTCGCGGGCGCAAAGAGCACCGAATGGAGTTCTTCTATCGCGAAATGCGCCGGAAGCACGGCGTGTTGATGGAAGCCGACGGCACGCCTTCGGGCGGCCAGTGGAATTTCGACGCCGACAATCGGAAGCCATGGCCTAAGGGCCGCCCCGCACCCGACGTGTGGCGGGTGGAGCCCGACCAGCTTACGCGCACCCAGATGGCGCGCGTGCGCACGTGGCGAAATCGCTGGGGCAGCGTGGACCGCTTCGCCCTCCCCGTTACCCGCGTTGACGCCAAGGTTTGGCTCGATCGGTTCGTTGCCGAACGGCTTCCCGAGTTCGGCCCCTATGAGGACGCCCTGGTGCACGGCGCCCCCGATCTGCTGCACTCTACACTCTCGTCGATTCTCAACGTCGGGCTGTTGCATCCGCTCGAATGCGTGCGAAAGGCCGAAGCCGCGTGGCGTGCCGGACACGTCCCCATCGCGTCGGCCGAAGGCTTTATCCGACAGATCCTCGGCTGGCGCGAATACATCCGCGGCATGTATTGGCACCTCATGCCCGGACTGCGCACCGCCAACGCGCTCAACGCCACACGCGAGCTGCCGCGCTGGTTCTGGGCCCCTGATGGCGAAGCCTACGACGACTCGCAGCGCACGGCGGCGGCCTGTGAGATGCGCTGCCTCGCCGATACCATCCGGCAGGTGCGCGATCACGGACGCGTGCATCACATCGCCCGCCTGATGGTGCAGTGCAACATCGCCACCCTACTCGGCGTCGAACCGGCTGCGCTCGCGCGCTGGTACTGGAGTGCCTTTACCGACGCCTACGAGTGGGTCGAGCTCCCCAACGTGGTCGGCATGGGCACCTGGGGTGACGGTGGCGCACTCGCGTCCAAACCGTACGTGGCGTCGGGCGCGTACATCAACCGCATGAGCAACTATTGCGGTGGCTGTCGATACGACGTGAAGCAGCGCACCGGTCCCGATGCCTGTCCCGTGAATGTGCTGTACTGGGACTTTCTGGCGTCGCATCAGGCGCGCTTCGGCAATCATCCGCGCATGCGCATGATGTTCGTGCACGTGAAGAACATCGCCGAGTCGGAGCTGGTGCAGATTCGCGCGCAAGCGGCCGCGTTTCGCCAAGGGCTTGAGTACGACAGCGCGTTCGCACGGCCCGCCGCTACGTCGTAGCAACGGGGGCGCGTTGCTGAACGGGCGTCGCGCCCCGTAGCTTTCATCGCATGCCGGACCCCGCCGTACGCCTGCACGCTCGACCGCCGCAATCGCCACCGGCGCATCGCAGACAACTGCGCGCGTTGGTGCGTGAAGGATGCGAGAATCGACCCGGCGTGTATCGCATGCTCGGGCCGACCGGTGTGGTGATCTACGTCGGGCAGTCTCGCCTGTTGCGCACGCGACTGCTGTCGTACTTCCGCGCCAAGGGACGCCACAAGGGCGCGCGCATTCTGCGTCATGCGTTTCAGATCGAGTGGGAGTACACCAACACCGAGTTCGGCGCCTTGCTCCGCGAGCTGCGGCTCATCAAGCAACATCGCCCGCACTTCAACGCGATGATGGTGCAGGACGAATGGCCGCGCGCCTACGTGGCGCTCACCGGTGGGAGTGTTCCGGGTCTGCGCGTGGTGGCCCGCTCCGACGATCCGGGCGCGATTGCGCTGTTCGGGCCGTTCCGTCGCGTGGCCCAGCTCCGCGACGCGGTGCGAGCGCTGGCCGAAGGCACCGGCCTGCGCGACTGCGTGCATGATGACGTGGTACGCATCACCGGCAGCGCGGCCAGTCGCGGCAGCACGCTCTGGTTCGACGACGACCCCGCGTCACAGCCGCGTCGTGGTGCGAGCCGTACGCGGGCGCCCGGCTGTTTGCGCCAGGAGATCGGGACCTGTGCCGGTCCATGTATCGGTGCAGGCGCCGCGCAGCCATATCGAGACGCCGCGGTGGCGGTGCGCTCCTTTCTCGACGGCCAGAGCGACGCGCCGGTACGCACTCTCGAGTTGGCCATGCACCACGCGGCCGAACAGCTCGCCTTCGAACGAGCGGCCGTGATCCGCGATCGACTGGCATTAGTGAGCTGGCTGCACGAACGGGTGCAACACTTCCACGCCAACGTGGATCGTCTCACCTTTCGCTATCACGCGGTGGGACCCGACGAGCAGGAATGGGTCTATCTGGTGCGACGCGGCACGGTGCGCGCCGAAGTGCCGGCTCCGATCACCGCCGAGGAGCGCGCAGCCTTTCGCGAGCTCGTCGCCAAAGTGTTCACCGGACCAGATCCCTCAGGCGCCGATATCCCGACTCATGACCTTGACGAGTTTTACCTCGTAGCCAGCTGGTTTCGGCGCCGCCCCAAGGAAAAGGCCCGTACCAAAGTGGCCATTCGACGGCCGAAGGAATCACCGACCTGATTGCCTCCAGTCTCAGCGAGGGATAGCGCCGTTACCCACCAAAACACAACGTGCCCGAGTCTCCTCGGGCACGCCGCGTTGTCCACCGTTCGCTTGCTTCGGGTCCCGCCCCTGGGTGCGCGAAACGATGAGACACCGTCAGACTACAGGTGGGCACCTTTCACCAGGATTAACGACCGCTCGCTGCCGTTAGACTTGCCGTTGGACTCGCCGTTGCGCCGTCCCTCCCATTCGTCCCGGTGCTCATGCGCTTGCTTGTCGTTGAAGATGATCCCCGCCTCGCGCGGCTGATCGCCCGTGGACTTCGCGAGGAGGCGTACGCCGTGGATGTGTGCGAGAATGGCACGGACGCCATTATCCAAGCCGTCGTGAATACATACGACGCAATCGTCCTCGACGTCATGCTACCCGGCATCGACGGTTTCGGCGTCGTGGCCACGCTGCGCGCCCGCAACGTGCGCACACCCGTGCTCATGCTCACGTCGCGCGACGCCGTCGCCGATCGCATCGCCGGTCTCGATCACGGAGCCGACGACTATCTCACGAAACCGTTCGATTTCGGCGAGTTGCTCGCCCGATTGCGGGCCCTGATGCGGAGACCGGAAGCTCTGCAAGCTATGCAGGTACGCGTGGGCGATTGCGAGATCGACCTGCAGTCGCACGCGGTGTCGCGCGCCGGTGTCCCGATCGCGTTGACCGCCAAGGAGTTCGCGCTGCTAGAACTGCTCGCGCGCCGCGTCGGTACCATCGTATCGCGTGCCGACATCGTCGCGCACGTCTGGGATGACAACCACGATTCGTTCACCAACGCCGTCGAAGTGTACGTAAATCGCCTGCGTGGCAAGGTCGATCGCGCGCCGTGGCCGCCGCTCATTCATACCCGTCGCGGTGCCGGCTACATGCTGTCCGACATCGTCCCTACGTGAGCACGGGCGAACGCACGGGCGCGACCGCTGGCGCGACTGTTGGGCTGACCGATAGCGTGACGACCAGCGTGATGCGTCTCTCCATTCGGATGCGCCTCACGCTCTGGAACGCCAGTGTGCTTGCCCTCGTCCTCGGGGCGTTTGCATTGGCGGGTTGGGCCACGCTGACGACCACGCTGCAACTGCATACCGACGCTGCGGTCCGTGAGTCGGCCCGTGTGGTCGCTGGTGCCATTCGTGCCGAACGCGCCGCGGCGTACGCCCGCGGCGATGTCGAAGCGGTGCGTGGCGAAACCGAACAGGCCGTGTTGCGCGAACTGCGGGTGGGCGATCTCGAAGTCTTCATTGCTGACGAAGGCACGCAGCTGATGGCGGCTCGACAGCCCGGACCGTCGCGCACGACGATCAACACCATCGACGAGGCGGTGCTCCTCCCCGACGAAGTGCGTACGCTGTTGCGCGACGTCGTGCAAACGCGCGCGGCCGAGGTAGCCGATGAGCGCCAGGTCGCCGTCGGCACGATTCGCCTGCGCGGCGTCAAGTGGCGCGCCGGCGTTACGCGTCTGGCACCGATGGCGCAGGATCCCGGTGAGCCGCCGTTGTTGGTCGCAGTGCTGCACTCGCTCGAAGCGGATCGGCTGCTGCTCCGAGCGGTGCGGAACACGCTGTTGCTGGCCATTCCGCTGGCGCTGCTGGCGTCGGTGATCACCGGCTACGCGCTGGCGCGCCGAAGTCTCGCGCCGCTCGACGCGATGACGACCCGCACCGCCAGCATCACTGCGGCCAATCTCAGCGATCGCTTGCAGGTTGTGAATCCGCACGACGAGCTTGGTCGGCTCGCTCACATCGTGAACGGATTGCTGGGGCGTGTGGGCGATGCGTTTAGCACGCAGCGCCAGTTCGTCGCTGATGCCTCGCACGAATTGCGCACACCGATCGCAATCATCCGCGGCGAGGCCGACGTCACGTTGCGTCGCAGCACCCGCGATGAAGCGGAGTACCGCGAGGCATTGCAGGTTATTCAGCAGGAGTCGGTGCGTCTGTCGCGCATCGTGGATGATCTCTTCCTGCTGGCGCGCGTTGATGCGGGCAGTCCGATCGGTGAGCATCGCGAGGTCGCGATCGCCGAACTGGTGGCGACGGCCGCCCGCAGCGTGCGGTCGCTGGCAGAATCGCGGGGAGTGACGCTACAGCTCAACGAAACAGCCGCGACCGATGGTCTGCGCATGCATGGCGACAGCGTGCTGCTGCACCGCCTCATGCTCAATCTGCTCGACAACGCACTCAAGCATGCGCCGACATCCAGCACGGTGCGCGTGCGCGTGGATGTCACTGATCAGCTCGTACAGATCGACGTAGAAGACGAGGGGTCCGGCGTACCGTCCGCCTTGCGCGATCGGGTGTTCGAGCGCTTCGTCCACGGCGCCTCGTCTCGACTCGCTAGCGACGAAAACGGGCACGGCAGCGGCGGTGCCGGACTCGGCCTCGCGATCGCGCAGGCTATCGCCCACGCGCACGGCGGACATATTGCTCTGCATCCGTCAACAGAGCTGACCAGCGGCGCGTGTTTTCGTGTGTCGCTGCCACGATCGGCTTCCGCCTCTGGAGAGCTCGCATGAACGTCCGATTCAGCGATACCACACGAATGGTCTGCCGATCGCTCGGCCTGGCGCTCGTCACCGCCATCGCCGGCGCAATCATTGCCCCCGCGACGGTTCGAGCCCAGCAGCGCGCGGCGGACACTACGGCAGTGACCGAGTGGAGCGTGCCGTGGGCCGCCACCCGTCCCCGCGACCCATCGCTCGATGCGCAGGGTCGCGTGTGGTTCGTGGGTCAGGAGGGTAACTACGTGGCGCGCCTCGATCCGAAGAGCGGTGCGTTCACCAAGCTCGAGATCGACGCGGGTACGTTTCCGCACACGGTGTCGGTCGACAAGGACGGCGATGCGTGGTATACCGGCAATCGCAACGGTATGATCGGCAAAATTGACGGCACGACCGGCGCGATCACGCGCTACCCAATGCCCGATCCCGACGCCAAGGATCCGCATACCATCGCCTTCGACCAGCGGGGCAACCTTTGGTTCACGCTGCAGAACAGCAACATGGTCGGTCATCTCGTAAAGAAGACGGGCACGGTGACGATCGTGAAGATGACCACGCCACGCGCACGCCCGTACGGCATTTCGATTGACGCGAAGGGCCGCCCGTGGTTCAACCTGTTCGGCGTGAACAAGATCGGCACGATCGATCCGACCAGTATGCGCGTGCGCGAGTATCTGTTGCCCGACGAGCGCGCACGTGGACGCCGCATCGCTCTCACCACCGACGGCGCGGTCTGGTATGTGGACTATTCTCGCGGCTATCTGGGTCGCCTCGATCCGGTCAGCGGTGCCGTCAAGGACTGGCCCATGCCCGGCGGCACGACCTCACTCCCATACGCCATGACGGTCGACGATGCTGATCGTCTGTGGTTCGTGGAAACGGGTAGACAGCCGAACCGACTGGTCGGCTTTGATCCGCGCACCAACACGTTCACGACGCCCACCAACATCGGCCAAGCCGCTCCGAATACAGTACGACACATGGTATTCGACAAAAACACCCGCACTATCTGGTTCGGCAGCGACCAAGGCACGATCGGCCGCGCCGTGCTTCCGCCGTCGGATCGTAAGCCGATCGGTTGAGATCGAAGCAACAACAAAAGCAACAACAAAAGCAACAACGTTCGGGCGGAGAACGCGAAGAGACGCGAAGGAACTCGAGCATACCTCGAGTCCTTCGCGCTTTTTCATTTCAAGGGTTTGGGGCTGTTCTTCGCGGGCCTTCGCCTTCTCCGCGAGCTTCGCGCGAACGCAGTTGCAGTAGTAGTTGCAGTGCGACCTCACACCACAGCCAGCTCAACCTCCCAGCTCGGCTCGCGTCCCACCGCCAGTGCCACCGCACGCACTTGTTGCATCATGGCCGCGAACGCGCTCGGCTCCAGCGACTGCTCGCCGTCCGACTTGGCCGTGGCCGGATGCGGATGCACCTCCACGATCAAACCGTCGGCGCCGGCCGCGACGGCGGCCATCGCCAGGGGAGCCACCAAATGCGCGTGACCGCCAGCATGACTCGGATCGACCATGACCGGCAAGTGCGTTTCACGCTTGAGCACCGGGATCGCCGCCACGTCGAGTGTATTGCGCGTGGCCGTTTCGAAGGTGCGGATGCCGCGCTCGCACAGAATCACGTCGCCATTGCCCTGCGCCATGATGTACTCGGCCGCCATCAGTAGCTCGGTGATCGTGGCGGACAAGCCGCGCTTCAACAGCACAGGGCGCTGCGTACGACCCACTTCAGTGAGCAATGGGAAGTTCTGCATGTTGCGTGCACCGATCTGCAGCACGTCGGCGTAGCTCGCGACCAGCTCTACTTGTCGCGTGTCCATGACTTCCGTCACGATGGGCATACCCGTTTCCGCGCGCACTTCGGCCAGGATCCTAAGCCCTTCCTCACCCAGGCCCTGAAACGCGTACGGCGACGAACGTGGCTTGAAGGCGCCCGCACGCAGCATCCGTGCGCCGGAGCGCTGCACGGCGTGCGCCGTCGCGTACATCATGTCGCGACCCTCCACTGAGCAGGGACCAGCGATCACAACCAGATCGCGTCCACCGATCACCGTGTCGGCTGCATCGCCCAGGCGAATGGCCGTGGACTCGACCGAGAACTCACGCGACGCCAGCTTGTACGGCTTAAGCACCGGCAGCACGCGCTCCACGCCTTCGAGCTGGGTGAGACCGTGCTCGCTGAGCAGGCCTTCATCGCCGATACAACCCACAATCGTACGCTGCTCGCCACGCGACACATGCGTGCGTAGACCGGCAGCCTCGACGTGCTCAATGAGACGGGAGAGCGCGTCAGCGGAAATTCCAGAAACGGTAACGATGATCATCGGAGTCTTCTCGTGATGGGGCGCAGTGGAACCTCACGAGGCGCCGAGCGTCGCCGAGCCCGGAAACAACCGAGGCCCGTGCGATTGCACGGGCCTCACAGTGTTGGAGCGTCAGCGCATCAGCCGCGCACGCAAAATACACCGGGGCCCATGCGGGACGGTGTAAAATACCAATAGCGGATAGAGCGGTGACGCGTCATACCATGGAGGCTACGGTGGCGGGCGATCCAAGTCAATATGTTGAACCCATGATTCCACGTGTTGCGTTTCAAGGGGAGTTGGGTGCGTTCAGTGAACTCGCGATCCGCCAGCAATGGCCAACCGGAGCGATCCCCGTCCCCTGCCTCACCTTCCCCGAGGCGATTGCCAGCGTGCGCTGCGGTGCCGCCGAGTACGGCGTGATCCCGGTGGAGAATGCGATTATCGGTCCGGTGAGCGTCGCGCTCGATGCACTACGCGGTGCCGGTATCGAAGTCGTGGAGCGCAGTGAACTGCGCGTCCCGATTCATCTGTGCCTACTCGCACCCCACGGCGCGTCGCTGGCGGAACTACGCCACGTGCACAGTCATGCCGTGGCGCTCGCGCAGTGCCGCATCTTCTTTGCGCGGCATGGATGGCTTAATCCGGCTCCCCACGAAGACACCGCCGGTGCCGCCCGGATGGTTGCCGAATTGGGCGACCGCACCGTGGGCGCGGTCGCCAGCGAGATGGCGGCAGAACGCTACCATCTCGAGATCATTGCCCGACATATCGAAGACGTTCCCGCCAACTGGACACGCTTCCTGGTGATCAGCGCGTCCACGTAGCACTCGACAGGACGTCGGTTTTCACCGAACATCCGGGGATGAGCTATTCGCGCCGCTTTCCACCGCCCGCTGGTACGGGCGCCGTGCTTGCCCTGTTGCTTTCCATGGGACTGTTACCCACCACTGTCGTCGCAGCCCAGTCGAAGCCCACCACGAGAGCCACCACGATACCAGCGGCGATGTCACCCGCCATGGCGCCGATCACTCGTGCGGTATCCGCCGCCATCAGCGGCAAACGAGCCTTCAGGACCGTCGACTACGTGCAGCGCTTCTTCCGGTTGCCAGGCAATCGGGGATTCGATTTGGCCATCGATACCGTTGCCTCCCTGCTTCGTGTGGCCGGCTACATCGACGAAGCGCGCGCGCCCGCATCCGCCCGACTCGTCTACCGCATCGAGTCGCGTCCCATGCGCGACATGGCCTGGACGCCCGAGGGCGCCTCGATCACGATCATCGGCCAGCAGACGGCGCTGCAGTCGTGGCCAGCCAACCTGAACATGATCGCGATCAACTCCGCCTCCACCGCGCCCGAGGGTATCACGGCGGCGGTAGTCGATGTGGGCGCCGGTGCCGACGCGGATTTCTCCGCGACCGACGTGAAAGGGAAGATTGTGCTGGCCGAGGGGAACGCGCGGTCGATTTTCGTGAAGGCAATGCAAGGGGGCGCGGCCGGCGTGCTCGCCGCGCAGAAGCTCCCCGAGTACAACCAGCAGTCGAAGAACGTCACGTCGATTCAGTTCACCGGTATCGCGCGCGACACGCTGATGCCGGGCTGGCTCTTGTTCGTGTCGCGGTCTTCGCGCGATGCGCTCAAGTCGGCACTCGCGCGCGGCCCAGTGAGCGTGCATGTCACGGTGGGCACCGTCTTCGAGCAGCGACCGGAGCGTACGTTGGTGGCCGAGATTCGTGGCGCGTCCAAGGCGGCCGAGCGCTTCGTGTATTCGGCACATGTGCAGGAGCCCGGTGCCAACGACAATGCCACCGGCGTCGGGACGCTAGCCGAGATGGCACGTGTGGCGGCGCTGATGGTCAAGGCCGGAACCGCGAATCCGCAGCGCACGGTCACCTTCCTGTGGGGCGATGAGATCCGCTCCACCGATCGGTTCATCAAGGAAGACAGCGCGCGCCGCATCGGTGTGAAGTGGGGCATGTCACTCGACATGGTCGGCGAGAACACCGCAAAGACCGGGGGTACGTTCCTCATTGAGAAGATGCCGGATCCGAGTGCGGTGTGGGTGCGTGGCGAGGACAAGCACAGTGAATGGGGTGGACGCGCACTGGCGGAGAAGGATATTCGCGCGCACTGGTTCAATGATTTCGTGCGTCAACGCTGCCTCGATCGCGCAGCACAGACGGGTTGGGTGGTGAAGGCGAACCCGTTCGAAGGCGGCAGTGACCACACGCCGTTCCTGAACGCGCAGATCCCGGCCGTCTTGCTCTGGCACTTCACCGACCAGCACTACCATACCGACCTCGATCGTATCGACATGGTCAGCGCCGCGTCGCTCGAAAACGTGGGCTCCTGTGCGCTGACCACCGGCCTGCTGCTGGCCGACGGCTCCCGCGCGGTGGTGCTGGCAGCACTCGACGAGCTGACTCGCGCAGCCGAAAAGGAGCTCGCCACGCAGAAGTCACTCGGTCGCGATACCTTGTCTCGCGGCAGTAACGTAGAGACCGAGCGTCACATCATCGACGTGTGGCGTGATTTCTATGTGGGCGCGATTGATCGCATTCCCGAGATCGCGGTGGGTCCGATCGATCTGAGCGTGGCGATACGTGCGGCGAAGCAGAGGGTCCGAAAGGCAGCCGACTACCGGTTTTGAATGCCGGCAGCTGCTACCGTCTGTTCACGCGAAGAACGCGAACCAACGGACTATGCAAACACTCCACGCCAGCCGTAAGCTCTCAAAGTGTACTCCACCTGCTTGTTCTGTAGCTTTGCCCTCGGCCGCAATGCATTGAGTGAACACGTCCCCGTTGGTCGTCGACTGGCGTTTGACGCAGCCCAGGGGCGGCTGTAGGTGATCTGCCCAACGTGGGCACGCTGGAACCTCGCGCCGCATGTAGGGGGACCGACGGCGCGGATCCCCGTTTCGACCGCGGTCCATGCGCATTGTGTCGCGAGATGCTATCCTCTTCGTCGGCCGGCAATTCCCAAGGAGAAACGGGGCTTCGTGAACGGAACCAGCTACCTCTGGATCAAAGCGCTACACGTTATCGCGGTCATCGCCTGGTACGCCGGGCTGTTTTACATCTTCCGCCTGTACGTGTACCACGTGCAGAAGCGCAGCGAGCCGGGCGTGACGGCCACCCTCGAAGTCATGGAGCGGCGCCTGCTGCGCGCGATCATGACGCCGGCCATGGTCGTGGCCCTCGGCGCCGGTACGGCGATGCTGGTGATGAATCCAACGCTTCTGAAAATGCCGTGGATGCACGCCAAGCTCGGCGCTGTCTTCATCCTGCTCGGCTATCACGGCCTCGCGTCGTGGACGCGCAAGAAGTTCCTGCAGGGCGAGTACGTGCTCAGCGAAACCGCGTGCCGCTGGATCAATGAAGTCCCCACGATTCTGCTGCTTATCATCGTGATTGCGGTGATCGTCCGACCGGGCGCGTGATGTATACCGCACCGTCGGCGGTGCTCCCCAGGTGGCGGGGACGACGCGGGCTGATCAACACGCTGGTGTGCGCCGTGCTCGGCGTGGCCTGCGCGCTCGCGTTTCTCGTCGTCGCCGAACGCAGCGCCGTGGAGCCGGCATGCATCGCCTCTGCCGAAGCACATGGCCTGACGTACGTCGACTACCAAGTGTACAGCAGCAAGCGACGCGCCAGTTCCGCCTGCCTGTTCCGCACCGCAAAGGGAAGCATTGAGGATGTGTCGCTCCCCGATGCGCCGGCGACATCATGAACCCGTAAGGAGCAGACCATGACGACGAAGGGGCAGCATCTCAGCATCAATGGTGTGCGACTCTGGGTCGAGGACACTGGCGGGAATGGACCGCCCGTGTTGTTCTCGCACGGGCTGCTTTGGAGCACGCGCATGTTCGATGCGCAGGTGGCAGCCTTGCGCTCGAAGTATCGCTGTATCGCCTGGGATCATCGCGGTCAGGGCCAAAGCGACGTGCCACGTGTTCGCGCGATCAGCATCGAAGACTGTTACACCGACGCCGTCGCCATCATTACGCAACTTGGTGTGGCACCGGTACACATCGTCGGCCTCTCCATGGGGGGATTCGTGGCCATGCGACTCGCCGCGCGCCGTCCGGATCTTGTCCGGTCATGTGTGCTGCTGGAAACAAGTGCCGAGGCCGAGCCCGCTGAGAACGTGCCCAGGTACCGCACGCTCAATCGGGTGGCGAGATGGTTCGGATTGCGCCTCGTGGCGAAGCAGGTCATGCCGATCATGTTCGGAAAGACCTTCCTCACCGACCCGGCCCGTGCCATCGAGCGTGATGCGTGGCGTGAGCGATTGTCGCGCAACCGCCGTGAAATCTGGCGTGCCGTGAATGGCGTGATCGAGCGCGAACCGATCATGCCGGAGCTCGGACATATCACGGCCCCCACATTGATCATGGTGGGCGACGAAGACGTGGCGACCGTGCCCCTTAAAGCGGAGCGCATCCACGCCGCGGTGCGCGGGTCGAAGCTCGTTCGCATTCCGCACGCGGGGCATTCAAGTAGTATCGAGCAACCGGTGCACGTGACGGCGGCTATCGAAGCGTGGGTGGGGAGGGTAGCGGCAGGCGCGCACAGCTGAGCTATTGGCGCGGCGACTCCGCAAGAGGCCGCCTTCTCCTTTCATACTGTGCGATCAGTACACTCGAGGTCACCATGTACGAAGCGAAAACCAAGCCCACCACTGTCAGTGTAGAGAGCTACCTTGCCGCGATCGTCGACGGCACGCGACGCGACGATTGCCGCCGGCTCACCGACCTGATGCAGCGACTGAGCGGTCACGCGCCCACGATGTGGGGCAGCAGCATCGTCGGATTCGGGCAGTATCACTACACGTACGCCAGTGGGCACGAGGGCGACTCGTGTCTGGTGGGCTATTCCTCACGCAAAAGCGACATCAGCGTGTACCTGCTGGCCGGGTACGAAACCGACGAGACCCGTGCCCTGTTGGCGGAGCTCGGACGACACAAACTCGGTAAAGCCTGTCTCTACCTCCGCCGGCTTTCCGATGTGCATTTGCCGGTACTGGAGCAGTTGATCGCGCATTCGATCGCCGCGACCAAGGCCCGGTATCCGTAAAACGTCGTGGACTTCGACCACCGACCAACTAGAGCAGCTGGCGCAGCACGTCGTCGTCTAATCGGTGCCCGCCACCGAACGTGAACTCTTCCACCTCGACGCCCATCGAATCAATGCGCTTGCGCAGGCTCCGTCGGAATGAGTCGGTGGCGAACTTGTCCTTGTCGCCCACGACCACTTGTACAGCGGTTCCGGTCCACGCCGCCCGCATGGCGTCGTCCGACACATCGTGTGCAAGGCCACCCGCCCAGAGCACGTGCGTCGCCACATCGGCGCCCTCTTCCGGCACACCACGGTCGGCCACATCCGCCACCCAGCGCATGCTCATGGCAACACCCTGCGAGAAGCCAAGCACCTTGATAGCCGGCACGTCGCCGCGCGCCTCGAGTATGGCGTCGACTTCATGCCCCACCACCGCGTGCAGCATGCCAAGCGCGTCGCGCAGGTCGTCCTCGCGGTCGTCGCGCGTAAGCCACGTGGCTCCAGTGCGTGCGAGATGCTTGCCGTCTGCCCTCGGCAGCTCCAGGTAGAAACGCGACAGCCCCTCCGGGGCGATCATACGCGTTTTGCTGGGTGCCAAACGGGCAAACGTAGTCATGAACTCGCTGGCCAGCTGTCCGTAGCCGTGGAAGACCACCCACAGCGTGGTCGCGTCGGCCACATCGGCACCGGCGGTGGCGTACCGGGCCGTGCGCTCCACGGCAAGCTTGTGCATGGTGATCGCCGCAGCGGCGTCACGGGCGGCGTCTTGAAATTCAGTCATCGATATTGAATCTAGCGACGCGACGCGCTACTTGTTCGCGTCGAGGAGCTTCTTTCGTTCCAGCCAGATCTCGACCTCAGACACCTTCCCGTCACCGTTCTTCGGCAGCTCCGTTGCCGGCTCGCGACGGCGCAGTCCCACGTACAGCGTCCGGCCGTCCTTCGACCACGACGGCCGACGATAGTCGGCGACCAGAAATCTCGCCGGCGCTGCCTGCGTCGCACTCGCGTCGCACTCGCGTCGGGCACGCGTCGGGCACGCGTCGGGCACGCGCGGTGCCGGTGCGCTGTCACCGCCGACAACGCGCCACGCCAGAATCGTATGAGCCGTGTCGGCGAACTCTTTCACTGCTACCGAACGGAGCACCGCCAGATCGCCGCTGTTCGTGCGCCACGCGATGCCGCGATTCACCGACGATGACGCATCGAGCACTTGAACCGCACCGATTCGTCCGTCATACAGTTGCAAGGCGTTGCCGGCGCTGTCAGTCGCGCCACCATCCACCGTGATCGCGAACGCCAACTTCGCGCCCGTGCCGGACCACGCTTGCTCGGTCACAATATTGAGCACCAATCGCGTGCCGGTAGCCAACGACGGCACCATCACGTCGGAGCGCTTCTTCCCGTCGGCCGCGTACTTCATAACGGCTACGAACTACCCGTCGGCGCTAAAGGAGAACGCACTCGCCTCGGCGATGCTGATCGATTCGCCAGTGACCAGATGGCGCGCGCCGAATGCGGTACGTACCGGCTTCTTCTCCGTCACGAGACGGTCGCGTTCTTTGAGCGTCGCACCGATCAGAGACGCGACCCACTGCGATGTAAGCGTAGGCTTCCCGTGACCCATCACTGGGATGACGATGCCGGTCGAGATCAGCAGGGCGGCGAGCCGAGTCTTCACGGGAGGCTGGGGGAGCGAGGCGATGGCAGTATTCGTTCGATGCTACGACGACAGCGCAACGCACACCATGGTTCGGGTCGCCATCGGCCGGACCCGTCTGTCAGACAACACGCGGCACATTCGTCACCGCCGATACCGCACGTTACCGCACGTTACCGAAACGGCTAAGATCTAGTACTATCGGTCCGAACTCATTTTCCAACGCTTTAAACGCGTTTTATACGCTTGACACCGGCTTACCCAGCTTCGAATACTTCGCGGTCGGAAGTGCCGTCGTAATTGCCCATGAGTGTGCCCCCCTTCCCGCACGCTCACGCCGGCCCGATTGGACATGACATGCGGCAACGGAGTAGCGCTATGGCGATGAATCGTACAACGGCACACTACGCGGGCATCACACACGGACGCGATCAGTCACCGGCGGCTCCGTTGATGACGCTCACGTACCGAAGTCGCGCGACCTCGCCGCTCTCCGAAACGCAGCTGGGCGATCTGCAGCACACAGCCGCTGCGCGAAATCGCGCCGAGGGCATCACCGGCATGGTGATCTACAGCGACAACCGCTTTTTCCAGTGGCTCGAAGGGCCGCCGGCCAGCATCGCCCGCATTTGGTCGTCGATCAGTCGAGACCCTCGGCACGCCGACATCGAAGCGCTCTCGGTGCACGCCGCCCCCACGCGGCTCTTTGCGAAGTGGAGCCTCAAGCTCACCACCGGACAGGGTGATCCGTTGATCGAAGAGGTGACGGCGTCCACGGTGTCGTCCACCAACGCGGGCGCCGAGCGATTGGCCGCCCTCGCGATTGCCGCCGAACCGACCGAAGCGCGACGGTTGCTCACCGCCGCGTACACGGAGTTCCGTTCGATTTCGGCCCTCACCGAGTTGCTCATCGAACCCGCGGCGCGATGTCTGGGTGATCTGTGGGCCGCTGACGACTGCGGCGAATACGACGTGACACTCGGACTCTGTCGTCTACAGACGTTCCTTCGCGAAGTCGCAGCCGAGAGCGTGCAACAACGCGTCGAGCATCCGCTCGTCGTGCTCGTGGCACCGTTGCCCGGCGAAATCCACATGCTTGGCGCGACGCTCGATGCGGAAGCACTGTGGCAGGCAGGCCATGACACGCGTGTTCGTTTTCCGTCCACGGAGCAGGCGCTCGAGCGGATCGTGGCCACGAACTGGTTCGATGCGATCGATCTGTCGCTCAGTCCCGCCTTCAGCCGCCAGCATCGCATCGATCGTATGCGTCACATCGTCGACTCGGTGCGCCGTGCGTCGAAGAATCCCGCGCTCGTCGTCATCGCCGGTGGACGCGCGTTCAACGACCGTATCGCGTCGAGCGCTGACGTGCACGCCGACGCCAGCTGCACCTCCGCTGCGCATTTGTGCGAAGATATCGCCCGTGCGCGTGGATCACGGCAGCATGAACAGGCCGGCGTCGGGATCCCGCGCGCCCTGTAGCGCGGCCGCAATGACCTGCGCGGCGATCATGCTGTACGTGATGCCATTGCCGCCGAATCCAGCGACGACCCACGTGTGACGCGTTCCGGGAAGTCGGTCGATCAGCGGTAGGGCGGTCGTAGACTCGCCGAAGGCGCCGCCCCACGCATGGCTGACACGGAATCGCACGTTCGGCAGTAGCGCGCGGACGTCCTCGCGAATCGCGCGTGTTTTCACCGCAAGCCGGTGTGCAACGGTGTACGCGCTGGAGGCGTCCTCATCACGCCCACCGGCGAGCAATCGACCATCGGCCGTGGTGCGCAGGTACAGGTACGGATCCGACGCCTCCCACAGCACGGTGCGCGCGAGCCACGCCGGGAACACCGCGTTCGGCGCACTCGCCACGGCCCACGTGGAGTGGATCCGATGCTCTCGCGCTGGCACGAGCGTGGGGACTTCGTAGCCGGTGCAGAAGACGACCTGGTTGGCGAACACGCGCGGACCGTTGGCCGTGGTCAGTTCGACGCCGCTCGCACCACTCTCCACGCCGGTCACGTTGACGTCGGACAGAATCCGTCCGCCGCGCGCCACGATGCGACGCAGCAGTCCGGCGGTCAGCTGCGCCGGATTCGCCGCCGCCGACCCGGTACTCACGATAGCGCCGCTGCGCGCGATGCCATAGCGCGCGCGCAGCGCAGCGGCTGACAGCAGCGTACCGGGTACGCCCGCTCGCTCCCTCGCCTCGACCTCAGCCGCGAGGGCGCGGGCGCCGTACGCGTCGCCGGCGAGATATAGACTCTCGCGGGCGCCGAAGGCACAACGGATCCGTTCGTGATGCACCAGCGACGTCAGATCCTGTACGGCACGCACCGATCGCCGATACGCGCGCGTGGCCGCGGGCCAGCCGACGCTGCGCGCCAGTCGGTGAAGGGGCAGATCGATCTCGAACTGTAGCAAGGCGGTCGATGCCAGGGTGCTGCCAGTCATGGGAGGTCGTCGATCAAGCATGGTCACCGCACGCCCCGACGCCATCAGCGCGTGCGCCACAAGGGCGCCGCTGATCCCGGTGCCGATCACCACGACATCGTCGATGACGTCGGCGATGGCCTCGCTTGCCAGGTCGACATCGAACGGCGTATGCGGCACGCCAATGCCCGCTGAGTCGGCCCATAGAGAACGCCCCCGTCGGAGCCGACGGTGCGTCGTGGCCGAGCCTGTGCTAGCCACCGATCACCGAGCCCAGCACGCTGATCAGCAGTGCCACGACCGCCGTGTTGAACAGCCAGGCGATCACGCCATGCATGAGCGCCGTGCGACGAATGCCCCGACCGCGAATCGCCACGTCGGACGTTTGCGCGGTCATGCCGATCACGAACGCGAAGTAGGCGAAGTCGAGATAGTCTGGCAAGTCATCCATGCCAGGAAATTCGAGTGGTCCGTTCTGATTCGATACCTTCGGCGATGCATCGTGATACAAGTGGGCGTACCGCACGGTGAACACCGTGTGGATCAACGTCCACGCCAGCGCCACCGCCGAGAGCGACAGCAGAATCGCCTGCGTTCGCGCGCCGCCCACCAGATCGGCGCTTGCCTTCAGCAGCAGGAGTACCGCCAGCAGCGACGCACCGGCACCCATCAGCACCAATACCAGCGAAGCCGCTCGGCTCGGATCCTCGCGTTTGGCCGACGCGTGAATCTGCGCCGGTTGCAACGTGAGAATCGTGTACCACGTGAGCAGCAAGGCCATGCCCGCAAAGGCATCCCAGGCGGCCACCGCGCGCAATTCCATCGCGACGCGCGCCGGCAACAGGAGCAGCGTGAGTACACTGACCGCCAATGCCCAGGCCACGCGCGTACCGGCCCGCATATGGGCGAGGCGATCTCGCAGTCCGGTTCCAATCGTCAGCTCGTTGTGCACCTGGGCTCCTCTCTGCTCTTCCGGGTTGGGTGTCGGAGCGCAAATTTACTTGGTCCAGCTCATTGACTGAAGAGTATTGGGGCTAGCAATGTGAGGCAGAATGAGCGACGCATTTACGTTCAATGGCGGGCAATCAGCGGCACGGTGTACCGCCGGGGCACTGTCTGGCGGGGGTGTTAGCTGCACTGCTTCGGACTGTGCGTGACGGCTACTCGCAGGGACGACAGTCGCTTCGTCGGGCGCATTACCTACGTCTCCCTCCCCGCTCGTTTCGAAATTTATCCAACCACGCGGGTCACGTACGCTGCCTGTGCCGAGCTTTCCTCGAGTTGTTGGCAAGTCATCGAAAACCTCTCACATGGCATGGACCCGATCTTCGATGCGCACACTTGAGCTAATCACCTCTTGCACCTGCAACACCGTGTTTTGGGCGAGAGTTATGGAGCGCGACTTTCCCGACACGGAGGATTGTCGCAGTCGTCGATTCTCCGCTGGTAAGAGTATCGATGGCGGGGGTTACACAGAACTTCGAACGCATATCTGGTGGCAACCCCCACACCAGATTCGCATGGAGCACCATAGTGGCGCAGAGCTTTCTTGCATCGAAATCTCCCGGGCCGACGTCGGGTTCTCATTTGTGCCGCAACTAAAACTCCTTTTCACTGACGCACTCCATGAACCTGGTGCCGAATGGGATCTTGTTGCGCCGTTCAGAGGAATCACTGTGTTACCGACGGTGCGGAGTGTGTTCCGTAAATCACCGCTCATGAGCCTTCCGTTCATCGGGAAGAACTGGAACGTTGTCGAGAAGGGAGCGGGCGCGAGCTACATGGGCCGCCCGACTCGGCGGGTACACGCGAAGCGTCGACGGTCGCTCGATACCGACCCACTCGACCACGGAATTACTGTGTGGGACCGCAGCGACGAGTATAAATGCGACATCGATCGAGAACTCAGCATTGGCGTGTGGTTAGCAGCGTTCCACGATGGTGAGGAGATCGCACACGCCAGGGTCGAACTTCTAACGGTCGATGGGGATTTCCCGCCGGACATTTTCACGCTTGCGCCACCGCCTGACACGCGCATTATGCGCGTGGTGCGTTGGCCTGAGCAACCGGACGAAGAAGGGGAGTGCTGAGCTCGAGTGCCAGCGTCATTGCTTGCGGCCTGTGAGCATGTCGCGGCGGCTAACGCACCTGCCGCAGCTGCCGCAGCAGCGTATTCGCATCGATCAGCGTCTCCACTTGCAGCAGCCGGCGTGACTTCTTGCCGATCCACACCACCGATTCGCGCTTGGGCGCGAGCGTGAAGATCACCACGTGCGCGTCTTCGTCGAGCACCGTGGCGCTGCCGGTGACTTCAATGCGGTACTCGCGCAGGCCACTGTCGGTGTCATACACGCGGAAGCGTGCCGCATAGCCCTTCTCGAGCGGCAGCGAGCGTACCACCAAATCCCAGTTCCCCGAGTCGAAGGGGGCAATGGCCAACGTGGTATCGATGGGCAGCGACGGCACATCGACCGGACCGATCGATCCTTTCACGCGCCTGCCGTTGAAGTCGAGCGAAATCAATCGCGACGACGACACATTGCGGTGACGACGTGGCGCCAGCGTGCGCGCATCGGTCACCGTGGAATCAATCAACGGCGCCCGTCCGGGTGACACCGTGAGCACGCGGTGAATCACCGGCCCATCGCTACGCATCTCGAGTTTTACCACGTCCACCGCGGTGCCCAGCATCTGTTGCTGTTCACCGCGATACGCGATCAGCGAGTATTGCACCGAGTCGGCCAGAATACGGCCGCCGCGCAACGTGGAATCGCCGGGCGCGATCAGCACGGCCTGAACGGTCGGCGCCGGGACCGGGGGTACCTGCTGCGCACCAAGCGGGGCAGACACCGGCACCAGCATCAGCGCCGCCGCCGAGAGGCCGCACCTGATTGTCGGGAAGGTCGTGCCGTGGCGTGTGATGAAGCGAGCCGGTGACCGAGCCAACAAGAGCGCCAGTGGGCGAGACATGCCAAAAGCTAGCATGGCGGTAGAGGTGCAACCAATCCGTCCCACATCACTTCGGTGATTACCGGCGCTTGCCCGTCCAGATCACGAGCCTGCCACTGCCCCACACGGACACGCGCGCATTCGCCAGCGGCTGGGCACCGGCGCCCGCATCACAGCGCGAGCGACCGTGACAGGCGCGAGTGCTCCCGTATCGGACGCGATCGCATCCTCGGAAAGCACCGTGCGGCGACGCTCGCCAATAGCGAATCGACTAGCGGATACCGCAACCCCAGAATCCACGCCCCGCCCGAAACGAAGGAAGCAGCGTCACCGCAGGACCGGCATGGTGAACGACGCCGCATCCGCACCCACAGGCCAACGCGTGGTCACCGTCTTCACGCGCGTATAGAAGCGCACGCCGTCCATGCCGTGCTGGTTGTGGTCGCCGAACGCGGAATCCTTCCAGCCGCCGAAGGAGTAATAGGCCAGCGGCACGGGAATGGGCACGTTGATGCCCACCATGCCGCACTGCACGCGATGCGCGAACTCGCGCGCCGCCCCGCCGTTGCGCGTGAAAATTGCCACGCCGTTGCCGTACTGGTGCGCATTGCACAGCGCGAGGGCCTCAGCGGCGAAGTCAACGCGCACGATGCACAGCACGGGGCCGAAAATTTCCTCGCGATAGATCGACATCTCGGCTGTGACATGATCGAACAACGAGCCGCCAAGGAAGAAGCCAGCCCCCTGCGTGGCGGGGTGCGTGCGTCCATCCACCACGAGCGTGGCCCCCTCGGTGACGCCGGCGGCCACATACCCCATCACGCGGTCGCGGTGCACCGCCGTCACGAGCGGCCCCATGTCGTTCCCGTCCACGTGTGATGCTCCCACTCGCAACCCGCGCACGCGATCGGCCAGACGTGCTACGAGCGCGTCGGCCGTGGCATCACCAACCACGACCGCTACGGAAATAGCCATGCACCGTTCACCGGCCGATCCGTACGCAGCGCCCATCAGCGACTCCACCGTCATGTCGAGATCGGCATCGGGGAGCACGACCAGATGATTCTTGGCGCCGCCCATCGCCTGCACGCGCTTGCCGTGACGCGCCGACGTTTCGTACACGTGCCGTGCGATCGGCGTCGATCCCACGAAGCTCACCGCCTGAATGCGCGGATCGGTGCACAGCGCGTTCACGGCCTCAGCGTCGCCCTGCAAAACGTTCAGCACACCAGGTGGTCCACCAGCCTCGTGGAACAGCTCTGCCAGTCGGACGGCCGTGGATGGATCACGCTCGGAGGGTTTGAGAACCACTGCATTCCCGCAGGCGAGCGCTGGCCCCAGCATCCACAGCGGCACCATGGCCGGGAAGTTGAACGGGGTAATCGCCGCCGTCACACCGAGCGGTTGGCGCATTGACTGCATGTCGATCCCCCGCGCCACGTTATCACTGAACTCGCCCTTGATGAGGTGCGGAATACCGGTGGCGAACTCCACCACTTCGAGTCCGCGCTGCAGTTCGCCGCGCGCATCGGCGATAACTTTGCCGTGCTCGCGGCTAATGAGCTGCGCCAGCTCATCAGCGTGAGAAAGGCACAGCTCGCGCCAGCGGAAGAGCACACGCGCGCGGTCAAGCGCCGAGCGTGCACCCCACGCCGGCGCGGCGGCGGTGGCATTGGCGATGACGGTCTCGATATCAACGGCGTCGGCGAGCGGCACATACGCCGCGACCTCGCCCGTACAGGGATCGTACACGGGTGCCGTGCGCGTGGAGTGTGCGTCATGGCGAGCACCGGCGACGATGTGCGGAATGCGGGGGAGAGTCATGCGGTAGGAGAAGAAGTCGGATACAGGCGGCCGGTGCCGCCCACGACGCCGCGCTCGATCGGATTCGCGATACTGCGGCCAACAATGTCCGGCGTGGAGCCGTGAATCGGCTCGACCATCGAGGGATGCTGCCGCCCAGGATTAATGTTCGCCCCGGACACAACCCCGAGGCTGCCGGACCTGGCGGCACCGAGATCGGTAAGAATATCCCCGATCTGCAGGCGATCTTCAATGCGGGGGCCGATGTACGCTGGCGTGCCGTCGTGCACGCGGTCCTCTTCGCCATGCAGGCCGGCAACAGCCGCGTGGCATATTGTCAGCAGTACCCGAGTGCCTGTGTGAAGCGCATGGGTTCCGGCAAGTAGCGCCGCACAGCGCACCCCCATTCACGGCAGGATACGTGAAGCGACTTACCTGGGGGCTGTTGGCCCTGCTGATACTGACGGGGGCCGCCAGCTCCGCAGCGAACACCCTTGATATCTACTTCATCGATGTCGAGGGCGGACAAGCGACCCTCATGGTCACGCCGGCCGGTGAGTCGTTCCTCATCGACGCGGGATTCCCGACTAACGGAACCTTCGCGTCGAAACCAGGCCCGCCCGCGCAGGCTCGTGACGCCCAGCGCATTCTCGCCGCGGCCCGCGATGCAGGGGTACGTCAGATCGACCACCTCATGCTGACCCACTACCATGCCGATCACATGGATGGCGTGATCGAGCTCGCGCAACTGCTCCCCATTCGCCACGTCATCGATCATGCCGCCCCGAGCGCCGAGGCGGAGATGGGCGTGCCGGGCACGCTGGCGCTCTATAACGCCTACGTGGCGCGGCGCACCGCCGGACGGCACACCGAGCCAAAGCCGGGCGACCGCTTGCCCCTGGGTGGTGTGGACGTGATCATGCTGGCCTCGGCCGGCGAGATCCTCACGGCACCGCTTCCCGGCGCCGGACAGCCCAATCCAACCTGCACCGGCAGCGGTGAGCCGGCGCGGATAAAACGGAAACCCCACGCTCGACCGCCATCCGCGTGCAGTTTGGTGCGTTTCGCTTTCTCAACGTCGGTGATCTGAGCGGAGCACCGCTTTTCGCGCTCACCTGCCCCACCAATTTGATCGGCGAGGCGGACCTGTACGCACTGTCGGTCTTCGATCGTCGACGCCATCGTGCGGACGGCGGCGACACTGGATTTCGCCCCGAGCTTTCAGCTGGGCCATCCGCTCTCCTTCGCGTTGGCCGACAAGCTGGTGAAGCTGCTTCCCGTCGGCATCAACAAGCTGTTCTTCTCCAACTCGGGCAGCGAGGCGGTGGACAGTGCGCTCAAGATTGCGCTCGCCTACCATCGGGCGCACGGCGCACCAGAGCGCCGCATGTCTATCGGACGCGCGCGCGGTTAACGCGGCGTCGGTTTTGGCGGGATCTCCGTGGATGGGATCGAAACCAATCGCCAACCTCTTGCGGCGCAGCTCATGCCACACGTCGATCATCTGCCGCACACCCACGATCTCGCGCACAACGCCTTCTCAAAGGGGCGGCCGCAGTGGGGCGCTCACCTCGCCGATGCCGTCGAGACCCTGGTGGCCACCCACGGGGCCGACAGCATTGCCGCCGTGATCGTCGAACCGCTGGCGGGATCAACGGGCGTGCTGGTGCCACCGGTCGGCTATCCGGAGCGACTGCGGGCTCTGTGCACAACACACGGCATCCTGCTGATCTTCGACGAAGTGATTTGCGGATTTGGACGTCTGGGCACCCCATTCGCGGCGCAGTACTTCGGCGTGACCCCGACATCATGGCGATGGCCAAGGGGCTCACCAACGCTGCCGTCCCGATGGGCGCCACGGCGGTGCAACAAGCGATCGACGACACGGTGGTCAACGCCTCAGGGCGCGGCATCGAATCTATACGTAAAGCGGACATCCGCTGGCGGCTGCGGCGGGCATGGCCACCATCGACCTCTACGAACAGGAAGGCCTGTTCGAGCGGGCCCACACGCTCGCACCAGGGTGGGAAGCCGCGGTGCACGCATTACACGAGGCCCCGTACGTGATCGACGTGCGCAACCTCGGCCTAGTGGCCGGCATCGAACTCGAACCGCGCGCCGGCCTACCGGGCACTCGCGCCTCCGACGCCTTCTTGAACTGCTTCCACGAGCAGAACGCGCTGATTCGCGTCACCGGCGATATCATCGCCCTCTTGCCGCCGCTCACGATCAGTGTCGAACAGATCGACCAACTCATCGGGAAAGTCCGCCGCTCGCTCGAAGCGATCGCGTAAGGCCGCTCAAGGGCAATACTGTCCAGTTATGATGACGATCGCCGTGACCCGTACTTGGGGGGCCGGTGTCGGACGATGAATTGGATGGCGGATCGGGCGCGCGTGAGTTGGTGGCGGCGGCGAACACCTGAGCGGGACGTTATGGCGGGACCGCGCCGTTTCGATCGTTCGAGGAGAACTGCTTTACCGCGGATCAACACCGCCAGCCACGGGTGGTCGTTACTGTGTATTCGTGAACACGCCTGCCAATCTGCGGTGAAGCGCGCAATGGACATCATCGTGACGCCACAGCAGAAGGCGTTGCTTCTGACGCTGCAGCCCATGTCCGAAGTCACGGCGGAACATCGCCCGAATTCCCCCGTGGCAGTTCGGTAATCCCGTGCCCCTGGTGCACAATCGCCCGAGGGTGGCAAGTGAGGGCATGGGCCCGCTGCAGACGCAAGCTCAGCGCGCGCGGAGTCGCGATACGCTAATGCTTACCGGCGCGTCCCTGTCCAGATCACGATGCTGCCACACTGATCGAAGGGCACCTGAAATTCCGGTGGTGTCATGATGAATCCGGCATAGACCTCGATCGCGCGTACTTCCATCGGACTAACGATCGCATCAAGATCGCCATCGAACAGGTACTGCCTTACGCGATCCACGAAGACGATCGGGATACAGTAGCCCCCCACGTGACCGCGCATCTGTACGCGATCACCGCTGTTCGACGGGACAAGTCGCACACCGGACACCGCGAGGAAGAAGTCCGACGTGCGACCGCTCATGCGTTGCTCAATGTCGTCCGGATCGAGAAATCGTCCAAGCCCGCGTCGACGGCGCTCTTCGAAACCGGTCATGTCCTTACCGAGCAGTCGGTTGCGCAACGCGCGGACTTTGAC
Source organism: Gemmatimonas sp. (assembly GCF_046594945.1). GTDB lineage: Bacteria > Gemmatimonadota > Gemmatimonadetes > Gemmatimonadales > Gemmatimonadaceae > Gemmatimonas. The sequence continues at coordinate 5,469 of NZ_JBKJRB010000007.1, read as the reverse complement.
CGTATCTAGCGTGAGCAGCCGATGGAGCTGCATGATAATCGTGGCTTCGGTGTTCGGCTCGAAATCCATGATTCTCCGCGACGGCTGATATCCGATGGCACGAGACTCGAGGAGATACGAACCAGTCGGTAGGTCACCGAGCGCGAAGCGTCCGTTGGCGGCAGTAACCGTTTCGAATCCACTGCCCCACACGGACACACGCCCATTCGCCAGCGGCTGGCCGCCGGCGCCCAACATCACACCGCGAACGCTCGCATCGCCACGCGCAACCGTGACACGCGCAAGTGCTCCCGTATCGGACGTGATCGTATCTACGGTAAGCACGACGCGGCGACGCGCGCCAATCGTGAGGTCGATCTGGGTGATGCCGTACGCGGGGATAGTGCTCTCCAGCACTCCCGTTGAGTCGGCGCCGCGCCAGCTGCGAATACGCACGACCGATTCCGACGGCACACCGCAGCCGACATAACTGCCGTCGGCGTTCGTCGGCACGTCCAGCGTCACGACCGCACGCGTCGCTCCGGCGGCGGTTACGGTGTATTCGAGCCATTGGATGCGCACGGTCGCCGTCTGGTCGCCGCCATTGGCACCAAGCGATCGAACACGGCCGTGTACGAAACCACTCGAGTCACGCGCAACCGAATCACCGCAGATCCGCGAGGTTATCGCGAACCCGGACGGAATCGCGATTGACGCGCGTGTGGTGCCTTTGGTGCGCACGTCAATTCGGGTCGCGAGCTGCTCAATGCGCAGCGAGTCGAGGAGCGGATGCCGCATCCCAAGGATCCACGCCCCCGCGCGAAGACTGTCGAAGGCAAACCGGCCGAGTGAGTCGGTCGTACTCAGTCGGCTCACATTGGGTGCGTCGACGCGGATCAGCTGCACGACGGTCTGTCGCAGCGGACGGGCGTTCGCGCTGTCGAACGCGACCCCTCGAACCCTACCCGTCGCCGGAGTGCCCGCCGATGGGGACGCCGACTGACTCCACACGGCCGCCCTCGGCAGCACCAGCAGCGCCGCAAGCAGTACCACAGCGCGCCGCCAAGTCATGACGTTCATAACTCTATGCTAACGCCGAGACCACGCCCATGCAGGCACGAATGCCCGAAACGAAAGAAGCGGCGCCACCTCACCCAAGGCGACGCCGCTTCCCCCCGTCTCACACACGTTCCAACCGAATGAGCGTCCCGTGCATCTCACACGGCGCTCACCGTGGCCTAGTAGCGGTAGTGATCCGACTTGAACGGTCCCTGCGGACTCACGCCGAGATACGCGGCCTGCTCCGTGTTGAGCTGCGTGAGCTTGACGCCAAGCTTGGGCAGGTGCAACCGCGCCACCTTCTCATCGAGATGCTTCGGCAGCGTGAACACGCGCTTGCCGTAGCTCTCCGCGTTCGCGTGCAGTTCAAGCTGTGCCAGCACTTGGTTCGTGAAGCTCGCCGACATCACGAAGCTCGGGTGACCCGTGGCGCAGCCGAGGTTCATCAAGCGACCTTCGGCGAGAATCAGGATCGAGCGGCCATTCGGCAGCACGAATTCGTCGTACTGCGGCTTGATGTTGATGCGCTTCATGCCTTCGACTTTCTTGAGACCGGCCATGTCGATCTCGTTGTCGAAGTGGCCGATGTTCGCCACGATCGCCTTGTCCTTCATGCGGCTCATGTGCTCGACCGTGATCACGTTCTTGTTGCCGGTGGCCGAGATGAAGATGTCGGCCACGTCGACGACGTCTTCGAGCGTCGTCACCTGATAGCCTTCGAGCGCCGCCTGCAGGGCGCAGATGGGATCGATTTCGGTGATGATCACACGAGCGCCTTGACCCTTGAGCGCCTGTGCGCAGCCCTTGCCCACATCGCCGTACCCCATGACCACGGCGATCTTGCCGGCCAGCATGACGTCGGTGGCGCGATTGAGTCCGTCGATGATCGAGTGACGGCAGCCATACAAGTTGTCGAACTTCGACTTCGTCACGGCGTCGTTCACGTTGATGGCCGGGAAGGCCAGCGTACCTGCGCGCTCCATTTCGTATAACCGGAGGACGCCCGTCGTGGTCTCTTCCGACACACCACGGATGCCGGCCAACACCGTCGTCCAGCGACCCGGGTTCTTCGTCTGCTGATCACGCAGCAGCTCGAGAATCACACCCCACTCTTCCGGCTCGTTGTCGCTGTCGAAGCCCGGAATCGTACCGCTCTTCTCGTACTCGGTACCCTTGTGCACGAGCAACGTGGCATCGCCTCCGTCATCGAGCAGCAGGTTCGGGCCCGTACCGTCGCTCCACATCAGCGCCTGCTCCGTGCACCACCAGTACTCGTCGAGCGTCTCGCCCTTCCACGCAAACACCGGCGTGCCCTTCGGCGACGCCACCGTGCCGTGCGGGCCCACCGCCACGGCGGCCGCAGCATGATCCTGCGTGCTGAAGATGTTACACGACACCCAGCGCACATCGGCGCCAAGTACCACCAGCGTCTCGATCAACACGGCGGTCTGCACGGTCATGTGCAACGAGCCCATGATTTTTGCGCCCTTGAGCGGATGCTTTCCGGCGTATTCCGCGCGCAGCGCCATCAGTCCCGGCATCTCGAATTCGGCCAGACGGATTTCCTTGCGGCCCCACTCGGCGAGCGCGAGATCACGCACGGCGAAGGCCGGACGATCGAGGGACGCCAACGGCGCAGCGCCCTTTTCAGTAACGACGACGGTAGACATTTACGAGTGCTTCCTGAGGGAAGAGACGGAACGGGAACCCACAACGCAGCGCGCGGTGGCGGAGAACAACGCAGGACCGGTGGCATCGGGATCCACCGGCAACGGGACATAGCGAACGGCGGTAAAGCCGGCGTCGTGCAACCACGCCGTGAGTTCGAGCTGATCAAAGCCAAGCCAGACGTGGCCCATCTGCTCGCGATAGCGCTCGTGCGCATGCGGACGCATGTCGGCAATGAGCAGGCGCCCGTGGGGGCGCAGCACGCGACGCACATCGGCCAGCGCACGGTGTGGATCGGCCACATGGTGTAGCACGAGCATGAGCACAGCGGCGTCGAGCGAGGCGTCACCCAAGGGCAATGCTTCGAGCGTGCCTTCGCTCAGCGTCACGTTACTGCAAGCCGCGAGTCGCGAGGACGCCGCCGACAGCATGGCCGGCGAGGCATCGATCGCGTGCACGTGCGCCACGTGTGGCGCGAGCGCGGCGGCCAGCGCGCCAGTGCCGCAGCCCAAGTCGCCGATGATCAGCGATTCATCGAGCAGGGCGAGGGCAGCACTCAAGTCAGCGCGCGCGCCGAACATATCGTTGCGCAATGCATCCCATTCAGCGCTGGCGGTGGCGAAGAACGCCTGCGTGCCGGCGCGACGGGCGGCGATGACCGCATCGATGCGCGCGGCATCCTGTAACGAGGCCGGCATACTGCCGAGGGCCGACCGCACGATCTCCCACAACGCTCGCATGTCCGCATCGAGCGACGGATTGCGGCGATACCAGCGACTCGCCCCTTCGGCCCGCGAGGCGATCCAATCCTGATCGGCCAGAATCTTGAGATGCCGACTGACGGTGCTTTGCGGAAGCTGCAGCGCCGACGCCAGCTCGCCCACGGTCAGCGCCTGTCGCTCCAACGCCGACAGCAGCCGACACCGGGTGGCGTCGGCGAGCTCGACCATATGGTCGTGAATGGCAAGGCGCGGCGAAGTCATGTCGTCAATATATATCCGTATATCCGGATGAAAGGATAGCCAGCGTCGAGCTGTCCGTCAATGAGGCTTGAGGCAGGTCGGGGATTTACCCCTGCCGTCGGGTCGAATCCGTGCTACCATTGCCTTTCATGCTTGATCTTCCACTCGCTCTGGACCTCTTGGTTTCGGCTCTGGTCGGACTGGCGGTGGGCGTCGAGCGGGAATGGTCGGGGCATACGACCGGCCCCGACGGCCGCTTTGCCGGCATCCGCACGTTCACCCTGCTCGGGCTGATCGGGGGCTTTGGCGGCTGGTTCTTCCGGGATGGCCAGCCGGCGTTGGCGGCCGTGATCATCGGCGCCGGGGTGCTCTTCCCGATAGCGGCTTATGCGGCCACGCTCCGCCGACCAGGCACCACGACCGACGGCACCACCGAGGTTGCCGCCATGCTGGTTGTTGCGATGGGGGCCGCCTCCGCCCTTGGCCATCGCCCGCTGGCCAGTGCGGCGGCCGTGCTATGCGTGCTGCTGCTGGCCGAAAAATCGACGTTTCAGAACGCGTTACAGCAGGTCGCCGCGCACGAACTGCGGGCCGCGCTGCAATTCGCCGGGCTGGCGCTGGTCGTCCTGCCCCTCCTGCCGTCGGGCGCGTACGGGCCGTTCGGCGCGTTCCAGCCGCGACCGCTGTGGATCGTGGTGCTGCTCTTTTCGGGGTTGAACTTCGCCGGCTATATCGCGCGACGCGTGATCGGTGAAACGCGCGGACTTGCTGTCACGGGTCTACTGGGCGGCCTCGTGTCGTCTACCGCCGTCTCGTTCACGTTCAGCCGACGGAGTCGAGCCGAGCCCGCATTGGCGCTCCCGCTCGCCCTCGGTGTGGTCGCGGCGTGCACGGTACTTGTCCCGCGCGTGCTGGTCACCTCGTGGATGCTGCAACCGGCGGTGGCCGCGGCGGCGGTGTCTGTCCTGGTGCTGCCCTTCCTGGTCGGTAGTGCGCTGATCGCCTTCGTGATGTGGAAGGAGAGGGAAACGCGTGTGTCGCCGACACCCGCCGAAGGCAGCGGATCAGACCCGCTTCCCCTCGCTTCCACGCCTGGACAGAACCCGCTCGCCCTCGCTACGTCGCTGCAAATGGCGCTGGCCTTCCAGGTGGTGCTCTTTGCGATCGCGTGGGTGCAGCAGGCCGTCGGTCCGACTGGTGTGCTCGTCTCGGCTACGCTGCTCGGTCTTACCGACGTGGACGCGCTCACGGTGTCGATGACGCGCTACGGCGCTGACGCGGCGAACGTGCGCGTGGCCGCAGCGGCAATCGGTATTGGCGTGTTGTCGAATACGATGCTCAAGCTGGCGGTCGTGGTCAGCATCGGTGGTCCACGGTTCCGTGCGCGCGCGGCGGTCGGTTTGCTCGCGCTGGCTGCCGCGGCAGGCGCGGGCATCTGGATCGGTTGGCCATGACCGCGCCCACGACCTTCACCAACACGGTGCATCAGCGCGTGAGCGCCGTGGGCCAGGCCACGCGATCGTTCTTCGATCAGATCGGTGCCGGCTCACGCTTCGTGATGGCGACCTTCCGTGCCATGCGCGACACGAAGGAGTGGATCCCCGAGTTCAGCACGCACGCGCGCATTCTTGGCGTCGAGTCGCTACCGATCGGCATCTTCATTGCGCTCTTTACCGGCATCGTGCTGGCGCTGCTCGCGAGCTATTCCGTTGGTGATCTCGTGCCGCCGTACTTCGTCGGGACGCTGGTCCAGAAAACGATCACGCTCGAACTCGCACCGGTGCTTACCGGGCTCGCGCTG
>NZ_JBKJRB010000048.1:0-15970 GCF_046594945.1 Gemmatimonas sp. | reverse complement strand
CGGTTCCGATGTCGTGGTATCAGTCTCCGACTCCGGTGTCGGAATTCCGTCGCATATGGTGCGGAAGATTTTCGAGATGTTCAGCCAGGTCGATCGGACGCTGGAAAAGACCACCGGCGGTCTCGGCATAGGGTTGGCGCTCGTGAAGGGACTGGTGGAGATGCACGGCGGACGCATTGAAGCCCGCAGCGCCGGTACGGGTCAGGGGAGTGAGTTTCTCGTACGATTGCCCGTGTTACCGGATATCATGCAGCCGGTGGTTCCCCTGGCCGGTGATGACCAGTCGGTCATCGCCAGCTTGCGCGTGCTGGTAGTGGATGACAACTACGACGCCGCCGATTCCATGGCAACCATGCTGCAACTGCTTGGCAACGACACGCTCACGGCTCGCGACGGGGAAGAAGCGCTCGTGATGTGCGAATCGTTCCGTCCCGACGTGGTGCTGATGGATATCGCCATGCCGACGATGAACGGGTATGAGGCTTGTCGACAGATGCGTCTGCAGCCCTGGGGGAGCGAGATCGTGATTATCGCGCTGACCGGTTGGGGTACCGAAGACGATCGACGCCGGACGCGTGAATTCGGCTTCAATCACCATCTCACGAAGCCGGTGAATCTGGCTACGTTGCGCGCCATCTTGGGAACCATCACGCCTCACGCTCGTTAGACAGCGAGTGAGCGCGCACGCTGACTGCGTCGGAACCGTCACGCTGGATGCCCATGATCAGTCGATTCATTCGCGTCGGTTTGGTGTGCGTCGCCACGCTGCGATGCGCCGCCGCCGCGCACGCGCAAGACCGCTTTCCCGCCGCTGGTGCGACCGGTACCATCAGTGGACGCCTGACCGAAGCGCTCAAGGAAGCTCCGATTGTCAGCGCCACGGTGCGCGTGTTGGGTCAAGCGGCGGTCGCGCAGTCCGATTCCAGCGGGCGATTCACCCTGCGCGGTGTGCGCATTGGCATCGTGACGATTGAAGTGCGGCGACTGGGGTTCGCCCCGGTCACCAAGGGCAATATTGCGGTATCACCAGCCAAGCCTGCCGAAGTGGTGGTGGTGCTGCGTCCCATTGACGTGCTGCTGGATGCCGTCACCGTGCGTCCAGAGGCATTCCCGGCGCAGATGGCCGTTGCGACCCCCGTGTCTACGCAATCATACGACGCCGAAGAAGTCCGGCGTCAGCCGGGCGCTCAGGAAGACGTGTTGCGCGCGATCTCGATCGCCCCTGGCGTGGGCGTGACGAGTGCCGGCCGCAATGATTTGGTGGTGCGTGGCGGCGCGCCGTTCGAAAATCTGTTCGTCGTGGACAACATTGAAGTGCCGAATATCAATCACTTCGGCTCACAGGGCTCCACCGGCGGACCGGTGTCGCTCGTCAACATCCGCTTCATCGAGTCGGCGTCGCTTTCGGCCGGTGGCTTTGGCGCCCGCTTAGGTGACCGTACGTCGTCCGCCACCACGCTCACGTTGCGCGAAGGCAATCGCGAGCGCGTGGCCGGCGAACTCAATGTCGCCGCTACGCAGTACGGTGCCGTCATCGAAGGCCCAATCGGCAAACACGCATCGTTCTTTGCGAACGTGCGCCAGAGCTATCTCGATCTGTTGTTCAAAGCGTTTGGATTCAGCTTCATTCCGTCGTACACGGACGCGACCGCGAAGGTCGTATGGCGTCCAACGAAGCGCGACGCGTTCAGCCTTCTCACCATTGCGGCGCGAAGCACCGTTTCGTTCGACAATTCGACCGACTCCGGACGCGTGACGAACGCCCAGGTCGTCAATCCCGGACAAGACCAGTACTTTACCGGACTCACGTGGAAACGCCTGCTTAGTCGAGGCGTTGCGACCACCACACTGGGTCGCACCTGGACGCGCTACGCAACGTCGCAGCGGGATTCGCTTCTCGTGCCGGTGCTCGAGAGCCGCTCGACGGAAGGGGAGAACACGCTCCGCACCGACGTGACCTGGCTTGCCGGGCGCGGCGTGGAGATCGAGGCCGGTACGATCTTCAAGTATGCGAGCGACCTGCGTTACAACGCCACGCTGGCCGGTTTCACGCGCCGCGACGAGGCAGGCATGGCGCAGCCGCTGCGCGTGGATACCAGTTTCACGGCGCTGCGTAACGGCACGTATCTGCAGGCGACGTGGCAAGCGCAGCCACGGTTGCGGCTATCGGTTGGCGCGCGTAACGATTGGTACGGATTTCTCGACAACGCCGTGCGATTCTCGCCACGTGCGAGTGCGTCGCTGCGCATTGATCCGTTCACGACGCTCACGTTGGCCGGTGGACGCTACTGGCAGGCGCCAAGCTACATCTGGTTGGTGGGTGATCCGCAGAATGCGCAGCGCCTGAAACCCTTTCGTGCGGATCAGGCCGTGGCTGGTGTCACGCGATTGGTGGGCGGCGACGCCAAGGTGCAACTCGAGGTGTACGGGAAGCGCTACGCCGACTATCCCGCGCGGCGGTTCCGCCCGCAGGCCGTGCTGAGTCCGAGCGGCTTCGACGATGCCACAACCGACATCCCGTTTGGACTCGAACCACTCCAATCGACGGCGACCGGCAACGCGTTCGGCATCGAACTCTTTGCGCAGAAAAAGTTCGGGGCGTCGCCGTTCTATGGACAGCTCAGTACGAGTCTCAACCGCACGCGCTTTACGGGAATCAACGGTACCGCAACGCGCGGCGCGTTCGATTCACCGGTCACGGCGAATGGCGTGTTGGGATGGCGTCCCAATGCGAAATGGGAAGTCGCGACGCGCCTGCGCGGCGCCACGGGATTGCCGTTCACACCATTCGTCTCCACGGGATCACTCGCGGGAACGTTGGACTTCACACGTTACAACGCCGAGCGTGTCGGGACATTTGTGGCCGCCGACCTGCGGGTAGATCGACGCTTTGTCATGCGTCGCACGCAGTTCATTGCCTTTATCGACCTGCAGAACTTCACGAATCGGCAGAACCGGCAGGCACCGGTCTGGAACCCGAGAACCCGCGCCGTCGATACCAATCACAGTATCGGACTCCTTCCGTCGATCGGGCTGAACTTCGAGTTTTGACGCGCTGGTCGTTGGCCGGCCTGCCCTCAGCTCCGGAAGAAGTACACGTACTTCGCGACCAGTCCGCCACGAGATGGTCGCGACCATGGGATCGGGCGATTCAGTCCCGTGGGCCAGTTGCTGTTCCAGACCACGAACAGATCGCTGCCCGGCTTCACGGTCCAGCGTACGCGCGCGTTGGCGGAGGCGCGATTGGATTGATTGTCCCACTGCGCGAACAGCGTGCTGTTGAGGCGTGGCGAGAAGGCGTAGTCACTGCGCAGGCGCACGGTATTAGCTGTGAACGACGTTTGCGCCAGCGACACCACGGAGCGCACGACATCGACCGTCGCTAAAACGTGTGGCGTTCGCCGCAACCGCACACCAGCGCTCACCTCGGACGAGCGACCATCGTAGAACTGCCCCGTACTGCCGGTCACGTTGAACCGCACGGTGCGCCGTTCAGCGCCACTGTATTGCGCTTCCACGCGATTCCACCAGTAGCCTCGGGCGCGAACTGTGGCACCAGGAAACAACGTAAAGTCATCGGTTGGCGCGTCGAATTGCCGCTGCACGTTGAGCTCGATCTGGTCGCCGGTTTGGAACTGTACACCCAATGGCTTCACTTCCAGTGACGCGTTGTTGAGGCGCCAGTTCAAATCCCACACGACATCATACGAGAGGAGGTCGAATTCGAACCGGCGGATCACGTCCCGTTTGCGCGGGCGCGGCGTGAATGACGTGCCGCCTCCCAACCGATGCACTCCGCGCTGCTGCACAAAGCCAAGCGCGGGATTGTAGCCGGCATCGACGCGGTCGAAGCGCACCACGATGTCCGCGTTATCATTGGGGTAATCCACCATCACGCGGTAGTGCCCGCCCACCGGCGCGCCAACGGAGTCCTGGCTCCACGACGCATTGCCGAGGACGACCAGGTTCTGGCCGCCCTGCACGACGTAGGGCAGGTTGAAGTCCAACCCGCCGGCCATGCTCTGTCGTCGCGCCGGTCGATCGCTGAGCGTCGCCATAGCGCCCAGAAATCCGCGACCAAGGATATCGTGCTTCACGCGCAGTACGGCGTTCGACGCCTGCTCGGCATCGCCGGTGCGCATCGCCAACAATCCCACTTGGTTCCCGAGGGTGCGACCCTGCACCCGCACCCCGAACGGAATCGTGACCGGCGTCCCGTTTCCACCCAATCCGATGCGGCGCGAGTAGAACATCTGTGTCTGGCGCACACGCCCGAAGTCGAAGATGCCCGCGCCTTCGGTAAAGAACGGACGTTGCTCGGGAAAGAAGAGCGGAAAGCGCGTGAGGTTCACGATCTGCCGGTCGACTTCGGCCTGCGCGAAGTCGGGATTGACGGTCACGTCCGCCGTGAGCGTACTGGTAATGGGTGCCTTGAGGTCGAAGCCGACGTGTCCGTTGCTGCCTCCTGGGCTCAATACGCTGTCGCCGGCCTGCGTGAAGTAGCGCCGTTCGGTGAGACGCGACTCGGCGAGCGCGTACGGTCGGAGCTCCACCTTCGGACGAGCGGGGAGCCGTGTGAAGCCGCCGATCAGCGCTTCGCGCTCGAGGAAACGGAAGCCCTCCGAGCGCTTCCAGCCCCGGAACAGGACTTCCTCGTTCTTTCGCGGCATGAAGCGCCGGAAGTTCATGCCGAACACGCTGTCGCGCTGTGCGTACCGCAGGGTGGCCCACGGAATGAGCATCTCGACCTGATAGCCGGTGGCGGTGACCTCCGACCGTACGTTCCAGACGCCGTCCCAATCTTCGTTGCTGCTCTCAAAGGTCAGATGCTCGGCGTCCGACATAGCGCCGTTGGCATTGGCGCGGAAGTAGAAGCCACTGCGCTTGTCATGCAGCCCATCCACTACCACCGCGACGTGGTCGTCGGCGTTCAGTGAGGCATCGCGACGCAACTGCGAGCGCACGATCTGCTTGGGCTCGCGATCGGCGCACCACCAGCCCACCGCCAGGCCATCGGGTGTCGCGAGGAGGCGTACGACCGTGCGCTCGCTCGCGGGGGCGCCCTCCTCAGGGTCGCGTTGCCGGAAGTCGGTGATCGAGTCGGCGCGGGCCCAATCGGGCTCGCTGAAGCGACCGTCGAGCGTAATGTGGTTGGACGTGCGAAACGCCCGCGCGTCGGACTGCGCGGCAGCGCGGGGTGCACTGAGTGAGAGAGCCGCCGCTATGACGAGGGTCGCGGTCGCGGCGAGGGTGTGGGAACGCACCGTCACCGCCGCGTGCGCTTCGCATACCGTCCACCGATCGCCGCGCCCAGCAGGGCACCCCATCGCTGCATGCGGCCGAGCACCGGCGGGGTGGGCGCAACGTCGCTCGGGAGCGAGATGCTGGAGGAAGCGGGAGGTGCCGCAATCAGGAACGCGACCGGAACAGACGCAGCGGCGGGGCCGGCATAGGTGGCTGGCCGCCGCAGTGTGCGACGGGTGAGGCCGGACGGCTGGGAGGGGGGCATTATGGGCGGTAGTGTAGCACCGGAGCGTTGCATTTGGAACGCGGGTGAGGCGTGGGGAGCTCTATTGGCTGTTGGGTTGGGAATCGGGTACTGACGTTCCTCGTATTCTCGAGAGCGGAACGCCTACGTGAACAAAATGCGAGCGTGGTGCGTTGCACTTTGCTACCCTCTTTCTTTCTATCCCGCCCTGTCTCACACAATTATGCCTTCGTTGCGTTTTCGACATAGCACCATCCTGCCCGTGTTCCTCTCGCTGAGCGCGTCGCTGGCGTTGGCACCGACCGCTCTTGCGCAAGGCGGTCGTCCGCCCGTCGGAAGTGCCGGTGGCCCGCCGCCGGGGGGAATGGGGCGGCCGAGCGCGCCCGACTCGTTGACGATGCAGTCGCAGGCAATTCGTGTCTTTCTGGACTGCCAAGGCCGCGTGCGCGGCTGCGATCGCGACTTCATCGTGACCGACGTGAACTTTGTGAACTGGATGCGCGATCGGTTCGATGCCGACGTCCAGATTCTTGTATCAGGATTGACCAACGGTGGTGGCGGCTCGGAGAACACGGTCACGTTCATCGGGCGCCGCGCCTTTGAAGGAATGGCCGACACTTTAGTGCTGAACACCCTGCCCAATGACGCCGACGACGTGATCCGCCGCGAGCTCGCGCGCACATTCAAACTGGGGCTCGCGCGTTACGTGGCTCGGTCGCCCATGGCCAAGCGTCTGCAGATCGCGTACGTCGCGCCGGCTGGCATGCAACAGGCATCGCCGGCCAACCTCAAAGACAAGTGGAACCTCTGGACGTATACGACCAACACCAATGTCTTTGTGCGTGCCGAGGAGCAGCAGCAGACGGTGAACGGTTCTCTGTCCTTGTCGGCCAATCGTTCAACCGCCAACTGGAAGTTGAACACATCGGTGAGCGGCAACGTGAACACGCAAAATTTCAAGATTGCCGCCACGCCGACCCGTCCGGCGATCTCGGTGCGCAACGAGCAGCGCACGTACAACGCGAATAGTCTGATCGTGCGGTCGTTGAGTTCACATTGGTCGACGGGCCTCAAGGCCGGCGCCGGCTATTCGGACTTTCTGAATCAGGACCTCGCGCTGCGGTTGCAACCGGCTGTTGAGTACAACGTGTTCCCGTGGACGGAGCAGACGCGGCGCCAGTTGACGTTTCTCTACAACGTGGGACCCAATTACTACAACTACCAGCGCACCACCGTACTCAATCGTGATTCGGAAACGCGATTCAGCCAGCAGGCCACCGCGTCATTGGTTGCCCGTCAGTCGTGGGGCTCCTCCAACGTCTCGCTGGATTGGTTGAACTACCTGCACGATTTCAGTCGGCATGCCCTGACGCTCAGTGGCAACGTCGATCTGCGCATCGGTCGCGGCTTCTCGCTGAACGTTGGTGGCTCCGCCGCTCGGGTGAATGATCAGATCTATCTCCCGCGCGCTGGCAACACGGAAGAGGAAATTCTGTTGCAGCGGCAGGCGCTGCAGACCGGATTTCGCATCACCACCAACATCGGCCTTCGCTACACCTTTGGATCGATCTATAACACGATCGTGAACCAGCGCTTCAGCAGCCTGGGCTCGAGCGGTGGTCGATTCAACTTCCAATTCTTCTAGGCCCGGACCCTGACGTCCATTCATCACGCTGCTAGCGTGGTTCTTGCACAGCCACGCTGAATGACCACGCGGCTTCTCATCACCGTTCTGTTGGCAGCAGTTGGCAGCGGCTGCGGCGGCCGTGCGCGGCTCCCGGTTGAGGCCGGCACGGGACCGGCGCCGGTGCTCGATGCGCCCCGCACATCACTCATTCCCACCCTTGCCGTCGCGGCGGCGCGACCATGGCGGGCCAGCGAAGCGCCAATCGCCGCGCCGGGACTCGCCGTGCAGGCGTTCGCGCGCGACCTCGAGCACCCACGCTGGCTCTACGTGCTGCCCAACGGCGACGTGCTGGTGGCCGAGACCAACGCGCCGAGCCGCCCTGACGATGCGAGAGGTATCAAGGGGTTTTTCTTCAAACGGTTTCAGAAGAAGGCTGGTGGCGCCGCACCCAGCGCGAATCGCATCACGCTGTTGCGCGATACCAACGGCGATGGCATCGCAGATGTGCGTTCCGTACTGCTGTCGGCTCTGGTTGCACCGTTCGGCATGGCACTCGTTGGTGACGTACTCTACGTCGCCAATACCGACGCGATCGTCCGGTTTCCGTATCGCACTGGCGACACGGTGATCTCGACGGCCGCCACGCGCGTTGTCAGCCTGCCCGCCGGCCCGATCAATCACCACTGGACAAAAAACGTGGTCGCTTCGCGCGATGGCAAGACGCTCTTCGTGGCCGTAGGATCGAACAGCAATGCCGCCGAGCGTGGCATGGCGCAGGAGGCGGAACGGGCGGCCGTGTGGGCGGTGGATACGCGCACCGGGGCCTACCGGATCTATGCCAGCGGTCTCCGCAATCCGGTCGGTATGGGGTTTGAGCCCGCCACCGGCGCGCTCTGGGTCGCGGTGAACGAGCGTGATGAACTTGGCAGCGACCTCGTACCCGACTACATGACGCGCGTACGCGACGGCGCCTTCTACGGCTGGCCCTACAGCTACTTTGGCACGCATGTGGATACGCGGGTAACGCCGTCGCGCCCCGACCTGGTGTCGAGCGCCGTGACCCCCGACTACGCACTCGGTCCACACACCGCGTCGCTCGGACTCACGTTCGCACGCCCCGGGGTCCTTCCGGCGTCGCTGCACAACGGGGCCTTCATCGGACAGCACGGTTCCTGGAACCGGAAACCGCCCAGTGGCTACAAGGTGGTATTCGTTCGGTTTGCCGACGGCGTGCCGCAAGGTCTGCCGGTCGACGTGCTCACGGGCTTTTTGGCGGGCGACTCCGCGCGCGGTCGTCCGGTGGGTGTAGCGATCGACGGACGTGGCGCCCTGCTGGTGGCCGACGACGTCGGTAATGCCATCTGGCGCGTCACGGCGCGTGGCAGGTAGGCGACGCAGTCTCAACTATTGGTGCCACGCTAACGTGTTCGGATCTCGCTATTCTTATCTCCCGGTCATCATTCGATTGCCGGACAATTCACCGGGGCGAGGATTTCCATGCTGACGACGGCTCTGCGCGCGACGCCGAGTACGAAACGAACGCGTTGGCAGGTGAACCGGTGACAACACCCGTGAACGGCGTCGTGCCATCGGTTGAAATATCCGCCGCGCGAGATCGCACCGCGGATGATCGGGGAGCCCGCGCACTGCTCGACGCCATGGACGAGGCGTATTGTCGGGTCGAGGTATTCTTCGATGCGACCGGACGGGCCATCGATCATCGAATCCTCGATGCGAATCCGGCGTTTACGCGACACACCGGCGTTTCGGAGCCCGTTGGCCAGCTTGCGAGTGTTCTGGTGCCGGGCGGCGAGCAGCGATGGAATGACCTTTATGGTCGCGTGGTCACTTCCGGCGTGCCCGAGCGCGTCGCGGACGGCTCCGAGGTCATGCAGCGGTGGTTTGAAGTCTTCGTGACGCGGATCGGAAACGCCAGCGATCGCCAAGTCGCGATTCTGTTCAAAGATGTGAGCGCTCAACGGAATGCTGAGCTGGCGTCAGTGCGCCGCACCGCACAGTTCGAAACGCTGCTGAATGAGGCACCGCTCGGCGTCTACCTGATTGATGCCGAGTTTCGCGTGCGCGCGGTCAACCCGGCCGCGCTGGCGACGTTTGCCGGCATTACGGACCTGATCGGGCGCGACTTTAGCGACGTCATGCACATCCTTTGGCCGCCTGAGCGGGCGGACGGCTTCGTGCAGCTGTTCCGGCACACCCTCGACACCGGTGATCCGTTTTTCGCCCCCGACCTCGCCGAGACGCGCTCTGACCGGGGCGTGGAGGAGTACTACGCGTGGCAGATCAACCGAATCTCGCTGCCCGAAGGCGGCTATGGCGTGGTCTGCTACTTCCGCGACATTGCTACCGAAGTGGAGGCGCGCACATCACTCGCCGACTCCGAGGCCCGGTACCGATCGGCTTTTGAATCGGCACCCATTGGCGTGGTTGCCTTCGATGGCGATACGATCGTCCAATCCTTCAATACCCAGGCCGTCGAATTGCTCCAGCGACCGCTGGCGCGGGGCGTGGAGAACGAGGCTCGCCTGTGGGGGCTATGGGAGCCGAACGGACAGCTGATCGCGAGTGCAGATGGGCCGTTGCTCGAAGTCCTGCGTACCGGTGAGCCCCTGCAAAGTCGCCATGTGCTCATTGCGCGACAGGACGGGTCAACGTTTCCGGCACTACTGAGCATCGCCGCACAGCGGAATGTCGGCGGTAAGATCATCGGGGCCGTCGCATCGTTCATCGACATCAGCGAGCGGCTGAAGGCGGACGACGCCCGCACGCGCACGGAGCAGGAGCTGCGCTTCGTGATGGACTCGATGCCGCAGAAGATTTTTACCGCGCGGCCGGATGGAAGCATCGACTATCTCAGTCCCCAGTGGATGGAGTTCACCGGTCTCTCCGTCGAGGAAATACGGGATTGGACGCTCACCTCGCTCATCCATCCGGATGATCTGGCGCATACCATCGCGGCGTGGGAGCATGGATTTCTTACGGAGACGCCGATTCTAGTCGAGCAGCGCTTTCGGCGAAACGATGGCGAGTACCGATGGCATATCAGTCGGTGCCTGCCGATGCGTAACGCTGATGATCGAATTGTTCAATGGGTCGGGTCGAGCACCGATATCCACACGCAGAAGCACGCCGTCTACGAGATGACCCGTTCTGCCGCGCTATTGGCTGACGCGGATCTTCGGAAGGACGAATTCCTGGCGATGCTCGCGCACGAACTACGCAACCCGCTCGCCCCGATACGCAACGCGCTACAGCTCCTGCAGGTCGCGAATGGTACGCCCGCCACCGTCACGATGGCATCAGCCATCATTGATCGTCAAACCACGCAGATGATTCGCCTCGTGGATGAGCTGCTCGACGTAAGTCGAATCAGTCGCGGGACTATTGAACTCCGCCTCGAACGGATCGACCTCGAATCGGTAATAGAACAGGCGATCGAAACGAGTCGCCCTGTCATTGAACGGGCTGGACATCAGTTGACCGTCTCGCTCCCGGGATCCCCCGTGCACCTTGTGGGCGATGCCGTGCGGCTTGCGCAGGTGTTCGGAAACCTGCTCAACAACGCCGGGAAGTTCACGGAATCCGGTGGACGCATCTGGTTGCGCGCCGAACGACAGGGTGATGACATCGTGATCAGCGTGCGCGATACCGGCATCGGGATCCCACCGCACATGCTGATGAGCATCTTCGACCTGTTCAGACAGGTCGATCATTCCCTCGATCGGTCGCGGGGCGGCTTGGGCATCGGACTCAGTCTCGTCCAACGCGTAGTGGAGCTCCATCACGGAACGGTGGTCGCTGACAGCGAGGGGCTCGGCAAAGGCAGCATGTTTACGGTACGCCTCGAGGCGCTCGCTGGTGTCACTCCGCTAGTGCCGCCCGCCAAGAAGGCTGACACGGTCGTTGCGCAGGCGAAGTGCCGAGTTCTTGTGGTGGATGACAACCAAGACTCTTCAGACTCCCTCGTCCTGTATCTTCGGTTGCTGGGATACGATGCGAGAGCGGCCTACGATGGTCTGGAAGCGCTGGCAACGGCGGAGACATTTCGGCCCGTGCTCATAGTGCTCGACATCGGCCTGCCCAAACTCGACGGTCTCGCTGCTGCCCGACGCATACGCGCGACCACCTGGGGAAAGCACGTCACACTGGTGGCGTTGAGCGGATGGGCGCAAGCCGAAGATCATCGGAAGTCCGCCGAGGCGGGTTTCGACGCGCACCTCGTGAAGCCGTTATCGCACGACGCGCTTTCGAAGCTGCTGTCAGAGCTCCGCGACCTCGAGTGACGAGGACCGCGCAGTACATGCACAACCGTTGTCGTTGCTGTTTATCGGCGAAGATTCGTGCCAATCCGCGGTAAAGCTGTGCGTCAACGGTCGCAGAGAACAACGCCACCGCGGATCAACGCGAGCGACCCACCGATCTGCGTTGTTGCGTATTCGCGAACACCCCTGCCAATCGGCGGTAAAGCGCCCTACTGTCCCGCTCACCTGTTCGCCGCCTCAACCAAGACGTTGCCGGCCGGTGTCGGACGACGAGGTGGATGGCGGATCGACCGCGCGTAAGCGGTCGGCGGCGGCGATCACCGTCACTGGACAGTGTTGGGTCTAGGTCGTTGTCGCCGGCTCCCATACCGCCAGCTACTATCTGGGCTGAGTGAATTTCGCCTCCTTCTCTGTCGACGCTCATGCGAACGATTGCTACGCTGCAGGCGCCGGACGGTGGGTCGATCACGATGCGCGATATCGACGTACTCGAGCAACCAGAGAAATTGCGCGCGCAGCTGGGCGACCTGCCGCAGGAGTTCGGTCTCTATCCGAACATGCCCACTCGAACCACACAAACGAACAGCGCCGCGTCCGCCGACGTGCAGGTCACCGTTCGCGCCGGTGCGATCACAGCGCCCGATGCGGTGCGACCGGAGTGGCGACGGCTGCACGCGGACGAAGCAGACGGCGAGCACATCGTCGTCCTGTTCCGTCTCGCCGAGCCCACGAACGCAACACACGCGGTTACGGACTTCATTGCTGTGCTCGATACGGCGCCGGGCACACTGCGCTCGACGAAGGCAGTCGGAGGGCCCGCAGTCCGGACGAGCGGAGGCGTGATACTGGAACGCTCGCCCGGTGAGTACGGTGCTCGCCTGCGTCCGGCGTAGTTCCGACGGGCATCGGCCTGCGCACGGCGGCGAGTTCACCACGCTCGCCGTGCAAGCGCGTACGGAGGCTGACTCGGTGTTCGCGGCGCCACCGCCGAGTGCACATCCCATCCGGATGATCGACGTCGCGTACCTCGGTGCAGAACGATAGACGCGCGGCAGGCAGCTCCTGCGTATCGAAAACACCGGGCAGCAGGACCATCCGGTACGGCTGACGCGCCCTCGTGACGAGGCATCGCTACGAGAGTGGATGAACGCCGACAATCGGGATACGGTGGCCACGACGTTCGCGGGCATGGCCCGTGTCGGTCCTGGGGAGGTCGCGTATTTGCCGGTCGGTCTCGCTCCGGGGGCGTACATCGCGTACTGCCTGGTCGCCGAGGCCACCACACGTCGGCCGCACTTGGAGCTTGGCATGGTCCGCACTTTTCGAGTGCCGTAGCGGAATCTGGCGTCTCGACTTTTGATGGCACGATGGTCGGATCTTACCAACCGGTATTCGTGATTGCAGTTTATTCCATAGAAGAGCGTGGAGATTCGGACAGTATGAACGGAGTCTCCCCAAGCTTTTGCGACGATGACGCCGGCTCCAACATCCCGACTCCGCTCACCGGGCCCTCGCAATGACATCCGCTCCACTGCCGCTTGCCGAACGTCCGTTCCCGCTCGAGCGTGACGTGTTTCTCCGCACGATGCTACGCGAACTCGCCGGCACCTTGCAGGATGTGATCGGTCTCGACGAAGCGTCGGGATTTATCAGTGTCGTGGGCCAGCGCATCGGCGACGATCTGAATGAGGCCTACCGTAACGTGCTCGACGTGCCGACGCTGAATCGAGCGCAGGTGGCCGAGGTCTTGGTGGACCTCAAGCATCGCATTCAGGGCGGCTTCCGCGTGGTCGAGCAGGACGATACGAAAATCGTGTTCGCCAACACGGTCTGTCCGTTCGCCGAGAAGGTGGTAGGACGGCCCGCGCTCTGTATGATGACGTCCAACGTGTTCGGTAGTATCGCCGCCGAAAACCTCGGCTACGCGAAGGTCGTGCTCGAGGAAACAATCGCCGACGGCCATGATGGCTGTCGGGTGGTGGTGCACTTGCGGCCGTCGGCTGCGAGCAATGCCGCGACGGGACGTGAATATTTTCAGGCGTCGTAGGCACCCGTGAGATTTGCGCATTTTCTGGAAGTCGCGGACTGGCTCCCCGATCCCCTGTTGTTGCTCACACGCGACGGCACCATCATCAGTGCCAATCGTGCCGCCGCCCGCCTCCTCGGCGCCTCGGCCGAGGTGCTTGCGGGGGCGTCGCTGATGGCGCGCGTCGATGGCGACGTCGAGGTCGTCGCGCAGCATCTGCGCGAGTCGTCGCGTGCGCGGGAGCCGCATCCCGGTGCGATGGCCGTGCGCACGCACGATGGCGCCACTCTGTCGTGTCGCTGCAGCACCAGTTTGTTCCGTCCGGCAAGTGCCGAACATCCCGCCTTGCTGGTCATGCGTATTCTGCCGCGTGAGACGTCGCCAAGTCAGTTTCGCGTCCTCACCGAGCGCATCGAACAGCTGGGTCGTGAAATTGCCCGACGACAGGCGGTGGAAGAGGAGCGGCGCAAATTGGAAGCGCAGATGTTGCAAACGCAGAAGCTGGAAAGCCTCGGGGTGCTCGCCGGCGGCATTGCGCACGACTTCAACAATCTGCTTACGGGCATCATCGGCTTCAGCGACCTCGCACGCCTGGAGTTGCCAGACGATTCCGTGACGCGCAGCTATCTCGACGAAGCGATGAATGGGGCGCGCCGCGCGGCCGAGCTCACGCAGCAGATGCTGGCGTACTCCGGCAAGGGCAAGTTCGTGGTGGGGCCGGTACGACTCACGGTGCTGGTGGAAGAGATCACGCGCCTGCTGGAAGTGTCGATCTCGAAGAAGTGCGTGTTGCGCTATGACCTGATGCGCGATCAGCCTCCCTGTCTGGCCGACGGCACGCAGCTGCGGCAGGTGATCATGAACCTGATCATCAATGCGTCGGAGGCGATCGGCGACCGCAGTGGGGTGATCTCGCTGACCACTGGCGCCATGTGGTGCGAGCGCGACTATCTGGCGGAAACGTATCTCGACGAGGGGCTTCGCGAAGGCATGTATCTCACGCTCGAAGTGGCGGACACCGGCGTCGGCATGTCGCCCGAGGTACGGGCGCGCATTTTCGATCCGTTTTACACCACCAAGTATACGGGTCGTGGCCTAGGCCTCGCGGCGGTGCTTGGCATCGTGCGCGGACATGGCGGCGCGATCCGGGTGTACTCCGAGGCCGGTCGCGGGACCACGTTCAAAATACTGCTGCCTGCCGCGGCGAATACTACCATGCCTGCGGAGTTTACCGCGCCGCCGGCGGACAGGTGGCGTGGTAAGGGCATGGTGCTGGTGGTGGATGACGAGGAGAGCGTGCGCGCACTGCTACGGCATATGCTGCAGCGTATGGGCTATGACGTGGTGCTGGCGGCTGATGGACTGGAAGGCCTGGCGGTCTTCCAGGCGCACGCCGACCGCGAGCCAATCGTCTTGCTCGACCTTACGATGCCGCATCTCGATGGCGCGGGCACCTTTCGCGAGCTGCGGCGCATCGATCCGAACGTGCGCGTCGTGCTGATGAGCGGGTACAACGAGCACGCGGTGACCTCGCAGTTTGCCGGCAAGGGTCTGGAAGCGTTCATACAGAAACCGTTCCAGTATGATGACCTGCAGGCTACGATGAAACGCGTGAGTTCTGGTGATGTGTTGAGTGGGTGACATATTTGGGAACGCTGTGCTGACCTCACTCTTACTCGACTTCCCATGAAGCTTCGCTCTGTCTTCGCGGCTTGCACCCTCGCACTCGTGCCAACGATGCTGTGGGCCCAGGCACCAGCGGCCACTGCGCCGGTGACCGCCATCAAGGCCGGCCGCCTCGTCGATCCAGCCTCCGGCACCATCGCAAGCAATCAGGTCATCCTGGTGCAGAGTGGCCGCTTCACGGCGGTCGGTGCGAATGTCGCGATTCCAGCCGGAGCGCAGGTGATCGATCTTTCGTCGATGACGATCGTTCCCGGCCTCGTGGACGCGCACAATCATCTGGCACTGACATACAAGGAGGTACCGGAACGCAACAGCTACTATGTCACCACGATTCTCGATGACACACCGTTGCGCGCGATTCAGGCGGTGTCGAACGGGATCCAGATGCTGGCGGCCGGCTTCACGATCGTGCGCGACATGGGCAACAACGGAAAATACGCCGACATCGCCCTGCGGCGCGCGATTGAGCAAGGCTGGGTTCCCGGTCCCACGCTGATCCCGTCGGGGCTGATCATCGCCGGCATGGGCGGACAGTTCTCGCCAAACCCCGAGATGGCGTTCGACCGGAAGATCGTGTACCCGGAATACCTCGAAGCAGACACACCGGACGAGATCGTGAAGGCGGTCCGGCAGAATGCCCTAGTTGGTACGCGCGTGATCAAGATTTGCGTGGACTGCAAGCTATGGGGCTATAGTACCGACGAGATTCGACTGGTCATTCGCGAGGCAGCTAAGGCGGGGCTCAAGGTTGAAGGGCATGTGCAGTCCGTTGCCGGCGCGCATCGCGCCGTTGATGCCGGCATTTGGTCGATCGCGCATGACAATGGCATGAATGACACGATCCACCGGATCATGGCACAGAA
>NZ_JBKJRB010000003.1:0-9461 GCF_046594945.1 Gemmatimonas sp. | reverse complement strand
GTGCTTTGTTCCTTCAACCGTCACGCGCAGTGCGACGAGATCCGGACTGTCCGGCTTGGTGAGATGCGGTTTCATTGCGGCGATGACAACATCACGCGGAACAATGCGCGTGCCTTTTACATCGATCGGCTCGAGGTCGAGCAGACCCAGGTCGCGCACGGCTTCCATGATCTTCGCGTGCCCCGGATAGCGCAGCGTCTTGTACTCCATGGTCGGAATGACACCGGCGTAACGGTACACCATCGTGGAGAGGCCACCTGCCGTGTGAAATGCCTCGAGCTCACCCACCGGCTCGGCGAACTGCACCGACTCGAGTTCGGAAAGCGCGGTCACGTGGGCGGGTTGTCCATTCCGCACAACCAACGAAGCGGTCGTGTAGTAGTCCACCATCCCTTCGATGGAGTAGGCGATCTGATAGCCAAGGGGCGGCTCCGGCGTCTGCGGTAGTCCGCCCACGAACAGCTTGACGCTCTCCACCGTATCGAATTGATCGATCCCGTGTTGGGCGATCACATTCACCATACCCGGGGCGAGACCGGTGTCGGGGATCACACTGATCCCCTTGGCTTTCGCGGCCGCGTGGAGCTTCTTCTGTTCCTGAACAATTTCGGTGTTGCCGCCAAGATCGGCGAAGTGGACACCCACCTCCACGGCGATGGCGGCGAGCGGGGCGTTGAAGTAGTACGGGATGGCGCTCAGGACCGCATCGCAGCGGGAAAACACCGTGCGAACGGCAAGGGCATCACGGACATCGAGCGCAATCGCCTCGAGGCGCGAGCCGACGAAGGGCGCGAGGAACGCGGGTAGGGCGCCAACACGAACATCGGCCAGCAGTACGTGCGTGACCAACGGATTTTTCAGCAAATCATACGTGCACGCGGTGCCTTGCAGCCCCGCGCCGAGTACAAGCATGCGCATGTGGGTGGCTCCAGCAAGTTCTAGAGAGGGGGAGTGTTGATGGAGGACAAGTTAATGCCTACCGCGAGCCAAGGGAGCGAAGCGACCGAATGGCGTTCGCATCTGCTCAAGCACACCTCACAACTGGGGCAGGTGCTTTCGTCGGTGCATCGGATCGCCGTGATCGGCATCAAACCGGAGCTGGTCGGTGGGCCCGCGTACTACGTGCCCGAATACTTGCAGGGCGCGGGCTACGAGATCGTGCCAGTGCCCGTCTACTACCCGGAAGTCACGGAGATCCTCGGGGTTGCGGTCCACCGCTCACTCCACACGGTAACGCCGCCGGCCGATATGGTGCTGCTCTTCCGCCGATCAGGCGATGTGACGCAGCACCTCGCGGAGATTCTCGCCGCCACGCCGCGCGTGGTATGGATGCAGCAGGGCATTAGCGACGCCGAGATGGCGGAGACGCTGGCCAAGGCCGGCATCGATGTGGTGCAAGACCGGTGCGCGATGATCGAACACCGGCACGTGCGGCAGTGAGCTACTGCCGCACGCGATTGCGACCGTCGGCCTTGGCGCGATAGAGCGCGGCGTCGGCCCGCGAGAACAGATCTTCGACGCTCTCGATGCGCGCCGCGGGAAACACCGCGACGCCTACGCTGGCGGTGATTTTGAGCGGCGGATGCTCACCGCCGCGGGCAAACTCGAATTCGTCCACGGCCGCTCGAATGCGCTCGGCGAACGCCACCGCGCCGGGCTCATCCGTTTCCGGAAGTAGCACCAGGAATTCCTCCCCGCCGTACCGGGCCACGATATCGCTGCCACGAATGGTGTCGAGCAGCAACTGGCCGACGTCACGCAGCACGTCGTCACCGACCAAGTGGCCGTAGGTATCGTTGACCTTCTTGAAGTGATCGAGATCGATCATCAACAGGGCGAGCATGGAGTCATAGCGCAGCGCCCGCTCCATTTCCGCCGTGATACGCTCGGTGAGGGCGCGCCGGTTGAGCAGTTGGGTGAGCGGATCGGTCTGCGCGAGTTGCTCGAGTCTCGCGTTGTCGGCCATCGTGCTTTCGACCACCTGTGCGCGCTGGATGACCGCCACTGCCGCCGTGATCACGGACTGCGCGAATTCGAGATCGTGCGGCCCGAACTGATCCTGATCGCGTGTGCGGCGCACGAGGAACACACCGTACTGACCGCGGTCGACGGTGAACGGCAAGGCGATCACGGAGCGGATCGGCACTTCGATGCCTTCGATACCCCACACGTTCCGGACTCCTTCGTACAGCGGATGCGTGTCGAGATCTTCCACCAAGACCGGCTGTCCCGACTCGAGGGCCGCCTTCAGCTCTGGATAGCGATCGAGCTCGATCTTGAGATGCTGCAGCCCCGGGTTCTCGAACGCCGCGACGACCACGGCCTGCGCGTCGCCCGGCCGCGCCAACACGACCGAGCAGTGCGACACACCAAGCGCGCGCGCCGCACGGCGCACGAGAAGATGAAAGAGTTCGGTGACCGACAAATCACCGGTCACTTCGTGCAGGATATCCACCAGCTTCCGACGGCTGTCGGCATCCTGCTGCGCGCGCACCAGTGCTTCTTCGGTGCGCGCCAGTGCCAGTCGGGTGGACCGCAGCATGGCGCCGGTCCGCAACTGGGCCTGCACGCGCGCCAGCAACTCCTTCGGACGATACGGCTTGCGAATGAAATCCGCCGCGCCCAATCCCAATGACCGCACCGACGCGTCCTCTGGCGGCTGCGCGGAGAGCATGAGCACCGGCAAATCGCGCCAGCGCTCCTCGCTCTTGATCCGCTCGAGCAACTGACATCCATCGGCATCCGGCATCAGGATGTCGAGGAGCAGCAGATCGGGCGTGCGCTTCTCGAGCTGTTCAAGACAGGCCATCCCGCCATCGGCGGGAATCACCTCGTATCCGTTTTCCTGCAGCAGCCAGGTGACGGATTCGAGGACGGCCACGTCGTCGTCGGCGACGAGAATTCGGGAGATGGGCATCAGCGGGCGTTATTCATCGTGCGCCGCCACCACCGTCGAGTCCCAATTCTCCAGTGGGGGTCTCCCCTTCGGGGCCTTCCGCGCCGTCCACGTCATCCTTGTCGTCGGGAATCACGCGCGCCACCGCTTGCACGGCATCGTGGTCATCGAGCGACACCAGCTTCACGCCTTGGGCGGCGCGACCAGTGACGCGGATCTCGCTGACGCGCGAGCGAATCGCGACACCCTGCCGCGTCATGAGCATCAGTTCGTCTTCCGGCACGACTTCCATGAGCGCGACGACGTCACCGGTTCGAGCGGTGCGGTTGAGCGTGAGGATACCCTTGCCGCCTCGCTTCTGCACGCGATACTCGCTCACTTCGCTGCACTTGCCCAATCCCTTTTCGGTTACGACCAGCAGCGTCGCTTCCCGCTTGATCACGACCATGCCGACCAGCTGATCTTCCGGGCGCAGTTCGATGCCCTTCACGCCCGTGGTGTCACGGCCCATCTCCCGCACATCGCTCTCGTGGAAGCGCACCGACAGTCCATGACGCGTGGCGAGCACGACGTCGTTGGTGCCCGACGTCACCTGTACGTCCATCAGCTCATCGCCTTCCTCGACCTTGATGGCCTTGATGCCGTTCGAGCGTGGATTGCTGTACTGCGACAACGCCGTCTTCTTGACGGTGCCCTTGCGCGTGCAGAACAGCAGAAATTCCGTGTCGCTGAATTCGCGTGTCAGCACGATCGCACGGATGCGCGTGTCGGGCGTGACGTTGATGAGGTTCACGATCGGCTTGCCGCGCGTATTGCGTCCGGCCTGTGGCAGCTCGTGCACCTTGAGCCAGAAGCAACGGCCGTCATCGGTGAAGATCAGCATGTACGTGTGCGTACTCGCCACGTAGAAGCGTTCGATGAAGTCGCTTTCCTTCAGATCCGCGCTGGACTTGCCGCGACCGCCGCGGCCTTGGCGGTTGTACAGCGACAGCGGCGTGCGCTTGATGTACCCGTTGTGCGAGATGGTCACGACCATCTCTTCTTCCGCAATCAGGTCTTCGATCGAGAACTCGCCTTCGTCGCTCACGATTTCCGTGCGGCGATCGTCGCCGTACGTCTCCATCAGCTTGAGCAGCTCGCCCTTCATGATGTCCATGCGGCGCGGACGCGACTCGAGGATACTGCGTAGCTCGACGATGGACGCGCGCACCTCGAGAAGCTCTTCCTCGAGCTTGTCGCGCTCGAGGCCGGTGAGCTTGGCGAGACGCATGTTGAGGATCGCTTCCGCCTGCCGCTCGGAGAGACCGAAGCGCGCCTGCAGCTGCAGACTCGCCGTGGGCGTGTCGTCGGCCGCGCGAATCATGCGGATCACTTCGTCGATGTTGTCGACGGCGATCTTGTATCCTTCGAGGATGTGCTCGCGCTCGAGCGCCTTGTCGAGATCGAATTGCGTACGACGCACGATCACTTCGTGGCGGTGCTCGATGTAGTGCCCGATGCACTGACGCAGCGTGAGCACCTTCGGCACGAGCTGACGCGTGTTCACGTCGGGCACGAGCGCCAGCATGATCACGCCGAACGTGCTCTGCATGGCGGTGTGCTTGTACAGCTGATTGAGCACCACACGCGGGATGGCATCGCGCTTGAGTTCGACCACCACGCGGATGCCATCACGGTCGGACTCGTCACGCAGCGCGCTGATGCCCGTCAGCTTCTGGTCACGCACCAGTTCGGCGATGTCGATGACCAGCTTCGCTTTGTTCACCTGATACGGCACTTCCGTGATCACGATCTGCGAACGGCCGGTCGATTCCTTCTCTTCAATCACGGCCTTCGCGCGCATCACGATGCGTCCGCGTCCCGTGTCCTGATAATCGGCGATCCCGGCCCGGCCGTAGACGTAGCCGCCGGTCGGGAAGTCGGGGCCGCGCACGAACGCACGCAGGGCGGCGCCCTCGAGCTCGGGGTTGTCGATCATCGCGATCACGGCGGTGACGACTTCGCGCAGGTTGTGCGGCGGGATGTTCGTGGCCATGCCCACGGCGATACCCGACGACCCGTTCACCAGCAGGTTCGGCACACCCGAGGGCAGGACACGCGGCTCTTGGAGACGGTCGTCGAAGTTCGACGCGAAATCGACCGTGTTCTTGTCGATATCTTCGAGCATTTCGACGGACATGCGGGTCAGTCGCGCTTCGGTGTAGCGATACGCCGCGGCGTTGTCCCCGTCCATCGAGCCAAAGTTGCCCTGACCGTCAACGAGCGGATAGCGCAACGAGAAGGTCTGCACCATGCGCACCAGCGCGTCGTATACGCTGCTGTCGCCGTGCGGGTGATACTTGCCGAGCACGTCACCGACCACCGTCGCCGACTTCTTGAACGGACGCCCCGGCAACAGTCCAAGCTCGTTCATCGCGTACAACACGCGGCGATGCACAGGCTTGAGGCCATCGCGCACGTCGGGCAGTGCACGCGAGACGATGACACTCATGGAATAGTTGATGAACGATTCCTTGACTTCCTCATCGATGAGGCGCGGCAGGATACGTTCGCGGGCGTTCGGTGCAGTCATGTGACGTCGGGCAGGAGAGACGTGATCCGAAACTTGATCGACAGCCTTTCAATATACACCACCCGAAGCGTAAAAACAACGCGTCGAGTCTGGTGTAAACTGCTACAATTCAACGACTTAGAAACTTGTTGCAAGGACAGCGCGCGAACCGCCACCCCATCACGCGCCCCATCACGCGCCCCATCACGCGCCCCAGCTGCGTACGATCGAGAGCAGCCGCCACTCGCCGCCAACCCGGCGCCACAGATACGCCGCCCCGCCGTTACTGCCCGAGCCGATTGCAACGCCGCCGCGCTCCCGTGGACGGTGCACGCCGACCACCGCGTACTCCTGCCACATCACTATCGGCGCGACCACGATATACGACAGGTCGGCGTCCGGCGTCGTGCGGCCCACCGCCGTGAAGAACTCGTCGCGGGCCCGCTGCTGCCCTTCTGGTCCGAAGTAGGCCTTGACCCGAGGACGCGGCGCCTTGGGGAACTCCATGTCGCGGACGCCGGGGACCACAAAGGTCACCGTGTCGCCCATCACCGGCGACGACAGACAGCCCGCCGTCGTCGGGTCTGGCACCTCGCCGGTGAGTCCGGCCGCCACGGCGCGATGCACGCCGGTCCCGTCTTCATCCCAACGCGGTCGGTCGATGCCGGCCTCCCAGCCCACCACTACGCGCAACAACGCTCGCGTCTCCGGGGTCGCCAGCGAACGGCCGGCACCCTGCAACACAATCGTCTGCTCCATCCGCTCGACCAACGACTGCAACGACTTCTGCAGCGCCGGGGTCGTGTCCTTCGTGAACACCCGCAGGGCGCCGGGATTACACCGGTCGCCCAAGGCAGCCCACGACGCGCGGGCAAGGTACTCACGACGCCATGCGTGCAAGCGCTGCGCGTAGTCGCGCGTTTCCGCTGCCAGATGCGCCGTCGCCACCGCTTCACTGTTGGGCACCGCCGTCGGCTTACCCTTCGCCACCGACTGCGCGCCGGCCCCGTTCAGCGGTGCACAGAGCGGCGCCAACACCAGTCCGACCAACAGCCGGGACTTCACCGTCATCAATGCTTGCTCTCTTCGTACTCGCGTGCGTTGACCGTGACCGGCGCTTTCACCACCGTGACCGGCGGCTCGGGCACCGGCATTTCGGCGGTCTCGTTTTCCGACTTCTCCTCCGCCAACTCTTCCGCCTCATCGGCGGCCGCTTCGGCGTCGATCGCGCGACGCTCAGCCTGATATCGCTGGTACCACGCGCGCGTGACTTCACCCGCGAGTTCACGATTGCCCATACCGAACGACAACGAGAGCGCCAGCGCGACCGCGCCGAACAGGATGGCGAAGGCCGTCGTGACGATGTCGGTCGCAATGCCAAGTTCCTGCAACGCCATGAACACCGCCAGCACAATCACACCCGCGCGACCCGTCCGCGCCAACCACGGACCGCCATGCAGGCCGCCAGCCGACGCCATGATGAGGCCACCGACGAACCCACCGAGCACGATACCGAGGATGATGATCACGATCGCGGCGATCACACTCGGGATGTAGCTCACGAGTTCGGAAAAGACGTTGGCGAGCGACTCGAGACCGATCGCATTCGCCGCCACGAGCAGCACCGCGAACATCACGCACCAGAACAGCAGGTTGGCGATGACCTTCGCCGGATTGAGATGCGAACCCGAACGTTCGACGGCTTGCATCACGCCGCCGCGCTCGAGCAGCTGATTGAAATGCATGCGGCGCAGCAAACGCGCGGTGCCTTTCTCAATCACCTTCGCCACGAGATAGCCGGCGAAGAGAATGACGAGCGCGCCGAACAGCGCGGGCACGAATTCCCCGAGCAGCGCAAAGCTTTGCTCGAGACGTTCCGTGAACGTCGACGTGAGTGCGGCCTGACCCGAATCCGTCTGCGTCGCGGTGGCCGCGAGCTGCAGAGAGTCGGGAAACTGTTGCTGTAACAAAGTCAAATTGAGAGGGGGTGCCTGCGGACCTGCTGCAAAATAGCGAAGCGCCAGTCACCGCGGAGGGGATCCCCAACGGGGAGGCGTACTTTACTTAGAGTCGCGTTCCCCGCTTCACGTCAAAGATGACGCTGCGACGGCAGTGCGGGCAGAGGAGCCACTCCCGCTGCCGGTGATAGCCCAGCCCAAACGAGCCGCCGCCGATGGCCCGCTGCGTCATGAGCACCGAGCAGCGTGGGCAGAGGGGGATCTCCCCGCTCTGCACCGTCTCTCGCATGGCCCTTTCCTCGGCCGATGTAAAGCGTGCCGTTTCGCTCACAGACGGATGACGACCTTGCCGAACTGCGCGCCCGAGGACAGTCGCTCGAACGCCTTGGGGGACTCCTCGATGGACCAGACGGAGTCGACCGGTGGCATCAGCTCTCCCACCCGGAACAGCGCCGTCATGGCATCGAACTCGGCGTCGTTCCCCATGGTGGACCCCATCAGCGTCCACTGATTCCAGAACATCCGGCGCACGTCGAGCTGCACGAACGGTCCGCTGGTGCCGCCACAAGTCACCAGTCGCCCCCGCTTCCCAAGCGCCACGAGCGACTGTGACCAGGTCGCCTCGCCAACGGAATCGATCACGACGTCCACGCCGCGCTTGCCCGTGCGGGCACGCACGTCGCGACCGAGGTCGGTCTGTCGGTGGTCGAGCAGGTGATCGGCGCCGAGCGCCTGCGCCCGGGCCAGCTTGTCAGGAGTGCCCGAGGTCACCCACGCGGTCGCGCCGAGGTGTTTGACGATCTGCAGGGCGGCCAGTGCCACGCCGCCGCCGATCCCCCAGATCAAGACCTGATCACTGGGTTGCACCCGCGCGCGGGTCACGATCATGCGCCAGGCCGTGAGCGTGGCCAACGGGAAGGCCGCGGCCGTCTCGAACGGGATCGTGTCCGGGATCACCCGCACGTTGTCGGCCGGCACGACGACATAGTCGGCGATCGTGCCGTGGCGGTGCTCGCCCATAATGCCGTAGGTGAGACAGAGGGGCTGATCGCCGTCGCGGCAGTATTCGCAGCGGCAGCTCCGGTCCACGAGGCCGGGGTTGAGCATCACATGATCGCCCGGAGCAATGCCGTGCACGGCGTCACCGACGGCATCGATGATGCCGGCCCCATCGGAACCCAGCACCCACCCCGGCTGGATTTTCACACCCGGAATTCCACCGAGCACCCACAAATCGAGCCGGTTGATGGCGGCCGCCTTGATCCGTACGCGCACGCTGTCCGGGCTCTCGAGCGCTGGCAACGGCATATCGTCGCGGACGCGAAGCTGGTCGAGGCCGCCGTGGGCATCGATCGTCAGGGCACGCATGGTCATGACGGGTCTGGAAGAGGTGGACGGATATGTGGAATCTCCTCTGCCCCGCTCGGAAATGGGAGTGCAGGACACCGAAGGCGGCCCTACCCCCTGTCAGGGCGGTCCGAGGCCTATATTGGGAGGATTACACTCCCCCGACTGTTCACTACGACCGTCACGCCACATGTCGTCCATCAAGGTTCCGCCGCTCGGCGAATCCATCGTCGAAGCGACCATCTCCCGTTGGCTCAAGAACGAGGGCGACACCGTCGCCGCCGGCGATACGTTGGTTGAGCTCGAAACCGACAAGATCACCGTTGAAGTACCGTCCCTCGACGCTGGCGTGCTCACGAAGCGGCATAAGGGCGAAGGCGATGTGGTGAACGTCGGCGACGAGCTGGGTGAGATCACGGCGAGTGCCAGTGCTGGTGCTGCTCCGGCGGCGTCCGCTCCCACCGCGGCTCCGGTGGCCACGGCAGCCGCTCCGGTGGCGCCGCTATCGGCGACCGCGCCAAGCGCGGGTGCGGACGTGAAGGTGTCGCCGGCCGCCGCGCGACTCGCGACGGAAGCCGGTATCAACCCGGCAGACGTGGCGGGTACCGGTCGTGGTGGAGTGGTGTCGAAGCCTGACGTGATGGCCGCCATCGCGTCCCCAGCTCCGGCAGCTCCGGCGGCGGCGGCCGCTCCGGCAGCTCCGGCCGCT
>NZ_JBKJRB010000142.1:0-57222 GCF_046594945.1 Gemmatimonas sp. | reverse complement strand
CCGCCCACCGCCCACCGCCGAGAGCCGAGAGCCCACAGCCCCAAGCCCCGAGAGCCCACAGCCAAAAGCCCCAAGCACTCCCTACTCCCCATCCCTCCCCCAGCCTACAATTCCACGGGTCACGCCCCCACCCTAAAAGACCCGGCCAATGCCCCGCTCGTTCGTCCGCCCCCTGCTCATCGCGCTGATTGCCGCCCTTCCAGCCGTCTCGCCTGCCGCCGCGCAGGACGCCGCCGCCACCCGGCCCGTTCGCCGCGGCCCGGTGATCACCGATACCGCGCGCGCCCGCGCCCTCTTCGTCAGCAAAGACCCCGCCGACCTTGCCGGCTGCGGGGTCAATTGCGACCGCGACATCAAGTCGCGCATGGCCACCGATAGCGCCTACGAAGCGCGCGCGAAAGGGGTCGTCGAGTTCCGCAAGGTCACGTACAAGAGCCGCGTCGATGGCCTTGAGATTCCGGCGTATCTGTTCGCGCCGCTCACGAAGAATCCCGCCGGCCATCCGGCGCTGGTGTGGGTGCACGGTGGCGTGCACTCGAACTGGGGACTCTCCATGTGGCCGTTCGTGCGCGACGCCGTGCAGCGTGGCTACGTCGTCATCACGCCCAACTACCGCGGGAGCACCGGCTACGGCAACGACTTCCATCGCAAGATCGATTACGGTGGCAAAGAAGTGGACGACGTGTATGCGTCGGTCGACTATCTCAAGACACAGCCGTTCGTAGACATGGATCGCCTCGGCATGATGGGGTGGAGCCACGGTGGCTTCATCACCGCGCTCAACCTCGTGCGCGAGGCGCAGCCGTTCCGCGCCGGTGCGGCGATGGTGCCCGTCACCAATCTCATCTTCCGCTTGTCCGATCACGGCCCCGGCTACCAGCGCGACTACGCGGCCGAAGAAGGGATTCAGGGCTTGCCGTTCGAAAACGTGCCGGAGTACATCCGCCGCTCGCCCACGTTTCACTTCGACAAGCTGAATGTGCCGCTGCTCGCGCACGTCGCGACCAACGACTGCGACGTGTACTTCCGCGAGAACCAGCAGTTCATTTACACCCTGCGCGCGCTCAAGCCGGACTTGACCGAGACCAAGATTTACGTCAACCCGCCTCAAGGCGCGGGCGGTTGCGGACACACGTTCAATCGCCGCGTGAACGCCTCCAGCACCCAGCGTGACGACACGCCCGAGCAGATCGATTCGTGGAACCGGGTGTGGACCTTCTTCGAGTGGAACCTGCGTCCCACGAGCGTCATCCGCGGCGACGGGGAAGAGTGGAAGCGGGACCCACGCGTGGCGAGCCCGCGCGGACCGGTACCGCCGCAGTAAATGTTCGAGCGACTCGGATATGGCCCGCCAGATCTCACACGACCTCGCGGGCCATCTTCTCGAGCGCCCTTTTCTCCTGCTTCGCCACCACCACTTCGAGCGCCCCTAACGCCTCGTCCAACTGCGACCGCTCGCGCGCGCCCAGCACGCCAAGCCACGCTCGAGCGGAATAATGCCGGCTTCCGTAAACTTCCCGGTACGAGTCTCAGGGACGGTGCCGGCCGAGTGGTATACACGCCCCCGCAGTGGCCGGCAGAGATCGTATCGCTGACGACTGAGAATGGAGCGGTTCATCAACGAGGACCCCGTTTTCGATGTCGATCCGCTGATCTAGATGGCAATCGTGCACCATCAGTTCGAAAGCATTCATCCAGTCTACGATGGCAATGGACGAACGGGCCGCATCGTGAACGTGCTCTATCTCATCCACAAAGGCCTGCTGGATATTCCCGTGCTCTACCTGAGCAGCTATCTCGTTGATCGAAAGCCTGACTCCGATCGGCTGCTGCAGGCTGTGCGAATGCAGGCCGATGCACCAGCCGTGTGGGCGGAAGAGTGGGTGTTGCTCATGATGACCGCAGTAGAGACAACGTCCGCGCAAACCATCCACACCATCCGTGACATCAACCACGCGCTACAGGACTACAAGCACCGCATACGCGCGCAGTTCAAGTTGTACAGTCAGGACCTGATCAATAATCTGTTCATGCATCCGTACACGAAGATCGAATTCGTCCAAAATGATCTGAGTGTCTCGCGCCTTGCCGCCACGAAGTACCTCGATGCACTCACCGATGCTCAGCTTGTCGAAAAGCTGAACGTTGGTCGCACGAACTACTATATCAACGTGGCGCTGAATGCGATCCTGACCCGGACCAACGCCGGAACCACCCCTGCTGATCCTCGGCGATGAATCGTAACGATCCCTGCTCGTGTGGCAGCGGCCGGAAGTTCAAGAAGTGTCACGGCGCGCCCGGTGCGCCCGTCGCCGCGGACGACGTCGTCTCGATCGCCCGTCGCTCCGAAATTGCCCGCGCGTCGGCGGCCAAGCAGGTGGACGAGGCGCTGATGGACGAGTTGCGTGCCTACGCGCTGAAGAAGTACGGCCGCAGCTGGTTCACGCAGGCGGCCGCCGACTTTTCGATGGACGACCAGCCAGCACTCGACGAACACGAAGGGATGATCTTCTTCGTCTGGCTGATGTACCATAGGGCAGCGACAGACACTGACGTGATGCCGCTGGCCTGGAACTGGCGCGCATCACGCCGCGCGGGCCGCGAGCCCGCCAAGGAGCGCCTGCTGCAGGCTCATCTCGATGCGCCGATCGGCGTGTGGGAAGTGCAATCCGTCGAGCGCGGCGTGGGCGCGCACCTGAAAGATCTACTGTCGGGAGACGAACGGTTCGTCTACGATCGCTCATCATCCATGTCGCTCACTCCATGGCTTGGCCTGCTCGGCTACATCGTGGATGTGGACGGCGTGAGCTTCTGGGGTGCGCTGCACTCGCACGCGCTGCCGCCGTCGGATCTGGCGGTTGTCGTGAAGGATGTCCGTAAACTGGCACGCGTTCGCACGAGGCCAGTCCCAGCCAGCTTTCGCACCGATCCGCACTGGCAGCTCGAGGTGCTCGATCAGTGGCGCCTGGCCCTCGACGACATGGCGCACACCAATGCAAACCGCACGCTGCACAATCACGACGGTGACGAGATCAGCATCCAGTCGGATCGCTTCGATCTGATCGGCGCGCGCGCGGTGGCGCTGCAACAGCTGACCAGCATGCCCGGCGCGTTGCCATCAGAACGCGAGGGTGGGCGCGACATCGTCGCCGTCCAACGCGCACCCGCTGCGAGCGCGACCAACATGGAGTCGGTGATTGTGGGTACGATCTCGGTCACCGAGAGGGTCCTCACGATCGAGACCAACTCCGTGCGACGCGCCGATGAGCTCAAGGCGGCCGTCGAGCGCGCATGCGGTAAGAGTGTGCGCTATCGCCTGCGCAGCGCCGAGAGCATGGACGCCTTGCGTGAGCGGGCGGCCGCGTCACCCCCAATCGCGAGCGGCATGTTCACCAGCGAATCGGATATGCCGCCAGAGGTACGCGAAGCCATCCGTGCGATGATGGCCAAATTCAACGCCGCGTGGCCCGACGAGAACATTCCCGCCCTTGGTGGCGCCACACCACGTCACGCCGCGCAGGATCCGACGCTGCGACCACG
This sequence comes from Gemmatimonas sp., assembly GCF_046594945.1. Classification (GTDB taxonomy): domain Bacteria; phylum Gemmatimonadota; class Gemmatimonadetes; order Gemmatimonadales; family Gemmatimonadaceae; genus Gemmatimonas. Next base: position 53,682 of record NZ_JBKJRB010000142.1, on the reverse strand, counting down.
CTTGATCGCGCTGCTGAAGGACATGGAGTCGCGGGGCCCAATGCCGGGAATGGGCGCCGGCATGGGAATGGATATCGCGGCGATCCGGCGCCAACTGGGGCTGTAGAGCATCCCTGCTCCCGACTCTTTACTCCTTACTCCGGTTTAATACCGAGGCTTGGTCTTCCGCGGTACCTTCCCACAATTCGTCGGCCAGTTCGCCGGCCACGTACCCGGCGACCGATCGCGCGCGATGAACTCCGGATCTTCACTCGCCAGATACACCAGCAACGCCGCCAACGTCGCGTTGTGCTTCACATCGTCGAACACGATTTTGTCGTACGTGTCACGGTTGGTGTGCCAGGTGTACGTGCCGTAGTTCCATCCCACCGCACCCATACCGAAACTCGGTGTACCGAAGCAGGCAAACACGGCGCCGTCGGTGCCGCCCGGATTACCCGTGGGCACGTCATTGAAGCTCCACGACACCACGTTCGCGCTCCTGCTGTCGGTGAAGAAGCTCGGCAGTTTCGTGTACCACTGCTTCAAATGACGGCCGATATCAGTGAGACCAGACGATGACAGTGACTGCACACGCCCCGTGCCGTTGTCCTGATTGAAGAGCCCCTGCAACCCCTTCATCACTTCGGGATGATCTTCCGTGAACGCGGTGGACCCGTTCAGGCCCTGCTCTTCACTGGCCCAGTGCCCCACCATGATCGTACGCTTGGGATTCGGATACGCCTTCTTTAAAATGCGCATCGCTTCCATCGCCATCAGCGTGCCCGTGCCGTTATCGGTGGCACCACTGGAGCCGTCCCACGAATCGAAGTGCGCCGACAGCAGCACGTATTCATCGGGCTTCTCGCTGCCCTTGATCATCGCAATCGTGTTGAACGTCGGCTGTTCGCCAAGCAGCGCCGCATCGAGGTCCAGCGTGACCATCGGTTTCTGATTGTTCTCGGCCAAGCGATACACCAGCGAATAGTCCTCGCAGGTGAGACCGACCGCCGGTGCGATCGTGTTGTACGTCTCGAACACTTCGATCACGCCCCACCCGCCAGCGCCGCCCGCACCACCGCCGCCGAATCCACCGCGTCCGAATCCACCGCGTCCGAATCCACCGCGTCCGGCGGCGGCCGCCGCCAGGCTCGAGGCCGGTCCACCACCACGATCACTCGCCCCAACACTCGGGCGCGCGCCACCACCACCGGGTGCACCGGCGCCACCGCGACCACCACCGCCGCCCGCATTCTGCGCCGCGAACGGATTCGCGAAACCCGACAGCTTGTTGCGTGACGTGATCATGCCCACCACGCCCGCCTTCTCGAGTCGCATGCCGAGCGTGCCGGTACCGAGCACGACGTCCGACCCCCGAATGTCGTGCTGCCGGTGTCGCCTTCACCGACCCTATTGCACCCGCTTCGCCGGTCGCGTCTCCACCGTGCTGGCACGCCACACCGGCCACGCCCGCAGCAACGCCGAGCCATCCGCCGCACGGGCGCTCGCGGCTCGTCGCGCCACGGCATCCTCCGACACGCTACCAGCTCGCACCACACCACGCGCCGTTTCATAGGCCGTCATCACCAGCGCTCCTACCGCGACGGGCGTATCGGCACCCTCGGCACCCTCGGCACCCTCGACACCCGCAACACCAGACGTTCTCGCCACGATCGCATTGCTCGGGCACAACGTGTACAACGGCGCCACAAACCCCGTCATGCCGGTCACGCGGAACGGCGCGACCTTCGGGCTCCCGTTGAACTCCCCGAAGGCGAAGCCAAACTGCCGCGACGCAGCGATCTGTGCGACGAAGGCCTTCGCATTGGCGTTCGTCCCTCGATACCAAAGAGAGCGGTAGTCGGGCGACAATTCGTCCCACGTAGCACCGATCGGCGTGGCCCCGTCAAACGAGTACGCGACCGCGCCGTTCTGCGTCACGATGTGCGGCAGGCGAACCCACAGGAAGAAGTATCCCGCACTTCCGCACGATACGATCAGCTCCGGCCGGTCGCTCGTCCCGAAGCGGTTGGTCACGGGTACATCCGCCGAGAGGACCGCGAAGGATGAACCACTCGCCGAGTACGTCTCCCAGTCGTACGCGGTATAGCTCGCCGTCCACAGCGAACCGTCAATGAGCACCTGCATCGTGAACGGGCCCGCCTGAAGCGGGGTCATCACACCACTCGCGTTCACCACGGCACGACCGGCTTCGGCGATCGCCCAGATGAGTGGCCGCGTGACGACGGTGCCATCGGCCAGTCTCGCAGTAACCGTGTATGCGTAGCTGTCGCCCACCTTCACGCGGGTGGCGCCGTTGAACACGACCGTCGCGATGTTGTATCGCACCGTTACCACCGCACTGCCGGTGCGCCCTTCGCTTGTGGCGGAGATCGTCGCGGTGCCCGGGGAAATCGCTAGCACGTTGCCCGCGGCCGATACCTGGGCCACGCTCACCTCGCTGCTGCTCCAGCTCACGGCGCGATTGGTGAGCGTCGCGCCCGCCGCGTCGCGCAACAGCGCCGTGAAGCCCGACGCCGATCCCGGCGTGAGCGTGGTCACTCCTGTCACGCTCACCGACGCCACCGGAATCGGGATCACGGTGATCGTCGCCGCGCCTGTCTTGCCCTCACTCGTAGCCGAGATCGTGGCCGTTCCCACCGCCACACTTGTGATCAGGCCATTCGCATCTACCGAGGCCACCGCCGGCACCGACGAACTCCACGACACCGCGCGTCCAGTCAGCACCGCGCCGGTCAACGTGCGCAACTCGGCCGCAGCACCGGCACTCTGACCCAGCTGAATCGTGCTCGGGGAAATCGTCACCGAGACCGTGGACAATACCGGTGCGGGCGGCGCGACCGGTCCATCCGTTCCCCCGCCGCCGCACGCAGTCATCACTGCCATCATCAGCACTGCATACGCAACACGTTGCATCAGACCCTCCGTTAATTGTCATCACGGCACCGTCATTGGCCGTGGAGATAAGGTCGGAGAGGGGTCTGACAGCCTTCGCGGGCGGCGGGGATAAGGCATTGGCGTGACGATCGGCTGACGCCCGTGGCGTACGCTGTTTCTCACGATGCGCCCTCGACGTGCGCTTCCGCCTGGGTAGCGCCAAGTACTCTCCATCGACCACGGTACCGGAGTCAAGCACTTCACTGCTTGTCGGACTGGGACTCGCGGGCGCAATCGTGGTGCGCTCGAAGCGCCGGGCGCGTGCGTACGCTTCCCTACCGGTGGGCGACGCTGACGCCGAACGCAGCGTGCAAGTACGTCGTGATATCGTCGGCACCCGTGCAGTAGTGCTGGCCGGTGATCGAACTGACCTGCAGCAGGTGAGCGTCGGTCGGGTCGTGCACGACGAGCGTAGGGCAGTTCTGGTGCGGCTCGCCGAGCAGTTCGATGAGCTGCGCGCGCGGCCGCGGGAAGTCGACGTAGACCACGGTGAGCTGCGTGCGAAGCTCGGGGAAGTAGCTCAGCAGCCCTTCGATGCGCGCGCAGTCGGTGCAGTGGTAGGTACCGGGGCCAAATGCGGGGTCGTCGAAGCCGGCGGGAAGGAGGAACAGCTGGTGGTTTGGCATGGTCGCTGAGCGGGTTCGGAGCGAGTTCCTTAAGTCGGTGCGCGGCTGCGACATTGTCGGGTCACGCGACTCTTCGCGCCCTTCGCGAACGTCGCGCGAATTTTTAGCGGTTACGGTTTCTGCCCTGCCAGCGGTAGCCAGCGGAGCCAGGTCAGCACACGTTACTACCCGGAACGCCGGCGGGCACGTTCTCCCCCGTCGACGTGTTCGCTCTCCCGACGTCGCTCCCGCCTGTTCCCGCCTGTCATCCCGCCCCATGCGCACGACACCATCATGATCAATCGTCGCGATTTCATTGGCCTCTCCGCTGGTGCCGGTGCCACGCTCGGCCTCTCGCCCCGCCTCCTCGCCGCGCTCAACAGCGTGTCGCTCCCGCAGGGACCGCTGCTCCAGCGCGCGATCCCGAGCAGCGGGGAGATGATTCCCGTGATCGGACTGGGCAGTTCCGCCACATTCGCGACCGTGGCCCGAGCCGACGATGCGAGCGCGCTCGAGGCCGTCTTTCAGACGATGGCCGATCGCGGGGCACGCGTGTTCGACACGGCGCCGAGTTATGGCGCGTCGGAACAGGTGGCCGGTAACATCGTGAACGCGCTCGGCATGGCCAAGAAGATGTTCTGGGCCACCAAGATGAACGTGGTCGGTCGTGGCGGGGGGTCGGCCGATCCGACGGCCGCGCGTGCGCAGATCGAAAAGTCGTTCGCGATCTTCAAGCAGCCCACGATCGATCTCATGCAGGTGCACAACATGGGAGACCCCGCCACGCAGCTTCCTATCGTGCGCGAATTCAAGAAAGCCGGACGCGTGCGTTACGTGGGCATCACCACCACGTTTCCCAATCAGTATGCGCAGCTCATCGACGTGATGCGCAACGAGCCGCTCGACTTCATCGGCGTGGACTACGCCGCCGACAATCGCGACGTGGAAGACGTGATCCTGCCGCTCGCCATCGAGAAGAGGATCGCCGTGCTCGCGTACGCGCCGTTCGGTCGCACCAGCCTGTTCCGTCGCGTTGCCGGCGAAGAGTTGCCCGCCTTCGCCAAGGAGTTCGACGCCAGCACGTGGGCGCAGTTCTTCCTCAAGTTCACGCTCACGCATCCGGCGATCACCGCCGTCACGCCGGCCACGAGCCAGGCGAAAAACATGCTCGACAACATCGGTGGTGGCATCGGCCGCCTGCCCACGGCCGCGCATCGCCGGCAAATCATCGCGTTCGTGGACGCGCTTCCTCCATTGCCGGGACGCTGAGGTGATGTCAATATCGGACCTCCGATCGGCCGTCCTGGTTGCGGCCACCCTGTTCGTGTCGGTGACTGCCGCCCATCGCCGCGACGTGGTCGACCCGGGAAGCGATTTTCTGGCCGCGCTCCGAACGCATTGCGGCAAAGCCTTCGCCGGTCGGATGATCGATCCGCAACCCGCCGACAGCGCGATGGGAGGACGACTGCTCGTGATGCACGTGCGCGGCTGCGGCGATACGCTACGCGTGCCGTTTCATGTTGGCGGCAATCGATCGCGGACGTGGGTCTTCACCAAGACGGCCACCGGGGCACGTCTCAAGCACGATCATCGCCACGAAGACGGCAGCGAGGATCGCGTCACGCAGTACGGCGGCGACGCACTCGCCGGTGGCACCGCCCAGTCGATGGCCTTTGCCGCCGACAGCTTCACGGCAGCGTTGCTCCCAGCCTCCCGCACCAACGTGTGGACGGTACAGGTGACACCCACGCAGTTCGTGTATCAGCTCACCCGGACGGGGAGCGATCGCCGGTTCCGGGTGGAGTTCGACCTCACCAAACCGGTCTCGGTACCACCTGCACCGTGGGGAAGCAAATAGCAATTTGCGACGCGGTCGTGCACTGGTGACTCGTGACTGGCTTTATACTGTCGCAAAAACACACAGCTCTTCTCCGTCCGTCTGCAGTCGCACGATCCCGTCCGGTGTCATCCCCAGCTTCTGCAGCACCCGAATCGAGCCCGCATTCCCCGGCGACACGATCGCCAGGATCCGGTTCAGCCCCAGCGACTCGCGCGCATAGGCCAAAGTGGCCGACGCCGCCTCGACGGCAAAACCGCGCGCCCGATGCGCCGGCAGGAACGCGAAGCCCAGGTCTACATCGGGCAGCGACTCGCGTCGCAGCAAGCCGCACATGCCGATCGGAACGCCCGCGTCGCGCAGGACCACGCGATAGAGCCCGAATCCATGCGCGGTATACGACGCCATCGGACCGTGCTTCAAGTAGCCCCGCGCGTCGTCAACCGTGCGCACACCGCGATCGCCGATATAGCGCAGCCAGTCGGGATCGGTGAGCAGTTCGATGATGAACGCCGCGTCGTCGAGCGTGAACCGATCGAGGGTGAGTCGCTCGGTGGTTATGACGGGCGTTGCCGGTCCGCTCGTCACAGGCGGCGCACGATGGAGACGACCGAGGACATGTAGCGATTCTGCTCAGTACTGCCATCGGCCGCAAGTCACCCAGACATGGTCGGCAGCGACCTGCCGGTGGGTGCGTGACATCATGACTCGAGAGACTTCTGGCCGCCTCAGATTTCGGCTGGTAGCTTTTCCCGCGCTTTCGGAAACAGCGTCGGTCGACCACTCACTGCCACTACACGTCCCATGCGCGTTACGCTGTCGTTGTTGGCCTCCTTTCTCCTGCTGAACGGATGTCCGACGGCCGTCGTCCGCAGCGGACCGGTCGCCGCCGAGGGCACCGCCTTCGCCATTCGCGGCGTCACCGTGGTGGACGTCGAACGCGGCATACTCCTCCCTCACCGCACCGTGCTCGTGCGCGGCACACGCATCGTGGCGGTGGATTCCGGCGCGCCCCAGCTGCTCGCCGGAGTGACCGTGGTGAACGGCGCCGAGAAATACCTGATCCCCGGGCTGTGGGACATGCACGGACACGTCCTGAACCGCTGGAGCTGGAGGGCGCCGCTCGTTGTCGCCAATGGCGTGACGGGCGTCCGCGATATGGCGACGTGGACGCCGCTCGCCGAGGTGCGACAGCTTCGTGCCAACGTGCAGGCCGGGCGCGAGATCGGCCCGCGTTTCGTGTCCGAAGGGCCGCTCCTCGACGGAGAGCCGGCGCTGTTCAAGGAATACCTCGCTGTTGGCACCGTGGATCGTGCGCGTCAGGTGGTGGATTCGTTGCACGCGGCCGGTGCGCAGTTCATCAAGATCTACACCCACCTGCCGCGCGTTCTGCTGGACGCGATCATCGAACGGGCACAGTACCACGGTCTTCCGTTCGTCGGTCATGTGCCGCTGGCCCTCACCACGGGCGAGGCATCGGATCTAGGCATGCGGGGCGTGGAGCACGCGTATCGTCACCGTATGGCCCGCGCCACCGCTGAGACCGAGATCCGCCGGTTACTGGTGGGCGAGCTCGAGACGCAACAACGGGGCGATCCGGTGGCCCGCGAGCGACTCGCCGACAGCGCATTCCTGATGGGGATCGAGACGTACGACCGCAACATGTGCGTGGCCCTCGGCGCCCGCTTCGCGCGCAATGGCACCTGGTTCGTCCCCACGCTGGTAGAAATGCGCTCGCGCTTCCTCCCGGAACCTCGTACACGGGAAGCGTTCGATTCGCTGTTCACTCAGCCAAAGCTCCTCGACATGCCGAGGAGCCTTGTGGCGAATTGGCGAGACCAAGAGATGTACCAGCGAGGGCTTCAGGACCACGCCGCGTCCACGCGCGAGCAGTATGAAACCGCCGCACGCAACCGCGCTCGCGAAATCGAGACGCGACTGCGCATGACGGCCGACCTGCACCGTGGCGGCGCTGGCATTCTCGCCGGCACTGACGCGGCCATCACCTTTCCGCTCGTGATGCTTGGCAGCAGTGTGCACGAGGAGCTGGTGCTCCTGGTGGAGGCCGGGCTCACGCCATTGTAAGCGCTACAGGCGGCCACACTCAATCCGGCGCGCTTCTTCAACGCCACCGACTCGCTTGGCACGGTTGCCCTTGGCAAGGTTGCCGATCTCGTGCTACTCGATGCAAATCCGCTCGCCGACATTCGGAGCACGACGCGAATACACGGCGTCGCGCTCAATGGCCGCTGGCTCGACCGTGCGGCGCTCGACGCGCAGCTGGAGCGGGCGCGGCGCGCCGCCAACCCGCCACCGTAACGACGATCGCGTCTGCGCGATCGTCGTTACGGTGGCGATTATCCTGACGTTTCAGACGCATCGCATCACCTTCGCCGAATCAGTCCGCGCTTGGACTACTCGGCACGAGCTGAACACACACCACGCCCGTCTCCCTCCCCGGCGCGATCGCCTCGCCCGGCACCGTCTCCGTAATCCCCGCCAGCAGCACGCGTTCGCGCACGCTCTTGGCGGTGGTGCCCACGGAATCGGCCGAGAATCGAAAGTGGAGATCACGAGATCCACGATTACGCCACACGATCTCGTGACTTAGGAACTGCATGTTCCACACAAGGGCGAACTGAAGTTCCGGTTGCGCGCTTACATCGTGCCACGCCGAGGCGCCACGATCGATGGCGCCACGATCGCGCTCCAACAGCACCGATGGGCATCCCACCAGTGCCATCGGGACATCGGCGTCAGCACCGGTGCGATGCGAGGAGAGGCTCGCACGACCAATAACGGCGGCGACCAGCACGATGCCGGCGACGACCGCGAGGTGACTTTGAGACATCTGTCGCTCCACGTACGGATGTACATAGTCTGACGGAGTCGCCGCCCTCGCGAAATAGGTATATCATCCCATAGAGCCGAGGCGTAACGGCCGCACGATTCAACAGGCAGCGCGCCGCGCACGCTGGTCACCCTATGGGGGGGGTACGTGAATGACCGACGAGGCCGGCAAACCAGAAGCGGTTCGATACATCACAGCCAACGATTTGCGCCGCGCCGCCGAGTGGGCGGACGGCGTCCGTGGAGGGGAGTATCGACTCAGTATGAATGCTCCACTGCCTGGAGGAGGCACGGGATTCGGCCTCGAGAAGATCGGTACGAATCCCACTTCGGCCGATGAGATCATTATCAGTACGCCGGTTCGCGTGTCCACCAAACAAACCCCGCCACCGTTCGCACTGGTCGATCCCAGCACCGGCAACGAGATCCTCGTCGATACCACGAAGTTCGATGCGATCTTCTGGGGGGAGGTCTCCGCCGAAAAGTTCTTGATTCCGTATTACGCGCGGTTCATGGACGACGCCGGCATGCAGGCCCTTCGTGAGGCGATCGCCGATCCGAACGTCGTCGCCATCGGTCATGAGTACCCGACGTTCGTCGATGTCGTGGCGCAAATCCCAGAGCTCTCGATTCTCGATCCGAACCAGGTCGAGCGGGCCAGCGGGAGCGCATTTATCCCACTCAGCGAGTGGGCGACGGGGGATCGGCGACCTCCTTCGCCACCGTCCTGAACAGCGGAGCGCTGGCCAATATCCGGCGCGTGGTTGGGCGCACGACGATCAGCGCACGCAACAGCTCAATGGCCTTCGCACGATCGCCCAGCATCAGATGCACGTACGCTTCGTCGAAGAGCAAGTCGACCTGTAACACCGGATCGCTGGCTACCAACGCCCGTGCGCGCGACAATCCTTCGCGTGCACGGTTCGCGTCACCGGCGCGTGCGGAGATCGCCGCAGCCACGGCGTGGCGATACGCCTTCGCGTACGCCATCGACGACGGGCGTGGCGACAAGGCCGCCATCGAGTCCATCGTCGCCACGATCTGCCACGCGACACGGTCGTCGCCGGACGTGCGCGGCAGTTCGCGCATCACCGTGAGTTCACACAGACGAAACTGGTCGTCGTCGGGAAAGCTCTCACGGCCGCGCGCGCACCAGCCCTTCGCATCCTGCGGCTTGCCCGACGTCAGCGCGCTGCCGAACAGCACGAGATACGCTTCCTGTCCATTGTCCAGAAACGCATCGTATTCCACGGCGCGGCGCGCCGACGCGACCGCCGTTGCCGATTGCCCTCGCAGCACCTGCACCTTCGACAGGGAGAGCCACGCGCCGGCCTGCGCGGGCTCGATAGCCAACGATCGTCGCAAGTCCTGATCGGCCCGGGCATACCGCATCGTATCGGCGGCACCACCGACCGCCGCCTGCCCGCCCGACGCGAGGAGCATGCCGCGAATCGTCAATGCCTGCGCATCGTCTGGCGCAATCGCTAGCGCCCGGTCGGCGAAGGTGACACCGCTGTCCGCCAGCTTCGCGCGCCGTGCATCGCTCGCCAGACTCGCTCTCCCCTTCATCACGCGCGCCCGTTCCACCCAGAGCGCCGCCCATCGCGGGTCCTGCGCCATCGCGCGCATCAACAACGAATCGGCCGACAACAGCAACTGCTCCGCCGACTCGCGATCGAGCACGTACCCGCTTCGAATCACGCCCTCGGCGTCGTCACGAGAGCGCGCCGCGGTCACGAGAAGTTTCCGTACGTACGGATCGCGCGTGGCTTCGTTGGCATCGCGCAGCACCACCTCACGACGCAGCCGTCGCTTGAGCGCATCGGCCACGAACCCCACAATGTCCGCCTCGAGACGTAGTGCGTCGACGGTGGGCCGATCGTACACGTTCGAGGCCACTTGATCGCGCGTGGCCGCATCGAGCATGCGGACCGTGACCCGCAACTGCTCGTCGCGCGATTCGAACGCCAGCTCCACCAACGTGCCGACGCGGCGCATCGCGATCAACGAATCGAGCGTGATGCGTCCCGACTCCATCGCACGAATTTCGCCGGTGTTGGCCACCGCGAAAGCGTTCACGCTGAGCTGATTGGTCACGCCATTGGCGATCGCTTCCTGCAGAAATCGGAGGGAGGTGTCTCGTGACGCCAGTGACTGCGAATAGATCGCTACGCGGCCCACGTCGCCCGTGTCCGGTCGTTCGGGAGCCCGCAATCGCCACGCCCCGATCACTGCCGCCACGACCGCAAGTGCCGCCGCAAGACGCCACGAGAACGCGCGACGCGGCTCACGAGACAGACTCGACGCACTCGGCACCACGGGCGCCGGCAACTCGGGACGATCGCTGGGTGGTGCCTCGACCTTCGTGTCGGGCCGAGCCTGCGCAACCCGTGCCTCCGGACGTGAAGCCACCGGCGGCGCGGCCACCGGGAGCGCAGTCCCCGGCAAAGCGACGGGCCGAGCGTCGGCTGTGCGGAGTTCGCGCTCCACATCCAGCACCAGCCGATCGGGCTCGATTCCCAGATCGGCCTCCAAGAACGCCCGGTGCACGGCGATCACCCGCAGCCCCTCAGCCCGATCGCCGACCCGACCGAGCGCGGCGGCCAACCGCGCCACCGACTGCGCGGAGCAGCCGTCGATCTCGACCGCCCGTCGCCATCCGTCGATTGCCTGCGACGCCAGCAGAACCGACTCGGCGCGCCCCGCCGCGTCCATATAGAGGCGCAGCAAGGTCGCCCGCACCCGCTCGCGCTGCGTGTCGGCCCACATCGAGAAGCCCGGGGCATTCTCCAGATACCAGCCGTCCAAAAACGCGCCGACCGGAATGCGCAGAAGTGCCGCGTCGTCCCGTCGGGCGTCGGCATCAAGGATGTGGTCGAGATCGCTCGGAACAAGAGCGGGGTCGAGCTCCACTTCGTCCCCAACTGAGCGGATCGCGTTATCGCCCAGTTCGCTGCGGAGCTGGTAGAGCGACTCGGAGAGCAACCGTCGGCCGGCTTCCGGAACAGCCTCTTCCCAAAGGAAATCGATAAGCCGCTCGCGCGTGAGGCGGCGTTTCGGCGTGCTCGACAGGAGCACGAGCAGCGCCAGCCGACGCCGGTGCGCCGCCTTTCCGGCTACCGGCTGCCCGTTCTGGACCAGACGCAGGCCGCCCAAGAGCTGCAACTCGTGAATCGATGCTCCCACGTTCGCCAGAAAAGAGCCCCAGAAGTCGTTTTCGACTCCCAGACGAGAGCAGTCCGAGAGAAGGTTGAGACGTTGGAATATGGTGGTCGTGTCACGCGAGCGCTTGTCCGGCTCGCCATCACTTTCGGACCCGTGATCGCCACCCAATGCGTGCCTCCGCCATCGCCCGCTTCCAAGCCCACACCAACGATTCTGCTCTCCTCGGGCTGACCGGCCGTTCAGTGTCGGCCGCTCCTCACGTGCAGAAGGTGTCGGCGTCCGACGACCAGGTCAGCCCGATGGTTGCCACGCTGTCTTCCGCCGGGGTCCCGTACGGCGTGTTCGACGCCGCCACCGGCGAGCTCTGGTGGGGCGACCACGCGCACGGTCTCCTGTCTCGCGGCGAGCAGCGGGCACTCGAGATGTATCTACCGACCGTGGCCCAACGGAGCGGGGCCGATCACGCGTGCGTGCTCGGCGGGCGTCTCGAGCCGGCGGGCGTGCCGCGCTTGCGGCTGGCGATCAGCGCGCACCCGGAGCTGCCAACGCGTACGGTCGTGGTGCTTTCTCCGCGTCCAGCCGCGTCGCACTTGCCCGCGCTGGATCGACTCAGCGGCCGGGAACGCGCGGTAGCCGACCTGATTGCCCACGGGAAAAGCAATAAGTGCATCGCGGTGCAGCTAAGCATCAGCGAGCACACCGTGCGGCGCCACACCGAGCACCTGTTCACCAAGCTCGGCGTGCGGACGCGCGCCGCCGTGGCCGCACTGGTGGTGGCCAACACCGTCTGACCGACCCCACGCGGTCGGCATTGATGTGAATCCTTCAAGTAAATCCTTCAAGTAAATCCTTCAAGTGAAGCCTTCGGCTGAAGACTGCTGGTAGTTCTGCGACTGATTATAGTGATTTCAATGAGTTCCTCTACCGCTTCGCGACCGCACTAGCCCTCGGTTTTCATGTCCACGAGCGGCGCCAGTAGATCGTCGTCATCGCGAGTCGGTGCGCCCCAGCTGTCGTGCACCACCATATACTCCAGCCACCAATATCCCGTGGCCGACAGTATCGTGAAGCGCCCACCGGGCGCGCTGCGCACCATGACCGACGGCTCGCCGGTACACTGCCCGCCATGCTCACGGGTATTGCGTGCAATGATCCGTTCAGCCTCGGCCTGGTGATCACCTTCGCGCGCCCATGCGAAGCGCGGCGAAGAGCTCCGGTTGATTCGCATTGGTGTCGACAGAGGTGGGGACTGAGCAACGTCAGCGAGCATAAGCGCAAGTATTGAGCGCCACGGCCGGTTCCCGGCGCGGCAACTCCCCAAACAGCCGGAACACAGAGATGGCGGAAAGGCATCGAACGGCACCGACAAGCCAAAGCGATGTTTGCTTATCGGTGCCGTTCGGTGCGGTTCCGTTCTCATCCGTGTTCCAGCCCTTGCTGTTGCTGTTGCTGTAACAACTCGCGTATTCTCCGCGACGACACCTCTTACCGACTATTCCCGCCCATGCGCCTTCACACTGTCACGCTTACCATCGGCACGTCACTCGCTGCCGCCACGGCGGTGGCTGCCCAACCTGCCTCGCTCGTGTACCGGCTTGGCAAGGACACGGTGGCGATCGAACAGTACACGCGTACGTCCACCGGCGTGTCCGGGGAGATGGTGCAGCGTTCGGGCACCGCCGTCGCGCGCTATCAGTACACGCTCACGCTGGCGAAGAACGGGCGGCCCCGGACCGCATCGATCAAGCGGATGAACGTCGATGGCTCGTTGCCGCCAAACGCGCCCAGCGATACACGCTTCACGGTGACGGCAGACTCGATCGTGCGCGAAGTAGTCTTCGCCGATAGCACGCAGCGGCGCGCCTTCGCGGCCAAGCAGGCGCTGATCAATTTCCCCACGTTTATCTACGGACCGACCGAACTGTTGGCAGGCATCGCCAAGAGTAGCGGTACAGCCGATTCCATTCCCGCCCTCGGCCTCGCCGGAAACCTCGGCCTCACCGGCATCGTACCGGCCGGCGGTGACAGCACCGCTGCTCGTGTGCGTTTACGTGGTGGTGCCTACGCCATGATCCTGCGCTTCGACGCTAACAACAAATTGCAGCTGGTGGATGGATCCTTTACCACCAACAAGTCCATCGCGTCACGCGGCGCCGGCCTCGATTTCGCGGCCATCGCAACGAGCATGAAGCCCACCGGCACGCTATCGCTGCGCGAGACCGCGCGCGGTGCGTTCGGACCGGGTGGCATCGTACTCATCGACTACGGCCGGCCGTCGGTGCGCGATCGCACGGTGTGGGGCGGAGCGCTGGTGCCATTCGATACGGTCTGGCGTACCGGCGCCAACGATGCCACGCACCTCTTCACCTCGCGCACGCTGACGATGGGCGACGTGGTGGTCCCGCCGGGCGCCTACACTCTGTTCGTGCAGCATACGCGCAACGGAACGTTTCTCGTTGTCAACAAGCAGGTCGGACAGTGGGGCACGATCTATTCGGCAGCCAATGATCTCGCGCGCGTGCCGATGCAGATGACGACCACACCGAGTCACGTGGAGGAGTTCACGATTGCCGTGCGCGCGATCAATGCAACGCGCGGCGCCATCGAGATGTCGTGGGGACCGAGCATGGTGAGCGTGCCGTTCACGGCCACGGCGGTGCGCTTGTGAGCACGCTTTCCGATTTTACCGTAACTACGGCAACGGGCGAGCCACTAGCGCTCGCATCACTCGCCGGCGGCGTTACGCTGGTGGTGAACGTGGCCAGTCAGTGCGGACTCACCCCGCAGTACGCCGGGCTCGAATCACTGTGGCGCACGTACGGCACGCAGGGCCTCTCCATACTCGGCTGCCCGTGTAACCAGTTCGGCGGTCAGGAGCCGGGCACCGAAGCCACGATCCTGCAGTTTTGCAGCACGCACTTCGATGTCACCTTTTCACTCACCTCAAAACTCAATGTAAATGGCGACGACGCCGATCCGCTCTGGCAGTGGCTGAGAAACGAGAAACCCGGATTGCTGGGGACCACATCGATCAAGTGGAACTTCACCAAGTTTCTGGTCGGTCGTGATGGACAGGTGATTGAGCGCTTCGACCCCACGACAGTGCCGAGCGATATGATTCCCGCTATCGAGCGCGCGCTGGCAGCATCAGCAGGAGTGCGCACAACGCGTTGATGGCGAGTGCCAGCAGCATCGCGATCGATAGCGATTCGCTGGTGCGTATGAACCACTGCACGATGACGCGGAACGGCGGGACCACGTCGGCATCCCACACCCTGGGTGCCGTCTGTTGGAGCACCCACCACACGAGCGTCGTAACGAGCAGAGCGGCGACGCTGAAGACGGCCAGCGTGACAACACCGCGCCAGGTCCCGCGTACATCGGAGGCGCTCAGGTGCATCGAACCTCCCACCGAGATACTCACGTAGGCGAACAGCGCCCATTTCCAGAAAGGTGCCTCGAACGCGTTCGACATCGCGCGCGACAACGCGGCCGACGCCGAGACGTTCGACAGGTCGACATCGGCCAGGGAGATCCCGAGCAGGCGCTGCGCCGACCAGAGGATCACCGCCGCTCCAACCACCAGCGGCGCGATGCCGATCGCGATGGTGCCCACGCGCTGATACGCGCTGGCCGGATCGTACGAATGTTCAACCGATCCCAGCGCGCCAGCAGTGGCCTGTGGATCGAACCATTTTATGCGGTGCACGCGATGACGGAATAGCACGCACGCCACCACGTGACTGCCTTCATGCACGATGGTGCCGAGCAGTCCGAAGAAGTACAGGTGGATGCGCCGACCGAAGAGACGACTGGATTGGATGGCCAAGAACTGCGCCGACCAGTGCATCGCGACGAGGAGCAGCAAGGGCATTACCAGCGGCGCGGCCGATTCGAGATTCGGCCCCTCGATCAGCGCGCGTCGCACACCGGAACTCCTGGCGTCCTCGCAGCGTAGGCCACAATACCCTTGTCGCATGTCAACAGCGACGCGCCGATCAGCTGCGCCTGCGCGATCAACATACGATCGGCCGGGTCACCGTGCGGTATCCCCGCCAATCGCGTACTCTCGATCAACACATCGCGCGTAAGCGGCACCAGCCGAATGCCGGGCGCCAGCGCCGCGCGCTGCAGCCACAGCGTGGCATCCGACGCCAATTCGAGCCGACCCTGTGCGACCAGCATCGCGACTTCCCAGAAGGAGATGTCGCTCACGAAGAGGCACCCAGCCGCGGCCGCGCGATCGATCACTCGGCAGGCCGGCTTCGTAAGGGCACCCGCCGTCCCATCCAGCGTCCACAACCACGCATGAGTATCGAGCAAGAGCGGCGTATCGCCCGTGGGCCACTCGGCGACGCGCCACAGCGCAGGGCGTCCAACGTAAACCGGCGCGGGTTCCCTCACACGCAGCGGCGTTCGCCTCGCCGCACTCATCGCGAGCGAGCCAACAGCGGGTCCATGGTGGACGCCGCCCAGCTATCGCCGTCCGGTGACAGCAGATCCCCGTGCCGCACGATGGTGCCGCGCATAAACCCCATGGGCGATGTCGGCACCGCGTTGACTGGACCGACACGAACCACCCGCCGCCCGTGCTTGGTCACGATGATCTCGCTGCCAGTGGCCGCGACGTCATCCATGAGTTCGAGGCACGTGGCTTTGAACACGCCGGCCGGGATCGTACGCGATTCCGCCACCGTCGACGGAGCCCTCATTCGAGGCTTGCTCAACAGCATCTCCGATGAAGTCCTAAGAACTGGTCATATAATTCTAACCATAGACAGATATATGCTCAATGGTGACACGACTGCAGCCTGCCTCCGAACCCGCTAGCTTTCCCCGCATGGAAACGGAAAAGCTCTACATGCTGGTTGGGCCCGATGGCGCCCGCACGACCAGCACCACGAAAGGTACGCTCGGCGGCTACCGCAAAGAACGCCGCTATGGCCGCCTCGACTGCAAGGCCGCCCGTCGCGCCCTCGCCAACGGCGCCCTCTATGCGCAGCAGCGCGTCTTCTTTGCCGATGAAGCCACGGCCGTTGCCGCCGGGTATCACCCGTGCTCGGTGTGCATGCCCCAGGAGTACAAGGCGTGGCGCGCCGCCGGAGGCCACTCCGCCCGCCCGTAGTGCCAGTGTAGCTCGCCGATAATTCAGCACCCGCTCCACCCGCCGCGTACTGTCGTGTATGCCCCACCACCCGACGCCGCGGCGTTTTTCATGTGTCTCACCGGCGGTGTCCATCGCGGCCGCGCTGCTGCTTGCTGCATCAGTTGCCGGCGCCCAAGCCGCCACGGCCGACCGCGCGCCCGCGGCCGGCAATCCCGCGGCGGGCAATAACGTGGCCGTGAATCCGGAAACGGTCGCCCGTCCGTCATTCCGCGCGACGCGCGCCACAACCCCCATTGTGGTCGACGGCAAGCTCGATGACGCCGCCTGGGCCACCGCGCCAGTGCTCACCGACTTCGTGCAGCAACTGCCCAGCACCGGACTCCCCGCACGCTTTCGCACCGACGTGCGCGTGCTGTACGACGCCAACAATCTCTATATTGGTGCCATCAACTTCGATCCGGAGCCGCAGAAGGCCATCACGGTCGGACTCGAGCGCGATTTCGTGTCCTCGAACAGCGACATTTTCGGCGTTGGGTTCGACACCTTCCACGACAAGCGCAACTCGTTCCTGTTTCTCGTGAACCCGAAGGGTGCCGTACGTGACGAGCAGACGTTCAACGACTCGCGCAATATTGTCGAGGCATGGGACGGCATCTCGACCGTGCGCACGCTGCAGCAGGATTCGAGCTGGACGCTGGAGATGACGATCCCCCTGAAGACGCTACGCTTCGACGCCACGCGCGATCCGCAGACGTGGGGCATCAACTTTATCCGTCGCGTACGCCGTGTGAACGAAACGTCGTACTGGGCGCCGCTCGAGCGGCAGTATCGCGTGCATCGCATGTCGAAGGCCGGCACGATGGAAGGCATCACAGGTCTCAAGCAGGGTCGCAACCTGCAGATCAAACCCTACGCGTTGGCGGGCAACTCCGTGGGCGCGCAAGTGCCGAGCGGATCGCTGGGCAGCAAGGCCGACATCGGCGGCGATCTCAAGTACGGCGTCACCCCGTCGCTCACGCTCGACCTCACGGTCAACACGGACTTTTCGCAAGTCGAAGTCGATCAGCAGGTCGTGAATCTCACGCGCTTCGGCATTCTCTTCCCCGAACGCCGCGATTTCTTCATCGAGAACTCCGGCTCGTTCACGTTGGGCGATGTGGCGGAGCGCAATTATCGAATGGGCGCCTCCCTCAGCGACTTCACGCTCTTCAACTCGCGACAGATTGGTCTTACCAAGGACGGCCTCCCGATTCCCATCGCTGGCGGCGGTCGTCTCACCGGTCGCGTGGGCGGATGGGAAGTCGGACTGCTCGACATGCAGACGCAGCGCGCCGGTACAAGCCCCACCGAAAACTTTGCGGTCGCGCGCGTGCGTCGGAACATCTTCGGCAACTCCGACATCGGACTGCTGGCGGCCAATCGTCAGGCCACCGACAGCAGTGGCACCTTCAATCGCTCGTATGGCGTCGACGCGAACATCCGTCTGTTAGGCAATCTGGTCATCAACTCCTACGTCGCCGTGAGCGACGCCGACACCGCCAGCTCCGACGGCACCGCCGCGCGCGTTTCGGCAGCCTATCGCGGCAAGCTGTGGAATACCTCCGCGATGTACAAACGCGTGTCGGACACCTTCGATCCCGGGATCGGCTTCGTGAACCGGCGTGGCTTTCAGCAGACGTATGCCACCACCGGCATTCACGCGCGCCCGAAACTCACGGGCATCCAGGAGCTCAATCCGTATCTCGAAGCCGACGTCTACACCGATCTCGACGGCGCCGCGCAATCGCATCAGTATACGGCCGCGCTGGACATCTTCTTTCGGCCCGACGGCGAACTCAAACTCCAAGTGAATGACTGGTTCGATCGACTCGATCGCGCCTTCACGCCGTTTCCGGGACGCTCGATTCCGGTAGGGAGCTATCGCTTCCGGAATGCGAAGGCCACCTACTCCTCCACCCAGCGATACCCGGTATATGGCAACGCCAGTCTGCAGGTGGGCGACTTCTACAATGGCACCAATCAAACCCTGAGCGGCGGTCTGACTTGGCGTCCCCGCTACGATGTCAGCTTTGAAGGCACGTATCAACACAACAACGTGGCGCTCCCGAGCGGTGCGTTTGCCGCCGACCTCACCGGCGTGCGCGTGAAGTATGCGCACTCGACCACGCTGTTCGGCAGTACGTTCGTACAGTACAACACGCAGTCACGCAGTTTTGTGACCAATGCCCGGCTCGCCTGGCGTTACGCCCCACTCAGCGACGTGTTCCTCGTGTATACCGAACGACAGAATACGTTCACACACGTGCGCAACGAGCGGTCGGTAGCGATCAAAGTGACACGCATGACCGCGTTCTAGCGCACAGGGCCAGTCAGACGGCCTTTTGCGGTGGATGGCTTACGCTCGTCGTGACATTCCCTGATTCTTCACGGGTGCCGACCCCTCCCCCCGTAAACTCATCCGCGCCGTTCAGGCACACCCGCCTGAGCATGATCGTGGCGATTCTGATCGCGATGACGGCGTGCGCGCGGGCTGCTCCAACCACGGCACCTGCTCCACCGAGTCTGTCAGATCGTCTCGCTGACACGGTGTGGTACATCTCGGCCCGTGCCCGAGACGCTGGGCACGACACGCGCCGCTTCGCCGACTCGCTGGAATTCGGATACGCGATTCACTCCTATCGGCGGCGCGCCGACGCGCTCGCCGGCGCACTCAGCATGACGCTCGACGACTCCGTGCAGCTCACGCGCGAGGCGTTCGTTCAGGCGTTGCACGGCGTGGCCGGCACCGACGGCGCGCCGGAAACTTTCGCGCTTCTTTACGTGCACGGCTACGGAACGGCGCTGCACGAGTGCTGGCAGCACGCGTCGGAGTCGCGCATCCGCTCGCGGAGTGGCGTCCCCTGGGTCGCCTTCTGCTGGCCGTCAGGCGGATCAGGCGTCGCTCCACCGCGCCGCGGTGCGATTCTCGACGCCGGCTATCGGAGCGACTCCGCGGTTGCGTGGGCAAGTCGCCCGGCATTTGTCCGATCCGCCGAAGTCATGCTCGACGCCCTGCCGGCGTCCCGGCTGCTGCTGGTCGCGCACTCCATGGGCGCGCAAATCCTGGGCTCCGCACTGAGTGACTCGAGTGCACTGCGTACTCGCCTGCTCGAGCAGCCGGTTCGTGCCATCTCGTTCGTCTCGGCCGACGTGGAGGCCAATCGCTTCCTCGACTCCATCGCGCCGGCGGTCCGGCCGCTGGCGTCCCGTCTCGTCGCCTACGTGTCGGGCCGCGATCGGATGCTCGCCTTGTCGCGGCGGCGCAGCGGCGGGGCACGCGCCGGACAGCGTTCACGCACGCCCCGCGCGTTCGAGACGGTGGAGACCGTCGATGCGACGAACGGGATCGCCGCCGAGAATCGCCTTCAGCACCTGGTTGGCACGCACCACGCCCTTCGCCGCGCATCGTCCATTCTCTTCGACCTGCTTCACGTCGTGGGTGCACGCCGAGCACCGGCGTGCCGCCTCGGTGTCGAAACCGCAACCCAGGATGCGTTCGGGATCTGGAAACTGACGTCGATTCGGCCGGACACTATCCGTCTCGCCGAGCGTTGTCCGTCGCCCCCACGGTGATGCGCCATTCCGCTCACGCGGACTCGCCCGCGAGGTAGCAGTGCGGGCGTCTCATTGACACCACTTCGTGCGACACCCACGTTTGCCTGCCGCCAGGTACGGCGCAACGTGAAGTTCAGCGATCCCGTGGGGTGCCCTTTTGCGCGCGATCGCAGCAAAGGCCGCGTTGTTGCTTGTATTCGCGTGCAGCCTCATTCAGGCGCAGGCGCGCCTTCCAACCATCGGCGAACCGCCGCCTTGCTCGGCCAGCCAAGGCCCTGGTCATGGTCGATGGCACGAGTTCTTGAGCCGCGCGCGCCGGTAGCGTCTGGTCAGAAACGCCGCATTGAGCGGAGTCAGCGAGTGTCCGCCACTGCGCCGCGCTCACGCGAAGCGCTCAGCAAGGAAGTACTCGATGTTATCGGCCAGTGCGAAGTAGCCGGAACAGACCAGATCGTCGTCACCGGCGTTTCAGAAGCGGCGCGCATCGCCGGGCATGAAGACGAGCGTTTCACCGGCCCGCGCGAACGCCGCCGGCTGACCCACTCGCTGGTAGCCAATGCGTCCGCGTTGCACCGTAAGAACTTCGGCCTGGTGGTAATGCACATGCATCGGCGACCCGGCGCCTGGCGCCACCGCGTTCTCCACCTCGCGACGATCGCCGCCTGCTGTCGGCACGCGACGAAGAAAGATGAGGCGCTCGCCGACACGGTTGTCGATCGTGTGCGGGTAGACAAAGCGTGACATGACCGGTCGCGCACACGGGTGAAGGATGGCGTTCATGTACTGGAAACGACGGGAGATCGCCGGACATTTCATGATCCTGCAAAAACGCGATCCGCCGAGTGCGATATTGACACCTCAGGGGTTGAACGACGGCTCCTGAAACATCGCGTACGGGGCGCAGAGCGGATCTCCGATCACGAGATCCTTCCACAACACCATGTACGACGCGGCGTAGAACGCCTCCGCCAAATTGGCGCCGCGCAGGTAGCGATCGAACAGGATGTCAGGATTGGCCAACGCCAAGGTGAACGGCTCGCTCACATAGCCTTTCACACCGGTCACGCCCTGCGCGATCAGATCCACGATGCGACTTTGGCCACCGTGCACCGGTCCGAACGTGCGCGCGCTGGTGGACACGAATGTTTCCGCCAGCGCACCGGGCAAGAAGCGCACGGCATGATAGGCCACGCTGTCGAATCGCGAATCGTTGCTCCCCCAACTCACGTAGCCCATGACCGGCACGCTCGGCGCCACGAACGCGGCCGTGGTGTCGATCTGCACGCCTACGCCACGCTGCGGTAGCCGGAACGCCGCCCGATACAGCAACAAATTCATGGTGGCATAGCCATCCGTGCCCCGACGTGGCGGCATCGCATCGAAAAAGAACGGACCCGGCATCGGGCGCGCTGCGATGGAGCGATCAACTAGCGCGAGACAGTCGGCGACACGCGCGCAATCCAGCCGCGTGACGAGATAGATGCCGTAGCGGTCGCTCGCGAACGGACCATCAGCGTTGAAGTACGGATTGCGGTAGCGCGACAGCCAGACGCTATCCAGTCCCACCATGGGAGGAATGGCCAGATGCATGCCGGCCAGCATGGCATCCACACTGTAGCCGTTCTTGCGCGCGACACGAATGGGGACATCGGTCGTGAGGACGATGAAGTCGATCCGCACCGGCAGGGCCGCGATCGCCGCCCGCACGGGGAGCACGATGTCGGTCTGAAACGCGATGTCACCGATCTCGTCGTCCAGCGGGAGCGCGAGCCGCACGATATGCGTGGGGTCGATACCGCGACGCTTGACGTAGTAGCGCCCCACGGAATCACTGGCGCTGCTACGCGTATTGATGACCACCAACACCCGCTCGGCGCCCGTGGCCGGCGCACGCTTCGCCACCCGCGGGGCCGGGGCGGCACACGCACCGACGCACAGGGCGCCGACAAGGAGTGGGAGAATGCGGAAGGTCATCACAGGGACGATGCTGCGCCGCGCGGCGTTCCAGTAGGGCCGCGTGCGAGAAATCCGTCGCGGCGTAGATTCGCACATGCCCTTCCTCCCCATTCGCCAAGTCGCAGCGGCCCTCGTTGCCTTCATCGCCATTCCCGACGGACCGAGCGCCGTGCTGCACGCGCAGCCTGCGTCTGCGTCGGCGCCCGCCTCGCCCAGCCGCAGCTACCCGCAGCTGCTCTCGCTGTTCGCCGAGTGGCGCACGTTCGAGGAGCCGCCGCGCCGCGATGGGATTCCGGATTACAGGCCGCCCACCAACGCGCGTCGGCTGGTCGCGCTGCGCGCGCTGCAGACGAAGCTGCGCGCCATCGATACCGCCGGTTGGCGCGTGCCGGAGCAGGTGGACTGGCATCTCGTGCGGGCCGAGATGAACGGCATGCAGTACCACCTCACGGTACTGCAGCCCTTTGCGCGGGATCCGGCGTACTACGCCTCGGTGCGCACCGAAGAGAGCGACACGCCAGCGGAGGAAGGTCCCACGATTCACGGCGTCGTGCGCTTGTGGCAGTATCCGGTGTGGCCACGCACGGTCCTCGATCAGTCGCGCACGCTCAACGTAAACGAATCGCATCGCCTCACGGCACAGCTGAACACGATCGCGCCGCTGCTGCGTGTGGCACGGGTGAATCTGGCCAAAGGCAACGCCAAGGACTTATGGGTTGGCGCCGTCCGCACCTTCGAGGAGCAGCACGAGGCACTCGGCACACTCGCCACACTCGTATCCACGAGCAACCCTAACGACGGCGCGCTCAAGAGCGCGATCGCGGGCGCAGCGGATGCCACGGAATCGTTCACGGCGTGGCTACGCACCGAAGCACCGAAGAAAACCGGACCGTCGGGCATCGGCACGAAGCAGTACAGCTGGTTCCTCAAGAACGTGCTGCTCGTGCCACTCACGTGGGAGGATGAAGTCACTATCACCCGTCGTGAACTTGCCCGTGCACACGCATCGCTCCGGTTGGAGGAAACCCGCAACGCGAAGCTGCCGCAAATGCCCGTGGCCGGCTCGGCCGCCGAGTTCGCGACCATGCAGGCCGAGGCACTGCCACGGTATATGCAGTTCGTCCGCGATCAGGGCATTGTGACCGTCGAACCGTGGATGGAGCGCGCCCTGCGCGAGCGATTCCAGTCGTACTCCCCAGAGGCCACACGCAACTTCTTCTCGCAGGCCACCCATCGTGATCCACGCACGCTGTGGACGCACCTGTGGCATTGGTGGGACAATGGTCGATTCCGCGAGCATCCGCACGCAAGTCCAATTCGCCGCACGCCGCTGCTTTACAACGTGTGGATGAGCCGCGCCGAAGGGATGGCGACATCGATGGAAGAGTGGATGATGCACGCGGGCCTGTATGACCAGTCGCCGCGATCGCGAGAGATCGTGTGGACCATGCTGGCCGCCCGCGCCGCGCGTGGCCTCGGCAATCTCTACGCCCACTCGAATGCGCTCACGATGGCTGAAGCGGCGAATATGCACGTGAGCTGGACGCCGCGCGGTTGGATGCGTCGCGATCCGCTGCTGGGGTTCGAGCAGCATCTGTATCTCCGTCAACCGGGATACGGCGCCAGCTACATCACCGGCGGCCGACTGATGGAGGAGACCATGGCAGAGCGCGCCCGACAGCTTGGTAATGCCTTCACCATGAAGCGCTTCTTCGACGAAGTGAACACCGTGGGCATGATTCCCGTGTCGCTCGTGTACTGGGAGCTCACCGGTGACGACCGCATGGTGCGCGAACTGCGAAACGGCACCGGACCGCTGCCGTTTCGCTGAGCGGAGGGGACGTGTGTTCGGGGGCGGGGAAATCCCGCCGTGGACACCTCAAATGGGGCCATCGATCGACACCGCAAAACCGGCCATCACGCCGGTGCGCTGAACCTGGTGAGCGGGGAGTGGGATGGTCAGAATCGTCGACGCGCGTTCGTAGCGCCGCATGCTCAACTCAAGGAGAGCTTCGACCTCGGTATGCGGCAGCGTGCGCATGCCGAGATCATCGATGATCAAGAGGCGCACCGTGGTGAGATTGGCGATGGTGGCCTTGCGCGTGCCGTCCAGCGTGGCCTCGATCAGCGCTTCGATCAGCGCTTCGATCAGCGCTTCGATCAGCGTAGGCGCTTCGCCGTCGAGCACGCGATGCCCCTGCTGGATGACCGCCTGCCCGAACGCTGGCGCCACGTAGCGCTTGCCCGGACCCGGCGGACCTGAGGCACAATGCCCATCCGCGTAAAGTGTCCACTTCGCGACCGTCGATTCTGTCCAAGATGAAACCGGTGGCGACATTACGGCGCCTTGTCTGATGCGTCGAGTCTGATCGTGCAGCAGGAGCGCGTGAAGGCGGCGATTGCGACGGGGGAAGCGCAGAACTGCGAGCTGGCGTACGCGCAGGCGTTGCCGCGTAAAAACAACGCTGGCGTCGTGACGGGATTGTTCCGGACCATCGCCTACGTCATTAACAAGTCCGCAACGTTCAACAAGCGATCGGCCGTGACCGACAGCGGCACGAGTCCGAAGCGCGAGAAGGACTGCTGAACCTGCGCGACATCATGGCCGCCGGTGACGACGAGACAGCGGTGGTCGACTCCGACATCCGGACAATTGTCGACCGTGACGCGGGATCACGAACGTGGTGGATACGGCAGTCAACCCTGTCGAGTTGGTATGCAGGGGCGCTTCACGTCGCTCGTTCTGCGAGGTGGCGCAACTGCCCGCGGAGCGCGACGGCATACCTCGCGCCACAGCGACAGCAGATGCGACCGGACATTTGATGGATCTAACCGACTTATTGGCACAGTTTCGCAGCCCGACGACGCCGCCGCATTTCGATTGGGAGAACCACGAATGGGGGCGGTGTCATCGCCGGTTTCCTCTTGGGCCGTTGCGCTCACCGACATGATAGTGCCGGTAATCGACGGCCCCTCGACCATCCGCGTGCTTCGGAAGATGAATCCCGCAGTGCGCATCATCGCCGCCAGCGGATTGGACGCCAACGCACACGGCGCAAAACTCGGCCTTTCACACTTCTCGCCGACATCGCCTGCTTACCGCTTGACGACAAACTCTCGCTAATGCCGCGTAGCGCGACCGCTACGCGGCGCGGCCAAACTTTCAGGCCGTCTTGTGCTTGGCCAGGCGCGGAAACCAGTTCAACAGCTTCACGGCCGCGACGATCTCTGGACGCAGCGTCCAACGCGTCTGCGGCGCTTCGGCACCACCTTCGGCGAACGTGGCGAAGACTGACGCCTGCGGCTCCTTCGGCGGCACGGTGTACAGCAGACGCCCGGCCAACTTCGCGCCGAACCGGCCGTAGTTGAGATTCACGGCACCTGGCTTCTCGAAGCCGGCCGCTTCCGCAAGTTCAACCGTCGTGAGCGTGTAGTCGGGGGCCAGACAATGCGCGCGCAGCATGCTCCACTGCGCATCGGAAATCGTGTTGGCGACATACAGCAGTCGCAGCGCCTTGTGGTACTCGGTCGACGTCGGGATCGCGGCGGGCGTCGGCGCAGGTGTCGGAGCAGCAGTCGTCACAAGCATATGTCCTGAAAGAGAGCACAGCCGCGCGCAGGAGATCGCCGCCGTTACATCGCACACGTCACGTCAGCATACCGACGGACGGGGGTGTTCATACAAGTCCTTACTATTGGAACATCCCCTAGCGGGCGCTGGGGCGCAACGGGCCAGCATCGAATCGTGCACGGTTTCTGTCCGGTGGCATCACCGAGCCTCGATTCCCGTCACAATTGTGCTGCTTTCGTCGAGGCGCCGCCTTGAATCATGGGATGATTTTGACGGGCGGCACGATCTTGATGCCATCCGCAAAGGTTGCCGTAAGCAGGTACAGCAGCTTGGTGGACGGCAGCGCACTCGACGCCAGCGCGAATTCGGTCAGCTGGTGTGCACCACTGGCCTTCGAACCGCCGATCGCGATGCTCGGAATCTTGCGTACCACGCCGGGGTTTGCATCGGTGGCACCGGTGGCCACGGCTTCCGACGCGCCGGGCATGCCCGGGCTCATCCCCAGTGCACGATTGATGTCGATCGCCGTTTGCACGATGGGATGCGCCCGTGCGCCTTCGAGCTGCTTCTCGGTGCCGCCGGCACCGCTCGTTTGTTCGACTTCCACGCGCAGGCCGACCTTCTGCTCATCGGCCACTTCCTTGGTGATGCGCGCTATCGTGCGATCCAGCGAATCGAGCAGCACGGGGTCAGAGCTGCGCAGGTCGACCGTGAAGTACAGCTCCTGCGGCACGGCATTGAAGATGGTGCCGCCGTGGATCTGTCCGATGTTCATCACGGCGCCATTCGGTAGCGCCTCGAACTGCAACTGATAGAGCCGATCGATCGCCTTCGCGACCGCCTTCACCGGCGTAGGTATGCCGCGCGACGACAACGTGTGCGCACCCGGATGGGTAAACACGAACTTAGTCCAATAGATGCCGAGCGCACCGTATGCCACGCTGCCGTACGCGCCGTCGGGCACGATCAGCAGGTCGGGCTTCGGGTTGTGCTGCAGCCAGTACTCCATGCCCTTCAGGCCAAGCTCTTCCTGCACCGTGCCGATGAAAATGATGTCGCCTTTGCTGGTGAACTTGGTGGCGTTCATCACGCGCAGCGTGGACAGCATGTTCGCCACCGACGCCGTGTTGTCACCCACACCCGGCGCGAAGAGCGTATCGCCTGAGCGACGCACTTTGGTGTTCGTTTCCGGCGGGAACACAATGTCGGTGTGCGCCGCGATCACGATCGTTGGGCCGCCACCGGTGCCCTTACGCACGCCGGTCACGTTGCCGATCGAATCGACTGAGACCTTGAGGCCTTCCTGCTCGAACACCGACTTCACATACGCGCCGCGCTGCTGCTCGAGTCGCGACTTGCCGGGCATCTCGGCAATACGAATCCACTCTTCGACCTGACTCGGGAATCGCTGCTCCAGCATTGCGATCGCCGACTTCACGTCGGCACGCTTGAGCAGCTCGGGATTCCAACTGGTCGGATACGTCTGCGCGGCGAGTGGCTGCGACAACGACAACGCGGCACAGGCAACTGCGAGCAGGGCAAGAGAGCGACGCATGAGAAAATGAGGTAGGAGTTACGGAAACAGTGGCGGACGCACGCGCTTTTTCGTGGCCTGCTCGAACGCATACGCCAACCCCACCAAGGTGGGCTCGCCGCAGGCCGACGCGGTGAAGCTCACGCCGAACGGTGCCGGCCGCGGCAAGAAGCCGTCGGGGAACGCCTGCGCACCCTGCCCTTGCGGCACCGGCAGCAGGGCATAGGGAACGGTAATGGTAGGATAACCGGGACGCGCGCCGATGTTCGCGCTGCTCGTGCCGGGGAAGAGTAGCGCATCGAGCCGATGGGCCTTCATAGCAGCGTCGATGCCGGTGGTGGCCGAGAGCAGGATGTCCTTGCGGCGGTCGGCTTCGTAGCGCGCCCGATCGGCCTGCACGTCCATCTCGTCGGAGATATCAAGCAGCGCCTGTCCGTACTTGATTGCGCCGGCCCGTTGGTGCGCGATGTTCCACTGACGCAGCCCCAGCAGCGATTTCACCGGCGCCCGGTCGCCAAGCAGGGTGAGCCACGCGTTGAAATCACGCTTCATTCCATACTTGAAGACGATCGAGCAGTCGGCGTCGCGTCCCTTGGCCTGATCGAGGCCGCTGCACGGATTCCAGTTCAGGAAATTGTTGGCCGGCACCGGCTCCACGACACTCGGAATGTCGGCGGGATCGACGATCACCGCGCCCTGCGCCTTGAGTACCGCGATCACCTCGTCCATGGCCGACTTCTGGTCGGCGTTGAGTCCGCCGCGCGGGGTGGTGCTGCCACCGGCGGGCGGGACGGTTGGCTCATAGAAAAAGGCGCGGGGAATGCCGATACGGGCGCCCTTGAGCTTGTCGGCGCCCAGAAACGCCGTGTAGTCGTTGCGCGGCGGCGGGGTGCACAGCTTGGTGGCGGCGTCGTTGGCGTCGGGCGACGTGCTTTCCAGCGCGCCCAGCATGATCGCGGCATCGCGCACCGTGCGCGTCATCGGTCCGGGCGTGTCCTGATCGGCGGTGATGGGAATCACGCCATAGCGGCTCACACGCCCCACCGTGGGCTTGATGCCCACCAGAAAATTCTGCTGCGCCGGACTGAGAATGGAGCCCGAAGTTTCCGTGCCAACATTGCCAGCCCAAAAGCTCACGTTGGTGCCCACTCCCGAACTCGAGCCGCCGGTGTTCATCACCGGACGTCCATCGAACGTTGCATCACGTGGATCGCGCCGCGGGTCCCACGGATTCATGCCGTAGCCGGTGAGCCCCGTGTAGTTCCCGGGCATGCCGGTGGCGGTCCAGTTGGCGAGCTCGGTGAGCTGGGTCTTGGCGATGATGATGGCCCCGGCCGCCTTGAGGTTGCGCGTGACCGTGGCGTCATAGTTGGGCATCAAGTCGGCCAACGCGAGCGCCCCACCAGAGGTGGCCATCTCCACCGTCTGGATGTTGTCCTTGAGCGCGATTGGAATGCCGTGCAACGGTCCACGAATCCGCCCGGCGGCGCGCTCACGATCGAGCGAATCGGCGATCGCCAGCGCCCGCGGGTTTACCGTGATCACCGCGTTGAGCTTGTCCTCATACGTCGCGATGCGGGCGAGATACTGCTGCACGATCTCGCGCGAGGTGATGCGCTTCTGCTCGAGCGCGGTGCGCAGGTCGGCGAGGCTCGTTTCCACGACGGACACCGGTGCGGCCGGAGTCTTTCGTGATTGTGCCGACAGGGCGATGGGAGCGGCGACAAGGGCACTGACCAGCAGCGACAGGCGACGGGTTACACGACGACGGGGCATACGCATACGGTGACCTTCCCGGTGCAAGGGGTGCGGCATTCAAGGCCGACGAGAGCTACGGATACGAACTGATTCACACTGAGAGCAATGGATCTGCTCCGCGTATTCGACAAACGCTGGCACGATTCGAGAGCCCGATGCTTTGTGTTTCTCACAAGTGCCACGATGAGATGAACGCAACACCGCAAGTGAGACAGCCGGAGCGAATCTGCGGCTATCGATTGCTATCGGATCGTATCCGTTCCGGTAACAGTAGCCTGTTTTCGCCTGTTGCAATTCTTCGCGGGCCTTCGCGGGCTTCGCGCGAACCGCGGTGCTTGCGGCTGCCTCGCAGCTATCGGAGAGCCAGCTGGTGCGCGCGAAGCTCACGGAGCACGCGAAGAGACGCGAAGAACAACGAAGAACAAAATGATTGAGAAAGGAATCGCACCGGTGGCCGGGGCGCGGCAAACCACACCCTACTCGGCCCGTACGTCGAGACCCATGGCCTGCACGA
The DNA here is from genome assembly GCF_046594945.1 of Gemmatimonas sp. Lineage (GTDB taxonomy): Bacteria > Gemmatimonadota > Gemmatimonadetes > Gemmatimonadales > Gemmatimonadaceae > Gemmatimonas. Next base: position 24,254 of record NZ_JBKJRB010000142.1, on the reverse strand, counting down.
TCGACAATGCTTGTTGCAGGTCGATGATCGCGCCCTTGAGCCGTACCCGAGCTGGATCGAGCGAGCTCACGTCGCTGCCACGCAAGTCGCAGTCGGTGAAGTCGGCCCCGTCGAAGTCGGCACCCGACAAATCTGCATCACGGACGGAACCGTCCTGACAGCGCACGCGCGAGAGATCGGCTTCGCGCAAGCGCGTTCCACGCACGATCGTTCGTGAGAGGTCGGCACCGGAGAGCCCCACGTGCGACCAGTTGCCACCCGCGATCTGCATCAGGTCGAAGGTGCAGCGTACGAAATTGCTGCCCACGAACTTGCACTCGGTGAATCGCGTATCGAAGAACGAGCAGCCGTTGAAGGTGCAGTTCACGAACGCCGCATCGGTGTGCACCGAGCAGTTGAACGTGGCCCGTTGAAATGTGCAGTCGGTGAACACCGCGCCGCGATTCACCGCTTCGGTGCAATCGAGGTCGGTGAACTTCACACCGGTGTGAGTCTGCCCGGAAATATCTTGTCCTTCCCAGTCGGTCTTGGCCATATCAGGGCGATCGGCTGAACACGGCGCCATGCGGAATGCCGGCGCCCTTCCCACCGTGCGGCCACACGAGATTCTCCATACGCATACCGGCCTCGGCGCTGCCGGCCACGCGAAACCGCTCGTCGAGCGCGAGCGCGCCGGTCTTTGCGTTGAAGCTCGCCAACAGCACGCGTGTCTTCATCGCCTGATAGCCAGTGATGACCACGCGCCCGTGGTTCGGCTCGATACCGATCCAGTGCGGCACATCGTCGGGCCCGAGCGTCACACGGGACACTTCACGTGGATGCGACGGGTCGGACACATCGAGGCTCACGACGGCGCTCCACGCCGGCACCGTGATGAGATAGTAGTTCCCCGCCACTACCGGTACCGCGCAATTCGTACCGGGCTTGCGCGGGAACGACGCCACCATACGCGCACCAGGTGTGGCCGTGGCGAGACCGTCCAGCAGGAAAAGTCCGCAATTGAACGTCGACACCAGCACCGTCTTCCCATCGCTCAGCACACGCGGCTCGGCGCTGCGGTAGCCCTCGAAGTGCGGGCCGTCTGGCAGCACGATGGTGTGCTGCAACGATAAGTCCGATAACCGCCACAGCTGCACGTTGCGCGTGGAATCGGCCTTGTCCATATCCGTCGTGGTCACGATCACACGATCAATCCCGTCCAGAATCGCCGCCGAATACGGACGATCGCGGCGACTGCTCGGCGCGCGGTTGGCCGACGACGACCGGACCAGCGTGGCACGGGGCGTCAGTTCCACAAGGCCACCGGGAGCAGCACCCACCGAATCGTGCTGCATCTGGAACGTCGACAGCAAATTGCCATTTGGCAGGCGCCAAAAACTATGCGGATGCATCATCCCGGCAATGTCACCGAACTGTGCCGCGACCCGGGGCGCGCGCGGGTTCGACAGGTCGAACACGAACGTCTGCCCCGACCGGAAGCCATTGGCGAACAAGCGCCCATCAACCGGCATATCGTGCTCGGTGTGATGCGGCCCGTTCGCGCGCCCAGGGACCGGGACCGTGGTCACCAGCGCGCCGTAGCGCGTGGCCTTGCTGTTGTCACGGATATCGTACACCGCGAGAAAGTCCGGGCCACTGCTGTCGGCCGATGCAGTCCACAGATACAGATACTCACTTGGCGCGAGCGGGCGGGCGGCGACGGAACGTTGGGCGGCCAGCGGCGCGGCCACCACGACTCCCGCCACGATGGCGGCAACGGCAACGGCGAGAAAACGGCAAATCAGCATGTGATTGAGCATCTGCTGATTCTACGGCCGGAAGTCAGCCGCGCAACGCCTTCGCGAGCACGCGGTCGAGGGCATTGGCGAACAGCTGCTTCTCTCGCGGGCCGTACGTGCCATGGCCGCCGGTCTCGACCCCCGAGCCGCGCAATCCGTCCATGAAGTTGCGCACGGACAATCGCTCCCCGATGCTCTCCGCGGTGTACAGCTCGCCGCGCGGATCGATCACGTAAATGCCCTGCGGCACCAGTTGCGCGGCCAGTGGAATGTCAGCGGTGATCACGACATCTCCGGCCACAGCGTGCAACACGATGTACGCGTCGGCCACATCGGCGCCACCGTCTACGCGCACCGCCGAGAGTTTGGCATAGCCCACTGGCATCACGAGCCGCTGATTCGCCACGAGGATCGTCTCGAGCGAGAGACGGTCGCAGGCGCGATAGCAGACTTCTTTCACATCGCGCGGGGCGGCATCGGCGTCGAGCCAGAGTGTCGGCATACGTCAAGCTACACGCTTAACGACAGCGCAGGGGACGCGGCGTGCCTTTCAGAGCACCCTGCGTCCCCCGCGTTCTCTGCGTACTCGGCGTGGTCAATTCAACCCCGCACAGCACGCGACCCGTTTACGCGGCCGGCGGCGGCATGATGACCGCGTCGATCACGTGAATCACGCCGTTTGTGGCTTCGATGTCCGCCGTCACCACCGTCGCGCCGCCAACCGTCACGCCATTCGTCGCGTCGATCGCGACCTCGGCACCCTGCACCGTCTTCACCTGCAGCGCCTTCCCGGCGATGTCCGACGAGAGGACCTTGCCCGGCACAACATGATACGTGAGGATCGAGACCAGCGTGTCCTTATTCTCCGGCTTCAGGAGATTCTCCACCGTGCCGGCAGGAAGCTTCGCAAATGCCTCATCGGTCGGCGCGAACACGGTGAACGGACCCGCGCCCTTGAGCGTCTCACCGAGACCAGCGGCCGTGACGGCGGCCACGAGCGTGGTGAAGCTGCCGGCGGCAACCGCGGTGTCAACGATATCATGCGCAACAGTGTTGCTTTCCGTATGGGTCGACATGTCAAGCTCCATCAAACAGCACCATCACAAGTCTGGACTGCATGAATGTCATGCACACGTTCCCGTGATGAACAATCCGACGCATGGCTGTGTGCGCCGATCATGTCGATAACATCGCATCGCCATGTGTTCATGGGCTCAAGCTTTTCGTGATGTCATTAGTGCCCACAATCGCGCATTCAATACAAATGCCGTAACAACCCTGAACACAAAAACTGCGGATCACACCGTAAAACACAAAAAAGCTGAATGGTGTGAAGCCCGCCCATCGTCGCACAGGCGGAGCAAATCCGTGCTTTTTCCGTGCAATCCGCAGCATCCGTGTTCCCGCTGTTCGCGAGCCGTCTGTCTACGCATTTGTTAGCTGTGCGGCACGAACGCTGTTACTCAGCCGTTCGCCCGGCCACGATTTCGGCCTTCTCGCGAAAGGCGAACGTCTTTCCACACTGCGTGCAGATGTAGCTGCCCGTGCGCGCACCAAGATCGTATTCCTTGGCGAACGCGGGGTGATCACAGGGCTTTCCGCCCCACTCCTGTTGGAGGGCAACTGCTCGCTTCTTCTGCATCGGGACTGGCTGAGGACGAAACTCGGTGAACGGTCGTAGTATGGAAAGATATCACCAGCCCACGATCGACGCATGACGACGCGCGCGCGGCTACGCGGTCGTGGCCGCTGCCTGTGCCGCCATCGCCGCGGCCTGCGACACCGTTTGATTCGTTCCTGCAAACGCGACGACGCCGAGGCCGAGGCCCTTGAGCTTGTTGTGCCAAAGGATCTGTCCCGACGACGGTTCGAGGCAGAACAGCTCACCTCCAGCGCCGGCATACAGCGTGTCGCCCTCCATCGCAATCGTCACGAACGTCGCGCTCTTGAGCTTCGTGCGCCATAACTCCTCACCGGACGACGCCTGAATCGCCACCGCGTGTGAGCCGAGACCGATGAACACCACGTCTGATTTTCGCGAACGCGTCATGATTCGAACTGACCTCGTAATTGGTATGAGAAGTTCCGGACCGCGCCGGACCCGCACTACGCAGGCAGGCCGTGCCCACCGATCGGCGTCGTGATCACACTGTCGCCGAAGGCCGCGATCATCGGCCGCCCCTTCGCAATCGCCTCACGCACCGACGGCAACGTGAGCGCTGCCGCATGGCTCTCCTGACGATCCCAGACCTCGGTAATCCAGATCGCGCTGGCATCCTTCGGGTCGTGGGCAACTACATAGCTGAGGCAGCCCGGCATCCCGCTCACGCCTTCGAGCAGGATCGCGACGAGCGCATCGCGCTGTCCGAGGGTCGCAGTCATCTTTCCGATCAATCCGTACATACGTCAGGCGTTGAGGTTCGTGGGAAGGACACAGCCATCCGCCGTAGTTTACGCGATGTGCGTGCGAGTGGCGCCCCCCACACGCGAACCGAAGCGTCGCTCAGCGATTCACCTTGCACCCTGCACCGCGGCGATCAGCTTACCTGAACGATCGCCTTCCCCCCAGCGCCGAGACCGATCCCGCTCGCTCCCTCCCTCCCTCCCTCGCTCCGCCCCCGCCGCCCTATTTCCTGCCATGCGTTTCGCCCTCCCCACTGCTACCGCCCTGCTGCTCACCTCGCTGTCGGCGCGCGCGCAGCGGCCGCTCTTGCCCATCGACCACGTGAACTCGGCCGAGTTTGGCTGGCTGCAGAAACCCGTGCTGGCCAGTCGTGTGCTGGATAACTTTACGCAACCGTCGGTGTGGAAGTTCAGCGGTACCGGGATGCTGTCGTTCCCGCCGCCGCCCGCCCTCGGCGACATGCAAACGCTCCGCGTGGAGCTGCAGATGTTTCGGAACGCGCCGGCACCCAATCGCGCGCGACTCTCCAGTGTGAATTTGCAACGCGCGTTCGCCAATGAAGACTGGACCGGCTACAACCGGATCTCGCTCTGGGTGCGGCCCGACTTTGCCGGCATTCCCGTGCTGCCGTTGCAGCTCGTGTTGCGCAATGACGGCGTGGAGAAGGTGCCCGACCGCTACGACCGCGAGGGCACCCACTTCATCACCTTCGCGCGCAATGGCTGGCAGCAGGTCGTCTGGGAGATCGAACCGCTGCCGCGTGATCGCGTCACTCGTTTGGAGATCGGTTACTTCATGAACCGCATGCTGGCCGGCCCCGACGATCATGTTGCCTTCGAGATCGGCGGGCTCGAACTGCAGAGGGTCGACCCCGACGTGCACACCGGCTGGCGCGTCGGCGCCGGCAAGATTGCCTTCAGTCACAGCGGCTATCAGACGGGTAGCACAAAGACTGCGATTGCCAGCGCGCTGACGGCGACAGCGTTTGAGCTCGTGAGCGTGCAAGACATTGCGTTCGGTAAGACCGTGCTACGCAGGCCGGTGGAGACGGTAACAGCGCGCAACGGCACCTTTCAGCAGATGGACTTCTCGGAGGTCCAGACGCCTGGCAGCTACGTGCTACGCGCGGGCGGCGTGACCAGCAAGCCATTTCGCATCGGGAACGACGTGTGGAAATCGTCGATCTGGAAGACGCTCAATTTCTTTTACGGCAACCGGTGCGGCGACGACATTCCCGGAGTGCACGGGATCGACCACCTCGACTGGTTCGCGACGCACGACAGCTCGCGTATCACGATGAGCGGCGGCTGGCACGATGCCGGCGATCTGTCGCAGGGATTGATCAACACCGGTGAAGCGACGTACGCCATGTTCGCGCTGGCCGACAAGCTCGCCGCGCGCGGTGACGATCCCGAGCTCACGACCCGCCTGTTGGAAGAAGCGAAGTGGGGCCTCGACTGGGTGTTGCGCGTGCGCTTTCCCGGCGGCTTTCGCATCGGCTTCGGTGCGCATAACTATTGGTCGAACAACATCGTGGGCGACGCCGACGACAGGCTGGTGGCGGCGAAGAACAATCCCAACGTGAACTACATCGCGTCGTCCGCGGCGGCGATCGGATATCGGCTGCTCAAGGATCGCGAGCCGGCGCTCGCCGCGCGGGCGCTGCGCGTGGCGCGCGAGGACTGGGAGTTTGCGATCGTTGGCGTCGAGGGACCGAGCACGTGGCATACACCCGCGTTCGCCGCCACGCGCATGGAGTTGGCCGGTGTCGGGATCACGGCGTCTCTCGAACTCTTCGCCGCTACTCGCGAAGTGCGCTACCGCGACAAGGCCGTGGAATTGGCTCGTGTGGTGATGGCGTCGCAGCAGGTGTCCCGGGTGGGCTCGGTGTTTCCGCTCTCCGGCTTCTTTTACACCGGCCCCGATCGCGATACGATTTTTCACCAGTTTCACAAAGCGTCCGATCAAGCGCCCATCGTCGCTCTGTCGCAGCTTGTCAGCGCGCTGCCAGATCACCCGGAATGGATGCAGTGGTACGCTACGATTGCGCGCTACGCCGAGTACCAGAAGCGGAGCGCGACCACTACCGCGCCGTACCATGTGCTGCCCGCGTACGTCTATCGCCTGGCGGACAGCGTGCAGGTGCCCGACTCGGGCGGACGCTATCTCGAGAAGCAGGATCAGTACGCCGCGCAGGTACGCGCAGGGATGCCGATGGGCGACGGATGGTTCCTGCGTGCCTTCCCGGTCTGGTTTCAGCGGCGCGGCAATTACGGCGTGCTGCTCTCTCAGGCCAAGGCGCTGTCCACCGCGTCCCGCCTGCGTGGCGACAGCGCGGGGCTTGACCTGGCGCAGCAGCAGGCGCAGTGGGTCGTGGGTCGCAATCCATTTGTGCAAAGCACCATGTACGGCGAAGGTTACGATTGGGCGCAGCAGTACAGCGTGTCGTCGGCCGACTTCGTGGGATCACTTCCGGTAGGCATGCAGAGTCGCGGCACGACCGATCTTCCCTACTGGCCGTCGCAGAACACGTACGTGTACAAGGAAGTGTGGGTGCACTCCAGCAGCCGCTGGCTGTGGCTTATGGAGGACCTGTTGCCAGCGGCTTCGGCGGTCGCGCACGAAGCGGCAGTGCTGCCCACGCTCGCGTTAACGAGCACCACGGCCGTGGACGGCACGATCACCATGCGGCTCACGATGAGCGGCTCGGGAGTACACCGCTATGCGTTGCGCACCGATAATCTTCGCGGGACCATCGTCGCGCAGACCGTCACCCTGCGCGACGGCGTGCCGGCGTCGATTCTGTGGACCGCAAAGCGCGTGCGCGCCGATACTCCATGGACGGCCGTCGTAATAGAAGACGGGAACATGGCACGCACGCGCGAATGGTTCGCGCAGTAAGTCAGCGCGGTTTCTTCGCGACCTGCGTCGCGGGGTTCTTCGCGACTCTTTTCGCGGGTTTCGGCTTGGATTTCGGCTTGGGTGTCGGCAATTCGGCCGCGGTGGCTCGTATCAACTCGGCAATCAACGCCTGATCCTCCAGCTGCTCAGTGATCAGCCACTGGGGCTTTGCTCCTGCATAGGGGGACGCTTCGGTCACGGCACCGAGAACTGCGCGACCGGACCCGGTGGGTTTCACGAACAGCTGGTTGTCGCACACCAGTGCCACCACCTTCTCATCAACGTACAGCGCGTACTCGCCGAACATCTTCTTGAACGTCACGGTGCCCGCGCCATGCATCTGGTCGCGCACGTACTCCACGAAACTGAGATCCGACGCCATCGGTGCTCCGGTTGAAGGCCTGGAAAACGACACAGCCCCCGATCCTCGGCAGGATTGGGGGCTGCGAACGTCGTGACACAGCTACCTGATTACATCGCCAGCGTCTGCAGATCCTGCAGCGCCTTCTTCAGTAGGTCTGTCTTCTTCGGGTCGCAGCTGCGGTTGGCTTCGACATCCGTCACGAGCTTGGATAGCGTGGCATTACGCGCCGCGCCCGAGGTCTTCTCCGCGCTCGAGATCGACGTGCGGATCTCGGAGATCTTGGCCGGCGCCACACAGCCTTTGCGCTCCAGCTGATCCGTGTACGCCTTCGCCAGCGCGAAGCTGGGCGGCCACGAGATCTTCGGCTGACCCTGCGCGTTCAGGTAATCCCACTTCACCGTGTTCGCCGCATCGATCTCGTTCTGCGAGATGAACTCGCTCGGCACGAGTTCAGCCACGTCCAGTCCGCGTGCGATTTCCGAGCTCACGATCGCACCGTTGTACCAGTATGCCGACCACGACCCGCCCATCGCCATACGCGTGGAATCCACCGGACCGCGATCGAATGAGGCGATTTCTTTCGGCTTCGAAGGGTCCGTCCAATCGAACACCGAGATGCCGCCCTGATACCACGACTGCACCATCACGTCGCGACCCGGAATCGGAATCAGCGAACCGTTGTGCGCCACACAGTTTTCGTTCGACGACTGTACGGTCGGAATCTTGTAGTAGCTCTTGAACACCAGCTTCTTGTTCACGATCGAGAAGATCGCGTTGGCGCCCCATTCCGGCTTGTCACCAGCGCGGCACTTGGGCGACGAACCACCGCCCCACTCGTCCGAGAACAGCATCTGCGTGCCGTCGTTGTTGAACGTCGCCGAATGCCAGTAGGCGAAGTTCGAGTCGGCCGCCGCGTCGAGACGCACCGGCGCAATCGGGTTGCTGATGTCGATCAGCAGACCGTGCCCTTCGCAGGCGCCGCCAGCCAGTCCGAGCGCCGGGTACACCGTGATGTCGTGGCACTGCGACCGCTCGCCGCCACGGCCACCGCCGCCCGCCGCCCCGGCGAACATGCGCGTCACCGCTCCCTGCACCATACCACGCACCGCCGAGCTGTCGGCCGCGTTGGCCATCGAACCGCCACGCGCCTTCGTTACACTATCCAGCATCGGACGAACCACCTGCGGAGGCACGACCATATCCATGCCCGACTGTGGATTCTTCGCGATGAACGCACCCGCGGCCTTCGCCGTGGAGAGCGTCTTCGCCGCCGCTTCCTTGTCAGCGTCGGAAAGACCGTGGGCCGGTGCGGCACTCAGACCGGCGAAGATGTTGGCGCGACCGACGACCGCGGCGCTGGCCGGGTTGGCCAGCGGCACCTTGATGATCTCGATGCGCAAGCGCGACGAGTTCGGATCTTCGGAGGCCAGGTCACCGGCGCAGCCGGCGAGCTCGGTGTTCGGACGGATCGCCGACGAACCGGAAACGTAGATGTACACGTTCTCCTTGTCCTTCGGATCCTCGAGCACCGTGTGTGTGTGCGAGCCGCGGCACGTCTGCACGTTCGCGATCAGCTTCGGATTGCGAATGTCGCTGATGTCGAACACGCGCACACCACGCATGCGCTCCTTGCTCACGGGATCAGGCACGCCACCCGGCTTGCAGTCCACGCGGCCGTTGTTCGCTTCGGCCGACATGAACATCAGGTTCTTGTACACCGAGATGTCGTTCTGCGACGCGGGGCACGTATACGCCACCACGAGCGTCGGCTTGGCCGGGTTCGAAATGTCCCAGATCACCGGGCCATTGTAGTTCCCCTGAATCGCGTACTTGCCAGTGAAGGCGAGGTCGGAGTTCGTAATCCCCAGGAAGCCCGGCGGCGAGACCGCCTTGGCCACGACCTTCATGTTCGAGATCGCTTCGCCGGCGTCGAACAGACCGGCCTTGAGGCCGACGCGCGGATCGTTCATCGGCGTCGGTGCGGTCTTGGGCTTCGACGGCGCGCACGCCGCGAGGCCCAGCAGCGCCACGGCCGCGTAGCCTGTGACAACACTCGCCCCGCGACGACGCGGAAGTGCTTCTGACATGTCTGTTCCTGTCTGCAAAAGGTGGTGGTAGTCCAACGTCACGCCGGCGGCGCGAATCCCATCTCCAACATCATCGTGAACATGCGCTTGATCTCGGTGCTCTGATCGACTTCCACATCGTTCGCGAACTTGAACACCGTTTCGTCCTGCCCCGCGCCCTGTGCCGCGAACAACGTCTTCACCATCGAGACGGCACCGCGGTGGTGCTGAATCATGTAGGTCAGGAACAACCGGTCGAACTCCGTGCCGCGCGCCGCGTTGAGCGCCTTGAGCTGCGCCTCGGTGAGCATACCGGGCATCGACATCTGGCCCATCGCCAGGCCTCCCATCGCCGACCTGTCGTGGCCTCCCATAGCCGACATGTCATGACCCGCGCCACCCATGGCCATGCCACCCATGGCCATGCCACCCATCGTCACCTTGCCAAGCGTGTCCACCATGGGCATCGGCTGACGACGGTCTTTGAGCCACGTCTGCATGATCGTGATCTCATCGGTCTGCGCATTGATGATGCGAGCCGTGAGCCGCTGCACCGAGGCGCTCGCACCATGCGACGGCGCCCAGCGCGAGATCGTGATGGCCTGAGCGTGGTGGTGGATCATGCCGCTCATGAAGTCCACGTCGGCCTTCACCCAGGGATAGCGCAGACTGTCGGCGCGGGCGCGCACGAGCGCACCCGCGTCACCCATCTGGAACGCGGGTCCGGCCGAGGAGGCTGACTTCGAGGTGGCGCAGGCCGTTGTGGCGAAGAGCCCGGCGCTCAGGACAGCCAGGCGGATCGGTCGGCGAAGGGTCGTGGGCATCGGTTTGGTCACGTGATTGGACACCGGCCGCATGGAAATAGGTTGAACCTGTAACGGTATAGGCAGAAGAGCCGTGCAGCAATCGATCGGGCAGATCGACCGATTCTGTGTACATGGTCCGTTCTTCTCATACGCGCCTGCTTCCCCGGCGGTTGGCGATCTACGACTCCCGCAACGTGATCGCCCGTGCTCCACGCTCCGTGACCAGCGCCACGCGGCGCAGGTGTACCGAGTCGGCCGCCGCCACGTAGGCCGACGTCTGCGCGGACGACACGAGCGCCCGCGTGAGTTGGGCGAGGCCGCCGCAGACGTAGCGGTTGCACAGGTTCGAGCGCAGTGCCCGCGGGAGATTGCAGCCGGTGGTCGTGTGAAACACGCACGAGCCGCGATAGTGGCGCATCGGCACGTGCGAGGCGTACCGCGCCTCCAACGACTCGGCCGTAACCGTCTCCCCGTCGTCGGTGAGCTGAGCGCGCACTCGCAGGATGCTGTCCGCATGCAGAAAGCCATGCGTGCCGCCCGCGGTGCAGCACTCACCTCGACAGGTCCCGCAACTCGCCCCGATGATGTCGGACATCGCCGGGATCGACGTTGGAAGCGCCCATCCGGCGTCCTGACGTGCCGACTCGGCCTCGGCACTCATCGGCGCGCGGTTGTCGCGCACCGTCTCGCGAAACGCCTCGGCGATCGTGGCCCGTAGCTGGTCGAGGAAGGCGTCGCGCGATTCCTCGGGGAGTTCAGTCGTGTTCCGCGAATTCGCCGGCAACAGAATCACCGGCAGCTCCGGCAGGCCGTGTTCCGCCCGGTCGTCGAGGGCGATCTGCTCCGCCTGCGCCGTGAGATGGGCATTCCGAGCCCGTTGGGCCGCGATCGGACTTTCACGCGAAGACATGCTGCAACCTACCAACCTGGGCGGCCCTTCTGGAGCACGCGCGGGCAGGGAAGGGGCAGGGATGGGGCACGGATCGCGCCCGGATATGGTTGATTCCGCCGTATGTCGACATCCCGCTGGACCATCCCCCTCGGCGCCATCCTCGTCCACCTGGGCATCGGCTCAGTGTACGCCTGGAGCACCCTCAATCGCCCGATCATCGCCGCGCTCCCGCCGCAGCCGTGGTGGGGGAGTCCGCCGTACACCACCTTCACGTCGGCGCTGGTGCTGCTGGGACTGAGCGCGGCCACTATGGGTCCGTGGGTGGAGCGGCGTGGTGCACGCGTCGCGGCAAGAACGTCGGCCATCTTCTTCGCCAGCGGACTGGCACTTGGCGGGCTTGGCCTGCTCTGGCAGCAGCCACTGCTGGTCTTTCTTGGACTCGGCATACTCTGCGGCATCGGCTGCGGCATCGGCTATATCGCCCCGGTCAGCACGCTGGTGAAGTGGTTCCCCGAGCGACGCGGCATGGCTACCGGTTTCGCCATCATGGGCTTCGGCGGCGGGGCTTTTCTGGGCGGCTATGCGAATGCGTTCCTGATCGAGCAGATCGGCGTCGCCCGCGCGCTGTTCGTGTTGGGCGGCGTCTACTTCGCACTCATGTGGGCGGGGGCGCAGTTGCTGCGTCCGGCGCCTGATATGCACCGCGGCCGACCGATGCCCGTGGCGGATGGCCTCACGCGACGAGAGGCGCTGCGCACGCCGCAGTTCGTGCTACTCTGGGGCATGCTGTGCGTCAACGTGACCGCCGGCATCGGCATACTCGCCCAAGCGTCGCCGATGATGCAGGACCTGTTCGGCCGAACGCCCAAACAGGCAGCGGCCGTGGTCGCGGTCATCAGCCTGTTCAATGCGGGGGGGCGTCTGCTCTGGTCGAGCGCGTCGGATCTCCTCGGGCGTCGCGTGACCTATCTCATATTCTTCGTCGTGCAGCTGGCGTTGTTTCTACTGATTCCGCGCTTCGCCCAGGCGGGCGCGTGGTGGCCCTTTCTCGTGTGCCTGCTCATCGTGTTCACGATGTACGGCGGCGGTTTCGCCACGATGCCGGCGTTCCTGGCGGACCTGTTCGGTTCGCGCAACGTGGGCGCGATTCACGGCGCCGTACTGACGGCGTGGAGCGTAGCCGCCGTGACGGGGCCGGTGATCATCACCGAACTCTCCGAGCGCGCTCGTGGGGCCTTGGCTCCGGGCGCACCGCGCGTGCATATCTACGACCAGCCGCTGATGCTGCTGGCCGGTCTGCTGGCCGTCGGGCTCGCGCTCACGCTGGCGGTGAAGCCGCTGAGAACGGTCGCGGAGTAAGGGAAGTCGTCCATTCGTTTGCGAAGGGGAGGGCGCGGCCGCAGGTTAAGGCCCGATGCGAACCCCCAAACGACTCACCGCGCTCGCGCTGCTCGCGCTCAGCTCCGCCGCCGGCGTTGCCTGCACCCCCGCCGCCGACACATCCCACACGTCGGCGACCGCCACGGCGAACGCTGGAGGGCTCGCCCCCTTCGTCGATCGCTATCTCGATGGCTTCGCGCGCCGTCATCCATCCATTGCGGCTGGCAACGGCCTGCACGATCACGATGCCCTCCTCGACGATTTCTCGGCGTCGGCGATCGCTGCCGAAATCGCCACGCTGAAGACGGCGGCGGCGGAGCTCGACGCGTTCCGCGACTCCTCGCTCACCCTCGACGAGCGCGTAGACAAGCGCATTCTCGCGGGCGTGATCGACGGCTGGCTGCTCGAACAGGAAACGCTCGCCAACTGGAAGCGGAATCCGATGACGTACGCCAGCGCGTTGTCCGATGGCGTGCACAATCTCATGACGATGGAGAACGACGACGCGCCGGTGCGGATGCGTCGCATCATCGGCAAACTCGCTGGCGTGCCAGCGCTGTTGCAGGCGGCACGCACGAACATCACGAATCCGCCGAAAATCTTCGCCGAACGCGGACTCGGCATGATGCGCAGTGCGTCAAGCATGTTGACCACCGACCTGGCCCAAGCCTTCGCGGCGCAGCAGGGCACGCCACTCATGGATTCTTTGCTGAGCGCGGCCGCGATTGCCACACGGGAAATCGATGCGTATACCGCCGATTTCGAGAAGTCCGTGCTCCCCACGGCGAGTGGCGAGTGGAAGATTGGTGGTGACGCCGTCGCGCGACGCTACCGCTCCGAAGAGCTCATCGATGTTCCGCTGGCCGATCTCGTGGCGCTCGGTGAACGCGAACTCGCGAGCGCGCAGGAACGCTTCCGTGCCGCCGCCAAACGGCTGGCGCCGAACGCCGACCCACAGGCCGCATGGCTGACTGTTCGCCGCAATCATCCCAAACGCGGCGAAGTGGTCGCGGCGGCACAAGCCATCGTCGATTCGCTCACGCGCTTTGTTGCCGCGAAGAATCTGGCCGTCGTGCCGAAGGGTGAGCGGGTGGTCGTTGCCCCCGCGCAGCCATTCTCACTCGGCTTCGCATCGATGCACGCCTCGCCGCCGCTCGAGAAAACGCCGGTGAAAAGCTACTACTACATCACCGACGCCGACTCGCTCGACCCCCCTGCGCAGCAAGACGCCTGGTTGGAGCGATTCAACTTTGCGTCGCTGGCCATCACCTCGGCCCACGAGGCGATGCCCGGCCATTGGCTGCACTCGGTGCACATGCGCGAAACACCGGGCAAGATCCGTCGCATCTGGATCGGCTTGAATCCGTTTCCGCAGCCGTCGTCGGGCCAGGATGGCTGGGCGCACTATTCGGAGGAACTCGTCGTCGAACAGGGCTTTATGGGAGGCGATCCGCGCTATGAATTGGCCCAGCTCAGCGACGCGCTCACGCGCATCTGCCGGCTACTCTCGGGCATCCGTCTGCACACCGGTGAATGGACGCTCGCCCAAGCGCAGGCCTGCTTCGAGCGCCAAGCGTATGTGGCCGCACCGGCCGCCAAGCGTGAAGCGGAACGCGGCACCTACGATCCCACCTACGGCGGCTACTTCCTGGGCAAACGCGGCATGCTCACCCTGCGGCGCGATATGCAGGCGGCACAGGGCGCCGCGTTTAGCTTACGCGAGTTCCACGAACGCGTCATGAAGAACGGCATCGCGCCGATCTGGGCGCACCGGCAACTGCTGTTGCCGGGTGACACCTCACGGGTGATTCAGTGACCGCTAGGAACGATATCGTTCGTGTTGGTGTCCTCGGTGCCGGTGCCTGGGCACAATTCGCGCACCTTCCGGGCTGGAAGCGTGATCCGCGCTGCACGGTCGTGGCGATCGCCGATCCGCTCGTCGAACGCGCCCGCGAGTTCGCGGCGGAGTTCGACATCCCCAACGTGTATGCCACGCACGAAGAACTGATCGCACGCACCGATATCGATGTCGTCGACGTGTGTACACCCAGCGCGACCCACTTCGCGTTAAGCTGCGCGGCGTTGGAGGCGGGCAAGCACGTGTTGTGCGAAAAGCCCGTGGCCTACGATTTTACCGAGACGCGTCGGGCCGCGGCCCTGGCGGCCAGCAAAGGTCTCAAAACGAAACTGGGATTCACGTTTCGATACTCGCCGGCGATGCGTTACATGAAGGCGCTGATCGATGAGGGGTACGTCGGCACGCCGTTCATTTTCAACGGCTACGAACAAAACTCACAGTGGCTCGACCCGCAGTCGCCGCTGCGTCAGGTCGATCATGAGGCCGACCAGACAGAGATTCAGGTGTCGTCGCTGGAAGGGTACGGGGCCCCGATCATGGATATTGGTCACCTCTTCATGGGTAGTCGGTTCAAGTCGGTGGTGGGCACGATGAAAAACTTCATCCCCGAACGGATGGTGCGCGCTACCGGCACCATGATGCGCATGAATATCGACGACGGCGACATATTTATCGGCGAGTTCGACAATGGCGGTATCGGCTCGATTCAAACCAGCTTCGTGACCGTCGGCAATTATCCCGGCATCGAAGCGCGGGTGTACGGCAGCAAGGGCGCGCTGATCTGCCGTCTCGTGGAAGAGAACGGCATCTGCGAAACGCTCAAGGGCGCCACCGCCGACTCCGTGGAATTCAAGGAACTCGCGATCCCACAGCGTTTCTACCCGGCGGGCGGCAGTGCGCGAGAGTCCTGGCGCTCGCTCTTCTATGCCAATCTCATCGGCTCGTTCATCTCCGAGATCCGTGGTGAAGTACGTGGCAACGAGGGCAACTTCGAAGATGGGGCGCACGTGCAGGAGCTCATCAACGCTGTCGAGCGCTCGTTCCGCGAACGACGCTGGGTGAATATCCCGCTCGAACAGCCGCCAATCGCGGGATCGGCATCCTGAGCAATCACACCACCGCCGCACTCGACCGTTTCTTCGCACACTACTTCGCACGTCATCCCGTGAATGCGACGTTCACGGGGCTGCACACGCACGACCATCGGCTACCCGACTGGTCGCGCGATGCGCGCGATGCCGAAGTCAGCGAGCTGGCTGAGCTGCACGACGCGCTCTTCAACGCCGCGCCCCGCGGCAACGACGCGTTGCTCGCCGCCGATATCGAGGCTGTCGACGCCGAGCTCGCGCGCGCCAACATCGATCTGCGCATCCTCGAAACGCAAAGCCGCTTCTTCCACGATCGGAATCCTGCACTGTGGACGGGCGAGGCGATTTTCAGTGTCGTCGCGCTGCTGCTGCGACCTACGCCGCCGATTGAGCGCTGCACCGACGCCCTCATCGCACGACTCGGGCACATTCGGTCGTTTCTGGGCGCTATGCCCGACGCACTGACCGAGCCGGTACCCGCGATCTGGATCGATCGCGCCACCCGCGAGGCACGCGTGTTCGCGGCGTTCCTGCGTGGACCATTGCAAATCTGGTGCGACGAGCACGAGCTCACGGCTGCCGTTCGTGACCCGCTCATCGAGGCCGCAACCGATGCGGCCCGCGCATTCGACGCGGCGACCGACTGGCTCTCCCAGTTGCCGCGTGATGTCCACGCGGGCTATGCGATAGGCGTCGAAGCGTATGAGATCCTGCTGCAGCGCGGACACTTCTGCACGCAGTCGGCGCAGCAGTTGCTGCAACGCGCGCTCGACGAGTTGCCGGCAGCCAAAGCGCGTTTTCACAGCCTCGCCACCGATGTGGCCGGTTCGCCTGAGAGCCTCGGTGCGGCGCTCGCAAACGATCGCCCCGACGAAACGGGCTATCTCGCCGCGTTCACCTTGCAGTTCGAAGCATGTCGCTCGTTCGCTCTCTCGCACGATCTGGTGGAGTGGCCCGACTGGCCGTTGCGCTACTCACCCATTCCTGCCTGGGCCCGCGAGATCGCTCCGCAGCTCTACTTCCTGTTCTATCGCTCGCCGGCGCCCTACGACCCGCGCCCTGAGCATATGTATCTGGTGACGCCAGTAGACGACACCATCGCGCCCGATGAGCGCGACCGTCGCCTGAAGGCCTGGAATCGCAGCACGATCACGCTCAATCACGTAGTGCACCACGGCGCCCTCGGCCACCACGTACAGAATGGACACGCCACGCATCGGTCGCAGTCACGAATCGGAAGCGTTGCCGCCGTGGACTGCGCCAGCCGCATCGGCATGTTCCTGGGTGGCTCGATGGCCGAAGGGTGGGCGTGTTACGCCACCGAGCTCGCCGACGAGCTTGGATTTCTCACGCCGCTCGAACGCGCCGCCGAACAGCAGAGTCGTGTCCGCATGCTCGCGCGCGCGATCGTGGATATTCGATTGCACACTGGTGACTTCCGTTACGCCGATGCCGTCGCCTACTATATGCACGAAGTCGGCATGCCGGAGGCGGCGGCCGTTGGCGAAGCCACCAAGAACTCGATGTTCCCCTGCACCGCGGTGATGTATTGGCTTGGCACGCAGGGCATTCTCGACCTGCGGGAAACCATGCGCCAGCGGTCAGACTACTCACCGCGGCAATTCCACGATGCGCTGTTGAGTCGAGGATCCATTCCCGTGGCACTCGCAGCGCGACTCCTCACGGCAACCTCATGATGCATTGGTCGACACGATTCTCCCGTTGTTCGACCCTCGGCGTCGCCGCCTCGCTCTGCGGCGCACTCGCGGCCTGCGGCGGCGACGCCGCCCGCAGCGGTCCCACGAATGAGCTGCTAATCGTGGGCTACGACCGCGAGCCAGACACGATGAACCGCTATGCCACGCATATTCTCGAGGATATCGAGTCGTGCGTGGTGGAAGGTCTCGTGACCAATGACGAGACAATGAAGATCATTCCAGTACTCGCCGCCGAGATCCCGACTACGGAGAATGGTGGCGTGGTCGTGCGCGCCGATGGCGGCATGGATGTGACTTGGAAGTTGCGACCCGGGGTGAAATGGCACGACGGCGTGTCGCACACCTCCGCCGATGTGAAGTTCACGGTCGACGCGATCAACAAGGGTGACTGGAAACCGGAAAGCGTCGATGGATTCGACCGCATCTCGTCGGTCGACACGCCCGACTCGCTCACGGCGATCGTGCATTACAAGGAAGTGTACGCCCCGTATCAGCTTCAGTTCGTGCGTGGCACGTTGCCCAAGCATGTGCTCGCGAACCGCGATCTCAATACCGCCAACGACTACAATCGCGCGCCGCTTGGCACGGGCCCGTACAAGGTGAAGGAGTGGAAAACCGGCGAGTACATCCTGCTCGAACGCGCCGAAGGCTACTGGCGCGGCGCGGAGTATCCCAAAATCAAGCAGCTGCTCTTCCGCTTCCTCACGAATACGACCACGCGCATCAATCTGCTCAAGTCGGGCGAGGTGCACATGGTGGCGCTCGTGGCCTGGGATAAAGTGCGCGAGCTGACCGCCATCAGCGGGTTGCGCATGAATCGCGTGGTCGGCAACGGCTACGAGCATGTCACACTCAATCAGAAGCACTTCGCGCCCTTCGCCGATGTCAAGGTGCGCCAAGCGCTGGCCCACGCGGTCAACCGAGATCTGCTCGTGCGCACGATTCTCGACGGACAGGTGGAAGTGGTGAACGGTCCGATTCAGCCGCTGTCCGCGGCCTACGAGCCCAAGGTGCCCGCCTACGACTTCGATCCGGAGCGCTCCCGCACGCTACTGACCGACGCCGGATGGGTACCGGGCGCCGATGGCATCCGCACGAAGGACGGTAAGCGTCTCGCCTTCACGCTCATCACGCAGTCGGGCTTTGCGATTCGGGAGAATGTGTCGCAGGCGCTGAGCCAAGCGTTTCGCGATGTGGGAGCCGAGACGACGGTGAAGCTGCTCGATGGCACGTCGATCAGCAGCGTGTGGTTCAGTGGCGAGTTCGACGCCATGCTGCATTGGTGGCAGATGGGCGCCGATCCCGAGCTCACACTGTTCTTTGCCGGCGATCGTATGCCGCCGGCTGGCCGCAACATCAACTATATCAACGACGCGGAACTGTCGTCGCTGCTGTATCGTTCCGATCGCACCGCCGATGTGGCGCAGCGCAACGAACTGCTGCGTGAGGCGCAGCGCCGCATCGCCGCGCTGGCGCCCGAGATCGTGCTGTACAATACGGCCAAGATCGATGCCGTCCCGAAGACACTGAAGGGCTTCACCGGCAATCCGACCAACGCCGGTCCCTTCTGGAACGTGCACCTGTGGGAGATCGGCACGCCGTGATGCGTGGCCTGATCGTGCGCCGGGCACTCCAGAGCCTTCCGCTGCTGCTCCTCATCTCGGTGCTGGTCTTCGCGCTGCTGCAGGCGGTACCGGGCGGTCCGCTGGCGGCCTATCTCGAAAATCCGAACGTGCGCCCGCAGGATATCGAGCGACTTCGAGCCGCCATGGGACTCGATCGTTCGTTGGTGGTGCAGTATCTGTCGTGGCTCTCGGCGTTCGTCCGCGGCGATTGGGGGTACAGCTTCGCCGACGGGCGCCCCGTGCTCGAGCGCGTGCTGGAGCGCGTACCCGCCACCCTCGAACTCGTAGGCGCGAGCACGCTGCTGGCGCTCTGTATTGCCCTGCCGGTCGGTGTATGGGCGTCGGTGCATCGACGGTTCGATCGCATCTCGTCGTTCGGCGCCGTGGCAGGGATATCCCTACCGGTGTTCTGGTTCGGCCTGCTGCTGCAGTTGGTCTTCGCGATCACGCTCGGTTGGCTACCATCGTCCGGACGCGCGTCGTTCGGCGTGAGTTCATTCGGCGACCGCATAGCGCATCTCGTGCTCCCCGTGATGGTGCTGGCCGCCGTGCAGGCCGCAGCCTGGTCACGCTACCTGCGCCGAGCTATGCGCGAAACCATAGGCCGCCCGTTCATGAATGCGGCGCGCGTGCGCGGCGTGTCCGAGCGCGGCGTGCTGCTTCGGCACGCGCTGCCGAACGCACTCGGTCCGTTCATCACCGTCGTCCTGCTCGACGCCGCCATGATGGCCTCGGGGGCCGTCGTGACTGAAAGTGTGTTCGCGTGGCCCGGCGTGGGTAGCCTGTTCACGGAATCACTCGTGAAGCGTGACTATCCCGTGCTCATGGCCTTCCTGATGTGCGGCGCCGTTGCCGTCATGGTACTCAATCTCGTCGCCGATATCGCGGTGCGTACCATCGATCCGCGCACGCGGGGCGTCGGATGAAAGGCGGACCACGCAGCGGTCTGTTCTTTCTTGCAACACTCGTCGTGGCGTCGATACTGGCGCCGTATTTCGCACCGTTCGCCGCCGATGCGCTCGACCTGGCCAACCGTCGCGCGGCACCGTCGCTTGTCCATTGGTTCGGAACTGATGAACTCGGGCGTGACGTGCTCACTCGCGTGCTCGTAGGGGCCCGCGTGTCGCTCGCGATCGGCGTACTGTCGGCGCTCATGAGCGCGGCCATCGGAGTCGCGGTCGGTGCCGTAGCGGGCTACACGGGTCGCTGGATCGACGACGTACTCATGCGGGCCACCGATGCCATGCTCGCCATCCCGCGTCTGCCGCTCCTCATGCTTGGCGCTGCGGTTTTGCAGCCCGGCGTACCGATGCTGATTCTGTTGGTGGCCGCGGCCGGATGGATGGAAACCGCGCGCGTGGTACGCGCCGAGGTCCAGTCGCTCTCGTCGCTCGATTTCGTGCAGGCGGCGCGGGCAATCGGCGCCAACCCAGTGGGTGTGATCGTCCGCCACATCGTGCCCGGCATCATTCCCGCGGCGACGGTCGCCACGACACTCGCGATCGGGCGCGGCATTCTGCTGGAGAGCACCATGAGTTTCTTCGGCGTCGGCGTGCAACCGCCAACCGCCAGCTGGGGCAACATGCTCTATCAGGCACAGACCGCGATGACCAGCGAGCCGTGGCTCGCGATCTTCCCCGGCCTTTTCATTTTCGCCACGGTGCTCGCCTGCAACGCCGTCGGGGATGCCATAGGTTCGTCACCTACTCAACGCCAGTCCGACTAATGACTTTTCCGCTTCCGTTCGCTCCACGTCGCATCGCCATCGGCGCCAACGCGCATGCCGGAATCGCCGAGTCCATTCGCGCGCGGCGCGCTGACCTCGAACTGCGCGGCAAGCTGTTCACCGATATCAGCGCCGATGATCTCGATTGGGCGGAGGCCTACATCGGTTTCAAGCGGCCGCCCTCGGTCTCCGATATGGGGAACGTGCGCTGGATCCAGTGCACCGGTGCCGGTGTCGACTCGTGGATGGCGTCGCATCTCGATCCGCAGATTCTGCTCACGCGCAGCCCCGAGTCGTTCGGTCCGATGATCGCCGAGTGGGCCGTGTCGCGCATCTTCGCGATACAGCTGCAGCTGCTGGAGTTGGCCGAAGCGCAACGCGAACGGCGCTGGGAACCGCGTGATATCGCGCGGGTGGCGGGCACGCGCGCGCTCGTTGTCGGTACGGGTGATATCGGCCGAGCGATTGCGACCTCGCTGCGCGCCTTGGGTGTACACGTTACGGGTGTCTCGCGCAGTGGTACCGCCGACAGGACGGTGTTCTCGGCCGTGCATCCGTCCAGCGAACTCGGCGACCTCGTGGGCAACGCGGACTGGATTGTCGTGGCCGTGCCCGACACGCCAGCCTCCCGTGGCCTCATCTCGCGCCGCGTACTCGCTCGCTGCAACGGGGCCGTACTACTGAACGCCGGACGCGGCTCGGTGGTCGATGAATCCGCGCTGCCACATGCGCTGGATCAAGGTTGGCTACGCGCGGCAGCGCTCGACGTATTCGCCACCGAACCACTGCCGGCCGACTCGCCGCTTTGGAGCGATCCGCGTGTTATGGTATCGCCGCATATCTCCGGCCTCACCACCATCGAAGGTGCCGCCGATGGCTTTCTCGAATGTCTGGAGTCGCTGGAGCGTGGTGAGCTGCCCAAGTGGGCCGTGAATCGTGAGCGCGGCTACTGACAGGGTAGAGACAGGGTAGAGACAGCCGTACCGCTACACCCTCTCCACTGGTAGCTGCCGTCCGACGATCTGCGCTGCCTTTCTAAAGGCGATCGGCTATGCCAAGGTGAAGACCGATGCGGTGGATGCGGCCACGAGGGCGCAGCGGCTGTGCGCGGAGCTGATTCCCGAGGCGCGCATGATCCAGAACAGTCCGCGGGAGATTCGCGACGTGCTCCGCTCGCGATTGGTGATGGTCAGCCGTTGCTTGCCGTGTCAGCGCGCCATCGGCGCGCTGCTCGAGAAGTACAACGTGGCCACAGCGGCCTCGCTCCCCGAGCTGCTGCAATTGCAAGCGGAGTTGCATACGACGTAACGCGCGCTCCTCCAGACCCCCGTGCGTCGTCTCGACCACGAACTCCGCGATCGCGTGCTGGCGACGCCCGACGCACAGCGTCTCGTGTGGGTCCCCGGTATTGGCAAGATGGTCGCGTACATGCTACTGCTCGAGATCGATGATATCCACCGGTTTCCAAGCATAGGCCATTTCCATTCCTAGTGCCGATTGGTGCGCGGTTCGCACGACTCCGGAGGGAAGACACGGCACAAACGCTCGCGCGATGGTAACCGCTATCTCAAGATCGCCCTCCATCACGCGGCGATTCGCGCGGTCCAATACTTCCCAGAAGTGAAGGCCGAGTTCCAGCGATGGCAGCGGCGAAAAGGCAAACCAATTGCGCGCGCTGATCGCGAAGGAACTCGCTACGATCGTGTACGCCATGCGCGTGAAAGGCGAAGCCTTCAACAACCAATTCCATGGACATCCCGTAACCACTGAGAAGCGCTGCACGTGGCCCCGCTTGGCAAACCCGCCCGCCTAACTGAGCCTTCGAGGCTCACAGCAATGATTGGGGAGCCAAGCGGCATATCGCCGGTGAACATCTGAGCCGCAGGGCTCGCACGACTGTGTGATCGCCACGTGTACGTGGACGATCGAGCCGATGCACACGCGATACGCCATGGCAGGAACAACAGCAATCGCGCCGGTGCGCGATCAGCGCACCGAGGGAGACGTACGTCTCCTTGACAGGAAACTCGTTAGGACGGTTAGGCCGCTTTCGCGCCAGAGTAGAGACGTGCGCGCTAGTCGCCAAGTAGTGGGCCTGTCGGAAATTCTGTGGATGAGTCATAACCTTGGTGGACGGAGGTGGTTATGGCTCGACCAAAGCGGGCGGCGGCGGAGCCACTGCCCGCAGGGCTGACGCCCGAGGTACTCGATCAGCTGGTGGCGGGCGTGCAGACGCCGGCGGACTTCCAGGTCGTTTGGCGGCAGCTGCAAAAAGCGATGGCGGAGCGGATGCTCAAGGCCGAGCTCACGCACCATCTGGGATATCGCGATGGTGGGGGGCGCGGGCCGGATGGTAATGCGCGCAATGGGTCGTCGCCCAAGTGGTTGCTGACGGAGAGTGGCCCGATCGCCCTCGACATCCTCCGCGATCGCGCCGGGAGTTTTACCCCGCAGTTCGTGCCGAAAGAGGCCCGACGCTAACCGGGCTTCGATGAGACGGTGCTGATGCTGTACGCGCGCGGCCTGAGCACGCGGGAGCTGCAGGCGTTTCTCGAGGAGCGCTATCAGGTGCCGGTCTCGCCCGACCTGATCTGCACGATCACGAGCGAGGTGTTGGCGGAGGTCGAGACGTGGCAGCAGCGGCCGCTCGAGTCGACGTATGTCGCGGTCGCCTTCGATGCGCTGCGCGTCAAGATTCGCGACGATGGCCTTGTGCAGAATACGGCCGTGTATCTCGCGCTCGGCGTCCAGCTCGATGGCACGAAAGAGGTGCTCGGCTTTTGGATCGCGCAGACGGAGGGCGCGGCGTTTTGGCATCGCGCCTTCCGCGACCTGCAGGGGCGTGGCGTGGCCGATATCCTGATCGCCCTGATCGATGGGCTGACGGGGCTCCCCGACGCGCTGCCGGCCGTCTTTCCGCACACCGTCATCCATCAGTGCGTCGTGCATCTGGTCCGCCAAAGCCTGCGCTATGTGTTCTGGACCGATCGAACGCTCGTCGCCTCGGCGCTCCGGGAGATCCATCAGGCGCCGACGGAAGCCGCAGCGCGTCTCGCGCTCGAACGCTTTGTCGCGAGCCCGCTCGGACAGCGGCATGCGCCGCTCGTCGCGACCTGGGAGCGGCACTGGGAGCGCATCGCGCCGGCGCTGGCCTATCCGCTGGAAATCCGTCGCGTGCTCTACACCACGAATGCGATCGAAAGCCTGAACATGCAAATCCGCAAAGTGATCAACACGCGCGGCCACTTTCCAAGCGACGAGGCGGCCGGCAAGCTGCTCTCTCTCGCCTTAAAAAACGTCGGCAAGAAGTGGAAGGCCAAGCCCGACAAGTACTGGCGCGCGGCCTTCCCACATCTCAAGCTCCTCTTCGGCGATCGATTGATCGCGGCATGACCCGATGCTCACGACTCATACACAGGATTCCTGACAGGTTCGCGCCTCAACAATCGCGTTCTGTTGCAACGGCTTCCAATAGGTTGCGGCCAGCGAGCGCAGCGAGCCAGGCCGCAATCCTTGCAGCCGTTGTCAACAGCAACGCGAGACTGTGTGAAAAGTCTGTAGCTCTTCGGTCAAGATAATGGTATCGTGTGCGCATCTCGAACACGACGGGTGAGGCGACGATGCCGTACATCGAAGGGAGTGGGCGCG
>NZ_JBKJRB010000114.1:0-20220 GCF_046594945.1 Gemmatimonas sp. | reverse complement strand
AACACGGTGGCGGTCACGCGTCGCATGACCGACGCCATCGCGCAGCTGGAGAAGGAGTTTCCGGGCGTGTCAATGAGCGTGGTGGCGGCGCAGGCCGACTTTGTGGTCGACGCGTTGTCGAATTTGGGGCAGGAGATCGTGGCCGGTGGATTACTCTCGCTGCTCGTGATCTTTGTGTTTCTGCGAGACTGGCGGTTGTCGTTGGCCATCGGCATTACGGTGCCCTTGTCGGTGCTCATGGCACTGGTGGCGTTGCAGGCGCTCAACGTGTCCATCAACGTGCTGAGCTTGGGTGGCTTGGCGTTGGGCACCGGCTTGCTGGTGGATACCGCGATTGTGGTCGCCGAGTCGGTGGGAAGACGGCGTGAAGAAGGGATGTCGTTGTTGGAGGCGGCGGTGACGGGCACCGATGAGGTGGCGGCGCCGCTGTTCGCCGGCACACTCACCACGGTGCTGGTGTTCGGTCCCATCATTTTTGTGCGCGGACTCGCGGCGGCGCTGTTCCGCGACTTGAGCTTGAGCGTGGTGACCACGGTGGCGGCGTCGCTGGTGTTGGCGCTTACGCTCATGCCGGTGATGATCGTGGGGCGCCGCAAGCTGGCGAAGTCCGAACCGATTCCCACCGTGGTCGCGAAAGCCCCATCGGCAAAGGCGCCTTCGGCGATGTCGCGCACGCTCGATGCCTGGGGACGCGCCCTTAGCGCATGGTACGAACGCGGTATGCGATGGTCGCTGGCGCATCCGCGGTCGGTGTTCGGCATGGCCGGCGCGTTGTTGGCGGTGACAGTGGTGCTCATCTACACGTTGCCCAAAGAAATTCTCCCCCGCGTAGATGAAGGCGTACTGGTGGCCGCGGTCCAACTCCCTGAAGGCACCAGTATTCTAGCCACGGCTGCCCAGGTCTCACGCGTAGAGCAGGCCGCCCGGGCACTCGGCGCCAAGGGCATTTATGCCCGTGTAGGCAAGGCGACCGACGAAGAAGTGTTGGCGGGGGCCGATCCGGGGTCGAGTGCGACCGCGCAGCTGATCGTGCCGGTGCCCGGTACCGCCGATGCCGCCGAGTTTGCGCAGCAGCTCCGCGCGAAGTTGCCGGACCTGGCCAGGGGGGCGCTGGCGATCGACTTGGCTGGGCAATCGGAGTTCGGTTCGCTGATTGGACGAGAAGGTCGACTCGTGCGCGTTGAACTGTCGGCGCCCACGCTGGTGGAATCGCAGCGATGGGCCGACACCGTGCGCACCGCCATGCAAACGGTGCCGTCACTGACCGACGTACGTGATGCCTTTGCAGCCACGCAGCCCATTGTGGAAGTGTCGTTGGAGCGCGCGCGCATGGCCGAACGCAACATCGTGCCGCAACAGGTGGCGAGTGCGCTGGCCGGTGCATTGGGTGGCGTGAGTGCCAGTGAGTTGCGCGAGACCGACCGTCGTACGCCGATCATGGTGCGCTACGCGGGCCTCCGTAACGAGGAGCTCGAAACCGCGCTCAAGACCCCGCTGCGTGGCGTGCCGCTGGCGCAGCTGGTGCAGGTGCGTGAAACACGCGCCCCGTTGGAAGTGGTGCGGGTGGGTCAGCGACCGGTCACAATCATTGAAGGGCTGGTGGAAAGCGGTGGCACGGCCAAAGCCACCACTGATGTCCAGTCGCGCATGGCGGCGCTCACGCTGCCGGCGGGCGTGTCGTGGCAGGTTGGTGGTGCCGACGCGGAACGCCAACGCACCAGCAACGAACTCACGTTGGTGGCGGTGTTGGCAGCACTACTCATGTTTTTAGTGTTGGCCGGCGAGTTTGCCAGCTTCACCATTCCGCTGGTGGTCATGCTTACGGTGCCGTTGGCTGGTGCTGGTGCGGTGATCTTCCTGTGGCTCACCGGGCAATCGCTCAACGCCGTGAGTTTAATCGGCATCGTGGTGATGATCGGCATGGCCGACAACGAAGCGGTGGTGAAGCTCGATGCTATACGTAAGTTTCGTGAAAGTGGTTTTGGCCTCGACGAGGCCATCGTGCGCGGCGGCGAGCAGCGCCTGCGCGCGATTGCGATGACGTCGATCACGACGATCACCGGTGTGTTGCCGCTGGTGTTCGGCTGGGGTAGTGGCGGCGCGCTGTATCAACCGTTGGCGGCCGGCATCATCGGCGGTAGCATCAGCGCGCTGCTGGTCACGTTCTTTCTGTTGCCCACGGCTTACGCGGTGCTGGAGCGGCGCACCGAGCGTCGCGCGGCCCGGTACGCGCAGCGAACCGTCGCGTGATCCGCTTCGCGACCCATCGTCCGGCGGTGGTGTGGGCGATCTGCGTCGCCTTGTTGTTAGCCGGCGCCATCGCCTTTACGCGACTGCCGCTGGCCACACGCACGACCGTGGAGTTGCCGCGGCTTACGGTCGGTGCCAGCATGCCGGGCGCGTCCCCGGAAGTGATCGAGACCTATCTGACGTCGCCGGTGGAAGCGGCTATTCAGGGCGTGCGTGGTGTCCGGCGCGTGTCCAGCAGCTCCAACGATGACTACGCGATGCTTACGGTGGAACTGGAAGAGCGGGCCGATGTGCAGATGGCACGCTTGGCGATTCTCGAGCGACTCGAACTGCTGCGCGCCGATCTGCCGCCAGGGGCCAGTCCCCCCACCGTCGCCAACTACGTACCGGAGGGGCTGGAGGAAGCACCGCTGATGTCGCTGTCGGTGTTCGGACCGTACACCTCGGGTACGTTGCAGAAGCTGCTCGAGGAGCGGGTGAGTCCGCGCCTTGGCAGCATACCCGGCGTGGCCGGTGTGCAGGTGCGCGGTGGGACGGATCTTGGCGTGTCGGTATCGTACGATCCGGTACCGCTGCGGCGCCTTGGGATCTCACCCCAACGGTTGGTCGAGGCCATCGGTGGGGCGCGCATGGTGCAGGCGCTGGGGGCACTCGATCGCGGTAGCGATCCTGAGCACGCCACCACGCAGAACGTGGTGTTACGCGATCAACCCAAGGCGCTCGAAGACTTGCAGGAGCTGCCCGTGCGCGGTCCTGGCAGTCGGGTGTTTCGACTGGGTGAACTGGCGACGGTGCGCGCCGAAGAAGACGCCCGCGGACGGTTCTTTCGCATTAATGGTGAACCCGCCGTTGCCGTGGAGATCTCCCGGCATCCGGGTGCCGACGCCATCAAAACCGCAGCCGCATTGCGCGCCGCCATCAAACAGCTCGAGCCCAGCATGCCGCCGGCGGTACGACTGCGCATCAATGCCGACGAAAGCGAAGATCTGAAGGAGGAGCTCGACGATCTCGCCTTGCGTAGCGTGATCGCGTTCGGGTGTGTGCTGCTGGTGCTGGCGTTCACCCTGCGACGCTGGCGTGCGGTGGCGGTGGTGATGGGCACGACGGCGGTCGCCATCGCCGCTACGGCGCTGTCGCTGTACCTCTTCAAGATTCCGGCCAATCTGCTTACACTGGCGGGGCTTGGCATGGGTGTCGGCATTCTGGTGCAGAACGGACTCGTGGTGGTCGAGCGGCTGGGCACCGAACCCGACACGCCCGATGGTCGAGCCCGCGCCACGCAGCGGATCATGCCGGCGATTATCGGTAGCACCCTCACCACCGCCGTGGTGCTGTTCCCATTCCTGTATTTGCAGGGCGACACGCGGGCCGCGTTCGTACCCTTCGCCGCCGCATTCGTGTTTGCGCTGGGGTGGAGCGTGTTCACCGCGCTGCTGGTGGTGCCGGCTTTGGGGAAAGGCGTCGCGGCACACAACGCCTCGTGGCCGAAACTGCGCCGCGTCTACGCGCGTGTCCTGATGCGACTGCTCCGCTGGCGCGCCGCCACGCTGGTGACCGCGGTGGCCGTGCTGGCCGTGCTCACCTGGGGCTTCGTGAAGAAAGTGCCGCGTTCGTCCTTCGGTGGATTCGGCGAACGGCGTACATCCCTCAGTGTCGGCTTGTCGTTTCCCCGCGGCTCCGACCCCGGCACGCTCGATCGTGGCATGGCGGAATTCGAGCGGCTCGTGGTGGGGCGCCCCGAAGTGGAGCAGGTGCGCGCGGCGGCACGATCGGGAACCTCGGCCCAGATGTCGGTGCTGTTCACGCGCGCAGGTGGTCTCACCGCGGTGCCGTTGGAACTGCAGGAGCTGCTCACGCAGCGCGCCGTGCTGATCGGCGGCGCGAGTGTGAGTGTGGTGGGCGATGGCCCGGGCTTTTCGAGCGGTGGCGGCGGGTCCAGCTTCGCCACCTTTCGCATTCAGGTGCGTGGCTACTCCTACGATGGCGTGGGTCGCGTGGCGGAGGATCTCAAGTCGCGTCTCGAGCGCATCACGCGGGTGCGCGAGGTGCGCATCAGCAGCGGTGGCTATTTCGGAGGAGAGCGCGGCTATCAGGTGACCCTCGAACCCGATCGTGCCGCGCTTACGCGATACGGGTTGAACGCCTCCTTGCTGGCCGGCGCGATCGCGCGCGAAGTGCGTGGGCCCGTGGGGCGTCAGCTGCTTGAGATCGGCGGCGACGAGTTGCCGGTTACGGTGAAAGCGGCGGGGGCGCGTGATCGCAGTCTCGAGGAGTTACAAAACGCGCTCGTGCCCACGCTCACGGGCGCGCCGGTGCGGATCGGCGATGTCGCGAGTGTGAATGCGCGCGAAGCGCTTAGCACGATCGTCCGCGAAGACCAGCAATACATCCGGCAAGTGTCCTACGATTTCCGTGGTCCGTCCAAGCTGGCGCGCCGCACGCACACCGCGTTCATGAAATCGCTTGCCGCACCAGCGGGCTACGGCATCATCGATCTCACCGAAGGCTCTCCGTTCGATCGCGATGAAAGCGAGCAGGGGTTGTACCTCGTGTTCGCGATCGGCGTGGTGTTGGTGGTCCTCGCGGTGGCGTTGGTGTTCGACTCGATGTGGGGAGCCGCGCAGGTGTTTATGTCGCTGCCACTGGCCATTGGCGGCGTGGTGGCGGCGTTCTGGCTGCTCAAGGCGGCATTCACCCGCGAGGCCGCCGTTGGCGTGATCCTGGTGATCGGCTTGGCGGTGAATCAGGCGATCCTGCTGGCTGACGCGGCGCTCGAGAAGCGACGCGCCTTGCGCGCGGCCGGGCTCGATGCGCGTCTGCACGCGGGGCAGGTACTGCGGGCGGCGCTCGACCGGGCGGGGATGATCGTGATCGTCACCCTGGCCGCGATGGCGTCGCTGATTCCGCTGTCGGTTGGTACCGATGCCACGCGCCTCTTCGGGGCGATCGCGCTGGCCACGGCCGGCGGTACAATTGCGGGAACACTCGGCGTGATGTTCGTCATGCCGGCGCTGCTGGTGGGACGACGAGAGAGGCCGGCGCGGCGCCCGCGAAAGGTGTTCCGCTGGCGCCGAACCGTCGTGCGGGCCGCGGAGCCGTAGGTGGACGCGAAGGGCGAGAAGCACGCGAAGGCACGCGAAGAACAACAACAAGAAACATGTGTGTGCTGTTCTTCGCGACTCTTCGCGCCCTCCGCGAACTTCGCGTCAAAAGACGATCTTCCGCACTGCACCGAAGCCTTGGCAGAGCCCGCCATCCCTCGCGAAATGCACAACTTCAGCGCGCACCCACGATCGGCTATCTTTCATAGATGACCACTATCGCGTTTCTCGGAACGGGGCTGCTCGGCAGTGGCTTCGCGGAAGCCGCCTGTCAGCGCGGCGACACGGTGACGGTGTGGAACCGCACCATCGACAAAGCCCGCGCGCTCGCGTCGTTCGGCGCGATCGTGGCCAGCACGCCGGCCGATGCTGTTCGCGGAGCGAGCCGCGTGCATCTGGTGCTCAAGGATGACGCCGTGGTGGAGGACGTCATCGCGCAGCTGCGCCCGGGGCTGTTGCCCGACGCCATCATCGTCGATCACACCACCACGCAGCCCGCCCTCACCGCCGAGCGTGCTACGCGCTTGAATGCCGACGGGGTGCACTATCTGCATTGCCCTGTATTCGTCGGACCGGCCGCCGCACGACTGAGTCAGGGCATCATCCTGGCCGCCGGCCCCACCGGACTCTACGAGTCGGTGAAGGACGCACTCGGTCACATGGCCGCGCGCGTCGAGTACTTCGGCGAGCGTCCCGACATGGCCGCCGCCTACAAGTTGATGGGCAACGCGTTCATCATCGGCATGGGCGCTCTGCTCAGCGACGTTTATAGCATTGCGAAGGGCAGCGACATCGCCCCCACCGATGCGCTGAAGCTCCTCGAATTCTTCAACCCCGGAAACATCCTACAGGGACGCGGACGCACGATGGCCGCCGGGAAGTTCGACGCAAGCTTCGAGCTCACCATGGCGCGCAAGGATATCCGGCTCATGATGGAAACGGCGGGCGACCTACCGTTGGCCGTGCTCCCGTCACTTGCCGCCAGAATGGACGCCGTGATCGCTGAAGGATTCGGCGCCAGTGATTTCGCCGTCATCGCCAAGGATGCCATCGCTGGCACGGGCATGGGCACCGGAACCGGCACCTAGTTCGCAGGGTCAAGGCAACCGTGGAAGGGGGTGCGGTGACGAACTAGTGTTCGTGACCTCCACCCCCCCACGCAAATGCGCACGCTCTCTGTCATCGCGCTGTTGGCCTCGGCCGCTCTCCCCGCGGCCGCACAGCAGCCCACTCGAACGCTGATCAAGCCACTCGCCGAATACGGTGAGCCCTTTTCGCAGATCGCCGCCGTGCGCGAGCTGAAGGACGGCCGCCTGCTCGTCGTGGATAGCCGCGACAAGATCGTGCAGCTGGTTAACCTCACCGCGAACAGTGCCTCCAAAGTGGGCCGCGAGGGCTCGGGCCCCGGCGAGTACGGTTTACCGACTCAGCTCTTTGCCTTGCCGGGCGACAGCAGCGTGATCTTCGATCCGTTGAATCAGCGCTACCTCATGGTTCTTCCCGACGGGAAGCCCGGCGTGTCGTTTCGCGTGGGCGACGAGCCCTCGGGGTCGCCGCGTCCACCGCAGGGCCAGCGCCCCGAAGGCGGCGGTCAGGTGATGCGGATCGGTGGGTTGGGGTTTGGCTTGCCACGGGCCACGGACGCTCGTGGACGGCTGTACTTCGAAGGCGGAGGCATCTCGATGGGTCCCAACGGACCGGTCACGGCCGACACCGCACCGATCGTGCGCTACGATCGCGCCACCAAAGCCGTGGACACGGTGGCGTGGGTGAACCTGCCGAAGCACAACGCGTCGGTGAAATCCAGCGGCAGCGGCGGTAACCAGCGCATGGAAGTGCGCATTGGTGGACGGACGCCGTATCCGGCCCGCGATGCTTGGACGGTGCTGCCCAACGGCACGGTGGTCATCGCGCGGGTCGGCGACTACCACCTCGACCTCGTATCACCCACGCGCGTCGTTACGCGTGGCGCCGCGGTGGCTTTCACCGCGGTAAAAGTTGGCAACGCCGAGAAGCAGGAGTACCGCGATCAGTCCAAGAACGCGGGCGGAATCTCGATCACGCGCAACGAAGGCGGTCCTGGTGGGTCGCAGACGCGCGCCAGCACCGCGCCGCCACCGTTTGAGGAGCCGGCTGAGTGGCCGAGTGCCAAGCCGCCGTTCAATGCGACCGGGATCTTCGCCACGCCTGCCGGAGAGATCTGGGTGGCCCGCAATCGATCAGCTTCCGATCCCACACCGACCTACGACGTATTCTCGACAACTGGAAAGCTCACCGGCAAGGTCGTGCTGCCGAAACAAACCCGCGTGATCGGCTTCGGCGCCGGCGGCACCGTGTACACCATCCGGGTTGATGATGACGACCTGCAGTACCTCCAGCGCTTCCGAGGTTGAGCGGTACCTGCTACTCTTCGCTCGTCGTCGTTCTGACCCTCTGCGAGGCCATCCATGCCGTTCTTTTCGTATCCTGCTCCCGCTGATTGGCTCCTCCCGATCATCAAGCTGCCGCTGACGCTGATCTCGCTGATCTTCGATCTGATCCGTCTCATCGGTCCGATCGGGCAGGTCGCGGTGGTCGCGATCATCATCGCGCTCTACGCCAAGAACATTATGAGTCCGGCCCGCCCGTAAGCGGTACGACGAATGGGTTGAAGCATTCCGATGGAATGCTGAACTGATCGCACAGCGAACAAGAGTAAAAGAGCAGGGGAGAACAGCGGAGCAGGACGCTCTGTGTTCTCCTTTTCTCTTTTCCTCTGTGCGATCAGTTCCGGGAAATCACCCAATCCTGAAGGCGGTACGAACGTATTGGCCTGTTCGGGGTGTCCAATCCCGTGTCCCCCATCACGCCATGACCTCCCTGCAAGAACAGATTCAGCGCCGACTCGGCGCCGACTTCTCCATCGAGCGAGAACTCGGGGGCGGGGGCATGTCGCGCGTGTACGTGGCGTACGACCGGCGGCTCGACCGACGAGTGGTGATCAAGCTGCTGCGTCCGGAGCTATCGGCTGGCGTGAGCGTGGAACGGTTTCGTCGTGAGATTCTCACGGCCGCGGCGCTGCAGCATCCGCTGATCGTGCCGGTGCTCGACACCGGAGAGATCGATGGCCTGCCGTACTTTCTGATGCCGTTTGTGGAGGGGGAATCGCTGCGCGCGCGGTTGCAACGCGGATCACTCGGCGTGGTGGAGACGGTGCGCATTCTGCGCGATGTATCGCGCGCACTCACGGTGGCGCACGAGCGCGGCGTCGTGCATCGCGACATCAAACCCGACAACGTCTTGCTCGCGAACGGCGCGGCCGTGGTCGCCGACTTCGGTGTGTCGAAAGCCTTCGCCGACGCGCGCCATGGTGATCGCGACAACGCAGACGAGCAGCAGGCCGACGCGCACACGACCGCCGGTGTTTCGCTGGGAACGCCGGCGTACATGGCGCCGGAACAAGTGGCCGCCGACCCGGCCGCCTCGTACCCCATGGATCTGTACGCCGTGGGCGTGATGGCGTATGAGATGCTCGTCGGGGTGCCGCCCTTTGCCGATCGCTCGCTACAGCAGGTCATGGCTGCGCACATCGCCGAGGAACCGGTGCCGGTGCAGCAGCACCGCCCGGACATTCCGGCGGCGTTGGCCTCCTTGATCATGCAGTGTCTGGCGAAGGATCCCATCGCGCGACCGGCCAGCGCGGTGGCGTTGGCGCAGGCGCTCGATGACCCGCAGGTGATCAGTGGATCATTCACACCGATCCCCGACGACGGTACCGGTGCGGTCGCGATTCGAGCCCTCACTGGCGCGCGAACGGCCGCTCGAGCCGACGCTCGAGCGGGAACGCCGTCAAAGAAGTGGCGGGCGCTGTTGGCCGGTGTGAGTGCGTTGCTGGTGGCGGCGCTGGCGTGGATCGCGGGTTCGAATGAAGGCGCCGTCGCGACCAACGCCGCGGTCGCCGTGCGGCCGGCCATGACCGCACTCGATACGGCGCCGAGTGTGGCGGTGTTGCCCTTCGTGTACCTCAGCGCCGATTCCACGCAGGCCTTTGCCGCGCAGGCGATCGCGGATGCGATCACCGATGCGCTGTCGCGCGAGAAGGGGCTGCGCGTGACCTCACGCTCGGCGGCGGCGGCGCTGCAGCAGCGTATAGCCGCCGGCGATACCACGCAGCTTCCGGTACGAACACTGGTGGAAGGCGTGGTGGAAACGGAAGGAGACAAATACCGTCTCACGGTCCGACTGGTGAATGCCGCCGACGGCTTCACGCTCTATGCCGACCGACTGGAAGGCGTGAAGGGCAACCTCTTTGCGATGGAAGACGAGGTGGCCGGAGCGATGCGTGAACTGTTGCGCGCGCACTTCTCGCTGACGGGCTCTGATGGCGGCGCGCGGCGGCCCTTGTAGCTGGTCGGGTGGCGACCGTTCAGGGCCTAACGGCCATTTTCGCTGGGCAAGTGATTGACAAGTGAATGCCCGAGGCCGAATCTAGTCGCGAGTCCATTCTCTTCGATTCGCGCGCGCACGATGCATTGCGAGCTCGTTTCGTTGCCACACATCGCCTGCCTCCCTTCCCTGGCAGAGCGACGCGCCTCAC
Source organism: Gemmatimonas sp. (assembly GCF_046594945.1). GTDB lineage: Bacteria > Gemmatimonadota > Gemmatimonadetes > Gemmatimonadales > Gemmatimonadaceae > Gemmatimonas. The sequence continues at coordinate 10,293 of NZ_JBKJRB010000114.1, read as the reverse complement.
CCCATTACCCGCATGGAGGTCCTGATGCGCTTCCGCCGATACCTGGGCGGCCGAGCTTTCGCGGCGCTAGTCGCTGCCATGGCAGTTGGCAGTTCGATCACGCCGCTCGTCACCGAAGCACAAGGTGCGCTCGGCACGGTCCGTGGTACCGTTACGAATAGTGGCACCGGCGCGCCGCTGGCGAATGTGCAGATAGCCGTTCCCGGCACGACCTTGGGCGCCATTACGAATGCGAGTGGGTCGTTCACGATTGCGTCCGTGCCTGTCGGCAATCAGGTGGCGCGCGCTCGACTGATCGGCTATCAGCCGCTCGACAAGCCCATCGTGGTCACGGCTGGTGCGAGCACGACGGTGACGTTCGCCTTAACCGTGAGCGCATTGTCGCTCGACGAAATCGTTGTTACCGGCACCGGCGGTTCGGCGCGTAAGCGCGAAGTCGGCAACTCCATCGCCCAAGTAAAGCTCGCCGATATCCCGGAAGTTCCGACCAATGTGTCGAACTTGCTGTCAGGGAGACTAGCTGGCGTCACGGTCGGTGGTGGTGTCGGCAACGCTGGCAGCGGCTCCGCGATCCGTTTGCGTGGCACGACCAGCGTCTCGCTCACGAACCAGCCGTTGATCTTCATTGATGGCGTGCGTACGCGCAGCGACGAGTATCCGCGCAACGGTATCTTCACCGGTACCACCCAGCGCGGCGCCAATTCGAATTCCAGCCCGCTCAACGACATCAACCCGGACGATATCGATCGCATCGAGATCGTGAAGGGCGCGGCCGCTGCCACGTTGTATGGCACCGACGCCGCCGCCGGTGTGATCCAGATTTTCACGAAGCGCGGCGCGGGCGGCGCAGCGAAATGGCAGGTGCGCTTGAACGGTGGCGTGAGCAGCCTGCAGAAGTTCGGCACCGACTCGGTGCCGCTGCTCTTCATGGACCCGTTTCTGCGAAACAGTGGAGGCACCGGCTGGATCCCGGGGCTCGACAACTACGCCGCGCGCTACGGCACGGCGATCCAGGTGTCCGGCGGCAGCGGTGACAACCTGAAATACCTGCTGTCCACCAACATCGAGAACGTCGACGGCGTGCTGCCCAACGATAAGGACCGCAAGTACCAAGTGCGGGCCAATCTTGATTTCCAGCCCACGAAGAAGCTGGCGATGAACTGGAGCAGCGCGTATACCAACAATCTCATCGATCAGTCGCCGGCCGGAAACAACGCGCAGGGCCTCACTCTCAACGCGTTTCGCCAAGACCGCAACTATTTCGGTACCGCCAACGCGGACACCATCCGCCAGGTGCTCCAGCAGAAGCTGGCCACCAACATCGATCGGTTGATTATGGGTCTTACGGGCACGTGGACACCGTTCACGCGCTTCTCGAGCCGTCTCACGGTGGGCTTCGATCGCGCCGCACTCGAGAATCGGAATGTTCGGCCTTTCGGTTTCCCGGCGGCTCCGCTCGGCGTCATCCAGAATCAGCGCTGGGCGAACACCACGCTCAGCACCGACTGGGTGAACAACTATGATTTCAATCTTGGCAGTAGCCTGAAGGTCACCGCCTCAGCGGGCACGCAGTATGTGAACTCGCTGGTGGGTGACGTCGTCGCGCTCTCCCAGAATTTCGCCACGCCGTCGGATCCAACCGTGGCCAGCGGTGCCATCAGGAACGCCGACGAGAATCGCCAGCGCGTGATCACGGGCGGTGCGTTCGGCACGCTGCTGTTCGGCTTAAAAGATCGCTACTTCGTGACGGTCGGTGGCCGACTCGACGGTAATAGCGCCTTCGGTCAGGACTTCGGTCTTCAGTTCTATCCCAAAGTCAACGGTTCCTGGGTGCTCTCCGACGAGTCGTTCTGGAAGGAAAAATACGGGACGTTCAAGCTGCGCGGCGCGTTCGGCTCGGCCGGCCGCGCGCCCGGGGCCTTTGCCGCCGTGCGGACGTACAGCCCGCTTCCTTGGGGGTCAGCGTCGGCCGTGCGGCCGCAGAACCTCGGCAACGCCGATCTGGGACCGGAGCGGACCACCGAAGTCGAGCTCGGCTTCGATCAGACGATGTTCAGTGGCCGGACGTCCGTCGACTTCACCTACTTCAATGCAACGACTACCGACGCCCTCTTCAGCGTGCGGTCCGTGCCCAGCGAAGGCTTCCTTGCCAATACGTTGAAAAACGTCGGTGAGATGCAGAAGTCCGGCATCGAACTGGCGCTCAATCACGACGTCATCAGTCGCGAGTCGTTCGGACTGAAGGCGGGACTCAACTTCAGCACCAACAACAGCAAGGTTGTCAGCCTGGGCGGCGCGCCGTCGTTCAGCGTCGGCAACTCGGGATGGGTGGTCGAAGGCAAGCCCGCACCGGTGGTGCGCGGCAAGATCATCCGCAACGCCGACGCGCGCGGTGTCGCGCCCGACACCTCGTCGAATTACGACTTTGGACCGAGCCAGCCGACCAAGATCATCGGCGGCAACATCAACATCCGCGGCTGGAAAAACATCAGCCTGTCGGTGCGTGGTGAGTATCAGGGTGGGGCCTACATCGAAGAGGGCGCGTCGTTCAATGCGCTGTCACGCTCGGTCCTCTGGCCCACGTGCTACAGCGCCTACGCCAACATTGCCGCGGGCAAGCCGATCACGAGTAGAGAAACGCTCACGTGCATTCCGGCCAACGTTCGGTCGGACATGTTCATTTTCAAAGCGGACTTCTTCCGCATCCGCGATATATCGCTCACTGTGCCGCTCGGTAAGCTGATTCCGCGCACGGCGAACAGCACGTTCGTGTTCTCGGCGCAGAACCTCTTCCGCAACAACTTCGGCATGCCGCTGTTCGACCCCGAGATGACCAACAACGATTCGTTCAACGCGACCGTGCGCGGCATCAACGAGCAGATCCCGGCGCCCGCGATCTTCCAGATGTCACTCCGCATCTCTTACTGAGGAACGTGCTGATGCTTACTTCGATTTCCTCAGGGCGAGCGATGACGCCTCGCCGTATGCTTGGTGTCGTGGCACCGCTTTGCGTGCTCGCCGCGCTGTCGGGCTGCGCGCTCGACGCTGTCAATCCCGGACCGATCCGGGCCGAAGCACTGAATGCACCGTCGGCGCTGAGTTCACTCGTAAACGGCTCTGGCCGTGATCTGTCCGAAGCACTCAACTGGACCGCGTACACCGGTGGCGCGGTAAGTCGTGAGATTTTTCCCGGAGGGTCTACCGGTGCTTTCGGTATATCGGTGCAGCAGCAGAACGGCAAACTGACTGACGATGATGGCGGAACCTGGTGGGACTTTTCCCAGCGCGCTCGTTGGACCGCAGAGGACGCGGTGACGCGCATCAAGACCGTGCTCGGTACGGCGTCGGCAAACAGCGCGACCCTCGCCCAAGCGCTCGTGTGGGCCGGATATTCCAACCGCCATCTCGGTGAAAACTTCTGCGAAGGCGTGATCAACGGGGGGGCTCCAGGACCGCATACGGTCTATTTCGAGCGCTCCGAAGGGTACTTCACCGAGGCGATCGCGGTCGCGACGGCGGCCAACAACGCCAACCTCGCACGGGTAGCCACGGCAGGTCGGGCGTCGGTTCGGTTGCTGCGCAACAATACCGCAGGCGCCGCAACCGATGCGGCGACGGTGCCGAGTACCTTCGTGTACCAGATGCCGTATTACCAGACTGAGCTCGATCAGAACAATCGTATCTACTGGGCAAGCGCGAATCAGCCGTATCGAGCGCATACGGTGTGGAATACGTATATCGAGACGCATCGCCGGGCCACGCGTGATCCTCGCGTACCGTTCGACAGCAGCCTCACCGTGCTGGTCGGCGATGCGGCGGTTGGCTCACTCGGTCGCGTGCGGTGGTACTTCCAGACCAAGTATCCCACGCTCACGTCGCCGATCAACCTCTCGTCCGGTTGGGAGATGCGCCTCATTGAAGCCGAGGTGAAGCTCATCGCAAGCGACCTCGCTGGTGCGCTCACGTCGATCAATGGTCGTCGTACGGCACTGTCGCTGGCGCCGGTCACGGCCAGCAGCCTCACGGAAGGGTGGGCTGTCCTGAAGCGTGAGCGCGGCATCGAGCTGTGGCTCGAAGGCCGTCGTCTCGGAGACCTGCGTCGCTGGACGGCGCTGAGCCGCCCGGGTGCACTCGATCCCAAGGAAGAAATCCCCGGCCGCAATCTGTGCTTCGCTACACCGCTGTCAGAGAAGCAGACCAACATTAATTTCCTCCCGAAGTAACGCCACGCTGCCGCGTGGCGGCCTCAAGGCACAGTGCTGCCCAACGTGGCGCCAGGAATTCCTGGCGCCACGTTTGTTTTTCCTTCTTCAGACATACGGAGATGCACTCGATGCGACGGCTCGTTCTTACTACGGTGGCACTGCTGCTTGGCACGGTTGGCGCCCATGCGCAGCCCGCCACGCCACCCCGCCCGCCGCCCGTGTTCATCGACGAGCTGACGTGGATGGAAATCCGCGATCGCATGCTCGCCGGAACAAAAACGATCATCATCGGCACGGCGGGACAGGAGCAGAAAGGCCCCCACATGGTGACCGGTGAACACAAGTATGTGCTGACGCACACCACCGAACGCATCGCCCGCACGCTCGGGGACGCATTGATCGCGCCCATCATCACGTACGTCCCGGAAGGAAGTTGGGAAACGCCGCTCGGCGGTCATATGGCGAAAGCCGGATCGATTACGCTCCCCGAGGATCGATTCATCGAACTGCTCGTGCACGCGGCTAAAAGTCTGCACGCTGGAGGATTCACCACCTTCATTCTCATCGGCGATTCCGGCGGCAATCAGAACGGCATGAAAGCCGCAGCGGATCAGCTCAATGCGGCGTGGAAAACCACGAGCGCTCGGGCGCTCTTCATCGGCGACTACTACACAAAATCCACGGCTGACATTCGCACCTATCTCGGTGGTCTCGGCTTCACGATGGACGCCATCGGAAGTCATGCCGGGATGGTCGACACATCGGAACTACTGTTCGTGAATCCGGCTCTGGTCCGACGCGACCGGCTTGCGCCCAGCGGCGGTTTTCCCGAGAGCGGCGTGAGTGGCGATCCCACAAAGGCAACTGCCGCCCTTGGGAAAGCCCTGGTGCAGATCAAAATCGACAACGCCTTGGCGCAGATTCGTGCGTCGCGCGCCACGTCAGGAGGCTTCTGATGCGCCGCCTATTCCTAAGCACAATCGCCGCGCTCGGGATCACGACCACGCTGCCCGCGCAGGACCGCCCGAATCTACTCGCGGCGCCATATCTCGAGGCCATGACCTGGACCGAGATCCGCGATGCCATTCAGGGCGGCAAGCGCGTGGCGATCATCCCCACCGGCGGCACCGAACAGAACGGCCCGCACATGGTGATGGGCAAGCACAATTACATCGTCACCTTCGCCGCTGGGCAGATCGCCGCGCAACTCGGCAACGCGCTGGTCGCGCCCACGGTGCAGTACGTGCCGGAGGGCGATTACACACGCGCCGGTTTCGGTGACAAGCCCGGTGTCATCTCGCTGCCATCACCCAGCTACGATCGGTTGCTCGACGCGGCCGCGCGTTCGCTGCGCGTGCACGGCTTCACCGACATCCTGCTGATCGGCGACAGTGGTGGCAACCAAGCCGGGCTCACCGCCGTGGCGACGGCGCTCAACGCGGAGTGGGCCGGTACCGGCGTCCGTGTGTACGCGCTGGTCGACTACTACCAGAAGGGTCGCCTGCAGATACGCGACTACCTCAAGACCACCTATGGATGGGACGAGCAGATGGTCGGGTCGCACGCCGGTACCAGCGACACATCGCAGCTACTCTACGTGTACAGCGACGGGATTCGGCTCGACAAGCTCATGCCCAACGGCGGCGGGCCAGACGCTGGCGTCACGGGCGATCCGACCAAGGCCACCGCGGAGATCGGCAAGGTCGCCATCGATCAGAAAGTAAACGCGGCGCTGGCGCAGTATCGCGCGCTGAAGGGCGGCACGCCGTAGCACCGTGTAGGCAGGCGGGAGCGCTGTAACGACGATATGACGACAAACACCAACGCCCCACCGCAACAAGCGTTGCGGTGGGGCGTTGGTGTTTCGTGATCTGTTCCGAAAAACCCGGCGATCGACTAGAGACCGAAGCTCACACGGGCATACATGTACCGTCCGTTGAAACCAAACGGAGAGAGACCGGAGAACCGGTACACCCCGTAGGTGCCTTGCCCGCTGTAGCCCGCCGCGACGTCGCCGAGATCCTTGATGGCATCAGGGTACACATCGAACACATTGTCCGACCCGAGTGTCAGTGTAGCGCGCTTGAGCAGCTTGTACGAGGCGCTGATGTCGGTGACGAACTTCGGACTCAGCACCAAATCCGGCACTTGGCGCGCGGTGCCGGTGGCGAGCGCTTGCACGCCGGTGACCTGCCCGAACCGTTGACCGCGCAGGTTCAGTGAAAGGTCTCCCCTCTCGTACGTACCGTTCAACACGAGATTGTTCTGCGGCTGGCCTTTTTCGATGCGGCCACGCTCGGCGCGGCCGAACAACACTTCGTTCAGGTTGCCCAGCTGTGCCGGCGTGTTCACGACCACCTTCGTGACCTTCGTGCGGTTCTGGTTGTAGCCTGCCGTGAGGCGCACGATGCCGTTGGCCTTGAAGTCCAGGCCGTAATTCACGACCACGTCCAGACCCTTGGTCTTGGTGTCGATCGCGTTGGTGAAGTAGCGACCGCCGCCGACGCCCGTAAGGCCGTTCTGGGCGAAGAAGTTGACGACGCCAGCGCCGATGAAGTTCTCGGAGAGCACGACGCGGTCGCTGATGGCGATGTCGTAATAGTCGGCCGTGACCGTGAGGTTCTTGGTGGGCTGCATTGTGACGCCGGTACTCAGGTTGACCGAGCTTTCCGGCTTGAGATCGCTGGCACCGAGCAGGCGTGCCTCTTTGCTGGCCACGGGAAGCGTCCTGATGTCCACCGGGAGTCCGTTCACGAACGTCGTTGCCGTCGACGTGAAGTAGCTCTGCTGCAGCGACGGCGCGCGGAAGCCGGTCGACGCCGCGCCACGAATGGCGAACTTCTCCGTCAGTGCAAAGCGGGAGGTGAGCTTACCGGTCGCCTTCGAACCGAAGTCGCTGAAGTTCTCGTATCGTGCGGCCGCTCCGACCAGCCACTTGGCGGTCAAGTCGCTTTCGACGTCCAGGTAGGCCGCGCCGGCCGTACGAGAGCGGTCCAGCGCATCCTTCGGCGAGAAGCCGGGAAACACTTGCGAACCGACGAGGGCGATCGACGTGTTGCCGGCGCCATTACGCACCGGGTTGCCGCTGGCGTCGAGCACCGGGACGCCACCATTCACGTACGAGGCCAACTCGCCTGCTTCGATGGAGTATTTCTCCCAGCGAAACTCGGCACCACTCGACACACGAAGTGGTCGCCCGTTCATATCGAACTTGCGCGTGACATCGAGATTGGTGAGCGCCTGACCGAAGCCGAGGGTCCCGGCGTCGAACTGCGTCGGACTGGCGAGCCCCAGCGACGCGTTGTTTGAGTTGGAGATGATGAACTGAAATGCGTTGCTGCCGTACACCTGGCTGAGATCCCAGTCCCATCCCTTGGCCGTGCCCTTCACGCCGCCGCCAATCGAAATATCGTCGATTTTCGACTCGATGTTCGGCAGAAAGCCGTTTGGGTAGAGCTTGGCGACCACCTGCGCCGTCTGAATCGGACGGCGGAAAAAGCCAGTCGACCGACCGTCGCGCTTACCGAAGGAGCCAAACGCGTATGCCTGCACGTTGTCATTCAGGTTCTGCGCGGCGTTGAACATGCCGACCAAGTCCACCGTTGCCGCATCGCCCGACCAGTGCGTGAAGCGCTGCGCCGTGGCTTCACGCGGATCGCCAGTGGGATACTGCTGACGCGGATCGCCGAAGGTACGGTTGGTCATCGCACGGTTGCGCCATTCTACGCCGGCGTGGAAATAGCCACCGTTGCCCCATGACAGACCCTGATCGGCGCTCACCACCGTGTTGGTGCCGTCATTGCGCTTGCCCAAGCCCGGGACTTCGGTGTTGAACTGGCCGGTCTGGCTGAACACGTCGCCCGTGCCCGCGCCCTTCAGGATAATGTTGATGACACCCGCGATGGCGTCGGAGCCGTACTGCGCCGCCGCGCCGTCCCGCAGGATTTCGATGCGGTCGATCATGGACGCCGGGATGGCGTTGAGGTCCACCGCCGAGGTGCCACGACCAACGGTCCCGTTATTGTTGATCAGCGCGCTCGTGTAGCGGCGCTTTCCGTTCACGAGCACCAACGTCTGATCGGGAGCGAGGCCGCGCAGCGTGGCCGGGCGCACGTGGTCGGTGCCGTCGGCCACCGCGGGGCGCGGGAAGTTCAATGACGGTGCCGCCGCCTGGAGCATTTGCGCGGTCTCGACACGTCCCGTCGACTTGAGCGCGGCGGTGTTGATCACGTCCACGGGCACGGGGCTCTTCACGAGTGTCCGTTCGCCGCCACGCGAGCCCGTCACGGCTACGGCCTCGAGTTGCGTGGTGGACTTCTCGAGCGCGAAGTTCTGTGTCACACGCGCACCGGCCGCCACCGTAATACTGGCGATCTTGCCGGCGTATCCCAGCATGCGCACGCGCAGTTCGTACGTGCCGGGACGCAGGGTGAATCGATACGTGCCGTCGGCGCGAGTGATGGCGCCGACCTGGGTACCGACTACGCCGATCGAGGCGCCCTGTAGCGCTTCGCCGGATGCATTCAACGTCACTTTGCCTTCAACCGTCGCAGTGGTCTGGGCCTGAAGGGGCAACGCGAAGCCGAGCATGGTGATGCTCGCGCTGAAAAGGAGCCCAGCGAGGTGACGTCCAAGCTTCATGGGTGTGGTCCGGAAACGGGAGACGGGCACTTGACCGATTCGGGTCAGTGCCGCGATAACATCCCTCCGTTTGGGACCATCCGCAATATTTGGCACGCGAATAGCCACCTTTTCGTACCGCCGAGACCGGAAACACCGCGATGGGCGGCGTCCCGTTCCGGGTTTCATCTGGTCAACAGGACACGCAGCGATGATTGTTCTTTGCGCCGCGCTTTTCCAGCAACGCCACGGTGTCCAGGAACGGCGAGATGCGTTGCACCGGACCGTTCGCCATATCCACCGTCGTTTGTCCGCTGCGTGCGACCGCCATTACGTCGGCGCCTTTCGAGAGCAGATACTCGATCATCTCGTTATCGCCACGCGCTGCGGCATGATGCAACGGCGTGTAGCCGTTGAAGTCACGGGCATTCACGTCGAACTTCAGTACTTCCACGAGAAAGCGCATCGCGGGCAGCCAGCCCTCGGGGGTATGCCGGTGGTCGTTGGCCGCGAAACCCTGTCCGTATCCCACGCCAGCGGCGGCGTGAATCGCGAACACACCCAAGCCACCGTCGGGAATAGGCGCGAGCCCTGACGGATCTTCGCGCGCTACCGCCACCGCGCCACGGCGCGCCCGTGGCTTCGCTTTGATCGTCGCGATCATGGGATCGGCTCCCGCCGCGAGCAGGAGTTTCATGGCCGGAATGTCGGTCGCGTAGGCCGCACGAAAAAATGGCGTCGCGCCGTTGAAGTCGACGCCCAGATTGTCGCGGTTGTACGTAGTGTACCAGAGCGATCGTGACAGTCGCGCGTTGGGATTCGCCTTGGCCTTGAGCAGCGCGTCAACCACTTCGAGATAGGTCGCCCTCTGCTGCAGCTGAAATGCTGGCTGCGGCGTGCGGGTGGTCGGCGCCCACTCCTTGTTCAGCACGGCGAACAGCGGCGCGGCACCGGCGTCGCTGGCAAGATTGGGATTCCCGCCGCGCTTGAGCAGCAACATCACGATGTCGTAGTGACCGTTGATCGACGCCATCAACATCGGGCTGGTGTGATCGCCGCCGCTGACCTGATCGATGTTTGCCCCGCCATCGAGCAGGGCGTCAACGGCTGCCACCTGTCCCTCACGCACCGCCAGCAGCAGCGCCGTGTGGCCTCCCTGCACGCCAAGCTGCTCGTTGTACGCGGGATTATCATCGTCGAGTCCACGGCCACCCTGAGCCGCCAGGCGAGTCTCTTCGGCCGCCGCGGCCGCTGCCGCGCCGGCGAGCGCCGCCGCCGTGGCGGCCTGCACCTCCACTTCGCGGGAAGCCTTGACTGCCGCCTGCACCTGCGACGGCGAGGGCAACCAGTTGAGATTCTTCGTCTGTCCTTGCGCCTCCCGGAGCTGCGCGAGCACCGCGTCACGTTTCGCTTTCGCCTGACGGTCTTGCGCCGCGCTCGCCATGATATCCATCGTCTTGGCGGTGAT
>NZ_JBKJRB010000049.1:0-6862 GCF_046594945.1 Gemmatimonas sp. | reverse complement strand
CCATTGACACGGCCGCGGTATTCACGGATTCTCGCGTATCTTTGAAGAATCGACTACACGGGTGCTCCAGCCGCATCGGAGCTGCGGCGCAGGCCTAACGATGCTTGCTACAGACGGGCGCATTCTGAAGCGCGCTGCGCGTGCGTCTTGTTGGAGCGCCCGCAGTAGAAGCCAGCGTTAGGCCGCTCCAGAGAGTTTGCCAGCATCAGCCTCTCACCGCGCAGAGGGTTTTAAATGGGTCTCGTCATCGGTCTCGTTGCCATCGTCGTCCTTTCGATCGCGCTCCCGGTCATTGATCGGCTGACCGACGCACCCATCATGCGCCGAGACGTGAACGTTGGAACGCGGTGGTGGAAGCTCCGCGAGCGCCAACGGCAGCGGGAAGATCCCGCCTGGCCGACGGGTTTGGATGAGGAGAACGCGGCGGACCTCGGCCGCATTGCTGCGCCGCGTTCAGGACGGCGTGCTTGGTACCGACCTTGGCGCAACTGATGCGAGCACGGGCAAGCATTGTGACGCTCGGATGACCTGTTGGATTCGCGCTACTGCAGCCAGTGTTGCCCTCGTCTTCGGCGGGCGCTGCTCGGAGCGCTCGTCTGCGCTGGCGTCTTCGGCGTGCTCGCGCTGCTGTTCGTGCTTGGTCACGGATTCCCGTACTACGACATCGCGTTCGCGGCGGCAGCAGGAGTCGGCGCGGCCCTCGGTGGAGTCGTCGGGCCGCTCCTTCGCTGGAGCCTTCTGCGCGATGTCCAGCTTCAGCGCGTGATCGCGTCGGTGGCTTCGGGCGCGGTGCTGTGGGGCGTCGTTGGCTTTGTTGGCGCCGGGTTTAATCCAGTGGCGGCGGTCGGCACTGCTACCATGGGCGCGGTGGTGCACGCGATTCGCCTTCGTGCTCGTACCCGACCAGTATAGTGCGGCATGCGCCCGGTGGACTGAATCTTCGAAGGATTGTCGTAGGTGGCGTCCAGCGCAGCGACGGAGTTCTACGTGGCCTAACGTGCGCTGAAGCCGACGAGCGAGTTATCGAAGCTCGCTGCGCTCGCACTTTATTGCATTCGCTCGCAGCTTAGCTCGGGCGTTAGACGTCCAACATCAATGAGGCATTTGTGAATCGTCCACCTGATCGTGTCACCGCATTTACTGATCACCCGACTTGGCGCTACGGGTTTCTGGTGGTGATTCTTGGACTATTTGTCATGGCGTACCGCACTGCGCGTACGTTCCCAGAGATGCTAGGTTGGGCATCGCTCAATTTCGTAGTAGCCTCAATGCTACTCGTGAATCATGTGGTAAGCGCGTTTCTCACGCACGCACAGCAGCAGCGCGTGCGGGTGTGGCAGTTTGTCTTTCTTGCCGCCTGCGGTCTCTATGTCATTGTGTATCTCGTCGGCGATCTCAACCAGTGGTTCTAGGTGTGGCGGTAGTTCAGTGATGGAAGGCAACAAGGCGAACTCGGGAGCGGCGCGTTCGCGGTGCGATGATGCTACTCCGGCCCCCAGCGATGAGAGACTTGCGAGTCACCGTCGATGCACAAGGTTTGCGCGATCTTCCAAAGCTCGGCGACACCTGTCGACCAGAATCCACCTCGGCGTCTAACCTTGCTTGCTGCTGACAGCGCATTTCGGAATGCGCGCTGCGCGCGCAAGTATATTTGGAGCGCTGCAGCAGAAGCCAGGCGTTATGCGATCCGACGTGCAATTGACACGTGTCACGTGACACGGTACATTCTAGTGTGATCAAGACTTTCGCCGACCGCACGACCGAAGAGCTCTTCCGTACCGGGAAGGCGAAGCGTGTCCCGGCCGACGTGGCCCGGCGCGCACTGCGGAAGCTGGAAGCGATCGACGCGGCATTTCGCCTCCCAGACCTGCTGGTGCCCCCGGGTAATCGGCTGCACCTGCTGAAAGGTGACCGAGTTGGCCAGCATGCGATCGCCGTCAACGATCAATGGCGTGTCTGCTTTCGATTCGAGGATGGCGATGCGTACGATGTTGAGTTCTGCGACTATCACTAATCGGAGCGCCCTCGCATGAGTGTCCCCAATACACGCCCGCGCGAACGCCGGCCCATTCACCCTGGCGAGATGTTGCGCGAGGACTTTCTGTCGGAGTACGGACTCTCGGTGACCGCACTGGCAGAGGCCGCGGGCGTCTCTCGGCAGTCCGTGAATGAACTGCTGCGCGAGCGCCGCGCCGTCACGCCCGAGATGGCGCTACGGCTCGGGAAGTTGTTTGGCAACTCGCCCGAGTTCTGGTTGAATCTGCAGCGCAACGTCGATCTGTGGGATGCGGCCCGTGGGTTGAAGCAGGAGATTGCTCACATCCGGCCGCTGCAGGTCGCATAACAACGCGTTGCAGTTGGCAAGCGGGGAGGGAATGCTCGCTGCGCTCGCGACTGTTTGATCGCTTGCAACTGAACGCCAGGCGTTGGGCAGACTTACCAAGTTGTTCCGTAAGCACCGTGTCCAGGTCCGCGCGTTGACAGCATCTCGATTTTGGGGGCCTGTCGCTGTACGTGATCGGCGGCCGCCATCGCCACGCAGATGGGCCGCCTTTCCCTGGCCAGTGTATCATTCACCAATGCCCGAACTCAGCCGCTTCTTCGGAATCATCGTTCGCATGTTCACCGAGGTGGGCGGGCAGCACCACCTAGCCCATTTTCACGCCTACTGGCAGGATCAAGTGGCGGTGGTCAGCATCCAGCCGGTTGATGTGATCGCCGGATCGCTACCGACCAGGCAGCGACGCCTCGTCGAAGCGTGGGCCGAGCTGCATCAGCAGGAGCTGCTCGACGATTGGAGCCGGTTGCAGAACGGCCAGGCGCCAATCCCTATCGACCCTCTAGCCTAACGAGCGATGCCCCATCCCATCTATCGCGTGCAATCCTGTGACGTCGTGGCGCCGTTCACCTTGCAGCTTCGATTTGACGATGGCCTAGAGCGCCACATCGATTTTCGGCCCATGCTGGCCGGCGAGCTATTTGGTCCATTGCGCGACCTTGCGCTGTTCAATCAAGTCCGCGTCGACCCCGAAGTGCACACGATCGTCTGGCCGAATGGTGCCGACTTTGATCCCGCCACGTTGCATGATTGGCCGGAGCACGAAGCGGCATTCCGCGAACTCGCGCAGCGCTGGGAACATGCGAGCGCGTAGTGTCTTGCGCCGCTGCCCAACAACGCGTTGCAGCTGACGAGCGAGTCAATGTGTGCTCGCTGCGCTCGCATTCGTTTGATCGCTCGCAACTGAACGCAAAGCGTTAGATGGCCGGAACAATCCCACGTGGCAATGCCAAGACACTTCCTCGCTCTGATTTGGTTTCTTCTCTTTATCGCTGCGGTCCAAGTGAAAGCGTGGACGACGGAGCGACGGATGGTGGACCCGCGTCGGGGAACAAGCGCATCGGGCATGCGGTGGTACGAGCCGTGGCCGCTCCCAGCGGACTACCCGTCCCCCGTGTTGTGGCGTGCTGCGGCGCTCAGTTGGCTGGTGGTGCACCTGTCGTTCATTGGGGCGATCGCATGGGTCCTGTGGCGAGTAAGTGAACGGTCCAATTAAGCGGCTCTGTCCCACGTGGGCGCCTTGTCTGCCGGCCGCGCACCGACCAAGCCATCGTTGATGCGATTCACTCACGCTCGCAGTACGTTCCTCTCGGGACCTGCGGCGACGTTGTAGTTCACCTGAGCACCCGCACGATGGTCGAAATGCTCCCATTCTTTGTCCTCTTGATCTGGCCGCTCTTTCTCGTCGCGGTTGTCGCTGGCGGTGGATATCTGGCTTTACGAGCGATTCGCGCGTTCGAACGCAGAGGTACGTCAGCGCCGGAATTTCTCGCGTTGTGTGAACGCGTCGAAATACTTGAGCAACAGCTTGAGACCCAGGCGGCGGACCTCCATCGTCTCGCCGATGGGCAACAGTTTACCGAGCGCCTCATCGCTGATCGCGGCCACACGCCCTCCGCGTCCTAGTGCGCGCCGTGTCGGTGGTTGTCGCGTGAGCACCTGTACGCGGCGGCAGAATTCTCGGCGCATTGGTCGACCTGCCGCCATCTAACGAACCGTTGCTGCTGTCAGCGCGCTGCGGTGTGCGGCAGGCGGCCGCCGTGCTGGCGCACGTCGCCCGTCCGGCCGCATTTTGTTTAGAGCGCTGCAGCAGAACGCAAAGCGTTAGACACCTAAAGGAGGGTCTCGGAATGTTTCGGTATGCGATTGCGATATTGGTGCTGAGTGTTGGCGCGTTCGGGTGCACCGTCCCTTCGCGTGGCGCGTCGGTTAGAACGTTCTCTCGGTCGTCTCCGCCTTCTCTCCTAGCCAACCGTACACGGGCGAGTGAGGCGCCTTCCATCAGGGCGAATCTTGACAGACGCAGCGGTGGAGCCATTCGCCTTGCCAAAGGACAGATGCTCGTAGTCCATACGCCACGCGGAACCGCGATCCTAGAGTTTACCGCTTTCCGTGATTCAGAGGCATCGTATCGGTGGCGTGCTCGCTCAAGCACTGGGCATATGGGGCGTGGAGTCGGAACCGTTTTTGAGCGGTACATACGATCGAGCGGCGATTCCAATCAGGTGCAGTTGACCGACAACGGTAGTGAGCGGCTTGTCGGCGCAGGACTGTTCACGGTTCAGTGGTCGTATGCGGATCTTGAGGGCGGTTGGCTCTACCTCGACAGCGCAATCGGTGATGCACAAGTGGAATCGTCCGTCACGTTTGACCAGCACCCGCTCCGACGCTAGGGTTGCCGTCCCGTGCGCCGGTGTCTAACGAAACGTTGCTGCTGACAGCGCGTTTCGTTTGCGGCAGGCGGTCGCCGTGCTGGCGCACGTCGCCCGTCCGGCCGCACTATCTTTGATGCGCTGCAGCAGAACGCTAGGCGTTGAGGCTGTAGAAAAAGCCTCAACGCACCTCCGGTGAAGGTCCCGCGTCGCGCAAAACTCCACGCGAAGAGATTCAGCATTGTTGAACAGTGCGTTTCGTCAGATTTTCGTCGTAATCCTGTCAATTGGGACGGCGCGGACGCCGCCCGTGTGGTGATTTACGCGGCGTATCCTGCGTGGGTGAGCTTTTCGATGTTGTGCACCAGACAAAAGAGCAGCCACTGGCCGTTCACTTTCGTGCGGCCACGCAGCGTGAAGCGATCGAGCCGCTTGTTGTAGCGCACATTGCCAAAGACCGGCTCCACGGTGCCGAAGCGACGCCCGTACTGCTCGCGCCCATCGGGCGTATCGAGTCGTTGCTGCATGCGCATCGTGTGCGTCTCGGTCTCCGCGTCCTCTCGCCCACGAAAGAACGCCACGTTGCGGACGATCGTCGTCGCGGGCGTCCGCAAACACTGGTCGCGCAAAGCACAGGATCCGCAGTCGCGCTTTGCACCGCGAAAGTGTTCGCCAACATAGCCGTTCGTGACGTTGCTGGCGCCCTTCCGATAGAGGGACTTCCCGGCGGGACACACACACGTGCGCGCGTCGGCGTCATAGGTGAAGTCGCTCGGTGCGAACACCGGCAGCGTCTTCTTCACGGTACCCGATTTGTCATGCAACGGATTCGGCGCGGTGGTGTGGTGCTCGCGGTCAGCAAACCGCTCATCGCGTTTCCGCATATCCGGATCGGCGATGAGCGCCGGGACCTCGAGCGCCGCGAGCGCGGCGAGATTTGCTTCGCTATGATAGCCCGCATCGGCCGTGAGCACCGTGTCGCTCGTGCGGAGCGCCGCGAGGGCCTCCACGACAGGGAGCAGCAATTCTTGTTCAGAGCCCGTGCCATGCGCTTGTGCGTCCACGATGATCTGATGTTTCGCATCGACGGCGGCCACACCGGTATACCCTTGGATCACGCCCTTGTCCGTGGCCATCTTGGCGCTCTCGTTGTCGGTGCGATTGCTCTTGCGGAGGCCACCCGTCGGCCCGTGGCGGTCCTGGGGATGCGCAGCGAGCCACTCCCGCAACTGCTCCGCATCCTGCGTGAGCCGCTTGATGCGTGCCGTCGTTTTCGCCGCGACATCGGGCTCGAGGTCCCGCGTATCAGCGTCCCGATGCCGCTCCAACATCGTCTTGGCTGCCGCTTCCAGTTTCTCCGCCCGCTTCGTGAACTCGGCGCGCGTGCCACTCCGATGCTTCGACGCATTGCTCGGCAGCTTCACGCCGTCGATCGCGAACATCTCGCGGCCGATCAACCCCTGGCCGTCACACACCGCGAGCACCGCCGCAAACACCTGGGCGATGTCGTCGCGCAGCGTGCTGACGAAGTGGGCGATCGTGGTGAAATGGGGCGCGGTCATGCCGCACAGCGCCATGAACGTCACATGCTCCTGGCACACGCGCTCGATCGCCCGACTGCGCACGATGCCCTGCGCGTACGCAAAGAGCACCACCTTGAGCAGCATGGCCGGCGGGTATGCCGGCGCGCCGGTCGTATCATTCCGAAACCGGGCGTCGAAGTGCGCCAGATCGACTTCGTGATCGAGCAGGTGGTTCAGCGCGTGCTCGAACGTGCCGGGCAGCAACTGGCGCGCCAGGTCGACGCTCAGGAATTGCGGGTTCGTATCGAGGGACTTGTAGCGGGCCATGGCAGATGCTCGACAGCGAGACGAAACGACACCACATTCGATGCACGACAAACCCGTGGCGTCGCCTCAAGTTCCGTTTCCACATTGGCCTGCTTCGGGACTTATCCTACAACCTCGTTAGGCAGCGCTACTACGGTCTTTGCGTTCTCACGAACAGGCCCCTCAGCAATCGAACTCAATGAACCGACCACGGTTTCAGAAACTCATATTAGCGAATTTCGCCGCAGTCTTTTTGGCCGCGTGTTCGGCGAAGACACCAGAGCTTCCGACGAATCCGACAACACTCAAAGAACAGGTCATCA
>NZ_JBKJRB010000010.1:0-118615 GCF_046594945.1 Gemmatimonas sp. | reverse complement strand
GGGCGAGCCGGGCTTCAAGGCGGTCGAGATCGGCCGCGGCGTGGCTGGTCGGTAAGTCAGCTCTGTGGTGATGGCACGACGTGAAAAGGCCGCCGGTGCGTAGTGCACCGGCGGCCTCTTCATGTCGTCAACCAACCGCGCTTACGGGTTGCGGTCGAGGCAACCGTTGAACTTCGGGTTGTTCCGCTCGTTGAACGGGATGACCAGGTTCACGTCGGTGCCGTAGGTCTGACTTGAACGGTAGCGCAGCGTGCCGACCGGAAACACCGTGGCCGCCGTACGGGTGTACTGACGGATCAGGCGGCGCATGTCGCCGAGGCGATGACCGGTGAGCCAGAGCCAGTAGGCGCGCTCTTTGAAGAGCATGTCCACCGCAGCGGCCTGCGTCGTGGGCGACGCCGCCAGCGGAGCAATGGCGGTTGCCAGACCGGTGGCGCGCAGCGTGTTCAGCTGGGCGAACACCGCGTCACGGTCAGCCTGCGTGGCACCCTGCAAGCGTGCTTCGGCCTCGATGAGACGCGCCTCGATGCCGTCGGCGAGTACGAACGGCGCCGACTGCGACGTGTACTTGAGCTGACGCGGCAGGTTGGTGCTGGTGCCGTCGAATCCGAGGTTCAGCGTCGCCACCCAAGGCACACGCGGATCAACCGGGGTGACGAGGTAGTCGAGACCGTTGGTGCCTTCGTTCGTACCGATCGTGTAGCGTGAGCCGGCGTTGTACATAGCCGACCAGAGGCCGTTGGTCTGACGACCGGTAGCGATCGAGTGGTTCAACGTGTACTTGAACGAGCTCGGGACCGCGCTCACCGCCGAAGCGGCTTGCGCAAACTGGCCCTGATTCAGCAGCACGCGCGCCTTGCCGATGGCAGCAAGGCTGCGGTAGTTCGCACCCGTAGCATTGGCGAGCGCGCTGTCCATCGACGCCGACGCGCGAGTGTAGACCTGCGCCGTGGTGAGTGGGTCGCCGTACTCGAAGTCGCCGCTCGCAGACACCTTGCTGAACGGCACGCCGGAGCAATAGCCCTCGCCAAAGGCAGTTTCGGCGAATCCCCGGATGGCGTACATCTCACTCAGCGAGTCCTTGACCGCTGTTGCCGTCGGCTTCACGACGATCCACTTCTCGATGGCCGCCGTGAGGCCGGCGCGCGCCAGCTGTAGCTGATTGTATGTGGTATTGAGCGAACCACCGAGCACTTCGCTCGCGTTACGCCCATCGGTGTTATAGCGATCGGCAAACGTGTCCGTCGTCTGGAGTTCATCACCGAGATTACCCGAGACGACCGCGAAGCCGTCCTGGGTACCCGAATACGCGACGATGAAGTCCTGCATTGAACCGTTTCGCAGCGTGGTCACGCCAAGGCTGCCGCCGATGGCGCCCTCAGCGATCACGTCAGGCGTTGGGACCGTGAGGATGTCCGAGCTGCACCCAGTCACCGCAAATACGGCGGCTACGGCGCCCACTGGACGGATCATCCGGCGTGCGGAATTGAAGAATCGCATGGATGTGTGTCGTCTCAGAAGGAGAAGTTCATGCGCAGCGTCATGATGCGCAGAGGCGGCGTGGAGAAGTACTCCTCATTTCCACGAGCGTCGTTGTTGGACTGGGCCGCTTCCGGATCGACGCCGGTGTAGTCCGTAATCACCCCGAGGTTACGGCCGGTGAGGACCACGCTCCAGCGCGACGCGCGGACGGCATTGGCCCACTTGGTCGGCATCTCGTACGCCACCGAGAGTTCGCGAAAGCGCGTGAACGCGCCATTCTCGAACATCCCCGTGTACACCGCCTGCGACGTAGCCAGCGCGTTGGCCTGTTCCTGCAGCGACGCGCTCTTGTCGTAGCGGCCGCGGCAGGTCACACCATTCATGCACTGGTGACGCAGCGTATTGTTGAATTTCCTGAAGCCCCACTTGCTGTCCACCTGTCCCGACACCTTGAGCTTCTTCTTGAAGAGCTCGAGGGTGGGCGAGAACGCAATTTCGCGCGTCGGGAACGTATTTCCCTGATACACCGCCGTGTCGCTGAACGTGAGTTCGCTTAGCGCCTTGTTCGAATTGAAGACGATGATACCGTCCCCATTCTTGTCGTCGAAACTGATGGTCCTGTCCCACAAGCCGAACAACGGGTAGCCCGGCAGGTTCCGCTGCGTGTTGCGGTTGCCGGAGGCGATCGGCGAAACGCCTTGACCAAGCTTGGTCATGCGGTTCTTGTTCGTCGAGCCTGTGAGCGTGAACGACAGCGCTGCGGCGTCACGTTCCAGCAAGCGCTGATTCCACGTCAGTTCGAGACCGGAGTTTTTGATGTTACCGATGTTCACGAACTGCGTGGTGAGGCCAGAGAGCGACGGCGCAATCGAACGTTGAATGAGGGCGTCGGTGGTGCTCTTGCTGTACGACGTCACTTCTATGTTCGTGCCGCCGGAGAACATGTTCAGGTCGAAACCGAACTCGGTTTCGGCTGAAAATTCCGGCTTGAGATTGGTGTTACCAAGCGATCCCAGCGACGCCGCGGGGGCATCACCCGTGGCCGTGGTGAGCGGGCCCGGCGAGTAGAAGCGCACGGCGTCGGTAGCACCCGGGATCTGACCCGAGGCGCCGTACGTGCCGCGAAGGCGCAGCGAATTCACGAAGTCCGGCAGTGGCAAAAACGTCTCGTCCGAGATCAGCCACGACGCACCGAGCTTCGGGTAATACACCGCGCGCGTGTTGGCACCGAACGCGCTCGCCGCGTCGCGGCGCATACCACCCGTGATAAACAGGCGATCACGGAGGGCAATCTGCTGTTCCACGTAGTAGCCGAGGGTGCGGCGTTCCACGATGCTCTGTGTGCTGGAGCGCGTGGCCGCCGACGATACCGTGACGCCGCCCGGCGGCAGGCTGATGCCGGTTCCGACCGTGCTGCCGACCGCGTTGCGAACGTACTGCATGCCGATGGACGTCGTCGACTTCATCCAATCCAGCAGCTGGAAGGTGCCGGTGGCCCCGTAGTCCGCCGTCTGCTGGTTGATGTCTAAGCGCTGGCTCGTGATGTTGCCCTGGCGTGTAGTACCCGTGGCCGGACCCTCACCCACCTTCGCGAGAAACAGGTCGTTGCGGCTGGTATAGTCAGAGCCGATCGCGCCGCGGGTGGAGAGCCAGGTCGTTGGCGTCCACTGTGCGGACACGGTGTTGATAAAGCGGTTGAGCCCCTGCGTGGTGGTCTGCGCCAGCACGTCGCCCATCATGAACGAGCGGTAGCCGCGCAGCGAATCGCCCTGCGCGTCAACGAGGTCGCCACGCCACGGTCCTCCGAGTGCGTCTACCATCAGGCCGTTGCCGTTGTCTTCGTTCTGCGGAAGGCGCAGTTCGCTGTTCACATAGCCGCTCGACGCCTGTACGAACAGACCCTTGCGGAGCTCGGCGTTCACGTTGGCGCGGAAGCTGTTACGCGCCAGCGCGTTCGGACGCATGATGTTGGAGGGGAGTTCGCTCACGCCGCGGCGCGCCTTGAGACGCGTCACTTCGTTGTCCGGCATCTTGTAAATGCCCGTCTCGCCTTCGGTCTGCCCCGACACGAAGAACTGCACCTTATCGTTGCCGCCCGACGCCTGGAGATTGTACTGGCGACGGCTGCCGTCGCCGATGGGCGTGAGGCCTGGGATGTTGAGCACATTACCACGCGACAGCGAGTCGGTGGAGGTGCAGGCGCCCGACGCGACGGCGGTCAGCAGACACGGCACCGAGCGAGTCGGAGCGGCGGCCGTGCGGCCCCACAGCGACCACAGGTCCGGATACTTCGCCGTGTTGTTAATCTGGCCGTTTTCGATGCTCAAATTGTAGACCGTCTTGCCCGACTTACCGCGCTTGGTCGTGATGACCACCACGCCGTTGGCCGCTTCGGTACCGTACAGCGTGGCCGCTGACGGGCCCTTCACGATTTCGATAGTCTCGATTTCGGACGGATTGATGTCATCGAGGCGTGACGGACCCGAGCCACCGACACCGAGGCCGTTGTTCGTGGTTGACGTGGCGCGCACACCGTCGATAACGACGATGGGATCGTTCGACAGCGAGAACGAGTTCTGGCCGCGGATACGAATACGTGAGCCGGTACCGGTGGCGCCGGTTTGCACGACCTGCACGCTGGAGGTACGACCCGAAAGCAGGCTGCCCATGTTCGACACGGGGAGCTCGGCGAGCTTTTCGGCCACGTTGATCTGCGCGGTGGCGTTGGCCAGTTCGACCTTACGCTGCTGACCGGTCACCGTGGTGACGACGGCCGCGAGCGAGAAGGCGGCCTGCTTGATCTGCACATCGGCAACCGACGGCGCGGCCGCCGTGACGTTGACCGTGATCTTCTGTGCTTCGTAGCCGATGCGATTCACATCGAGCGTCACCGAACCGACCGTGGTCACGCGAAGCGTGTAGCGGCCGTTGTCGGCGGTGAGTGTACCGTTCTGCGTGCCGGCAACCAGTACGCGAACCTGTGCGACCGGGTTGCCGGTGGCGGCGTCAGTGACGCGTCCGGAGATGGTTCCGCCGGCAGCCTGCGCATCTACGCGCGGAGCCGCAAGCAAGGAGGCGCCGACGAGTCCGGTAAGCAGGGCAAGGCGTGCGCAAACAGCGGCCAGTGGGCGGCGAAAAACGGAATGATGCGACGAGCAGCTTCGCTGCTCGTCGCGATCAGTCGCGACGGGTCCGAACAATCGCATCTCGTGACTCCCTCAGAGAGCTGGATCACTCAACGGCCACCCAGTGTGGCCGAACATGGTCACGGCCAACACCAATCGCGCGCCGAAGGGCCTGCGATCCGGTTAACCATGCCACTACTATGCACGGGCGTGTGAACACCCGATTGGCGCGAGGGGAACGGAAGGACGCTGCGAAGATCGCGCATCGCTCCCGGGTGCGTGGCAAGCACGCGGCGGGAAACTGCGGTGATAAGAAAACAGTATTCGGAGGGACAACAGTCCGAACTGACAATCCGTCACCGAGGGCTGCGAAATCGCACGCGCCGCTATGAGACTGAGACAGTAGGACCGCGTGAGGGTACGATACGGTACATCCCCTGTCAACATGGAAGGCCATCAACCATGCATACAATTAAACAATGACATTCCCGTCGACGGACGAAGCGTCCGCCGACAGGGACGACGAGGATTACGGCACAAAATGAGGCGGCGGCGGCAGCTCGAACTTGAGCGTCGACATCGTCGCCGAATCGGACACCAGCGGCGTCTCCCCGGCCGGCAGTCCGTTGAGCTTCAGGATGTAGACCACCGAATGCAAGTACTGCTCAGGCGTCAACGTGCCCGGACCGTCGTCCGGCATGGTGGTCCGGATTTGCTCGTACATCTCGAACAGAGAACGCCCGACCCACTTCGTCCGGAAGTCGGCGCTGGTTACATCCTTTGTTTCATGACATCCGGAGCAGGTCGCGGTCCAGACCTTCGCCCCCTCCTCCGCTTGCGCTTCGGTATACAGCTTCGCACTGTCGACCACGAACATCGCCGCGCTCAACGGCGCGACCGCGAGCGGACGCTGGGCAGACATGCGGCTCCCGCCGAATACGCTGGCAGAGACCACGGTGGCGAGGAACGCGCTGGGAAGATAATTACGCATCGTCATAGCCCAGTAACGTGTGTCGCGACCCAAACGCTGACAAGCTGTGATCTACGCGGCATCTGTTAATCCTTTCGTGAAAGTCGATTGCGATTGTGCGCGGCCGTGGACATGTTCGCCCCATGACGATTACCCCGCTTGTCCCTGAACGTTTGGATTCCGCTGAAGATCCCGCGTCCCTCCCGCGCCGAGACTTTCTCCGAATCGCCGGAGTCGGTGCCGGCGCGCTGCTCGCATCAGGCTGCGCGTCGGCCGGCGCCTTCGCCTCGGCCGACCCCGTCCGTGGCATCGAACGCGGCCGCACCAAGGACGGCGGCGTCGGGCACGTCATCGTGATCGGCGCCGGCGCGTGGGGTGGCTGGACCGCCTACCATCTGCGCGAGCGTGGTGCCCGCGTCACACTCATTGACGCCTACGGACCCGGCAACTCGCGTTCCACCAGTGGCGACGAAACCCGCGGTATTCGCTCCTCCTATGGAGATCGTGCCGTCGGCGAGCTGTGGACACCTTGGGCCCGGGCCGCCATCGAACGGTGGCGCCTGTTCGAGAAAGAATGGGCACCCGTGTTCCGGACGTCATACTTCCATCCAACGGGCGACGTGATCATGCGGGCCACCGCCGAGCCGTTCATTACGAAGACGCTCGACTTGTGGAAGGCGAACAACGTGCCACACGAAGTGCTCAACGGCGCCGAGTTGCGAAAACGCTATCCGGTTATCAAAGCCGACGACATCACTATCGCCATTACCGAGCCCGACGCCGGTGTCGTGCGCTGCCGTGCGGCCACGCAGGCCGTGGCGGCGGTCGGTGGAAAGATGGGCGTGAAGCTCGTCATCAGCCGAGTACGTCCCGGACCGATCGTGAACGGATCAATGGACGGGGTGATCCTGGAAGACGGGACCACCATGCGAGGCGACTCGTATGTGTTCGCCTGTGGTCCGTGGCTGCGCAAACTCTTTCCGTACATGGAAAACAGAATGCGCGTCCCTATCGGCGTGGCCTGCTATTTCGGTGTACCCGTCGCCGACTCGCGCTTCACGTTCCCGAATTTGCCCAGCTTTAACTTTCCCGGTGTGACCGGCTGGCCCGTGCTCCCCGTCGATTCGCGCGGCTTCCGCGTGCGTGGGGCCATCGCACCGCCGGTACCGCCCGTTGGCACATCCCCAGCCGCAACACCCGCCGCCGTTGGGCCTGCCGCCGTTGGGCCTGCCGCCGGTGCACCGGTAGCGGCCGATCCGTTGCAGCAGGATCCGGACACCAGCAACCGCTGGGCCAGTCAGGATCGCATCGATGGGTCCCGACGATTCCTCGCGGCCCGTTTCCCGGCGCTCGCCAATGCCCCACTGCTCGAGACCCGCGCCTGTCACTACGAATCGAGCGTGAATGGCAACTTCATCATCGACCACGTGCCCGGCACCTCGAATGCCTGGATCGCCGGCGTCGGTCAGGCCGAAGGCTTCAAGTTCGGTCCGGTCGTTGGCGAGTACGTGGCGCAGCGCGTGCTCGGCATCACTGGCGACCCGAAGCTCGTGGCAGCGTTCAAGCTGCCGACCGAGGAATACGAGAAGCCGCCCGGATAATGCGACGCCCCGCATTGCTCGTGTTCGCGGCGCTCTTCTTCGCCTACGAACAGTGGTCGTTCTACACGTGGATGCAGATGCACGGCTCGGCATCGGCCGGGCTCGCGCACGCGTGGATGACCCTCCGTCAGGATCCCATGGTGTTCATGGCCTGGAACGATATGGGGGTGTTTACCGCCATCGTACTCGTGTGGCTGGCGCGCGATCTGCGCGCCCGTGGCCGCGCCATTTGGTGGTGGCCGGCCACGCTCGTCATGGGATGTCCGCCGCTGCTGGTGTATCTGGCAACCGGTAGCGACGCGTCTCCCCGTGCCGAAGCACGCGAAATCGATCCAGCGGCAAGCCGCGCGCGGTGAGCGCCGCCGCGAGATCGCGCGGCGGCTGATCCAGCGGCTCGTCGGTGAGCGCAAAGGTGCCCCAATGCACGCCGATGGCTTCCGACGCATTCACCTCGAGCATCACCTGCACCGCTTCGTCCGGGTTCACGTGTTGCGTGCGCATGAACCACCGCGGCTCGTACGCGCCGATCGCAATCGCGGCGGCGTCGAAGTGTCCGAAGCGCGCACCGATGGCACGCGGCTCATTGGAGTAGCCGAGATCACCGGAATACCAGAATCGGAAATCGGGATGGACGATGGCCCAGCTGCCCCACAACGACTGGTTGCGGTCGAGCATCGTGCGATTCGACCAATGCTGCACCGACAGAAAATGCAACTCGACATCGCGCGTACGTCCGGGCCAGCGCACCACGTCATCCCACGCGCAGCCGATCACCCGGGCACCTCGTGCCGCGCGCGGGAGATTCGTCGCAAACCACGACTCAGTACCGCGCGGTACGATGAACGCCGGCGCGCCACCCGTCTGCACCGCCACGTCACGCATGGAACGTCGGTCGAGATGATCGTAGTGATTGTGCGACAATAGCACGGCGTCGATGCGCGGCAACTGGTCGGCGCGAAGCCCAGGCGCTTGATGGCGTTTCGGACCGGCGAACCACACCGGTGAAGCTCGCGCACTGAACACAGGATCGACCAGCAGGTTTATACCGTCGATCTGCAACAGCAGCGACGAGTGGCCGATCCACGTAAGAGCGGGTTCGTCACGATTCTCATGAATGAACGCCAGATCTGGCGCCACACCCACGATCGATTGCTCCGGCGCACGGGGCAGTCGGTTACGCGTGCGCTGCACCATCCACGTCCCGGCACCGGCACCATCCACGTTGACGCCGGATCGATTCGAATACGGTGGGCCGGATGGCTCGGTCACGCAGCCGACGACGTCGCGGACGACGACGTCGCGGACGATGACGTCTCGCGCCGCTTCTTGGCGCGCGCGCGGAACGGCAACAGAAACAGATACATCCCCGTGATCCACAACCCGAGCACAATCACCGCGGCGGGGAGGAAGACCCAGAGCTTCACCAGTGGATGAAAGAATGATCCGTCGTGAATGCTCTCGATCAGATCCGAACGACGATACGCCGACTGCAACAGCGCACCGGTGGCAAGCTCCATCTGGAGCTCCCAGTTTGTAATCGTTGCCACCTTCACGATGCCCTTGCCCGGACGGACGTCGAGCCGATCGATGTCCGCCCAACTCGACACGTTCGCCTCGGGCACCGACTGCGCAGTGGCGAGGATCTGTTCCATCGTCACCGTTGGTACATGCACCGCGGTTTTCTGCTCGGTCGGCTGCACCCACGTGAGCTGCTTCTTGAGCTGCAGGAGCAGGCCGGTGCAAAGCACGATCACGAACGGCAATGCGACCGCAATGGAGCCCCAGCGGTGCAGCTTCCGATTCCAGATGCGTGGATTGAATGGGCTCACGGTTTCCGTTTACCCCACACCGGGGGCAAAGGCTCCTTCGTCGCGCGATCATTCTTCCACGTGGAGAGCAGACGCATCGCTTCCTGCACCGCGCGCTCCAGCTGCGGATCACGGCCGGCGATCACGTCTTTCGGAAAATTTTCGACATCGATATCGGGCGCCACGCCCTCGTTCTCCACGGCAAACTTGTCGTCGCGCGAGAAAAATCCGAAACGCGGTGCGATCATCGAGCCGCCGTCCACGAAGTTCGGCGTATCGGTCGTCGCCACCAGTCCGCCCCAGGTCCGCGCACCGACCAACGGTCCGAGTTTGCGACGTTTGAACATGTACGGCATCAGATCGCCGCCCGATCCCGCCATTTCGTTGATGATCATCACCTTCGGCCCCCAGATCCCGTTCGCGGGGCTGGTAAAGGGATAGCGATCACCGACCGGGTTGTTGAAGTACCCGTCGTAATCGCGCCCCAACAGATCCACGATGTAATCAGCCGCCGATCCGCCGCCGTTGTAGCGCTCGTCGACCACCACACCCTGACGGTCCTGCTGCGCGAAGTAGTAGCGATTGAAGCTGGTGTATCCCGGCTGACCCGTGTTCGGGAGATACACATACGCCAGCTTGCCGCCCGAGAGCGAATCGACCTTGCGACGATTGTGCTCCACCCACGCTCTGGTGCGCAGTCCCTGCTCGTTCGCGATCGGCATCACGGTCACGGTGCGCGCGCCCTGCAACTCGGGGCGCGCATTCACCGTGAGAATTGTCTGCCGGTTGGCGGTGCCATCGAGCAAACGAAAAATATTGTCGGGCGCGCGCAGCTCCACGCCGTTGATCGCCAGCACATAGTCGCCAGTGCTCACGTTCACGCCAGGCACCGCCAGCGGTGCCCGCAGCTCCGGATTCCAGCTCTCGGCGTCGTAGATGCGCGCCAGACGGTAGCGACCATTGTCGATCGTGAAGTCGGCGCCGAGCAGGCCGCCCGTGTTGGACGGCACGTCGGGGATGTCGCCACCGCGCACGTACGAATGCCCGATCGCGATTTCGGCGCCCATGTTGTCGATCAGATAATTCAGATCGGCGCGATGATTCACGTGCGCCAGCAACGGTTCGTACATCTGCTTCACGGCGGGCCAATCGGCGCCATGCGCGTTCTTCACGTACAAATTGTTGCGTTGATTGCGCCAGCCTTCGTTGAAAATCTGACGGAACTCTTCACGTGGGTCGATGTACGCGCGCAACGTGGCCGTGAGGCGACCAGCGCCGGCCGTCGGCACGGCGCGGTCGGCATCCACCAGGTAGAGTCCACCCTGCGCACCACCCGTGCGATACAACAACTTACGGCCGTCAGCGCTCACCACGTACTGCGCCACATCGGTGACGAACGGGGCCGCGCGGCGCGTGGAGAGCTGGAAGCGGTGCAATGTATTGCCGCGTGGCGCACCCGCGCCGCCCGTACCCGTCGCCGCCACCGACTCGAGAAAGAACACCGACCCCGCCGGACCGGCGCGCAAGGCGCCGTAATCGCGCTCGGTCACGCCCTGCACCGCGATGATGCGCTGCTGAATACCATCGAAATCGATACGCACCGCACGAGGCACCGGCACCACCGCCGGCCGCGTGCTGTCGGTGCGCGCCGATGCCGCGGACGCGGCCGGCGGCGTCGCACTATCGCCACGCGTGCGCGCCGCTTCTTCGTCGCTCTCCGGAAGCAACGGCGACGCGTCGCTCTTGGCCAGCACGGTGAGGTACAGCGACCGCGTTTCCGGACGATCGTACTTCGACATATCCAGCAGCGAAGAATTCAGCGCAAAATTTGTCGACGCGAGGAACCACAGGTATTTGCCACCCGCATCCCAAGCCGGTGCCGTGGCATCGGCGAGGCCGTCGGTGATCTGCTGCACCGCACCGCTCTCAGCGTCGTACACGAAGATTGCGCGGAACAGCGATTTGAGCCGCTTCGGATATGCCATGTAGCGCGAGTCGGCACTCCACACCGGCACGATCGATCGGTCGGCCATGAAATACGGATCGGTATCCGCCACCTTCGATTGCCCGCTCGCCACGTCGACCATCCAGATACGGAAGTGCGTATCCTGAAACGCGATCTTCCGCCCGTTCGGCGACCAGCTCGGCGCATATGGACGACTCGGCTCCGGCAGCGTGATCGCTCGACGAACGCCCAATCCATCTTGCGGCGCAATCACCAGCGTGTACTCGCCGCTGGCATCGCTGAAATACGCCAGCGACTTGCCGTCGGGTGACCACACGGGCGCGATCTCGGCCGCTCCGCTCGTATTCGTAAGGTTCCGCACGTCACCCTTCTCGGCGGGGATCGTGAAGATCTCTCCGCGCGCTTCGACCGCCGCGCGCTTGCCGGTGGCCGACAACGCCAGACTGGTGATACGCGATGACACATCCTTCCACGATGCCATCATCCACGGGAAGTCGCCGGTTGCCGTGATGTTCACCACGTGCGCACGGCCCGTTTTCGCATCGAGCTCGTGCACGTAGCCGGCCTGCTCGAATACGACCGTGCCCGCCCATGCATCGAGTGCCTTCACGTCGAAGTCACGAAACTTCGTGACCTGCGCCAGCTGCTTCGACTTCGTGTCGTACGCGAACACGTTGGACACGCCGTCGCGATCCGACAGGAAGTACACAGCGTCGTTCACCCACACCGGGTCCATTTCCTTCGAGTTCGTGAACGGCGTCGAGTCGAGCGCAAAGCTCTTGAGATCGAGAATCCAAATCGGTTTATTTTGTCCACCGCGATAGTTGCGACGTTCTTCATCCCATGAGCTTGGCATGCGATAGGCCACACGATTTCCATCGGCCGAAAGCTTGCCTTGATAAGCACGCGGCATTGACATCGGCGTTTCTACGCCGCCCGCTACCGGCACGGTCCAGAAACGCTGCGCGGCCGAGGGCGCCCACGAGGCACGCGGGCTCGCGAACATCACCGACGTCCCGTCGGGCGTCCATCCCTGCACTATGTCCGCCGACGGATGCCACGTGAGTC
Source organism: Gemmatimonas sp. (assembly GCF_046594945.1). Taxonomy (GTDB): domain Bacteria; phylum Gemmatimonadota; class Gemmatimonadetes; order Gemmatimonadales; family Gemmatimonadaceae; genus Gemmatimonas. Next base: position 106,595 of record NZ_JBKJRB010000010.1, on the reverse strand, counting down.
GCTTCGGCTGTCCACCACCCACCGGCACCGTGTACACGTCGGTGTTCCCCGCGTATTCGGCGCTGAACGCCACCAGTGAACCGTCGGGCGAGAGCTTGGGATTCTGCGCCTGTCCCTGAAAGCTGGTGAGCCGCCGCGCGGCGCCACCGGCGCGCTCGACGACCCAGATGTTGTTGGCATAGGCGAAAGCGATATGCTGCGCGCTCACCGTGGGGGTGCGCAGCAAACGCGTGCCGGACTGCGCACGCGCGGGAACGGCCGAAACGACAAAGAGAGCGAGCGCGGGAAGCGCTGCTCGCGAGCGGGCGATCAGTCGTGACATAGGGACGCCAGAGGGGGCCGCGAGATCGGGAGGGAATACACCGAGCACATCGCTTCAATGTTACTCAGTGGAGAGCAGCTGAGTTAGCCTTCCCGACCTGACTCCGCGTCGCGGCGCAGGAGATCATCGCCGCCTTGTGGCCAAGGAACACAGGCACGGGCACAGGGATTAACAGAAGGTGCCTTATGGTCCTCTTGATGAGCCGGGTGGCGCTTGGCATCATTCACCGGTTATCCTCACGGCTGGACCACACAAGCCAAACGCTCGGTCTCCCATGCCGCACTGGTCGTCCCTTCTGTTCATTGCGCGCGTAAAGCCGCCCCGCCGCCGCGGTTCCCGCGTCGTCACGCTCGCGTGGGCGACGTTGCTGGTGGGTCTGTGTATCGTGCCCGGCACGGCAATGCCGGCGCAGGTCGCGACACCGGTCCTTACCGGGACGGTCAAAGGCTCCGTGGTCACCGTGGCGCGGATCCCACTGGTGGGCGCGCAGATCCGATTTGGCAGCGCTACCGACGTCGCCGAATCGGATGACGCCGGTCAGTTCATCGCCGCCCGGGTAGGTGCCGGAGCGATGTGGGTGCGCGTCCGGCGCATCGGCTACCGCCCGGAGTCCCTGTTGGTCACCGTGCTCGCCGGTCAGTCCATCGAGCCCACGGTGGTAATGACCCAGATCGCCCAGAGCATTGCCGCCGTGAAAGTGGTTGGCCGACGGGATATCACCGGACCGATGGCAGGATTCTACAAACGATTGCAGGGCGGAGGCGGCCGCTACTTCACGCAAGCCGACATTGAACGGCGTAATCCCAGCAACATGACGGACCTACTCCGCACCGTGCCGGGCGTCCGAATCGAGACCCGCGGTTTCGAGAACAAAGTGCGTGTACGTGGTAGTCGTTGCTCGCCCTTGGTCTGGCTCGACGGCCAGGGGCTTTTTGCCGCCGAGTTCGATCTCGATGCGCTGGACCCGCGCACGTTTGAGGGGATAGAAGTGTACAGCGGACCCGCCAGCGTCCCCATGGAATTTCAGGGGAATCAGCGGATGAGCAGCAGTTGCGGAACCATTGTGCTCTGGTCGCGCCGCGGCGAGTTCCGGGAAAAGAAGGCGAAAAAGGGCGATCTCACCCCCGCCGCGCGCATCGCGCAGCTTCTCGAAGAGTCGACGATCTTCACCGCCGCCGACGTCGACGCCGGAGCACGCGTGGACTCCTCGACGATCGTGCGACCGTTCTACCCCGACTCCCTGTTCGACGCGCAGGTCGCCGGCGAACTGATCGCCGAGTTCGTGGTCGGCACCAACGGATCTGCCGTCATGGAAACGTTCAACGCGATGACGACCACGCATCGTTCGCTCGTGGAGCCGGTACGCCGTGCGGTGCGCGAGCAGCGCTTTGTGCCGGCAATGCGTAAGGGGCGGGTTGTGCAGCAAGTCATGCAGTTGCCATTCACGTTCGTACCGGACTCCACCGCCCGTCGCCGCCGCTAACCGCATGCACACTCACCTGTCCGTCACTGTCTGCGGCGCGATCACGCTCGCCGCCTCCCTCCTGATGGCGTCGTCCGCGCCAGCGCAGAAACTTGTGGAGATCGGCAAGACGTCGGTCGGCACGCCGGTGTTTCTCGAAGCGAAGTCGGACACGCGCAGCAACGGCATCGTCACGGCCACGGTGCGCGTGCGCTTGCAACCGCCGCTCAAGCACGCATTGGGGGATCTACGCAGTTCGCGCACGATCGCGATGTACGACTGCGCCAAGCAGACCGTGGCGACGAAAGAAAGCTGGTACTATCTCGACGACGCCGGCCAGAAGGTCGGTATGCACAAGCAAGTGAAAATCCCCGGTTTCGGTCCGTCGTTCAAAGGCTCGCTGGCCGACGTGGCGATGCGGCACCTGTGCGCGACTCCCCAGCCGCGCTGAGTAACACGCCGGCGATCACGGTGGCGGCGCCGGCCAGTCCCAGCGGCGACAGTCGCTCGCCCCACACGACATACGCGGCCACCACCGCGATGACGGGTTCCAAGGTGGCGATTGTGGCCGCGCGCGCTGACGGCAGTCGCTTCACCCCCTCGGCGTAGGCCAGGTACGCCGCGTACGTGCACACCACGGCCAGAAACGCTACGCCACTCCACGCCGATCGCGACAGCGATTGAAACCGCACGAACGGCACCATCGTGGCGGCGCCGATACTCAGCGCCCACGCCATGACGCGCGACGACGCGTTGTGTGAGAACAGCCGCCGCCCCACGAGAAAGTAGAGCGCGTACATCGCGCCCGAGAGCAGTCCCCACCCTACGGCGCCCGGCGACCAGCGCACCGCGCCGCTTCCACTGGCCAGCGCCACCATTGCGACGCCGACCAGCGTGAGGGTGAGGGCGGCCGTGGCCCGTGCATTCAGTCGCTCCTGAAAAAAGATCCACCCACCGATCGCAACCCAAATCGGCGCCGAGTACATCAGGATGGAGGACAGCGCCACACCACCCTGCTCGATGGCGTTGAGGTACGCGAAGTACAGCACCGCAACGCCGGCCACGCCGAGGAACAGGGCAGCGGGGCGATCAGCGCTTCTCAGGGGCTCAGCACGTGTGACGGCAGCGTGAACCGTGAACAGCGCGGCCGCAATCGCCGCCCGCCAGAAAGCGACCGTAAGCGGTGGTGTGCCATCGGCCATCGCCACGCGCGACATCACCCCCAGCAGCCCCCAACACAGGACCGCCAACAGGATGGCGATCGAGCCGAATCGAATGGTCGCGGGTGTGGGGTGAGTCATCGCACGGAATCTAGCAGCCGCTGATATCCAGCCCCATGTTGCACGGGTCCCGCACCCTCATCCTCCGCTCAGGCTACCCGTGCGCTTCCCGCGCTCTTTGCAGGCTCGCTGCTCGCTCGCGCTGTCCGTCGCGATCGCGCTCTTACCGATTGCGCGAGTACTCCCGGCGCAGTCCGCCCCGGGCTTCAGCGCGCTGCATTGGCGCGCCATCGGCCCTTTGCGCGCCGGTCGTGCGCGCGCGCTGGCCGGTGTGCCCTCGCAGCCCAGTGTGTTCTATGCCGGATTCGACAACGGCGGCGTGTGGCGCAGTACCGATTACGGCTCGAACTGGGTGCCCTTGTTCGACGACCAGTCCACCGGCTCGATCGGTGCGATCGCCGTGGCACCCTCGAATCCAAATATCATCTACGTGGGCAGCGGCGCCGGCATCATCCGTCCCGACCTCGCCGTCGGCGATGGCATGTACAAATCGATCGACAACGGAAAAACGTGGGCCCATCTCGGCCTGCGTGAGTCGCAGATGATCGCGATGGTCGACGTCGATCCGAAGAATCCGAACCGGCTGTTCGTGGCCGCGCTCGGCCATCCGTATGGCCCGAACAGCGAACGCGGGGTGTTCCGGTCGGTCGATGGGGGCGCGTCGTTTCAGCGCGTGCTGTACAAAGACGAATACACCAGCGCCAACGATGTACGCATCGATCCGCAGAATCCCGACATCGTGTACGCTACACTCTGGCAACAGCAACAAAGCTTCATTGAAGGTCAGGGTTTCGGCGGCGGCGGCAACGGCATCTTCAAGTCCACCGATGGCGGCACCACCTGGAAGCAGCTCACCGTCGGACTGCCGTCGATCCTGCAGGCGAACATCGCGTTCGCGCCCGGTAATCCCAAGGTGCTGTACGCCATGGTGGCGGCGGCACCACCCGCTGGTTCGGCGGCCGGCGCATCGGGTCCGATCGGTTTCTACAAGTCGACCGACGCGGGCGAGCATTGGTATCTCGCCGTGAACGGCCCGGGTTCAGTCGTCGGTGCCGCGCCGAAGTTCGTGGACAATCGTCCGCTGGCGCGCATTGGTGGTGGTGACCTCCCCACGATTACGGTGGACCCGAGTAACGAGAACGTGGTGTACAGCGCGTCGGTCGTGATGTGGCGCACCGAAGATGGCGGTCTCACCTGGTCGGCCGTACGTGGCGCGCCCGGTGGTGATGACTACCAGAAAATCTGGGTGAATCCCAACAATCCCGATCTCATCTTCACGGTGTCCGACCAAGGCGCGGTGGTGTCCGGAAATCGCGGCGCGTCGTGGAGCAACTGGTACACGCAGCCCACCGCCGCGATGTATCACGTGACCACCGACAACGCGTTTCCCTATCGCGTGTGCAGTGGACAACAGGACAACGGATCAGCCTGCGTGAAGAGTCGCTCCGACGACGGACGCATCACGTTTCACGATTGGCATCCGGTCAATATTCAGGAGTATGGCATCGCCGCGCCGGACCCGCGCGATCCCGAGGTGATCTTCGGCAGCCAGCGCACGAACGTCTCGAAGTATGACCGTCGCACCGGACAGACCGTGTTGGTCGGCCCCGACCTCTCGGTGCGCGGCCCCAAGGGCGAGAACTTCGGCCGCAACGTGCGCACGATGCCGTTGCACTTCTCACCGGTCAACCCCGACGTGCTGTACTACGCGTCGAACGTGGTCTGGAAGACACTCGATCGCGGACAGCGCTGGACGCGCATCAGCCCCGATCTGGCGCGGCAAACGTGGGACGTCCCGGCCACCGCCGGCCGGTACACCAGTAGCGTCACGCCGGCACCGGTTGGTGCGATTACCGCGTTGTCACCGTCGCCGCGCAGCGCGAGCGTGCTGTGGGCCGGCACCGACGATGGACAGGTGCAGGTCACCACGAATGGCGGCACGACCTGGAAAAACGTGACGCCGGGCGCAGTCAAGGCGTGGACGCGCATCTACAACATCGACGCCGGACACTTCGACGCCGGCACGGCGTATATCGCGGCCAATACGTTCCGCCTCGACGATTTGCGCCCGCACTTCTATCGCACGCACGATGGCGGCGCCACGTGGACCGAAATCAGCACCGGCTTACCAGGCAATGCGCCGGCCAACGCGATCCGAGAGGATCCCAAGGTAAAGGGGCTGCTCTACGGCGCCACTGACACGCAGGTGTGGGTGTCGTTCGACGACGGCGATCATTGGGAGTCGCTGCGCATCGACATGCCGGCCATTGCCGTGCGTGATCTGCAAATCAAGGATGACAGCAGCTGCCTCTGCAGCGATCTGATCGCCGGCACGCACGGTCGTGGTTTCTACATTCTCGACAACGTCACGCCGCTGCGGCAAATGGCGGCCGCGCGGAGTGCCGTCGCCGCTCGCGAGGCCCATCTGTTCGCGCCCGCGACGGCCGTGCGGGTGCGCTTTGCGACCAATGATCCCACGCCGTGGCCGCCGGAAATGCCGTCGGGCGAAAGCGCCCCGTCGGGCGCGTTCATCGACTACATGCTGGCCGCCACAGCGTCGTCACCGGTCACCCTCGAAATTCTCGACGCATCGGGCAAGTTGGTACGCTCGTACTCCAGCGCGCAGAAGGCCCTCGACCCGCATCCGTACACCGATCGCACACGCTACAACGAGGTGTGCAAGACCACGCCAACCGCGCCGTATTGCGGACTCCCGCTCTACTGGCCCGGCCCGCCGCAGGCCCTGTCCGACGACGCCGGACTGCATCGCTTCACGTGGGATCTCCACTTTGATCCGGTCACGCCGGAAGATGCGATTCCGCAAGGAGACGATGACGCCACCGGCGCTGTACCGGGTCGCACGTTGCCCGTGGTAAACGCCCCGTGGGCCCCGCCGGGCCGGTACACCGTGCGTCTGACCGTCAACGGCAAGCGGTTCGAGCAGCCGCTCACGCTCCGGCTGGATCCACGCGTGAAGACACCGGCCGCCGCTCTGTCGCGTCTGCATGCGCTTACCACCGAGATGTATCGCGGCGCCGTCGAAACGCACCGCGCCTTCGTGAGTGCCCGGGCCGTCGTCATGCAGTTGAACGGCATGAGCGGCGCCGATGTCGACGCGCTCAAGGCGCGGCTGGAAACGGTTGCGCCGTCGTCGGCCACCGCCCGCAATGTGCGCGGTTTCCGTCGTCGGGGCGCGGCACCCGTCTCGACCTCACTCGAAAGCGCGAGCACGGCGATGCTGGCCGCCGCGATGGCCATGCACAACGCCGACGTGGCGCCGACCGCTACCCAAATAGCGGCCTGCGCTGCCGCGCGCGCGATGGGGGTCAACGTATTGCCCACGTGGAACGCGCTGCGGACCACAAGCATCGCGGCCTTCAACACGAAGCGCAGGGCCGCCGGGCTTCCCACTCTCACGCTCCCCTAATCCATGACTACTCGCGCCACCGTCAGCTTCGCCCTGCTCGCGATCGTTGCGCTGCTCGGCGCCTGCGCATCGGGCAGCGTCCCGCGCGCCGGACGTCCGCTCACCCCAGCGCAAATGGCCGCGCAGGACGGCGGGATCCCACCGTACACGAAGGCGGATGTCTCCTTCATGCAGGGGATGATCAGCCATCATGCGCAGGCGGTGACGATGTCGGCGTTCGCCGAGCCGAATGGCGCCAGTTCGGAAGTGCGCGTGCTCGCCGGTCGCATCACGGTCGCTCAAACCGACGAAATCGCTTTCATGAAAACGTGGCTCGGAAAACGAAAGCAAACCGTGCCGGCCGGTGACATGGAAACGATAGCCCACGCCCATCATGCCGGAATGGATATGTCGACCATGGGCGGCAACGCCGCTGGGAGGATGATGCCCGGCATGCTCTCGCCCGCGCAGATGGACACGCTGAAAGCAGCCAACGGACCGGCCTTCGACTGGCACTTTCTGACCTTCATGATCCAGCACCATCGTGGAGCGATTAGCATGGTCGATGAGTTGATGAGTGCCAAAGGCGCCGCCAACGATGACGACGTGTTCAAGTTCGTCTCCGACGTCGTGGCCGATCAGAGTACAGAGATCGACCGCATGGAGTTGCTGCTGAAAGCGCGTTCCCGACCGTAGGCACCTGCATCGCAGACGTCCCTTTCCTTCCTCTCTCCCACTCGCTCCGATGCGAACGCTTCTTCGACCTCTCCTCGCCGGCGCGCTGCTAGTGGCCGGCAACGCGGCCGCGCCGCAGATGGTCCTCGCGCAACCGACACCCGACCCGCGCGTCGGCCTCAAAGCCGGATGGTTTGACGCTGGCGAAGCCGCGTGGAACATCAAGCTCGTCTCCACCACCAAGCCATCGGAATCGTTTCTCAACATGAGCACGCCCGGCGACGCGCGACTCAAGAACTCCGATCTCGCCTTCAGCGGCAATCTGGTCTTTCAAGGCAACTACAGCGGTTGGCAGGTGTGGGACATCGGCAACCCGCGCAAGCCGAAGTTGCGAACGGCGTTCGTCTGTCCAGGATCACAGAGTGACGTCACGGTTTACGGCAACCTCCTCTTCGTATCGGCCGAGGCGGTCGCCGGCCGCGTCGACTGTGGGCTCGGAGGCGTCGAAGCCGAAGTTAGCAAAGACCGCGCGCGTGGCATCCGTATCATCGATATCAGCGACGTTGAGCATCCGAAAACGGTGACCACCGTGCAAACCTGCCGCGGGTCGCACACCAACACGCTGGTGACCGATCCGAAGGACCCCGACAACGTATACGTCTATGTGTCGGGTTCGGCCGGCGTGCGCTCCAGCGACGAATTGGCGGGCTGCTCGGCGCTCTCGCCTGACGTCGATCCGAATTCGGCGCTCTTTCGGATCGAAGTCATCAAAGTGCCGGTGAAGAATCCGGCGGCCGCCGCGATCGTGAGCTCACCGCGCATCTTCGAAGGACTGGCCGAAGCCACGCGCCACGGTGATGCGGCGGCCGATCGGCGCGAGCGTCCTGCCGGCGCGCCGGTGCGCCCCTCGGTGGCGGGGCGCGGCCCCACGCAGTGCCATGACATCACGACCTATCCGGCGGTCGGTCTCGCCGGGGGCGCCTGCAGCGGCTACGGCATTCTGCTCGACATCAGCGACATCCAGAATCCCAAGCGCCTGTACGCCGCAGCCGACACGAACATGTCGGCGTGGCACTCGGCCACGTTCAGCAACGACGGCAGCAAAGTGCTCTTCTCCGACGAATGGGGCGGCGGAAGTTCGCCGCGTTGCCGTGCCACGGACAAGAAGGAGTGGGGTGCCGATGCGATCTTCGTGCGCAATGGCGACAAACTCGACTTCAAGAGCTATTTCAAACTCCCCGCTGCACAAACGAGCAACGAGAACTGCGTGGCCCACAACGGCTCGCTGATTCCCATTCCCGGTCGCGAAGTGATGGTGCAGTCGTGGTATCAGGGCGGCATCAACGTGTTCGACTGGACCGATCCGAATCACGCGTACGAAATCGCGTTCTTCGATCGTGGCCCGATGGACTCCACCGCGCTCGTTGGAGGCGGGCATTGGTCGGCCTACTGGTACAACGGTCTGATCTACGGATCCGAGATCTCCCGTGGTCTCGATGTGTGGGCGCTCACGCCCAGCGAGCACATCTCGAAGAACGAACTCGAGGCCGCCACGCTCGTGAAGTACGCGTACTTCAATCCGCAGGAGCAGCCGCAAGCGGTGTGGCCGGCGGCATTCGTGGTGGCGCGCGCGTACACCGATCAGATGGCTCGCAACAGCGCGGTGCCGAGGGCGTGGCTTGACGGGGTGATGGCGCAACTGGCAACGGCCGAGAAGGCCAAGGGCGACAAGCGCGTGACGGCGTTGAACACGCTCGCCACACAACTTGATACGGATGCCGCTGCCAGCCCGGAGGCGAAACGTGTGACGGCGCTTAGTGCCGTCGTAAAGGCTCTCGCCAAGTAGAGCGAGAACGAAACGCGGCGGGCCCTCGTGAACGGACCCGCCGCGTAACTCATTGTAGTGAATTCTACGGCACGATGCGCAGCGTCGGCCCTGCCCGATCCACGACCTTCGGCAGCCCCTTCGCATCCAGCTGCGCATTCAATGGGGCCAGCTCACTCGCCAGCACTCCGTCGATCAAGGCGAGATGCTGCTTGAGCTGCTCGCGCAGTATCCCATCAACCTCCACATGCTGTGTCGTCGGCGTGAAATCCGAACTCGACATGCCGTTCGCGAGATACCCCATCTTCGAGATGAGCATTGAGCCGAAGCGCACACCGTCCTGTCCCTGACCGGTCTGTCGCAAGTCTACGAGCTTCATCTCGACATCGAGTAGCTTCGTATCGAGCGCGCGAATGGCGCGGGCGACCTCGGCGTCGGTCGCGAGACGCTGCACTTGCTGCAACTGCAGACGTACCGACTCCACGCGATGCACCGCCGATCCCGCATCGTTGAGCTGCTGCTTGATGCCCGCCAGCAGCGCTACTTGCGCCGCGATCTCCGCCTCGGTGCCGCCGCTGTTCGGATCCTTGCGCACCTCCAGCGGCTGCGACTGCACGGTGCCGTCGACCGTGAGGCGCACCGAGTACACTCCTGGTGGCATCAGGATAGCGAGACGACTGGTTCCCGGCGCCGTGCGGCCCTGCGGGCCCGCCACGATATGCTCGGCGTACAGCGGGCTCGTGAGCAGCCGCACCTCCAGGCTCGGCTCATCGCGCAGATCCCAGGCCAGGCGATTCACGCCGGCCGTGTTCGAACCACGAAGCGTGCGGACCACCTTGCCGGCCCCATCGAGAATCTCGATCGTGGGCGCGGCCTTGGCCGACGCCTTCAGGTAGAAATTGATGCTCGCACCGTATTCCGGATCGTCGCCCGCCGTGGGGTCGTCGTACTGGGTACTCGGCGCCGTAATGCCGCGATAGCGATAGGCTGCGCGCGGCCGGAACAGGTGCGCCCCCTTCTCCAGCACCGACGCATCGAGCTGTTGCAGTGGCGCGAGGTCATCGAGAATCCAAAAGCCGCGCCCATACGTCGAGATCACCAGATCGTTGAAGTGCTCTTGCACGACGATGCCCGACACCGGCGCATGCGGCAGGTTGTTCTGCAGCGGCAGCCAGTGATCACCGGCGTCGTAGCTCAAGTAGATCGCGTTCTCCGTACCGAGATAGAGCATGCCACGACGCGTAGGATCTTCGATGATGATCTTGGCGTAGCTCAGCATGCTTTTCGGAATGCCGGTCACGATTTTCGCCCAGCTTTTCCCGAAATCCGTGGTGCGATACACGTACGGATCGCGATCGTTTTCCTGGTGCGCGTCGATCGTGAGATAGGCCGTCGCCGCATCCCACTTGCTGGCCGCGATCGACCGCACCGATCCCCACAACGGAATACCGGGCACGTTGGCCGTGAGATTCGTCCACGTCGCGCCGTCGTCGCGCGTGAGCTGCACGAGCCCGTCGTTGGTACCCACCCAAATCACGCCCTTCTGCTTCGGCGACTCGGCGATGCCGTACACCACACCGGAATACTCGACGCCGATGTTGTCGGGCGTGAGACCGCCCGAGCTCTTCATTTTGGAGCGGTCGTTGCGCGTGAGGTCGGGACTGATCACCTGCCAGCTATTGCCGGCGTCGCGCGTGCGATGCACGTGCTGACTGCCCGTATACACGGTGTGGTGATCGTGTGGCGAGATGAGCAGCGGCGCATCCCAGACGAACCGATACTTGAGCTGATCGGCGGCGCCGTTGGACTGCTGTGGCCAGACCTCGACGTTGCGGAACTGCCGACGATTCTCCTCGAAGCGCACCACGATACCGCCCACCATGCCCGAGCCCGACGCGGTGCTCCAGATGATGTTCGGATCGGTGGGATCGGGCGTGGCCCAACCACTCTCCCCACCGCCCACCGAGTGCCACATGCCGCGCGAAATACCCGAGCCGCGTCCGCCCTGCACGCGACTGTTGCTCGGCCCGCGGTAGCTCGGCTCATCCTGCTTGTTGCCGAGCACATTGTACGGAATGTTGTTGTCGACGGTGACGTGATAGATCTGCGCATTGTCGAGACGCTGCTTGAACCAGGTGCGTCCGCGCGTCGTCGTGATCGAGAGCCCCTGATCGTGCGCCACGATCTGCCGATCGGCGTTGGTCGGATCTATCCAGATATCGTGGTGATCGCCACCGGGCGCTTGCGGGCCCGTGAGCGTCGTGAGCGAGCGACCGCCATCGATCGACCGCGCATACGACGCGGTCAGGAAGTACATCTCGTTGTCGTTGTCGGGCGTGACCGCCATGCGCGAGTAGTAGTGTGCGCGGCCCATCACGTTGCGATCGCGATTGATCAGCGTCCACGTGGCGCCGGCGTCGTCACTGCGCCACAGCTGGCCGCTCTCCGTATCCTGATCGTTCCATGGCACACCGTCGCCCGTTTCGATCATCGCGAAAATGCGCTGCGGCTGCGACGGCGCGATCGCCAGCGCCACCTTCCCCACCGGCTTGACCGGCAGTCCATTTCCCTTGAGTCGCGTCCACGTCGCGCCGCCGTCGATCGATTTGAAGAGCCCGCTCCCCGGGCCACCGCTGGTGCGTCCCCAGGTGTGGATCTCAATCTGCCACATGCCGGCATACAGCGTGCGCGGATTCGACGGGTCCATTGCCAGATCGCTGCAGCCGGTATGCACATCGACGAACAGCACCCGCGTCCACGTGCCACCGCCGTCGGTGGTGCGGAAAACACCGCGCTCTTGCTGCGGGCCATATGCGGTGCCCAGCGCGCACGCCAGCACGACGTCGGGATTGGTTGGATGAATCGCCAGTCGTGCGATGCGCCCCGTTTTCTCGAGCCCCATCAGCGTCCACGTCGCGCCGGCGTCGGTGCTCTTGAAAATCCCCTGCCCGATGGAGATGTGGCTGCGAATGTGGGCTTCACCGGTACCGGCCCACACCACATTCCGGTCGCTGGGCGCCACGGCGATCGCCCCCATCGACATGACCGACTGTCCGTCGAAGATCGACGCCCAGTGCACGCCGGCATCGGTGGTCTTGTAGATGCCGCCCGACGCCGCGCCCACGTAATAGGTGGACGGATCGCCGGCGATACCCGCTGCAGTACTGAACCGATTGCCTTCGGGACCGATATGGCGCCACGGGAGCGCGGCGTACGCCGCAGGCGTGACGGCGGCCGAGATGGCGGCGGCCGGATTGGTGGACTTGGCCGGCGCACGCTGGGCGCCGGCAACACCGGCCGAAACAACACCGGCGGTGGTCACACCCGCCACGACGATCAGCGTTGCTGCGGTTTGACGGAGGGCGAAATGCATGAGGACCTCAGAAGGGGGACGTAGCACACATGCTACTGCCTTTTGAGGTCCTCGTCAAAACGGGTGGACGCCTGTGCTTACGCCATCTTCGCCTGCAAGCGGCGATCGATCGCATCGAGGAATGCTTCCGTGTGCAGATACGGGCTGTCCTTGGAAATCAGAATCGCGAGATCCTTCGTCATCTCACCGGCTTCCACCGCTTCGATGCACACTTGCTCGAGCGTATCGGCGAATGCCGTGACGGCCGGCGTGCCATCGAGCTTGCCGCGATGCGCCAGACCACGCGTCCAGGCGAAGATCGAGGCGATCGGGTTGGTGGATGTCTTGTTGCCCTTCTGATGTTCGCGGTAGTGGCGCGTGACCGTGCCGTGCGCCGCTTCCGCTTCCATCGTCTTGCCATCGGGCGACAGTAGCACGCTGGTCATGAGGCCAAGCGAGCCAAATCCCTGCGCCACGATATCCGACTGCACGTCACCGTCGTAGTTCTTGCACGCCCACACGTAGCCGCCTTCCCACTTGAGCGCCGACGCCACCATGTCGTCGATCAGGCGATGCTCGTACGTGAGCCCCGCGGCGTCGAATGCAGCCTTGAATTCGCTGTTGAACACTTCCTCAAACAGATCCTTGAACTGGCCGTCGTAGGCCTTGAGGATCGTGTTCTTCGTGCTGAGGTACACCGGGTAGTTTCGCTGCAAACCGTACGTGAGGCTGGAGCGAGCGAAGTCGCGGATGGAATCGTTGAAATTGTACATACCCATCGCCACACCACCGTCGGCGCCGAACTTCACCACTTCAAACTCCATCGGCGCGCTGCCATCGGCCGGCGTGTACGTCATCGTCACCGTGCCCGCACCCGGCGCCTTGAAGTCGGTCGCCTTGTACTGATCGCCGTGCGCATGACGGCCCACCACGATCGGCTTCGTCCAACCCGGCACCAGGCGCGGGATGTTCGAGATGATGATCGGCTCGCGGAAGATCACGCCGCCCAGGATATTGCGGATCGTGCCGTTGGGGCTCTTCCACATCTTCTTGAGCCCGAACTCCTTCACGCGGGCTTCATCGGGCGTGATCGTCGCACACTTCACCGCCACGCCGTGCTTCTTGGTGGCCTCGGCCGAGTCGATCGTGACCTGATCGTTGGTCGCATCGCGGTGCTCGATCCCGAGGTCGTAGTACTCGAGTTCAACGTCGAGATACGGGAGGATCAGCTTGTCCTTGATGAACTGCCAAATGATGCGCGTCATCTCGTCGCCGTCCATTTCGACGACGGGGTTCACAACCTTGATCTTGGCCATCGGGCGATACCGAAGAAGTTCGGAAAGGGGAGTGGGAATGAATCTCGAACAATACCGTCGAGGCGGGCCGCATGGAACGGTTCAGCACTCCGGTCGCCGAGACGGCGGAATCGGCTATCTTGCCGAGCTATGCATATATGCGTATATATAGGAGGTCAAGCGCGACAGACGCGACCGTTGATCCTCTCATTCCCTCGTCCGGGCCCGCTCATGCCGTCGTTTCGCCAGAAGCCAGTCGACATTGTGATCGACGTTCGCTCCAAGGTCGAGTTTTGGCTCGGCCACCTACCGAGCGCCGTCTGCCTGCCCGTGCAGACGATTGCCGCGACCATCCCCGATCAGCCAGGCATCAGCAAGGATTCGAAGATCCTGCTCTACTGCGCCAGCGGAGCGCGATCGGCCATGGCGGCCGAAATCCTGAAGTCCCACGGCTATCGCCGCGTGGTCGACGGTGGACCGATATCTTCAGCTCGGGGTGAGTTCGCCGCGTAAGAAACTCGGGCGAAAACGGCTATCCCAGCGACTCGAACACCCCTACGTCACGGTTTTTGCGCACGTCGTCCCAGCGAAAGCAGCGGCCGTTCATGGCCACATATACTCCTGGCGCGAGCGCCTGCACGAAGCTCAGGGCGCTGCCAAGGTTGAAGAGTCCATCGGAGCTGCCGAAGGCATAGGGCACCATCGCGCCGGTCAGCACGATGGTCTTGGTCGTCACCAAGGCAGCGATCACCGCGGCCGTGTCCACCATGGTGTCTGTGCCATGCGTGATCACGATCTGCGTTTCCGCGCACGTTGCACAGGCCTCGACGATACGCTGTCGATGCGCCTCCTTCATTTCGAGACTGTCGATCATCATCAGCACGTCAACATGCACCTCGAGCATACACCGACCACGGCGCAGCATCTCTTCAACGTGTGTCGCCTCGAAGTGCAGCGTGCCGGTCAGCTCGTCGTACTCTTTATCGAACGTGCCACCCGTGACAAACACGCGCAGACTCACTCGGCCTCCGTGGCGCCGGGCGCGTCAGTGGCGATCTTCCGTGCCGCACGTGCTCTCGCACGTTCTTTCGCGGCCTTCTCTTTCGCTTTCTTGAGCGCCTTCGCCGCCTGCACACGCTCCACGGCCGCGATCGCCTCTTCACGGGTCGAACTCATCTGCTCGCGCGCGGCCCACTCGGCGCGATCGCGTGCCTCGGCATCGCGTGTACGCTGCAGGCTTTGATCGTCGCGCCACGCCACCACCTTGGCGTGATCACCGCCCACTAACACGTCGGGCACGGTATGGCCGCGATATTCGGCCGGACGCGTGTAGCTCGGCGCACTGATACCACGATCGAAAAACGAATCGGTACGCGCGCTCTCAATGTCACCCATGGCACCCGGTAGCAGCCGCACCGTGGCATCGATAATCGCCAATGCCGCCGGCTCACCGCCGCTCAGCACGAAGTCGCCCAGTGAGAGTTCTTCGGTGGCCAAGTGCGTAGCCACGCGCTCATCGACGTCCTTGTAGTGTCCGCACAGCAGCGTGAGCTCGGTGCCCGCCGCGAAGCGCACCGCGTCGGCGTGCGAGAAGCGGCGTCCGCGCGGCGACAACAACACGATCGGTGCCATCGCCTGCACCGACTCCACCGCCTCAAAGAACGGACCGGGCTTCATCACCATGCCCGGGCCACCGCCAAACGGATAGTCATCCACCGTTCGGTGGCGATCGTACGTGAACGTGCGCAGATCGATCAAGTTGTACGACACCCCACCGGTGCCGGCCGCCTTGGCGGGAATGCTGAGAGACAGCGGCCCCGCGAAGAACTCGGGGAAGATCGTCACGACGTTGATGCGCAGCACGGCGATCGCTCGGGTGAACGCGTTAGTGGTCGAGCAGGCCGTCGAGCGGCTTGAGCACGATCGTGTTACGCTCTTCGTCCAGGCGCTCGATAATCTCGGGATGCCAGGGCACGAGCGGACGACCGGTCGCGGTCTCGACTTCGAGAATCAGCCCCTGGGGCGCGTCGTACACATCGCGCACCACGCCCACATGACCCTGACCCTCCACTTCAACGTCCATGCCGATGAGCGCGAAAATGTACACCTCGTCGTCGTCCGGCTCGGGCATGTCTGCGGTGTCGGCCAACAAATAGCGTCCGCGCCACGACTCGGCCACATCGCGATCGGTCACTTCAGTCACGCGCACGAGCCAGTCCGTGTTCATGGGACGGCCGTCATCAATGTGCAGCATGGCGGCGGTGGGATCACCGCTGATGTTGCCCTTCCGGTCACCCGCATAAATGACAACGCCGGACGTGAAAATCACGTCCGGCGCCGCAGATAGCGACTCGACGGCCCAGGCACCGCGCACACCATGTGCGCGACGCACCTTGCCGACAATCACATATTCAGGCAGATCACGCCTCGGGGAGAGCGACCGCGGTGGCCTTGAGCTTGGCCGCAAGGCGCGCTTCGTGGCGCGACTTGAGGATACCGGCGCGGCGGAGCAGCGAGCGCACGGTGTCGGTGGGCAGCGCGCCCACGTTCATCCAGTACTCGACACGATCGTGCTTGAGGTTGAGCGCATTCTCGCCGAGCTGCGGCTGGTACTGTCCGATGATCTCGATAAAACGGCCATCGCGCGGCGCCTTCGAATCGGCAATGACGATACGATACATCGGGGTCTTCTTCCGGCCTTCGCGGCGGAGACGGATCTTGACGGCCATGTGATGATCTCAGTTCAGACAGTTGGGACAGCTCGCCAGTCGTATCGCCACCGGCGTTCCGGGCTCGTCGCGAAGTCGGCGTTTCCGACCCGCACCCGGGTCCCCGTTTCCGGGGAGCCTCGAAGCATAGTCAGGTTGACGCGCTGATGCCACTCCAACGGCTCGTGTACTACAAAGGCGGGTACTCCACGACACGCCGCCGTCCCTTCTTCATTCGCCGCACCGACGAGACGCCCGTGAACTCATTCCGTCCCCGCCTCGCCCTGTCGCTGACCGTGGGCCTCTCTTTGGCCTGCCTTGGCGGCTGCCTCGACAGCCGTGCGGAGTCGGCATCCGGCACCCGTGAGACGGCTGCCGCCGAGACGGCTGCCGTATCAAAGACTTCGACGGTCGTCGGCCCCAGGGATACTGCAGTCGCGCCAGCAGCGCTGCCCGCCATTCGGGCGCTCTACGTCAATCGCTTCGCGGCGCAGAGCAGGAAGCGGATGCACCAGCTGTTGGCGATCGCGGACAGCACCGAAATCAACGCGCTGGTTGTCGACATGAAAGACGAGTTCGGCCTCAATTACCTGTCGAGCGACCCGTCGATCGCCCGAAACGCCGGCACGCAGACCAAGATCCGCGACGTCAACGCACTGCTCGACTCGCTCCGGGCGCACAAAGTGCTGGCCGTGGCGAGGCTGGTCGTCTACAAGGATTCGGTGGCCAGCCGAATGAACCCGGAAGACGTGATCCGGCGATCGGACGGCACGGCTTGGCGCGACCACAAGGGGCTCAGCTGGGTGAACCCGTACAGCATCCGTATTCAGGAGTACAACCTGGCCGTGGCCGAAGAGCTCGTCCGGATGGGTTTTGGCGAGATCCAGTGGGACTACATCCGTTTTCCCGAACCCTACAAGTCGCTGCCTCCGCAGCTGTTTCCCAACAGCAACGGGCAATCCAAGCCCGACGCCATCGCCGCTTTCTTGAAGCAAGCGCAGACGCGGCTCCATGCCCTCGGCGCGCGAAGCACGGCCGACGTGTTCGGGCTAGTCACGACCGTGCCTGGGCCGCTGGAGGTCGCGCAGCACTGGGAGAAGCTCGCCCCCGTTACCGACGTGCTGTTGCCGATGGTTTACCCATCGCACTACCCGCGCGGGGCGCTCGGGGTGGCGCGTCCCAATGCCGACCCGTATGCCATCGTGAACAAGGCCATCGCCCGCGCCAAGCAGCGAAACGACGCACTCGGCCTGACAGGTGAACGCGTGCGCCCGTACCTGCAGGCATTCTCGTTGGGCCAGCCGCCCTACGGTGCCCACGAGGTGCGTCAACAGATCAAGGCCGTGTACGACGCCGGCTACAACGGCTGGGTGCTCTGGCATCCTGGCTCCAAATACGAACCCTTCATGACGGCGCTCGAGCGAAAGTAGATTCGGCATACGTCACCCCTCCCTCCACGCCCCCATGATCCCCTCTCTGCTCTCCCGGCGACGCCCGCCGAATCTCGTCGCGTCGCGTGCTCTGATGGCCGCTTGGCCTTCGGTCGCCTCGCTCGCCTTCAGCGGTCTCCTCGGCGCGCAGGAACCCGCCGCCGCGCGGGCTCCTCGTGCAGCCGTGAACGCCCCCAAGGGCATGGTGGTCTCAGCGAGCGCGATCGCCAGCCAGGCCGGCCGCGACGTCTTGGCCAAGGGCGGCAACGCCATCGACGCCGCCGTCGCCACCGGGTTCGCCCTGGCGGTCACCTACCCCACCGCCGGCAACATCGGCGGGGGCGGATTCATGGTGGTGCGCTTCGCCGATGGCAAAACCACCACGATCGACTTCCGCGAAAAGGCGCCGTCTCGCGCGACACCGGAAATGTTCACCGATAGCACGGGCGCCTACTCCGCACGCATTCACCACAGCTCGCACAAAAGCGTGGGCGTGCCCGGTACGGTGGCCGGCTTCGCGCATGCGCACCAGAAGTACGGCAAGGTCTCGTGGGCGAAGCTGGTTGACCCGGCGGTGAAGCTGGCCGGTAATGGCTTCGTGATTCCGTCCGGATTGGCCGCTTCGCTGGCCGGCACGCGCAACAAGCTCGCCGCCTATCCCGCGTCCATCGCGGCATATTACAAATCCGGCCAGCCCTACGCCGCCGGTGAGAAGCTCGTGCTGGGAGATCTGGCGAAGACACTCACGCGCGTGCGTAACCAGGGGCGCGACGGCTTTTACAAGGGCACCACCGCTAAGCTGATCGCCCGGGAAATGGCGTCGCACGGTGGATTGATCAACGAAGCCGACTTGGCGGCCTATCAGCCAGCCGAGCGCGCCGCGGTGAAGGGCACGTATCGCGGCTACGAGATCATCTCGATGCCGCCGCCGAGTTCCGGTGGAACCGCGATGATCGAGATGCTGAATATTCTCGAAGGCTACGACCTCAAGCGCTTCGGCCACAACTCCCCGCAGTACGTGCACTATCTGGCGGAGAGCATGCGGAGGGCGTTCCGTGATCGCGCGCTGTACCTCGGGGATCCCGATTTCACCAAGCCGCCGCTCGAGAAGCTGATGAGCAAGGCCTACGCCACGGAGTTACGCCGCTCCATCATGAACGACAAGGCGTCGCCGTCGTCACCGGCCGATGTGGCGCAGGGCTACGAGAGCGACGAGACCACGCACTACTCGGTGGTCGATAAAGACGGAATGGCGGTGTCGGTCACATACACGCTCGAAGCTGGCTACGGCTTAGGTGCCGTGGTGGACGGCGCCGGATTTTTGCTGAACAACGAGATGGGCGATTTCAACGGCAAACCCGGCCTCACCGACAGCACGGGATTGGTGGGTACGACGCCCAACATCGCGCAGCCCGGCAAGCGCATGCTCTCCAGCATGACACCAATGATTCTCGCCAAAGACGGCAAGCTCGTAGCCGTCGTGGGCAGCCCCGGCGGACGCACCATCATCAACACCGTGATGGAAGTCGTGCTTAATCTGGTCGACTTTCAGATGCCCGTGCAAGACGCCGTGAACGCGCCGCGCTTACATCATCAGTGGTTGCCGAACGTGATCACCATGGAACGCTACGGCACCTTACCGGAAACGGTGAAGGCACTGGAAGCCATGGGCCACACCGTGCGACTGGGCGGCAATCAGGGCACCGCGCATTCAATCTTCGTGAACGCCAAGGGTGTGCGGCAGGGTGCGGCAGACCCGCGCGACCGGGACGCGGGGGCAATCGGGCACTGAACAAGAGCGTGACCTACGCGAAATCGCGCGACGTCGGTCAGCGCAACTACGTGCTTCCTGCTTCGCCGCGCGCATCACGGGCTTTCTGCGAACGCTCGTCGACGCCCGCTGCAAATACGAGGGCGACAACGACGATTCCAGCAGGGATGCCAACCACCAGCCCCGCAGCGAACAGCACAAGATTATTCACTGCGGTCGCGGTCGATGAGAAGCGCGACGCTACCAAACGACAAAATCGACGGAACCCACAGTCCGACGTACAATCCTTGGTCGTGGTGGCCCGTGAACCACAGCGTCACCGATAGCAGGAATGATGCGAACGCGGATACAAGTATGACAATCGCAGCACTGCGCCGCTGTTTGTTGCGCGACATCTTTACTGACCTCGCTCTGAACGGAAGGCCTCATTACCGGGGCTACGGTAGAGACGATAGAAGACCACAGATCCGGTCGATGTTCCCACGTTTTTTGAAATGACATGGCAACAGCTCGCGATTCGACGCCATCACCGCGTCCAGTATCGAACGTTCTTGGCACTCGTCCCGAGGATTCAAGACCAACGGAGTCGTAGCAAATCGCCCGGGTGCAAAAAAACGGGGTACGAAGCGAACTCGCTCCGTACCCCCCCTACTCCCTACTTAACCGTAAACCCCGCCACGGCCTTGTAATTGTCCCACGCGATAATGATCTCGCCGCCCTTACCCGCCGGCTTCACTATGATCTCCATCTTCTCGACCACGGGGTTGTTGCTCGTCACCGTCATCGGAATGCGTACGAGATCCTGCTTCGGGTCATAAGCCGTGCCCCACTGCTTCGTCTGCTTGTTCACGATCAGCTCCCACTTGCCGTTCTCTTCGATCTTCGTGAACAGCGTGTACGTACCGGCCGGCACCGTGATCGCGCCGAACGCCAGCGGCTTGGCCGTGGTGAAGTGCGTGGCTTCGTTGGCACCCGTGCGCCACACCATTCCCCACTTCATGTCACCGAGGCCATTGAACAGCACGCGACCGCGCTTGGACGGGCGGCCGTAGTTCACGTTGATGTTGGCGCCGGCGATCGTGGTGATCACCGAGTCGCGCGGCGACGCGGGCGCCTTGGAATCCATCTTCATGCCGCCCATGGCGCCCTGGGCCGAGGCCGACACGGAGATCAGGGAAAGAGCGGCCACGGCGTAGGCGCCGCGGAAAAGCGTACGGGAAAGCGACATAGTGTTTGTAGAGTCGGATACGGGATGAAAGGCGCAGCGAACAACTGGGAAGTTTACCCGATCGGCGCCGGAAGGGTTCCCGGCGGCGACGTCGCCCCTACTGCGCCTTCTTCCGTGCCTGGGCCAGAAACGCCGGCTCCAGCTGCAACAGGCTGGCCAGCTTCCGCATGACGTACGACTCCTGGCTATCCAGAGAGCCGTCGGCCAGCGCCACCTGCCACATCAGCTCCGCCAGCACGATGCGCTGCGCGACGTCGTAGTCCTTCACCACCCGCCGTGTGAACACGAAGTGGTCCACCGCGTCGTGATTGGCCGCCGCCGCTTCGGCCAGCATCTGCTTCGCACCGGCTTCGTCCACGCCGAACTGCCGCTGCAGGATGTCCATGATCCGCGCCTGCTCAGCCTCGCTGAAGTCACCGTCGGCACAGGCCAGCTCCACCAGCAGGGCGCACGCCGCAACGCGCACGTCGTGCATATGCCCCCGGGAGTGCGCGCCGGGGGTCCCCGGCACGCTGTCTCCAATCAACTTGCGAATCGCCTCGAGCATCGATCGCGACTACATGCGCGTGGCCGGCCCGATCGCGCGATCGAGCTTGGCCTTCGCCGCTTCCAATTCCTTGCGCAGGAACGTGTACCGCTGGTACGCGTCCTGCCCGACCTTCTGGTCGGCTCGCGCCGTCATACCGGCCAGATACGTGATGTGCGCTTGCAGTCCCGGCTTGCCGTAACGAATGGGCTGCGTGTTCACGATGTCACTCACTTCCTTCACCTTCGTCGCGGTATCCGCCGCGGCGCCGGTAGCCCCCTTGTACTTGGCTTCCGCCGTTTTTACGCGCACCAGCAGCGCGTTCACGTCGGCTACCATCTCGCGCATCTTCAGGTTGTGCGTGTACTGCGCCTGCAGATCCGCTTCGGTGGTGCCGTCGGCTGCCAAACGCGGATCGATCCGCAGGCGCAGCGGCACCGACTTCGTGATGCCACCAGCGGTGACCTTCACCGAGTACGTGCCCGGCGGCGAACCGAGTCCGTTGGAGTGCTGGGCACCCCACACGAAGCGGTTCATGCCGGCGTTCTTGGTCACCAGGTTGACCGTTGGCGCGACGAGTGGCTGACGCGGACCACGGCCTTCCATCATCGCGGCATCGGGGTCATCGTCGCCGCCGAAGCGCGGACGCGGGGCCTGCGGCACAATGCCACTCTTGTATGTGTTCACCACCTTGCCCGCCGCATCCAGAATCTCGATGCGCACGGTGTCGCCCGGCGCGCTGGCCAGGAAATAGTCCACCGCCGGACCGAGCAGCGCCGGCGTGGTGGTCGTGCGATAGCCGTCACGCGGCGAGAACAGCGTAAGCGCTGCGTTCTGCGTGGCGGGACCGATTTGCTGCAACGCCGAGATGTTGTCCATGATCCACGCCGAGCGCCCCTGCGTGGCAATCACCAGATCGCCGCGATGGACCTTGATGTCGTTGATCGGTATCTGTGGCATGTTCAGGTTGAACGGCTGCCAGTGGCCACCGTTGTCGAACGAGATGTAGAGACCGAACTCGGTGCCGGCGTACAACAGCCCTTCACGTACGGGATCTTCGCGTACCACGCGCGTGGGCGCATCGGCCGGAATACCGTTCTTGCCATCAGTGAGCAACTTCCATGTTTTGCCGTAGTCGTTCGTGAGATAGATGTACGGCTTGTAGTCGCCCAGCAGGTAGCGGTAGGTCGCGAAGTAGGCCGAGCCCTTCCGGTGCGGCGACGCTTCGATCCACGCCACGCGTCCACCTTCACCGAGTTCCTTCGGCGTCACGCGCGCCCAGGTTTTGCCATCGTTGCGCGTCACCGAGAACGGACCGTCGTTCGACCCCGTCCAGATCACGCCCTTCTCCAGCGGCGATTCCGTAATCGCGTACAACGTGCTGTAGAACTCTTCACCCGTCACGTCGCGCGTGATCGGTTCGCCGCTGCCGCCCTGGCAGCACTTCGGGAACCAGGTGAGGTCGGGGGAGATCTTCTCCCACGTCGCCCCGTTGTTCCGCGTGCGATGCAGATACTGCGAGCCGTAGTACAACACCTTCGGATCGTGCGGCGACAACGCCATCGGCGTCGTGCGCTGCATGCGATACTCGAGATCACCGCCATCGTTGCCGTACAGCGATTGCGCACCGATCCAATAATTCTTGGTCACGCCGGCTTCGACGTTCATCAGGGCATACTGCCCCTTGCAGTTGCCGTGAATGAGATTCCGGTCGCTCGGGTGCGGAATGATCGGCCCCGTTTCGCAGCCCGGCCCCGTGCGCACGGTGCTCATATTGAACACGTCGTTGTTGCTCGGCACGATGTACGTGCTGTTGTCCTGCTGCGCCATGTACAGCTTGTACGGGAACGCGTTATCCAGCCACACGCCGTAAAACTCGGCCGTGGGCTGAATGTCTTGCGAGCTCCACGTCTTGCCGCCGTCGAACGACACGTTGGCACCACCGTCATTCGACTGCACCATCGTGTTGCTGTTCGTCGGATTGATCCAGATGTCGTGATTGTCGCCGTGCGGCGTGCGAAACGGCGCCACGGTCTTGCCGCCGTCGGTGCTCTTGTAGAACGTCTCGGCGCCGGCGAACACGACGTCGGCGTTCGACGGATCCGTGCCCAACGAGGTGTAGTAGAACGGCCGCGTGATCAGGCCGGGAGTGCTGTTCATGAGCGCCCAACTCGCACCGGCATCATCGGAGCGATAGAGCCCGCCGCCCGGCATCGCTTCCACGAGTGCATAAATGCGGTTCGGGTTGGCCGCCGTGACCGCCAAGTTGCCCTTGCCGGTGATCTGGTTCGGCAGTCCGCCCACCATTTTGGTGAAACTGTCACCGCCGTTCGTGCTCTTGTAGAAGCCACCTTCGCGCGAGCCGGAAATGATTGACCACGGCTTCCGCTCGATGTGGTTCATCCACGCGTACACGACGCTCGGATTACCTGGCTGCAACTCGACATCCATCGCGCCCGTGCTGTCGCTCACGTACAGCGTCTTCTTCCACGACTTGCCGCCATCGGTGCTCTTGAAGATGCCGCGCTCGTTGTTCGGCTTGAAGATGTCTCCATACGCCGCCACCCAGACGATGTCCGGATTGGTCGGGTGGACGCGCACGGCGCCGATCTGTCCCGCATCGTAGAGTCCGCTGAACTGCCACGACGCGCCGTTGTCCACACTCTTGTATACGCCGCGGCCGGTGGACACGTTGCTGCGCACGCCGTCCGAACCGGTGCCCACGTAGACAATATTCGGATTCGATTCCGCCACCGCGATCGAGCCGATCGAGCCGAGGGGGATCTTGTTGTCGGTGATGAAATCCCATGAGTCACCACCGTTCGTCGTGCGCATCACGCCACCGCTGGCCACGCCGGCGTAGAACGTCTTCGGCTGCGACGGCACACCGGTCACCGAGGTGACACGGCCACCACGGGAATGGCCAACGAGACGGTAGCTGAGCCCCTTGAACAGAGCGGGGTCAGCCGACGCCATCATCGGCGCGGCGAGCGCTTTCACGGCGGGCTTGGCGACCGCACGAGCCGGGGTGGTGGCCGGCTTGGCTTGGCCGCCCAACGGGAGACCAAGGGGCAGTGCGGCGCAGGCCGCCGAGATCGAGAGGAAGAGTGTTCGGCGAATCATCTCAGGGATCATGAGGAGAGGCGGGACGAAGGGCTACTTCAGTGCTACGTCCGGTGGCGGCAGACGTTGAGGGATAGCGCGTGATTACGCGGGACGAAGTACTTGCCCCGCCCCGGCCGATGGCCGTTGACCGTCGCGCACCGAGATCACGCCGTTCACGACCACCGCCGCCATGCCCAGCGGGTATTGGAACGGGTTGGCAAACGTGGCCGTATCGGCCACCCGGGCGGTGTCGAATACCACGACATCGCCCGCCATACCGGGGGCGAGCTTCCCGCGATCGACCAAGTGCACGCGGGCCGCGGGCACCGCGGTCATTTTGCGGATCGCACTGGCCAATGAGAGCGCCTTCCGCTCGCGCACGTAGCGGCCAAGGACCCGCGGAAAGGTGCCGGCGCCGCGCGGGTGCGGGCTGCCGCGCCGCGTGGGGCCGTCGATCGCGAAGGCGCCACCATCGGAGCAAACCATGCTGAACTCGTGGGCCAGCAGGCGGTCGATGGTATCTTCGCTCATCGCGAAGCCCAGCATGCCTACGTCGGCTCGGTTGCGTTCCAGGAGGCCGACCGCCGCTAGATATGGGTCGACCCCCTTGGCCGACGCGTAGGCGCCCAGGCGCTTGCCTTCGGCGTCGCGGTCGATGGCTTCGGCCACTCGCGAGATCTGTACGTTTTCCCAGCCGCCGATCAACTCCACTTTGGCCAGCGCCTCCGTGCGAATGCGCGGCGCCACCGTGGGGTCTTTGAGTCTCGCCAGAAAAGCGTTGGTGCCGCCGTCTCGACTCCACACCGGAAACAGGTTGGTGAGTCCGGTCGAATACGCTTCGTACGGGTACACATCGAACTGCACGTCGATACCCGCCGCGCGCGCAGTGGCGATGCGCGCCAATGCGGTGTCCAGCTTCGGCCAGTTCCGCGTGCCCTGCATTTTCAAGTGTGAAATCTGTAGCGGGCATCCGGCTCCACGCGCCACCGCAATTGACTCGTCGATGGAGTCGAGCACGCGGTCGTCTTCGTTGCGCATGTGGGTGGCGTACGGCAACCGCTTGGCGGCCAGCGGGCGACAGAGCGCGATCAACTCCTCCGCGCTCGCGAACGCCCCCGGCGTGTATTCCAGTCCGGTCGACGCCCCGCAGGCGCCGGCGGCGATGGCCTGCTCCACCATGCGCACCATCCGCTGGAGTTCGTTAGCCGTCGCCTTCCGATCGTCATCACCGACCACGGCGCCGCGCACGCTACCCAAGCCGATCATCGCCGCCACATTCACCGCCGGTCGCGCCGCCTCGAGCGCGGTGGCCCACGCGTTGAAGCTGTGCGCCCCGTCTCCCTGAAAGCGAGAACTCCCGTCGGCACCGGCCACGATCGTCGTGATGCCTTGACGCACCACCGACTCGGCGCGCGGATCGTCCAGCAACGAGCCGTCGCCATGCGAGTGGATGTCCACAAAGCCGGGCGCAACCGCGAGTCCGCGCGCGTCGATCTCTTCTTCACCGGCGCCGCCAATGCGCGGCGCGATCTCCGCAATACGTCCCGCACTGATCGCGAGGTCGGCGAGGCGGGGGGCTCCGCCGCTCCCGTCGAAAATCGTGCCGCCACGAATCACCAGATCGTGCGCGGGACGTCCCGGGCGCACGTTGATGCCGAACCGCACGTCACTGCTGACCACCGCCGCGACCATGCCAGCGGCCTGCAGAAACTCCCGCCGTGTGCTGATGCCGTCGCTCATCGCTTGGCTCCGGCACCGAGTACGACACGGCCCGGCTTCGCGCCCGTGTGTTCACCATCCTTGAGCACCTGCACGCCGTTCACAAATACGTGACGCATGCCGCTGGCGTACTGATGCGGCTGCTCGAACGTCGCATTGTCGCGAATGGTCTTGGGGTCGAACAGCACCACATCGGCGAAGTAGCCGGGCTTGAGCATGCCGCGACGTGCGAGCCGGAGGTTGCTGGCCGGGAGCGCGGACATGCGCCGCACGGCTTCCTGCAGCGTGAGGACCTGTTCGTCGCGCGTGTACTTGCCAAGCACGCGCGCGAAGCTCCCGTAGGCGCGCGGATGCGGACTGCTCTTCAAAAACTTGCCTTCCGATGCCAGCGAGCCGGCATCGGAGCCGATGCTCACCCACGGCTTCCTGATCTGCTTCACGATGTTGTCTTCGTCGATAATGAAGTAGATCGTGCCCACGCGCGTGCCGTCTTTCACCACCAGATCCATCGCCGTCTCCTCCGGTGTGGTACCACGCATCGTTGCCACCGCCGCAAGAGTTTTTCCGGTGTACTGCTTGAGCGAGTCGGCCTTGAAGCCCGACAGGACCACGCGTTCCGGCGACCCGGCGGCCAGCAGCAGGCTTTCCCACTGGTCGGTTGGCGTGCGCATCTCCGTGGCAACGCGCTGGCGGATGGCCGGATCCTGCAGACGCTTCGCCCACGAGGCGTAGCCGCCTTCCTGCACCCAGGGCGGCATCGCGGCGTCGAGTCCGGTGGCACCGGCCGTGTACGGATAAATGTCGGCCGTGATCTCCAGTCCTTCGGCGCGCGCGGCTTCGATGCGCGCCAGCACCTTCTCCATTTTCGGCCAGTTGCTCTCGCCGGCGGCCTTCAGGTGATAGATCTCCGCGCGCACACCGGCTTCGCGGGCAATCGTGATCAACTCCTCCACGGCTTCCTCAAGGCGCGCGCCCTCGCTGCGCATGTGCGAGATGTACATGCCACCGAATGGCGCGGCGGCCTTCATGAGCGCCACCAGTTCCGGCGTCTTCGCATAAAAAGCCGGCGCGTAGATCAATGACGAGCCCACGCCGAGCGCCCCTTCTGCCATCGCCGAACGCACTTCGGCCTGCATCGCGTCGAGTTCTGCCGCCGTGGGAGCGCGATCGTCCCATCCCACATGATTGATCCGCACCGTGGTCGCGCCGATGAACGACGCGATGTTGGTGCTGATGCCCTTCTTTACCAGCGAATCCTGATACCCCCGTAACGTGCGCCAGGTAATCGGGAAGGTGATGTCGCCCTGCTGAGACAGCATGTCGGCGCGCAGCGTATCGGACAGCGGCCCCATCGACTCGCCCTCGCCCATGACTTCCAGCGTCACTCCCTGTCGGATGTCGCTCTGACTGCGTCCATCTTCGATCAACGACTCCGTAGCCCAGCTCAGCATGTTGATGAAGCCGGGGGCCACCGCCAGTCCCGACGCGTTTATTTCGATCCGTCCGGTCCCGCCGATCGTGCCGATGGCCACGATGGAATCACCGCGAATCGCCACGTCCGACGCGGTCGGTGCCCCGCCCGAGCCGTCGAACACGGTGCCGCCACGAATGACAACGTCATAGTCTGCCGGCGCAGAACAGGCGGCCACAACCAGCAACGCAGCCAGTCGACGTACTGCACGAAAACGGATGAATCGAGTCATAAACGGACGTTACGCGCTGCGGACGCCTACCGGAACCGTCAGCGCCGTCGACCGGATTTCCCTCGGGGAACCCCTCGACAGAGGTTATGTATTGTACATCGCTTCCGCTTCAACGTAGCTGCCAGCTCCCCGCCCCTGAATCCTGACGCATGATGGGAACCCGAACGATCGATCCACCCGGCGCCGCCATTGAGGTCCGCCTCGTCGCACGAACCAGCCTGTTCGACACGTGGCGCGACGACGTGCCGGCGGGCATCGTCGTATTCCTCATCGCCCTGCCGCTCTGTCTCGGCATCGCCGTCGCCTCCGGCGCTCCGCTTATCTCCGGCGTTATCGCCGGCGTGGTGGGCGGACTCGTGGTTGGCGCCTTATCAGGGTCACCGCTCATGGTCAGCGGCCCGGCGGCCGGCCTCACGCCCGTGGTGCTCCTCGGCATTCAGCAGGTGGGCGGCTTTGAACGCTTGCTGCCAGCCGTTGTCCTCGCCGGCATCCTGCAACTGTTACTCGGTGGCCTTCGCGCCGGCGTCGTCGCGTACTACGTGCCGTCGTCGGTCATCAAAGGCATGCTGGCCGGTATCGGCCTCACGCTCATCTTGAAGCAGCTGCCGCACGCGCTGGGGTACGACGGCGACTACGAGGGCGACATGTCGTTCATCGAGTCATCGGGCTCCACCACCATCGGCTCACTCGGCGAAGCGCTGCAGCAGATTCAGCCCGGCGCGGTCGCCGCGGCGTTGCTCGGGGTCAGCGTCATGCTCTGGTGGCCGCGCTCGCCGTTCGCGCGTATGAAGCTGCTGCCCGCACCGATGGTGGCCGTCGGCATCGGCGTCGCGGTGAACGAAGTGCTCCGCCTTGTCCTTCCCGACTTCGCGATCCGCGGCACGCACCTGGTGTCGTTGCCGACGATCACCGGTGGGGATCTTATGCAGCACGTCAAACTCCCCGACTGGAGTGCGCTCTCCAGCCCGGTCGTGTGGCAGCTAGCGCTGATCATCGGTCTCGTGGCTAGCCTCGAATCACTGCTCAGTCTCGAAGCCACAAACAAGCTCGACCCGCAGCGTCGCGACGCGCCCGTCAATCGCGAACTGTTGGCGCAGGGTGCCGGCAATATCCTGGCGGGCCTGCTCGGCGGCTTGCCGATCACCGGCGTCATGATCCGCAGCTCGGCAAACGTCGACGCCGGCGCGAAGTCGCGCTTATCGGCCATGGTGCATGCGGTACTGATGCTCATTGCCGTCGTCGCCCTCGGCTTCATACTGAATCGCACACCGTTGGCCGCGATCGCCTCGGTCCTGCTGGTCACCGGATTCCGTCTTGCCGCGCCCGCGTTGTGGGCTACCGCCTGGCGTCTCGGCTACAGCCACTTCATTCCGTTCATGGTCACCGTCGCGGCCATTGTGTTCACCGATGTATTGCGCGGTATCGGGGTTGGCCTCGTGATCGGCATTGGCTTCATCATCATGGAGCATCTGCGCAGCCCTGCGTTATCGCGCATCAGCCCGCCCGGCGCGGTGCTCACGCGCTATGCGCTCCCTGAGCAGGTGACGTTCCTCAGCAAGGCCAGTCTCGCTCGCGCGCTCAATGCGATGGCGCCCGGCTCCCGCGTGGAAATCGACGGTCGACGCACTACGCGCTTCGACTACGATGCCCTTGAAGTGCTCCTGCTGTTCCGCGAAACCGCCAAGGCTCGCGACATCGATTACCGCCTCGTCGGCATTCCCGAAGCCGAGCTGACCCCGGCGCACGTGCGCACCATTTCCTGACGACCCCGAGAACTCCTCATGGAAGAATTCCGTCGTATCATCGAAGGCAATCGTGCCTGGGCCGCCCGAGTCAAAGCCAGCGATCCTGATTTCTTCAGCGAAAGCGCTCAGCGTCAGGAACCGTTGTTTCTGTACATCGGATGTGCCGACAGCCGCGTGCCGGCCAACTCGATTACCGGCACGAAACCGGGTGAACTGTTCGTGCATCGCAACATCGCAAACCTTGTGATGCCGAGCGACATCAATGCGATGAGCGTGCTGCAGTACGCCGTCGAAGTGCTCGACGTGAAGCACGTCATCGTGACCGGTCACTACGGTTGCGGTGGGGTGAAGGCCGCGATGTCCGGTCAGCAGCATGGGTTGGTGGACCACTGGCTTGGCCCCATTCGCAACGTACTGCGCTGGAACAAGGTGGAGCTCGACGCGATCGCCGATCCGCAGGCGCGCTTCGACCGCCTCGTGGAGCTGAACGTGCTCGAGCAGCTCTACCACCTCTCTGAAACGCCGATCATCCAGCAGGCCTGGGCGCGCGGCCGGCGGCCGTTGTTGCACGGACTCGTCTACAGCCTCAAGGACGGCATCCTGCACGAACTGGCGACCGGTATCGACTCGCAGGACGCGGCTGATCATCTGGCCGATCGACGCTTGTCCGGCGTCGCGGCGGGCCCGCCGCCAATCGGGCGCGTAACCGCGCCGATCTTGGCCGGCGAAGGACTGGCCGATGAAATCGCGCGTCGGGTGGTCGCCCGGATGACAGAGGCCTCGGAAAAGCGCCCCCCGTCCCGCTAGGTTGCGTCAATGGCCAAGTCACCTACTCCCTATCGCGCACTGACGCCCGAGCGGCGCCTGTTGCTCGTTACGTCCGCCCTCGCCAAGCACAAGGGCGCGCGCACGCTGTACTCGCAGCGCCTCGCCGCCAAAGGCGGCGGGTTTCGCGCCGCCACGCTTCTGTCGTGGCCGGTCGACAAGCTCGCCCGAGAATTCGTGCGACTGAATGCACAGTCGCCGCAGGATGAGCTGGAGCTACTGCAGCTGCTCTATGTCGATCTCGAGCCGCAGATCCAGATCACCTTTCTCGATGCCGTCGGCGTAACGCACGAGGCCGGTGTCATTCCCGAGGAGCTCGAACCGCCGTATGCCGACGCCGAGTCGGTGGCGCGTGGCGCCGCGGCCGTGCTCGCGCGGCATGACGCGGAGGGGCAACACTACCTGCGCACGCTGGTGGTGTACAACCTCCCTTCGTGGCCGGGACTCGATACGGCGCTGCCCAGCACAGAAACGGCGAGCTAACGCTCGCCGTTTCGTTCACCGCATTCCGAACATCCCGCCGCCGCCAAATGGCATTCGGGGCATACCGCCGCCCCCCTTTCCACCGCCACCGCCGGGCCCGGCGCCGCCGGGACCGCCGCCCATCTTCTTCATCATCTTCTGCATTTCGCGGAACTGTTCGAGCAGCTTGTTGATCTCGCTCACCGGGCGACCGCAGCCCTTCGCGATCCGCGCGCGACGTGAGCCGTTCAAAATCTCCGGCTTCTTCCGCTCCTGCGGCGTCATCGACAGCACGATGGCCTCGATGTGCTTCATGCGCTTCGGGTCCATTTTGACGTCTTTCAGCATCTTCGAGTTCACGCCCGGCAACAGCTTCAGCAGATTCTCGAGCGGGCCAAGTTTCTGCATCTGCCGCATGGCCGTAAGGAAGTCCTCGAGATCCATGCCTTCCCGGCGAACCTTCTTTTCGAGCTTCTTCGCTTCGGTGGCATCGAAGGTTTCCTGCGCCTTCTCCACCAGCGACACGATATCGCCCATCTGCAAAATGCGCCCGGCCATCCGCTCCGGATGAAACTCCTCGAGCGCATCCGGCTTCTCGCCGACACCGATGTACTTGATCGGCTTCTTGAGCACGCCGTAGATCGATAGCGCGGCACCACCGCGCGCATCACCGTCCAGCTTGGTCAGGATGACACCGGTCACGTTCAGCGCTTCATCGAAGCCCTGCGCGATCTTGACCGCTTCTTGACCGGTCATGCCGTCGGCCACAAGCAGAATCTCGTCGGGCTTGATCGCCGCCTTGAGCCGTTTGAGCTCGTCCATCATGTCGGCGTCGATCTGCAAACGACCGGCCGTATCGACAATGACCACGCGATCACGAGCCCGCATGCCTTGGTCGATACCGGCCTTCGCGATCTTGACGACGTCCTTCGTGTCGCGATCAGCGTACACCGGCACATTCAGCGCTTTCCCAAGCGTCTCGAGTTGGTCGATGGCGGCGGGGCGGTACACATCGGCCGCCACCAGTCGCGTCGCTTTATTCTCGAGCATCAGCTTGCGGGCGAGCTTGCCGGCGGTGGTCGTTTTACCCGACCCCTGTAGGCCGACCATCATGATGATCGTTGGCGGCACGGTGCTCATCTTGAGCCCCTCGCGCCGCTCGCCGAGCATCGCGGTCAACTCGTCGTGGACAATCTTCACCAACTGCTGAGCTGGCTGGATCGTCTTGATTTGCAACACGCCGACGGCCTTCGCCTCCACCCGTTCGAGGAACTCACGGGTAAGCGCAAAGTTCACGTCGGCTTCGAGGAGGACGCGCCGAACTTCGCGCAGTCCTTCCTTGATGTCGGCATCGGTGAGAACGCCACGTCCGCGAAGCTTCGCGAAGACGTTCCCGAGTTTGTCTGAGAGCTCGTCAAACATAGACTGGAAAGGCTAACCCACGCGGTCTCCTCATACAACTATCACGAAGTGGCTCAGGGGTCCGCACTCGTCACGGGGCCGTCCGGTCACGGCACCCGAGCCGGGCCGTGACGCCGCACACCGGTTTCGGGACAAGGGGGTGACGGAACGGGCCACCCATGACGCAACTTGCGTCGGAAGCACACGTCGTACGTCTTTTCGCTCAGCCTAGATTGATGTAGTTCGGATCACGCTGTCACTTTCTTTGCCCGTCACGTGTCACGATCGAATCCGCGGTACCCCAGCATCCCGATGCCTCGCGGCCAGCGCAAGGAAGAAATTCTTCGCGCCGAGCTGCCCCCAACGCTGCCCATGATGGCGCTGCGCTCCACGATCGTCTACCCGTTAGGGACGATCGCGGTGCAGATGGGCGCCCCCGAAAACCTCGCGCTCCTCCGAGCGCATGAGGAATCCGGGCTGGTGGTCGCGCTCGTCGTTGCCTCCGGAGATGGAGACGAGGCGATCGATCCGCACAATTTCATTGGACGGGTGGGCGTGGCGGCTCGAGTGCACGAGCGCATCAACCTGCCCGGCGATACGGTCCAGATCACTCTACAGGGACTGCGGCGCATCACGATCGATGCCATCGATCAGGTGAACCCGTTCGCCATCGCGCAAATCCAGGGCGCCAAGGAAACGCCGGCCGACGTGCTGGAGCTCGATGAGCTGGTGGCGCGTACCGTATCCGCCGCCGAAACGCTGGCCGAGTTGGTCGATCGCATTCCCAACGAGGTGCCGCAGATCCTCAAGATGAACGTGTCCGATCCCGGACGCTTCGCCGATCTCGCGGCCACGAACATGAACCTGCGCATCTCCGACAAGGAAGAAGTGCTGCAGCGTCTCGATATCGGTCATCGCATCCGCTTCATTCTCTCACGGCTCGAGCGCGAAGTCGCCCGCGCCCGCGTGATGGAAGACGTGAAGAAGCAGACCGAGGTCAAGATCGAACAGCATCAGCGCGAGTTCTATCTCCGCCAGCAGCTACGCGCGATCCAGTCGGAGCTCGGCGAGGCCGATCCGAACGAGAAGGAGTCGGTCGATTTGCTGCGCCGCATCGATGACGCGCATCTCCCCGAGAAAGTCGCCACCGAAGCGCGCCGCGAAACGGAGCGGCTGCGCATGCTCTCGCCCGCGTCCAGCGAGTATCAGGTGTTGCGCACGTATCTCGATTGGGTACTCGCCCTGCCTTGGCATGCGCGCAGCGCCGACGATCAGGAAATCGTGCTCGCCAACGTCGAAGACGCACTCAGCGATCGTCACTACGGCCTCGACGAAGCGAAGGAACGCATCATCGAATATCTCGCAGTGCGCAAACTGCGCGGCGGCGATCCCACCGGTCCGATTCTCTGCTTGGTGGGACCGCCGGGCACCGGCAAGACGTCGCTGGGCGAAGCGATCGCCACCTCCATCGGCCGCGAGTTCTATCGCATCTCGGTGGGCGGCGTGCGTGATGAAGCGGAGATCCGCGGACACCGCCGCACCTACGTGGGCGCTATGCCAGGTCTGCTCATTCAGGCGCTGCGTCGCGTGGAAGTGCGCGACCCGGTCATCATGATCGACGAGATCGACAAGATGAGCAACGGCGGCAGCTCGGGAGACCCCACGGCGGCGATGCTCGAAGTGCTCGATCCATCGCAAAACACGTCGTTCGTGGACCACTACCTGAACCTACCGTTCGACTTGTCGAGCGTGCTGTTCATCTGCACCGCGAACAATCTGTACGACATCCCCGGTCCGTTGCGCGATCGCATGGAAGTGATCCGCATAGCCGGCTATACCATCGAAGAGAAAGTCGAGATCGCGCAGCGGTATCTCATGCCGCGCTTGCTCGAAGACCACGGACTCACCACCGACGACATCGTCGTACCGGAGCAGACGCTGGGCTTCATCACCAGCCGCTATTCGCGTGAAGCCGGCTTGCGTACGTTCGAGCGGTCACTCGCGTCACTGCTGCGCAAGCGCGCCCGCGCCAAGGCCGATGGCGACATCACGTCGTGGGAGATCGGCATCGCGCGCGCCGAGGAGATCCTCGGCACGCCGCGCTTCTCAATGGAAGAAGCCGAGATGGAGCCCGAGATCGGCGCCGTGACCGGACTCGCGTGGACGAGCACCGGCGGCGACATCATGACGATCGAAGCGTTGCGTATGCCGGGCAACGGCAAGCTCACCGTGACCGGTCAGCTGGGCGACGTCATGCGCGAATCCGTGGACGCCGCGTATTCGTTCGTGCGATCGCGCGCGACTACGCTCGGCATCGAGGATATCGAGTTCCGTGAGTCGGACATGCACCTGCACTTCCCCGCCGGCTCCATTCCCAAAGACGGCCCGTCGGCGGGTATTGCGGTCACCCTCGCTCTTGCCAGTGCCCTGTCGCGCCGCCCCGTGCGTCGCGATCTCGCACTGACCGGCGAAGTCACGCTGCGTGGTCGAGTGCTGGAAATCGGCGGCGTGAAGGAAAAGGTGCTGGCGGCGTATCGCGCGGGGCTGCGCGAAGTCATCATGCCGAAGGGCAACGAGAAGGACGTGCGCGATGTGCCGCAGGAAGTGCGCGACAAGATGGCGTTTACGTTTGCAGCCACCATGGACGAAGTGTTGCACCTCGCGTTGTTGCCGCATGCGGATACGCACCCGGCCGATGCCGTGCCGCTCGACGTGAGCAGCGCGGTGACGACATCGGATGACCGCCCCACCGTGGTCACGTTGGATCGGTAGCGCCGACGCCAGTCACCGGTTGAGTAGCAACCCCGCCGAATACAGGATCAGCCCGACCAGTCCACCTACGATCGTGCCGTTGATCCGAATGAACTGCAGATCGCGACCGATCTGCAGTTCGATTTTCCGGGATGTCGCATCGGCGTCCCATGCCGCCACGGTGGCAGAGATCAACTTCGCGACTTCCTCGCGCGCCTGCTCCACCGAGTACGACACGATCTCCACAATCCAGCCGTCTACCTTGGCGGAGAGCACCGGATCCTCCAGCACTGCCTGCCCGAGCCCGGCCAACCATCGCTCGATCTGGTCCGGCTCCTTCTCGGCGTCGTCGGCCAGCCGCTCGGCGTAGGTGGCGAGGCGCGCCTTCACATCGCCCCACACGTCCCGCGAGAAATCCGCCACCCCGGGGTGGGCCAGCACATCGAGCTTGATCTGCTCGAAGCGCGCGATGGTGTCAGGGTTCTCCCGCAGCGAAGCCACAAAGCGATCTACCGCCTCGTCGTAGCGCTGACGGAGGGGATGATCGGGATCGGCCGCGACCGCCACCAACGTCTTTTCCACGCCGCTCACGATCTTGTCGCCCACGCGACTGTCCACCGCCCCGGGCACCCACCACGGGCTCTCCGCTTTCACCTTTTCGCGGATCATCGCCTCGTTCTCGTTCAGAAACTTGGCGGCGAGGCGCAAGGCGTCATCCAGCAGGGCCTGATGCCGACCGCCGGTCGTGAGCAACTCGAACAACCGCGCCATGAGCGGCGCCGCCTGCATGCGCCGCAACCTCGACACGATGCCACGATCCACCATCTCCTGCACGTCTTCGTCGCGCATCACGCCCACCGCACCCGACAGCCCGTGCGCCGCGTGTCGGGCCAAGCGCCGACTATTCTCGGGCTGCGCCAGCCACTGCGCCGCGCGGTCACCAAGATTCATGGCCGCGATCTTGGACGCGACCACCTCGCGCGTGAGGAAATTTCGCTGCACGAAATTGCCGAGCGCGGTGCCGATGCGATCCTTCCGCGACGCCACGATGGCCGTGTGCGGAATCGGGATACCCATCGGATGACGGAACAAGGCGGTCACCGCGAACCAGTCGGCAATGCCACCCACCATGGCGGCTTCGGCGAACGCCCGCACAAAGCCGAGCCAGGGATACCGCGACTCGAGCAGGCGCGTGACCACGAACAGCAGCGCCACGCCGACAAGCATCAGCGTGGCCACGCGCTTCATCTGCACCAGCCGGACGCGTTTGACTTCGTCGTCGGGCGTGATCTGCAGGGCGGCCGGTACCGCCGCCGATGGCGTGACCGGTACCGCGACCGGCGGGATCGCCATCGGGCTAGCGGACGACGGTGATGCCGGCCGGGTCGATCAGCTTGATGCCGATCCGTGCGGGAGTATCCATGTATATCACTACGGGCTGGCCGCCCAGCTGTTCCAGCGCGAGCGTCACCGTTCTCGCGATTCGGGTGCCCTTTGCCGGCACATCGTAGTGCCGTGTCGTGGCGCCGCCCGGGATCGCGAGGCGCGCCAACTCGTACCGCCGTCGCGCGGCATCGCCCATGAGGTCGAGAAAATCGGCGGCGTCCACCGCCGAGTCCCAGGCCGTCGCCCACACCAGCGCATCGCCGTCTGGCGTGCGGATCACCGTGAACTTGTCGCCGTCTCCGCCACCCGCGCCGCGACGGGCCAGCGCCTCGTCCTTGAGATGCTGCACCAACAACAAGCGCGTTTCGAATTCACCGAAGCTGTTGCTGTACACCACCGTGCCGGTACGTGGCGCGGGCAGTGCAACCGTGACCGGCACGTCGCGCGCGGCCTTGTTGTCGGTGAAGTAGGCCGCGTCGTTGAGAATCTGTTTAGTGGAGATCGGGAGATCGGTGAGCAGTTCCTTCTCAGGACGCTTTTGGATGAACCGCCGCACGAAATCGGCCCCACCGAGATACGGGAAGAGCAACCCTTCGCGCACCGAGCGCGGCGCGGCCGAAAACACCGGCATACCCGTCTGGGCATCTTTCATGGCGTCGCGGATACGATCCCAGCCCCCAGGCATCTTCAGCATCGGCCCCGCGTTGGGGTCCATGCGAAGCTGGAGCAACACCGCCTGGCCTTCGAGCACGGCCTGCGCTGCGGCCTGACGATCGGCGTTGTCCACCTGCGCCTGCACCGAGTCGATCTTCACGTACTGATCCTGCAGCGCGTGCACCAGTTCGTGCGACACCGTCTGACGCAGCATTACCGGCGGGGCGCCATCCACCACGTACAGCACCTTGGTCGCGGGATCGTAGTAGCCGACAATCTGCTCCTCGAGCAGCTTCTGCAGCAGCGCCAGCAGGTTCATGGTGTCGGGCACCATCCCCAGCAGCTTGTACGCCGACTCCTGGCCGGCCAGTTGCGTGCGCGCCCGTTCGCTTTCGAGCTGTTGGCGCACGAACGCGCCGACCTCGTCACGCGTGCGCGACTCGATCCGCGGTGCCGTTTTGAACGTCAGTCCCGTTTCCTTCTCGATTTTCGGCACGAACTCAGCGACGAGTTCCGCGTACGGTCCCTCCCCCTTCGGCATCTTCTCGCCGCAGGCGGCGATCGTGGTGAGCGAAACGCAGGCGCCCAGCAGGCGCGCGTACAGCACCGTGCGGCGAAGAGTCGAAATGAGGAGAGTAGCTCGCATCAGCATCGATATCAGGTCGGGAACGCGCGCTGCAGATACCACGCGATAAGGGGATCTCCCCAAAGCAAGACGAGCATGGCAGCAGGCGCAAGGAAGACACCGAACGGCACATCGGGGAACTCGAACGCCGCATCGGTACCACGCGTGCGCCACTTCACGATGGGTCCGACAATGAGCAGAAACACCACCGCACCCACGAATGCCCCTACGATGATCGTGAGCAACGAGCGCTCCGCGCCCAGTGCCGCGCCCACCACGGCCATGAGTGTCGTATCACCAAAGCCCATGGCCTCGCGCTTCATGATCACTTCGGCGAGCCAGCCGATAATCGTGATCGCCCCAGCGCCGGCGCAGGCACCGATGAACGCCGCCCACGGCGACGCGAAGTGCGATGTCTCGCCGATGAAGAAATTCGCGATCGCCGCCGCAAATACCATCGCCAGTCCGCTGATCGTAAAGCCGTCCGGGATCAGATACGTCATCGCATCCGTTACCGCGATGCCGAACAGGACCGTGCCGAACACCGCGACGCGCAGCGCCTCGAAGGTCAATCCGAAGGCCACAAAGCTCGCCACCCACCCCAGCGCCACCAGCAGTTCGACGGCCGGATACTGCATCGAAATCGGCAGTCCGCAACCGCGGCACTTGCCCCGCAGTAAGAGCCAACTGAGCAGCGGAATGTTCTCGTGCCAGGCAATCGCGCGCTCGCACTTCGGGCAGCGCGAGCGCGGACGCACGACACTGAGCTCGGCGGGCCAGCGAGCGATGCACACGTTCAGGAACGACCCGATGGAGGCCCCGAGCAGGAACACCGGCAACAGTACGAGCGCGAGGAAATCAGCAGTGAGTGGAAGCACGGAAGGGGGCGAAGGCCAGACAACGAAGGCGAACCGGCGACGATGCAACGACTACCCGACACGCAGCGCGTGCAGCAGGATCCCTGCGGCCACCGCTACGTTCAGCGACTCGATACCGGGCGCCATCCGGATTGCCACTCGCGACGTGACTGCCGCGGCGACGTGTGCCGATAGCCCGGCCCCTTCGTTACTCACCACCAGTGCCAGATGCGCTGGCAAGGAGTCCGCCGCAACCTGATCGAGAGGCACCCCATCGGTGTCCGCCGCCCAGACGGGCACGGAGTGCGACGCGGCAAATTCCGCGAACGCGTCCCACGACATCGGCAACGCCGGGTGCACGAAGAGTGCGCCCATCGTGCTACGGACGACTTTAGCGTTCCACAGGTCAACGGTTCCCGGCAAAGCGACGGTGGCCGTGACGCCGAGCGCCGCGGCGGTCCGGATCACCGTGCCTACGTTACCAGGGTCCTGAAGGGCATCCAACACCAAGAATCGACTGGAGGGGCCTTCAGGGGCCCGCAGTGACCGCTCCGGGATCGGCGCCACGGCCAGAACCCCCTGCGGGGTCTCCGTGCCCGCCGCGCTCTCGAGCTCCTCGTCGCTCACCTCGACCACGGCGATGCCCCTCCCGTCGGCCACCTCCACCAGCTGCCGTCCACGGGCCTGATCACGAAGGATCGCGGTCACGAGCATCCCCTCTACCGGTAGCCCCGATGCCAGCAGCGCCTCGACGGTGCGCACCCCCTCCGCCACAAAACGGTGCTGCCGATCACGCGCTTTCCGGCGCTGCAGGTCACGAGCCAAGCTCAGTAGCTTCACGGATGCAAACGGGTGCGAGTGGGGTAAGACTCAGCGCGTGGCACGGGCTATGCCATGTTGGACGATAGAAGCACCTTGACATCAGACCAGCATTCCAGACAGGCGACAGCCATGCGTGAGAATACACGACGGAACAGCAAGTTGGCGATGATCGGCCTCACGGCGTTGCTCGCGGCGACGGCGTGTGTGCCGGCCACGCCGCAAGAGGTGGCGATGGGCAACGACTACGCGCAGCAGGTCGAGCGCGAGCTGCCCATGATCCGCGACCCCGACATCGTGCGATACATCAACGTGCTCGGCGACTCGATCGCCCGGGTCTCCGACGACCGAAGCCTGACCTGGCGTTTCAACGTGGTTGACCAGCCGGAGATCAATGCCTTCGCGGTGCCCGGAGGCCATATCTACGTGTATCGTGGCCTCATCGAGAAGTCCACGAATATGTCCGAACTCGCCGGCGTTCTCGGCCACGAGATCGCCCACGTGACACAGCGCCATAGCATGCAGCAGATGGCCAAGGCGCAGCGGGCGAACATCGGACTCACAGGGCTCTGCCTGTTCGTGCCCTCCGCCTGCCAAGGCGTGGCGGGGGCGGCCGTGCAGATCGGTGCGCAGGCCGGCTTCGCGAAATTCAGTCGCAACGACGAGGCCTCGGCTGACAAGTACGGCGTTACGTATGTGACGCGGGCCGGCATCGACCCGCGCGGCATGCCGAGCATGTTCCGCATTCTTATCGCTGAACGCCAGCGCAACCCGAGCGGGGTGGATGCGTTCTTCGCTTCGCACCCGATCGAAGAAAGCCGCGTGGCCAACACCGAAGCCGAAATCCGGAAAATCAACCCGGTGGTCCTCAAGTCCCTCACCCGAGACACCCGCGCCTTTCAGACATTCAAAACGCGCTTGGCGGGGCTGCCGCGCACGCCGGCGAAGCGATAGGCGTCGAGGGGACGCACTACGGCAGGCGCGCCACGAACTCGGTGATCAACGCTTCAAAGCGGCCGGCCACCGCTCGACCTGCTTCCATCACCTCGGCGTGATTGAGCTTCTCGAGTGATAGTCCAGCCGCTTTGTTCGTGATGCACGATACAGCGGCCACGCGCATACCTAGCGCGCGCGCCACGATCACCTCGGGCACCGTCGACATCCCCACGGCATCGACGCCGAGCCGCTCCAGCATCCGCACTTCGGCCGGCGTCTCGTAGGTCGGCCCCAGCAACCCGCAGTACACCCCATCGTGCAGGGGCACGCCGGTTGTTCGCGCCGCCTCGTGCAGCAGGGCGCGCAGCTTGGCGTCGTAAGGATCGGACATGTCAGGGAAACGTTCGTCGCCCGGCTCCGCGGCCCCGAACAGCGGATTGCGGAACATCATGTTCATATGATCGGAGATCACCATGAGGTCGCCCGGATTGAAGGTGCGGCGCACACCACCGGCCGCGTTCGATGCGCAGTAGACCGTGATCCCCAGCGCGTGCATCACGCGCACGGGGAACGCCGCCAACGCCGCGTCGTGTCCCTCGTACATGTGAAAACGACCGGCCAGCGCAAACACCTGACGACCGCCCAGCATACCGACCAGGAGCTGTCCGGCGTGTCCGGCCACCGTGGCCAGGGGAAAGCCCGGTACATGCGAAAACGGAATTCGCACCGCGCGCTCTATGCGGTCGGCCAATCCGCCCAAGCCGGAGCCAAGCACGATCCCGCACACGGGCACGGGCGCCTCGGGGCCGAGACGCTGTCGGATGTACGCCGCCGCCACCGCAGCGGCAGCGGCCCCCGGCGCCATCCGCTGCGATTCAAACGTCTCCGTCGCGAAGGCGCGCTCGCTCATACGGTCACCGCGATGTCTTCGGCGTTGGCGAGCAGGTCGCCGATCTCGATCGCGATATTCTCGCGCAACGTCTCCCGCTC
The DNA here is from genome assembly GCF_046594945.1 of Gemmatimonas sp. Classification (GTDB taxonomy): domain Bacteria; phylum Gemmatimonadota; class Gemmatimonadetes; order Gemmatimonadales; family Gemmatimonadaceae; genus Gemmatimonas. Next base: position 65,337 of record NZ_JBKJRB010000010.1, on the reverse strand, counting down.
CACGTGCGGCAGGAACGCCGAGTCGAATGATGTAATGGCCAGCATCGCCAGCGTGTCAATGTCGAAGTTCAGGTGCTGCGCGCAGCGCACGTACTCGTCGGTGAGCGACAGGCCGCTCATCAGACGGTTGTCGGTATTGATCGTGACCACCGCCCCCATGACGACATAGCGCGCCAACGGGTGATCGGCGAAGGTGGGCACCACGCGCGTCTGCACGTTGCTGGTGGGGCACACTTCGAGCGGGATCCGATGATCGATCACGTACGCCTCCAGCGACGGATCTTCCCGCAACCGCGTTCCATGCCCGATCCGATCGGCAGCGCAGCGATGTAGCGCGTCACGAATGCTGTTCGGGCCATCGCCTTCGCCCGCATGCACGGTGACGGCGAGATCGTGTGCGCGCGCGTAGTCGAACGCCAATGCGTGCGCCGAGGCTGGATTACCAAGCTCGCCGCCGGCGAGGTCGAAGGCCACGACACCCTTGCCCTTGTACGCCACCGCCAACTCGGCCATTTCCATCGCATGCGGCCACGGGACGCTGCGCAGCGCGCAGACAATTACGCGCGCCAATGTGCCCGTCTCCTTCTCGCCGCGCGCTAAGCCACGCAACACGGCCTGCATCACGTCGTCGAGTGAAAGACCAGCACGCACACTGAGCGCGGGACAGAATCGCGCCTCGATATAGCGCACGCCGTCGAGCGCCGCATCGAGGACGAATTCGTGCGCCACACGCTCCAGCGACGCCGCGTCCTGCATCACAGCCAGCGTGACGTCGAATCGTGCGAGGTAATCCTCGAGATTGCGAGCGTCGTCCACCCGCATCCACTCGCCAAGTGCCGCGGCCGTCGACACCGGCAGCGTGAGACCGCGCTCCGCGGACAGCTCGAGCAGCGTAGACGGCCGCAATGAACCGTCGAGGTGACAGTGAAGATCCGCCTTCGGCATGCGCTGGACGATCTCGACAAACGCCGGGTTCACCGTGCTCACGACGTCACCTCGGCACTACCCGCCTCGGCGCTACCCGCCTCGGCGCTACCCAGCTCGGGCGCCGCGTTGACCTGATCGCGCACCGGCACGACCCGATAGATCGAGCCCCCAACGAGCGCCTGCGATGCGTCTACCGGTAGGCCGCGGCTGTCGGTGAGACGCTGACGCCCGGCGTCCACTTCGGTCGCCAGTTCAGGGAAGAGCGCCCGGACGGCGTCGACTGCCAGCGAACCGTGCGGCACCGATACGCTCCGTTCGTTCACATAGACCCGAAGCGAATCGGGGACGGACATCGGAGAAACGACATCACTCATTTCGGTGCTCCCGCGCCAACGGCGCGAATACGTTCGGTCGCATCGCCGCGCACGGGCTGCGGCAGCGCTTGCAGGTAGCTCGCCAGCATGTCGATGTCACGCACCGTCAGCACCTCGACCGAAATCGTGCGCGCCAGCGAGGCACCTTCGGGATCGTCGATCATGAAGTCGTTGACGGCCAGCGAGTAAATCCGGTCGGCATCGAGTGGCGCGCCGTTGGCGCCGAGTACGCGCACGATGCGCTGCCCCTGCGGCTTGGCGGGATCGTATTCGATCGTGAGTCCACTCACATGCGAATTCGGTCGACCGTTCCAGACCCACCGCTCGGCCGCCGCCACGAGATCGCGTCCGCGCAGGCGAATACGCACCAGCACGTTGCTGAAGGGCGAGATGTTGTGCACGCCGCCGAACGTAATCGGGCCCGCCGGAATATCGGTGCGGATACCGCCGTTGTTCCAGGCGCCGAAGTCGGCGTTACCCTTCACCCGTGCGGCATCAGCCACGAGGTTGCCCAAGGCGTACTGGTTACCGCGGCGCAGCAACCCGTCGGCAATGGTCGCCACCGGACGATCCATCCGTGTCAGCACCTTCGCGGTGGCCGCCGTCACGATCGAGTCGACGATCGGATCGGCACCCGCCCGCTCGTCGCCGTACACGTGGCGGATCTCGGCGCGCGCCTGACCGCCTTCCAGCGGGATGTCCACCACCGCGATGGCTCGGCCATTCGACGACGTCTGCACCACGGGCATATTACGCCGACGCAGCACGATATTCGTGTGGGAATGACCCATCACGAACACGTCGGGCGTGTCGGTGAGCTTTTCGATGATGTCGAGGCCGCCGCCGGAGCAGACATCCGGCTTCTCTCGATCGCAACGGGCGCCATCGTGCGCGAGCGCGATAACAATCTTCGCGCCGCTGGCGCGCAAGGCGCGGACGCGCTCGCTGATAATGGGTGCGGCGTCGAGGAATTTGAGCTGGCGCACATTACGCACTTTCGTCGACGTAGCCGTGTGCTCGCCGGCAGTACCCACGATGCCGATGCGTACGCCACCTCGCACCACCATGGTGTCGGCGCGCATCCATGGCAGCGGACGGCCGTCGGCCGCGCGCACGTTGGCCCCCAGCACCGCGTACCGGAGCTCGTTGAGACGCACGCGGAGTGTATCCTGCCCGAAGTCAAATTCGTGATTCCCGATCGCACCGGCCGCCACGTGCAGCCGGTTGAAGACCGCCACCGTGGGCTTCCCGGCGTCCCAGTCAGAGGCTGGCGCACCGGAGAACAGGTCACCCGCATCGACCACGACGCTTTGGCACTGACCGGTGCACTCACGCTGCGCCTTCTCGATCGCCGCCGACAGCGCGACCGCTCCCCCCTGCGAGCGGCCACGTTCATCTGGTCGGGTCGAGAGCGCACCATGGAAATCACTCATGCTGATCACGCGCAGCGTACGCCCCGTCGGAGCGACCGTCGGGGACCTCGCAGACGCCGCCGCCGGCGCACCACCAGCGGCCTCTCCGGCACGACCGCGATTCTGCTCGCGATACGCGATCGCCCGCGCCGCGGTCGGCTCCAGACGCCAGTTCACCGAGGCGTATTTGGCCGGATCAAGCGTGCCCGCCTTGGCCACCTCGTCGATGATCAGCGAACGGATGTCGACGTCCTTCTGGAACACGACTGGCGCCGAGGCTAGCATCGCGTACCCACCGCCACCGCTTTGCCGATAGTTGTTCAGTGCCATCGTGAACGAATCCATCGCCTGCACGTCGCGACCATTCCGCGTAAGCGTGGTGATGCGTGCACCAGCGGGCTTCGTCAGGTCGATCACGTAGTCCACGCCCGTGACCACGTCGAAGTTGTAGCCGGGAATCTTTGGATCCACCAACCCGCCGGCGGGCGCCGTGCCATCGGGCGAGAGCGTGCGGTAGTACAACGCCGACTGCTCGAGGAAGGCGCGCAGCTGGGCGCCGGTAATACGCACGGCCCGTAGCGTATTCTCGTAGGGATACAGGCGCGACAGCGCCGCCTGCGTAACCGCACCGGTGTCGAGCGTCGCGTCGAGCGAGAAGGCCGCAGTGGCCGCAAGCTCCGCGCCCGACTCGCGGCGCATCACCTCGTTGATCAGATCGGTGATCGGCGCGTCGACCACGCGGGAACTGTCGGCGCGCCAGGTCACCGCCGTGCGACCCACCGGGGTGTTCACCCAAGTGACCGTGGCTCTGTGCGTCGTGGCGGATGCGGCCAACACGGCCGGCGACTCCGTATGGCCGGCCACCTTGACCGACTGGCCACGGTGTTTCACGACCGCCCACTTGCCCTTTGACTTTTCAAGCGTCAGCGTAGCCAATGCCACCGATGCCGCCCAGTTACGCGGCTGCACCAGCAACGCCCCGTTGATCGTGGAGTCCACCAGTTCGCGGTGAGAATGACCGTAGACCACGAGGTTGATGCCGTCAATCTCACGCGGCACGCGCGCGGCGACATTCTCCGAGGCGAGCCCGGTTGCCACCGTGTCGTAGGTCGCGGCCTCGTCCAACCCGGAATGCAGCAGCACCACAACTACATCGGCCTTCCGACGCTTGACCTCGGCCACCGCGCTGCGCACCGAGGCCACGATATCGGATACCGTGAGGCCGGCCGCGCGCAGATTGTCGCGATCCCAGAGCATGGAGCCCGGCGTGGTGCCGCCGATGATCGCGATGCGCACCCCGCGTCTGTCGATCAGCGTGTAAGGTGCCACGAACGGGCGCCCCTGCGCGTCGCGCACATTGGCGGCCACGAACGGGAAGGCCGCCTTGGCGATCGCCGCCCGCAGCGCCGGCACTCCGAAGTTGAACTCATGATTCCCGAGCACCGCGGCGTCATAGTGCATGACGTTCATGGCCGCGATCACCGGATGGACCGGCGGCGGGGCGATCTTGGCGGCCACGTACAGCAGCGGATTGCCCGAGAGGATATCGCCGCCCTCGACCAAGAGGACTCGGCCAGGATTGGCCGTCCGAACCGAATCCACGATCGTGGCCGCCCCGGCCAGCGTACGAGCGAGATCGGGGGCGTTGGCGTAGTAGTCCCAGCCCCGCAGACGTCCGTGAACGTCGGTGGTGGCGGCAATGACGAGGTCGAACCGTCCCGACTGTGCCGGCAGCGGGGCAACCGCGGCCAGCGTCAGAACAGCCGTGGCGAACAGCGAAGGCAAGCGTTCCATAGAGAGAAGCTAGCAACGGCCGTGGCCAACCGCTTGCCCCTCCTCTCAGCCCCCGCGAACTTGCCCGTATCGGTCCCGGCCGCCGATACGCTTCCGTTACACCGTCGTGGCGGTCCGGTCACGACACAGGGACAGGTTGATCATCGTGCAGTGTCGGAACCGGAACAGCCGCTCATGAAACCGTTGATTATCGGGATCGCAGGCGGCACCGGCTCAGGGAAGTCCACGGTTGCGCGCAAGGTCGCCGAAGCACTGCCTGTGGCGTCGGTTGCCTTTCTCGAGATGGACGCGTACTACCACGATTTCCGGCACCTCACGCTGTCGCAGTTGCATCACGTGAATTGGGATCATCCCGATGCCTTCGACGTGGAGTTGCTCACCGTACATCTCGCGGCGCTCTCGCGCGGCGAGCCGGTGGATATGCCCGTCTACGAATTCGCGACCCACTCCCGTAGCGAACGCACCCGACGCATTGCGCCGGCAGACGTCGTCGTCGTTGACGGCATTCTGCTGCTGGCCGACGCCAATGTGCGCGCGTTGTGCGACGTGAAGGTTTTTGTCGACGCTGATCCCGATATCCGACTCATACGACGCATTCGCCGTGACACGGCCGTGCGCGGACGGACGCTGGAATCGGTGCTCGATCAGTACTTGAAAACCGTGCAACCCATGCATCTGCAGTTCGTCGAACCCAGCAAACGCTACGCTGACGTGATCGTCCCGAGAGGCGGCAGCAATCTGGTCGCCATCGAAATGATCGTCGCCAAAATCCAGCGTCGGCTCATCTCTCGCGCAGCAACGCGAACCCCCTTGTCCGTGCCCGTAACGGCCGAACCGGCCTGAGCCAGATACCGTATGCAAGCTGCGCCGTCTACTGAACGCATTCTCGTGGTCGATGACGAGCCGGAAATCGTGGCGCTTGTCACCTATCATCTCGCCAAAGTCGGGTACCGGGTGGCGACGGCGGCCACCGGGCAGGAGGCACTCGATCATGCCCGCCGTGAGCGACCGTCGTTGATCGTGCTCGATCTCATGCTGCCCGGCATCTCGGGCTTCGATGTCCTCGAGCAGCTCCGCTCCGACGAGAGCACGCGCGACATCGCGGTCCTCATGCTCACCGCGCGCCGTGAAGAACCCGACCGGATTCGCGGCCTGTCGCTCGGGGCGGACGACTATCTCACCAAGCCGTTCAGCCCCGCCGAGCTCGTACTGCGCGTCGGCGCCATCCTGCGCCGCACCGGCAACACCGCGCCCGTGAATGCTGACACGTTGGTGATCGGTCCTCTGCACGTCGACCGGGCCGCGATGGCGGTCAAGGTGGAAGGACAGGAAGTCGACCTCACCCCCACGGAATTCAAGCTGTTGCTCACCCTGGTCGAGCGGCGCGGACGCGTGCAGGGACGCGGCCTGTTGCTGGAAACGGTGTGGGACGCCGCGCCTGACATTCAGACGCGCACCGTCGACATGCACGTACAGCGACTGCGCACCAAACTCGGCGCCGCCGGTGACATGATTGAAACCGTGCGCGGCTTCGGCTATCGCTTCCGGGCGGCCATGCCGCGCGGCGGGTGATCCCCGATCCGCCTCGCCATCGCCATCGCCACATTACGCAGGCGTGAGCGTGTCATGAGTGTGTCATGAGTGTGTCATGAGAGTGTCATGAGGCTTGCGCCCCGCATCGTGTTGAACAGCTTCGTGGTCGCGACGCTGCTCGTCGGTATCGTGCTCTTCGCCGTCGAACGACGCGTCACCGAGCGCGTGCGGGCCGAAGAACCAACCGCTGTTGCCTCGTCTGATGAGTTTCTGGCCAAGGTGCGTCGCGATATCGTGATCGCCGGGCTCGCCGCCCTGTTGGTGGGTGTCGCACTCGCGCAAGTGCTCGCGGCGCCGGTCGCGCGTCCGATCGAAGAGCTCCGCGACGTCGCACGCGGCCTCGCAGCCGGTGATCTCACGCAGCGCCCGTCACGCGCCATCGCCGGGGGTGAAGTGGGCGATCTGGCCGACGCCCTGCGCCGGCTGGCCGAGCAGCTCGAGGCGCGCCTGCAGGCGCTACATGGCGAGGAAGCGCTGCTGGTCGCGCTCACGGAGTCCCTGAATGAGGGCGTGATCGCCGTCGATGCGCGGCAACGAGTGGTTCGCATCAACGAGACCGCGCGGCAACTGCTGCGGCTGCGTGAACCGGTGCCCTTCCCCGCCGATTTTCTGCCGCGCGACCGCACCTTGCGCGAAGCCCTTGCGGCAGTGCTTTCCGGATCGGGGGCGGTGCCCGAGGAGGTTCGCGTCGACGACCGAACAATGTCACTCACCGCCCGGCCGTTGCCTGGGGGCGGTGCCGTGCTCGCGCTCTATGATCTCACTCCGATCCGTCGACTCGAAGCCGTACGCCGCGACTTCGTGGCCAACGTCTCGCACGAGTTGCGCACGCCACTCACCGTGATCGGCGGTTTCGTGGAAACGCTCCAGGACGAAGAACTGCCCCCCGACTTGCGCCGTCAATTCCTCGCCATGGCCGAGGGCAACGTGCGACGTATGCAACGCATCGTTGACGACCTGCTCGACCTGTCACGAATCGAGTCGGGCGGATGGGTACCGAATCCCGTGGATCTCGACGTCGCAGCGGTGGCAGCGGAGGTGTTTGCCCCGCTGCAATCGGCCGCGGCCGCCAAGGGCATTGTGTTGCGCACCGAGATTGGCGTCGATGCAGCGCATCTCGACATCGACCCGACCGCCGCGCGCCAGATTCTCAGTAATCTGACCGAGAATGCGCTGAGACACACGACCGCCGGCGAGGTCGTGCTCTTTTCGCAGCAGGACGACGGCGGCGTGCGGATTGGCGTGCGTGATACCGGCTCGGGGATCGGGGCCGAGCACCTGCCGCGCATTTTCGAGCGGTTTTACCGGGCGGACCCCGGTCGCTCGCGAGAGGCTGGCGGCACGGGACTCGGCTTGGCCATCGTGCGTCATCTGGCCGAGTCGCATGGGGGCAAGGTGAAGGCCGAGTCGCAGCCCGGTGTCGGAACCACGATTTCGGCCTGGATCCCTCGCGCTGACGAAGCCGTGGACTACTCCAAACGCTGATCTGAAGGATGATCCGTCGGCGATGTGCCGATCGGGAACTCGACCGACGCCGATGGGGGAACAACATGGTCCCGGATCGGCGGAGCCGTCGATTCATGGCGACGAGCCCGACGTCCAGCGAACGCCTCCGCGATGAGCCGCGGCAGCATGACCCCAGCCGGCCCTTCGATGGGCAGGATGCTCGGTCCGCGGCGCTGCCCTGCCATGGTCGGATTGACCACGATCACGGTGGCCCCGTGCGTGGCCGCGATCCACGGCAGTGATGCCGCCGGCTCGACCACGTTCGACGTGCCCACCGAGAGGAACACGTCGCACGCGACCGCCGCATTGCGAGCGGCCTCAAACTCAGCCATCGGCATCTGCTCGCCAAACCACACCACGTCGGGACGCATCAGGGCGCCGCACGTCGGACACGGCGGGGGCTCGGCGGCCTGCGCCTCGGTCGGCACCATTGTACCCGGGCACCCCGCACTGCAGCGGGCCCGCATCAGCGATCCGTGCAGTCCGATAATGTCACGCGAGCCGGCCCGCTCGTGCAGATCATCCACGTTCTGGGTGACCAAGGTGCAATGCGCGACCCGCGAGGCGAGGGTCACCAAGGCTTGGTGCGCCGGATTGGGCTGAGCCGCCCGGACCATCGAGCGTCGGGCCGCATACCATTGCCATACGCGGGTTGGATTGGCCGCGAAGGCCTCGGGCGTGGCCAGCTCCTGCGGGGAAAACTTCGCCCAGAGTCCGGTGAGCGCATCACGGAATGTTGGAATGCCGCTCTCGGCCGACACGCCCGCGCCTGACAGCACGCAGACGTGTTCAGCCGCGCGGAGGGCGCGGGCCGCGACCGAGAGCGCTTCAGCGCGCGTCTGCGGATCGGTCGGCGGGGGCGACGCGACGCGTCGTCTTTCGAGCAAAGGATCAGAGGCAGCCATTATGCCGGCGAGAATATCACGACAGGGCTCGCCGCACCAGCCCCCTCCCGATCCCATTCTCCGTGACACGTTCGTTGCACAACCGTGGGGAGATCGAAACCTGCGTCACGAAGCTTACAGGTTAACCGGATGCCCTTGGGAGTCCGGACTACTGAACCTCGAGCGCCCGAGAGGGCGTGCCAGCAATCTTCATATATACCGACCCGATCATCCATGCGGACCTACGCACACGTGCTCTCCCGTTTCGCGCGTCAGTTGATGCTGGCGATGACGGCTGCCGTCGTCCCCGCTTCTACGCTCGTCGCACAGGGAGCTGACGCTCCTGTCGGCCGGATCACCGGTCGCGTTATCGACACCAAGTCCGGCCAAGGCATTCCGTCGGCCGGCGTGCAGATCGTCGGTACGACGATCGGTACGCAATCGGGCGTTGACGGTCGATACACCATCGCTCGCGTACCGGCGGGAACGACCACGCTACAGGTGCGCCGCATCGGCTATGGGCCGAAGACGATCACTGGCATCATGGTTCCGGTCAACGGCTCGATCGAACTTGACATCTCGCTCAACTCGGCCGACGTGCAGCTGGCGGCGATCAGCGTGACGGCGACGAAGGAAAAAGGCACCGTCAACGAAGCGTTGAATCAGCAGAAGAATGCGACGAACGCCGTCAACGCGATTACCGCTGAGCAGATCGCCCGCAGCCCGGACAACGATGCGGCCCAGGCGGCCCAGCGCGTGAGTGGCGTGACGGTGCAGGACGGTAAGTACTTGCAGGTGCGTGGACTCGGCGAGCGCTACACCACGGCTTCGCTTAACGGCGCGCGTATCCCGAGCCCGGAGCCCGAGCGCAAGGTCGTGCCGCTCGATCTGTTTCCCGCCGGCCTGCTGCAGGACGTCACGACGACCAAGACGTTCACGCCAGACCAGCCGGGCGACTTTGCTGGCGCGAACGTAAATATCCGCACGAAGGAGTTTCCGGCGACGCGTCAGATCAACTACTCCACCAGCTTTGGCGCCAACACCAGTGTGCTTGGCCAGACGTTGCCGTTTGCGCCGCGGGCGGGCGGCGAGCTGATCGGATTCGCGGGCACCGCACGCTCTCGTCCTTCTGCCATCGCCAGTGCCAACTTCCTAGGCAACGTGACACAGAACGACTACAACCAGATGGCGCTTCAACAGCGCAACGTTTGGAATGCCGCTCCTCGTGCCGGCGGGATGAACGGTTCGTTCGGTGCCTCGACCGGTGGCAACACGATTCTCGGCAAGCGCCTTGGCTATGTGCTCAGCGGCAACTACGGATATTCGGAAGAGACGCGTGCGAACGAGCGATTTGCGGTTGGTAACCAGGGTGCCAACAACACCGTGGTGCCGCTCACGTCCGTGTCGGGTTCCACCGGCCGCTCGAGCATTCAGTGGGGCGGCATTGCCAACTTCTCCAAGCTGATCGGCAAGAGCTCGCGTCTGTCGCTCAACACCACCGCCACGCGCAGCGCCGACAACGAAGCGCGCATGGACCGCGGCTTCGACGAAAACCTCTCGGATAGCATCGCGCGCACGACACTGCGTTACGTCGAGCGCGGCGTCGCCACGGTGACCGGTCAGGGCGAGCACCAGTTGAGCGATCGCAACAAGACGGCGTGGTCGGCCACGTACGCGAGCACGACCCGTCGCGAGCCGGATCGCTCCGACGTAGTGTACTCGCGCGGCGGCGACGGCAAATTCTCGCTGCTGGCCTCACTCGACGGCGCGCGTCGTCTGTATTTCGACCTGCGCGAAACCAACAATACCGCGCAGGTCGACCACACGATCAACGTTGGCAACATCGCCAACCAGAACGTGGTGAAGGTCGGTGCGTACGCACGCTCCACCAACCGTTCGGCACAGGCGCCGATCTACTCGTTCATCTCACGCGCCGCGGAAGATGTGCGGGCGCAGTCGGCCGATGTGATCTTTGGCGCAACACAAGCATGCGCCTCGTGCAACCAGATCAATGTGCAGCCGATCGGACAGGCCGGATCGTACACGGCCGAAGACCGCACGACGGCGGCCTACCTCATGACGGATTGGGGCCTCGGCGAAAGGATTCGCGTGATCGCCGGTGCGCGCGTTGAAAAGGCCAAGATCGATGTGGCCTCGAGCACGCAAGGCGGGTTCACCGCCGGAGCCGCGCTCGACAACACGGATGTGCTGCCGTCGTTGTTGATCAACACCAAGCTCACGGAAAACCAGAACCTGCGCTTCGGTATCACGCGCACCCTGGCGCGTCCGGAGTACCGCGAGCTGGCGCCGGTGACCTTCCGCGACGTGCTCGGCGGCGTCAGTGTGACGGGTAACGACAAGCTCAAGCGCTCGCTCATCGACAACGTCGATCTGCGCTATGAAGCGTTTCCCAACACCGGCGAAATTCTCAGCATCGGCGTCTTCGCGAAGCAGTTCGATCGCCCCATCGAGCGCGTGGAATCGGCGACGTCGGGTGCGTATCAGGCGCGCTTTCAGAACGCCCTCAAGGCCGTAAACGTCGGTGTTGAGCTCGAAGCGCGTAAGCAGCTCAGCTTCCTCGGCGATTGGGCGATGCCCTTCACCGGCTTCAGTAACGTCACCATCATGCGCTCGTCGGTGGACCTCGATACCACGACGGGACTGACGGTAACCGACAAGTCTCGTCGTCTGGTGGGCCAGGCGCCGTTCGTCGTCAACGCTGGACTCTCCTACTCGTCGGAGAGCGGTCGGACGAATGCGACCGTGCTGTACAACGTGGTCGGCGACCGCATCTATGCGGCTGGTGTGACCCCGCTTCCGAACATCGTGGAGAAATCTCGTAAGGTCCTGGATCTCTCGCTTCGTTTCCCCGTGATGGGCAGCCTGTCGGGCCGAGTGGACGCCCGCAATCTTCTTGACGCGCGGTACCGCTTCATGCAGGGCAACCTCGAGCGCGAAGGCTACAATGCCGGCCGCACGTTCTCCGTCGGCTTGTCCTGGCAACAGTAGTCCCCACCAACAACACGCGTTGGCGCAGCGCGCCGACGCGGTCGGTAATCCCCGACACACATGACCCGGTCACGGTGACCCAACCGTGACCGGGTCATAACGCATTCGGGACAGAGTATCGCGTTACTTCCGTGCGTAGCACCGCCTTTCCCGACGCTCCACCAACTACATCCCAGGACCGCCGATGACGACGTTCACGCGCTTGCGCGCTCTTGCCCTGACGTCATTCAGCCTGCTCGCGCTCGCCGCGTGCGGCAGTGATGATCCGACTCAACCCGTCACGCCCACCAACGGTACGCTCACCGTCACGGTGTCCGGACTCCCCGCCGGTGTGAACGCAGCCGTCACCGTTACCGGCCCGAGTTCATACACGCAGTCGGCGACCGCGTCCGCTTCGTACAGCGTTGCGGCCGGCAGCTACACCGTAGCCGCCGCACAGGTCATTACGAACAACGTGCGCTACAACGCGGCAATCGTCGGCTCGCCGGCGACGGTCACGTCGAACGCGACGGCAACGGCGACCGTGACGTACTCGATCACCGGCAACCCGACCATCACGATCAGCGGTTCCATCGCGGCCAACCGCACGATGACGCCGGACACGAATTACGTGCTGCGTGGATTCGTCTATGTGAACAGTGGCGCCACCCTCACGATCAATGCCGGCACCAAGATCGTCGGCGACACGACCGCGCTCGGATCGGCACTCTTCGTGCTACGTGGCGCGCGCATCGTCGCCACCGGCACGGAGGCGGCCCCGGTTGTCTTCACGTCACAGCGTAGCGCTGGTAATCGGTCGCCCGGTGACTGGGGTGGCCTGATCATCGTTGGCAACGCGCGGAACAACCGCGCGGGCAACATCATCGTCGAAGGCTCAGACGGCTCGGTCGTCGGCGGAAATTCCGCTGGGGTGATTTACACCGGCGGTACGGTGGACACGGACAACAGTGGCACGCTGCGCTACGTGCGCGTGGAGTTCGCGGGATACGCCACGCTCACCGACGCGGAGCTGAACTCGTTCACCTTTGCCGCACTCGGTAGTGGCACGACGCTCGAGTACCTGCAGTCGGTGACCGGCCTCGACGACTCCTTCGAGTGGTTCGGCGGCACGGTCGACGGTAAGTACCTCGTTTCGTACGAAGCCGGCGACGATCATTTCGATACGTCGGAAGGGTACCGCGGTCGCAACCAGTTCTTGATCGCCTATCAGTCGGCCTTCGCGACGCCGCGTGCCGGTGCCGGTGCCGTCTCGACCGACCCGCAGGGCTTCGAAGTGGACGGCTGCAACGGTGGTGGCTGCACGGCACCCGCCGGCGGCAACGCGCAGAGCGCTGGCGCCGCTGACGGCCTCTTCACCATGAACGTGTTCGCGAACTTCACGGTGATCGGCGTCGGCGCTGGCGTTACGACGCCGACCAACGGCGGCGTGGGCATGGTGCTCCGACGTGGCACGGGCGGTTACTACGTGAACGGTGTCGTCGCGCGCTGGCCGCGACAGGCCGTCTCGATTCGTGACACGACGTCGAACAATCGCTTTCAGGTTGACTCGCTCATCGTGCGCAACCTGTATTTCGCCGATAACGGTTCACAGAATGGCGGTGTGGTCTTCGATCCAACCGGACCGAACTTCGGACAGGAGTCCGCCTTCACCGCACGCAACAGCAACATCAGCGTGGCAGCGGGCACGGTCACAGCGGCCAGTCTCTTCACCGCGCTCCCGGCCGGCGGTACCACCGCGCCGACGGTCGCTGGATTCGATTGGTCTCCGGCTGCTGGCTCTCCGATCGCGACCGGCGGCTTGAGCGCCTTCACCGCCGATCCGAGGATTGCCGCTCGCGCCGGCACGTTCATCACGGCGACGGCCTACCGCGGTGCCGCTGCGCCCGGCGGTACGAAGTGGTGGGCGAACTGGACGAACTACGCACGGAATTGACTCCGGCGGTAAGCGCATAAGCACGCTAGCTTCTTCGAAGTCCGAACGGCCAGTGCCCCTCGGGCACCGGCCGTTCTCTTTTTCACGACCTATGTCTATACGAACTCTGCCGCGGATGCTCGGCACCGCGCTTTCCGTCGCCATCGTCGCCAGCTGCACGGACAAGGCGACGCCGACGTTTGATGACCAGGCGGCACACGTTGCCGAGGTGGCTGCTGCCGGCGGAGTCGTTGATTCGATTCTTCCGATTGCGGAGCATCTTCGCCGTTTTCGCGCCTCGCTCCCGAAAACAGACACACTCCGGCACGCGAGTCCGACCATGGCGGCACTGGTGGAACGATGGGCCACCGCGATCGGCACCAACGACGCTACTGATCTCAATGCGATGATCATGGATCGCGCTGAGTTCGCCTGGCTGTATTACTCCGAGTCTCCCATGAGTAAGCCCCCGTATGAGGCCCCCCCGGAGCTCCTCTGGGGTCAACTGTTGGCGTCATCGAACAAGGGCGCAGCCAAACTCGTGAGCCGCTTCGGTGGGAGTCGACTGACCGCGAGCCGCCTTCGGTGTGCTGCGCCTCCCGATACCCAGGGCGTCAACCTGCTGTACAACAAGTGCGAAGTGCGCCTCTCGGCGCCCGGCAAGCAGACTATCGAAGGGGTGATGTTCGGGACGATCCTCGAGCATCTCGGTCGTTTCAAGTTCGTCGGTCTGTCGACCAGCCTGTGATGCGACGCCTCGCCCTCCTGCTGATTCCGTCGCTCGTCCTAAGCGCCTGCAGCAACCCCGCGAAGGAAACCGCGATTCAAAACGATAGCGCGTCTGCCGCTCCCATTCCCAACACCTCCCGTGTCGACCTCACCGGCGCCGGCGCCACGTTCCCGTATCCGCTGTACTCGCGTTGGTTCAACGAGTACGCCACGCGCACCAACGTGCGGATCAACTATCAGTCGATCGGATCCGGCGGTGGCATCCGCCAAGTGGTCGCCCGCACGGTCGACTTCGGCGCGACCGATGTCCCCATGACCGATGAAGAACTCGCCAGCGCGGGCATGCCGGTGTTGCATATCCCGACCGTGATCGGCGCCGTCGCTATCACGTACAACCTCCCGGCACTCGCGCGACCGCTCAAGCTCAGCCCCGACGTGATCGCCGACATCTTCCTCGGTACCGTCACCCGCTGGAGCGACCCGCGCATCGCGGCGCTCAATCCCAAGCTCACGCTTCCCGACACCGACATCCTCGTCGTGCATCGCGCCGACGGGAGCGGAACGTCGTACATTTTCAGTGATTTCCTGACCACGGTGAGCCCCGCGTGGGCCGCCGGTCCGGGGCGCGGCAAGGACGTGCGCTGGCCCGTCGGCATCGGCGGCAAGGGCAATGAGGGCGTGGCCGGTCAGGTGAAGCAAATGCCGGGCGCGATCGGCTATCTCGAGGTGGTCTACGCGCGACAGAACCGACTGCCAGTGGTGCATGTGCGAAACGCCGCCGGTCGGTTCATCTCGCCCATGCCGTTCGAAATCGCGTCGGCGGCCACCGCCGTGCTGGAGGCCGATCGCAAGCTGGGCCCGACCGACCGCAACGGCACACCCGACTTGCGCGTCTCGCTCGTGAACGCGCCGGGAGCGCAATCGTATCCGATCGCGTCGTTCACCTGGATGCTGATCGCTCCGTCGGCAATCGGCCCCGAGAAGAGCCGCCAACTGGCCGCCTTCATCCGATGGGCCCTCCTCGACAATCCGGACATGGCCAGCACCCTCGGCTACGTACCATTGCCCTCCGAAGTCGCCAGTCGCGTCGTTGACCGCCTCGATGCCGCCCTGGCAGAAAGACGGCCTGGGTCGCCGTGACAGAGCCGTTACATATCATCGGCCGGTCGCGAGGCGCGAAATCCTAGCTTCACTGAATGCAGACCCCGCTCGGTGACCGTCTCTATCGCACGGTCACGACGGTGTGCGCCGCCGCGATTCCCCTCGTGCTCGTGCTGCTCACCGCCGTGGTCCTGCGCGCCGCATGGCCGGCCCTTTCGCTCCACGCCCGCGATCTCGCCTTCGGCACCACCTGGGACGTGCCACGCGCGCGCTTCGGCGCCCTCCCCGCGATCGTCGGCACACTGCTCTCCGCACTGATCGCGCTGGGCATCGCCACGCCATTGGCCATCGGCGTGGCCATTTTTACCGTCGACATCGGACCGCCGCGATTGCGCGAACCGGTGTCGTTTCTGGTCAATCTGCTCGCGGCGATTCCCTCGGTCGTGTATGGACTCTGGGGCGTGTTCGTATTGGTGCCGTTGTTGCGCAGCACGGTCATGCCGGCCCTGCTGCCGCTGGGCGCGGCGATTTCGCTCTTCCGCGGCCCGGCCTACGGCCCGAGCCTGCTCGCCGCCAGCCTCGTGCTCGCGATCATGATCCTGCCCTACATCGCGAGCGTGAGCCGCGACGTCCTGCTCGCCGTCCCCTCGGCCCAACGCGAAGCGGCGCTCGCCCTCGGCGCCACACACTGGGAAGTGGTGCGCGATGCCGTACTTCCCGCTGCCCGTTCCGGTCTCGTGGGTGGCGTCATGCTGGGGCTGGGTCGCGCGCTCGGTGAAACGCTGGCGGTGACCATGGTCATCGGCAATCGACACGCCATTCCCGAGTCCCTGTTCGATCCCGCATACACGATGGCGTCGCTGCTGGCCAATGAATTCGCCGAAGCGTCGAGCAACGCGCACCTCTCGGCGTTGATGGCCGTCGCCGCCATGCTGCTGCTGATTACCCTGCTGGTGAATCTCTTGGCGCGCTGGCTGGTGCGTCGCGTTGCGACCGGCTTGCCCGGTGGACGGTGGTCCGGTGGTCCGTGGTCAGGTGGACGGTGGCCATGAACGCTCGTTCGCACCGCCGCCAGCGTGCGGGTCGCCTCATGACGGCGCTCACCTGGACGGCCGCGATCGTGGCCGTCATTCCCCTCGTGATCATTCTCGCGCACCTACTGCTGAACGGACTCGGGCAACTCACGCCGACATTCTTCACGCAGTTGCCGACACCCCCCGGCGTACGCGGCGGCGGCGTCGCCAACGCCATTGTCGGTTCGATCATCTTGGTCGCCATTGCGATGACCGTGGCGGTACCGATCGGCATCGGCGCCGGACTCTATCTGGCCGAGCATCGTCGCAGGCGCTTCGCGCAGGCGGTACGGCTGCTGGCCGATGTCCTGAGTGGTTTGCCGTCCATCGTCCTCGGCATCTTCGTGTGGGAACTGATCGTGCGGCCCTCCGGGCACTTCTCGGCGTGGGCGGGCGGCATCGCGCTGGGCTTGCTGGTCCTGCCGCTCGTGGCCCGTGCCACCGAAGAGATGGTGCGTCTGGTGCCCGTCGCCCTCACCGAGGCCGCGCTGGCCCTCGGTTTCTCACGGTGGCGTACCTCGCTCACCGTGGTGCTGCGCACCGCCATGCCGGGCATCGTGACCGCGATGCTTATTGCGATGTCGCGCGCCGCCGGAGAAACGGCGCCGCTGTTGTTCACCGCATTCGGCAATCCGTTCTGGTCCGTCGATCCGGCGCGGCCCATCGCCGCGTTGCCGCTGCAGATCTACACGTATGCCCAGAGTCCGTACGACGAATGGCGCGCGCAGGCCTGGGCCGGCGCGTTGGTGCTGCTCATCCTCGTCACGATGATCAGTGTCACCGGACGCGCCGTGGTGCGCGCACGCGCCAAGCTATTGTCGGAGGTCGCACCTCGCGTCGGGCGCTTCGATGAGTGAGCCGCGTGCGACGAACGCCGCGGCGCCTCACGTGCGGCTCGGCAATCTCTCGGCCGGCTTCGCGGACCGCAACGTGCTCCGACAGCTCAACGTCGTCGCCCCGGCGGGACGCGTGCTCGCGATCGTCGGTCCATCGGGTTGCGGCAAGAGCACCGTGCTGCGCTGCATCAATCGCCTGCACGAACTCGACGAAGGCGCGTTCGTGAGCGGCCAGGTGGAGATCAGCGCGTTTCCGGTCTATGCGCCGACCACCAACGTGGTCGCGCTGCGGCGTCGGGTGGGCATGGTCTTTCAACGCCCCACGCCTTTCGTCACGCTGTCCGTATTCGACAATGTGGCCGCCGGTATTCGCGCCCATCGTCGCGACATCACCCAAAGCGACTTGGAGGCACTGGTTGAAGTCGCCTTGCAGCGCGCCGGGCTGTGGCGCGAAGTGGTGGATCGACTGTTCGGTTCCGCGATGGCGCTCTCCGGCGGCCAGCAGCAGCGACTCTGCATTGCGCGGGCGCTGGCGGTGCAGCCCGATGTCCTGTTGCTCGACGAGCCAACCGCGTCGCTCGACTCGATGGGCACACAACGCATCGAAGAACTGCTGTATGATCTGCGTGACACGGTCACCGTGATCATGGTGACACATAACATGCAGCAGGCCGCGCGCATCTCCGACGTCACGGCATTTCTGCTCGATGGTCGCATTGTGGAGTGCGCGCCCACGCGACAGCTCTTCACCACGCCGTCCGACGCGCGCACCGAAGCGTACATCACCGGCCGGTTCGGATGACCACCGACATCCACCGTCTTGCCGGCGCGGTCGTGCTCGAGCGTTTCTCGGCGTGGTTCGGGAGCACGCCGGCCCTGCACAACATCGACCTGGCCGTGCGCCCGCAGTCTGTCACCGCACTCATCGGGCCATCCGGCTCCGGCAAGAGCACCCTGCTGCGCGCGATCAATCGCCTCAACGAAGCACTGCCTGGTGCACGTAGTAGTGGGCGACTGCTGCTTGATGGCGTCAACGTGTATGAACCCACGGTGGATCTGAGCGAACTGCGGCAACGCGTCGGCATGGTCTTCCAACGCTCCAATCCATTTCCCCGCTCGGTGTTCGACAACGTGGCCTATGGTCCGCGACTCAACGCCGGACTCGAGGGCCGCGCCCTTGACGACACGGTCGAAGACGCGCTCCGTCGGGCCGCTCTCTGGGACGAAGTCAAGGATCGGCTGCGCGAGAATGCGTTGACCCTCTCGGGTGGTCAGCAACAACGACTCTGCATCGCTCGCGCGCTCGCCAATCGGCCAGCGGTGCTCTTGCTCGACGAGCCCACCAGCGCCCTCGACCCGCAGGCCACGCAACGCATCGAAGAGCTCCTCTACGATCTTCAGCCGGACCTCACCATTGTCATCGTGACGCACAATTTGCATCAGGCCGCGCGTGTCTCGCGCCGCACCGCCCTGCTGATCGACGGCGTGCTCGTGGAAGAAACCGCCACCGACCAACTCTTCACGCGCCCGTCGGACTCGCGCACCGAAGCGTTTATCACCGGGAGGTTCGGCTGATGCGGAACGCCCCCGCGGGATATCGACATTTTCACGACGAGTTGGCGTTGCTCAAGCAGCGGTTGCTCGACATGTCCGAGCGGGCCGAGTCGCTGGTGGCCCTCTCGATGGAAGCCCTCATCGAGCGCGATCGGGACAAGGCCATTGCCGTCATAGAAGCCGACGAAGAGCTCGACCGACTCGAGGTGGAGGCCGAGAATCAGGCGATCGCGATGTTGGCGCTGCAGCAGCCCATGGCGCGCGACCTACGCTTCCTCATCGGCGCGATCAAGGTGTCCAGCGACCTCGAGCGGGTGGGTGACCACGCCGTCAACATCGCGCAGTGCGCGGTGCGTCTGGTTGATCAGCGCACGGCGGTGCCGGTCGTCCCCGCGTTGGCCGATATGGCCCGGCGCGCCCGCGCCATGTTGAGCGACGCCCTCGACGCGTTCATTCGCGGCGATGGGGCCCTCGGCCGAGCGGTGGGCCAAGCCGACGACGACGTGGATGCACAGCACGAAAGCATCTTTCGTGCGCTGCTGGCCGACATGATGGGCGACCCGCAGACCATCGCCCCGTCGCTCGAACTGCTGCTCGTGAGCCGCAATCTGGAGCGGGTGGCCGACCTCGCCACCAACATCGGAGAAGACGCCGTGTATCTTGCCGAGGGGAAGCAGATTCGTCATCGGTTCGACGAAGACGCCCCGATGCCCTCTTCCGGCCACGCGACATGACGGCACCAATCACGACCGCATCGACCGACATCCGGATCGCCGCGATCGACATCGGCTCCAACTCGGTGCGGCAGATCGTGGCGGACGTATCGCCGACCGGTCAGATCCGTGTGGTGGACGAAATGAAGGCGATGCCGCGGCTGGGTGAAGGACTGGAGGCTACCGGCGCGCTGTCGCCAACCGCCATCGATGCTGCCGTGACCGCCGTACAACGCATGGTGACGCTGGCCGGGCAGTTGGGTGCGGCCCGCATCGAGATCGTGGCCACCAGCGCGGTGCGCGATGCGGCCAACGCCGCCGATTTTACGGGTCAGGTGGAAGTACTCACCGGACATCAGGTCCGTATCCTGACCGGTGAGGAGGAAGCGCTGCTCTGCTTTCGGAGCGCCTTGGCGCACTTCGAGTTGGGCGCCGGCCGTACCGTGGTCATGGACATCGGCGGCGGCTCACTCGAACTCGTGCTGGCCAAGGATGGTCTCATCGAGCGCGTGGCTTCGCTGCCCTTCGGTGCCGTCCGTCTCACCGAACGCTTCCTGACACCCCGGGTGAACCCGCGCCGCGTGCGCGCGCTTCGCGAGCATGTGCGCGATGGTCTCAAGCGCGCAGTGCCGGTAAAGGACTGGCGCGGCGCGCAGGTTATCGGCTCCGGCGGCACCTTCACCAACCTCGCCGGCATCGTGCTGTCGCGGCAGCATGTGGCCGTGAAATCGCCGCACGGTACACGGGTGACCCGGGTGGAGCTGGAGCATGTGCTCGACTGGCTGCAGCGTCTCGACTCCAACGAACGCGGGCATGTGCCGGGTCTCAACCCAGCGCGCGCCGACATCATCGTGGCCGGTCTCGCCGTAGCCGCCGAAGTTCTCTCGCGCTTCGATCCGCGAGATCTGCTCGCCTCGGCCTACGGCATTCGCGAAGGGCTGCTGCTCGAAGCGGCGCGCGTCGCGCCGGTGGTCGCCGACCCCGGTGTGGCACGCGAGCGCTCCGTGCGCGAGTTCGCCGAGCGTTGTCGTTACGAGGAACCGCATGCGCGCCAAGTGCAGGCGCTGTCACTGCAGCTGTTCGACGCGCTCGCCCCGCGGCTGCAACTCGACACGCGCGATCGCCAGGTGCTCGCCGATGCGGCGCTGTTGCATGACGTGGGGTACCACATCAACTACGAGAAGCACCACAAGCACTCGTTTCATCTCATCTCGCACGCCGACCTGCTGGGCATGACGCCCGCCGAGCAGATTGTCGTGGCGCATGTGGCCCGCTACCATCGTGGCACGCCACCCAAGATGAAGCATCGCGGCTTCGCGCAGCTCGATCGCGCATCACGCGACAAGGTCGTCAAGTTGGCCGCGCTGCTGCGTTTCGGCGACGGGATGGACCGCGGTCATGTCGCGGCGGTAGGCACGTTGCAGCTGAAGCTCACCAACGACGCCTTGCGCGTGCGTGTGGTGGAGGCCCAAGGCGCCACCAGCGTGCGCCTTGAGTGCTGGGGCGCGAGCCGTAAGCGCCATCTGCTCGAGGAACTCCTCGGCCGTCCGATCGTGGTGGTGGCGCCCGACGGCAGCGAGATCCGCGCGGACGACGACGGAGACGGCGAGTAGTCGCGCCGTCCCCATCCCTTGTGGTCGATGCTGTTCATCGGCGCAGATTGGTGTGATTCTGCGGTAAAGGCGGTTCGGCCGTGGTCGCCGCGAGTGGTTGGCGACCACGATCACCGATGCGGCGCTTGCTTAGGTGGCGCCACGTCCGACGCCTCACTCCGCTTCCGTTTTGTGCTCGACTTCGCGCTCGCCTTCGTCTCGAAGCCGCCCCACGGATCGCGCATCAGCGTGGCCTGCGTGGCGCGCTCCTCGGCGCCATTCGGCGAGCGCCGATGATACGTACCGTCGGCCCCGAGCTCCCAGGCCTGTCGGTTGTCGGCCAGACACATTTCCAGCACACGCTGCAGGCGACCGTGCCACGCCACATCGTCGATGGGCGCCATGGCTTCCACGCGGCGGTCGAAATTACGCGGCATCCAGTCGGCCGACCCGATGTAGTACTCGGGATTTCCGCCGTTCGAGAAGAACGCGATCCGCGAGTGCTCGAGAAAGCGGCCGATAATGCTGACCACGCGGATGCGATCGCTCACGCCTCGAAGCCCCGGCAGCAGACAGCAGATGCCGCGCACGATCAGATCGATCTCCACCCCGGCCTGCGACGCGCGATACAACGCCACGATGATCTCGGGATCGACCAACGCATTCATCTTGGCGATGATACGCCCGCCGCGTCCGGCCTTCGCGTGCGCCGACTCGCGTTCGATCAGTTCGAGTGTGCGCTTCCGCAAGTTCGCCGGGGCCATGATCAGCCGCCGGTAGAACTTCTGCCGCGACACGCCGGTAAGCGAGTTGAACAGGTCACTCGAGTCGGCTCCGATCTGCGGATTGCAGGTAAAGAGCCCGATATCCGTGTAGAGTCGCGCTGTTTTCGAGTTGTAGTTGCCGGTGCTGACATGCACATAACGTCGGATGCCGTCGGCATCGCGTCGCACCACCAACACCGTCTTGGCGTGCGTCTTGAGCCCCGGCAGCCCATAGGCCACATGGATGCCGTAATTTTCCATCGTACGCGCGAAGGTGATGTTGTTCTGCTCGTCGAATCTCGCCTGCAATTCGATAATCACCGCCACCTGCTTCCCCGCTTCGGCGGCCTCTGTGAGCGCGCGCACGATGGCCGTGTCACCCGACGTGCGGTACAGCGTGAGCTTGATGGCGAGCACCTGTGGATCGCTCGACGCTGCTTCGAGAAACGCCTCCACCGACGAGCTGAACGACTCGTACGGGTGATGCACGAGGACATCGCGTTCGCGAATCGCCTCGAAGATGTTGCGCCCATCGCGAAACGGCGCCGGCACCACCGGCGTGTAGGGTGCGTCGCGCAGCTCCGGTACCTCAAGACCGGCAATCTGCAACAGATCGCCCAGCTCCAGGAGATCATCCCGGTCGTGCACATCGCGCGCGCTGAGCGGAGCCACGAGCTGTGTCTCGCTCTCACTCAGCTCCTCCAGCAGCAGCTGCCGCATGGACTGCGGCATGTCGCGCTGCACTTCCAGTCGCACCACTTCGCCGAAGCGTCGCTGAAACACCTGCTGCTCGATCGTCTCCAGCAGATCTTCGGGCTGGTCGATCTGTCCGAGATCGAGATCGGAGTAGCGCGTGACTCGGAAGGTGAACCACCGCTTCACCTCCATACCCGGGAATAACGTGCCCAAATGCTCGCCGATCACTTCCTCGAGCGGCACGTAGACGTGCTCACCCTCGCGATCGATCGGCACCCACCGGGGCAGCGAGCGGGGCACCTTCACGCGCGCAAAATGCTCCTTGCCGCTATCCGGATCACCGATGTCCACCGCGAGCGACAGCGACAGATTCGAGATGTACGGAAAGGGATGCCCAGGGTCGACGGCCAACGGCGTGAGCACCGGGAACACTTGCGATTCAAAATAGGCGTGTATCCGATCTCGCTCGGTCTCGTCGAGCGACGACATCGGCACCAGCTTGATGCCTTTCTCCTCGAGGACTGGCAATAGCAGCGCATGCAGCGCATGATGCCGACGCTGCAGGAGCTCGTGCACCCGCGTCCGGATGGCTTCGAGCTGCTCGGGAGGCGACAGCGGATCGGGCGGATACTGTGGCGCGCCCGACGTGACCTTCCGACGCAGTCCCGCTACCCGGACCATATAAAACTCGTCCAGATTCGTGCTGAAGATCGCCAGAAACTTGAGGCGCTCCAGCAACGGCACGCGGGTGTCCAACGCTTCTTCCAGCACGCGCGCATTGAAGTCGAGCCAACTCAGCTCGCGATTCAGGTACGGCAGCGACAAAGCGGTTGACGACGGGATAGCGGCGGTCCGGCGCGGCGTACCGCGCCGGACGGGAGGCGGATCAGAGTGGATTGAACGCGGCCAGTAGTTTGTACGAAATCGCCGCCATCGCGGCCGCGGCCGGAATGGTGATCACCCACGCCCACACGATCTTGCTCGCCAATCCCCAGCGCACCGCTGACAGGCGGTTCGTGGCGCCGACGCCGACAATGGCGCCGGTGATCGTATGGGTGGTGCTCACCGGGATCCCGAAGCGCGACGCCGACAGAATCACCAGCGCGCCGGCCGTCTCAGCACAAAAGCCACCCACCGGGCGCAACTTTGTGATGCGTGTGCCCATGGTGTGCACGATACGCCAGCCACCGAACAGCGTGCCCAGCGAAATCATCGTGTAGGCGCTCAGTTCGACCCATACCGGGATCGAGTCGAGCGACGTCACGTACATGTGACTGAGTAGCCCCGTTTCGCCGACGAATGATGCCTGCGTGGCGACCAGCAGCCCAACGATGATACCCATCGTCTTCTGCGCGTCATTGCCGCCGTGCGCCAACGACAGCAGCGCCGAACTGGTGAGCTGCGCTACCCGGAAGAACTTGTCCGCCTTCGTACTCGTCACGCGCTGAAACAAGTTGAGCACGAGCACCATCAGCACGAATCCCATCAGCATACCGATCGCCGGCGAGAGCACGATCGCCGAGAGCGTCTCGATCCACTTCTTGCCCCAGAGCAACGCCGAGAATCCAACCTTCGACACCGCCGCACCAGCGTAGCCGCCGATAAGTGCGTGCGACGAGCTGGAGGGAATACCAAACCACCACGTGAGCAGGTTCCACATGATCGCGCCCAGCAGTCCGCCAAGAATAACGTTCGCATCGACCACCTTGAGATCGATGAAGCCGGCGGCTACCGACTTGGCGACGGCTGTGCCCACAAAGAACAGGGCGGAGAAGTTGAACACAGCCGCCCAGACCACGGCCGCCAACGGACTCAGGACTCGCGTGCCGACGATCGTGGCGATCGAGTTGGCGGAGTCGTGAAATCCGTTGATGAAGTCGAACGCCAGTGCGACGACGACGATGAAGATGACGAAGTTGACCACAGATCCGTCAGCTGTTCTTGAGCGCGATGCTTTCCAGCACGTTCGACACATCTTCGCACTCGTCGATCGCTTCTTCGAGCGAATCGTAGATCTCCTTCCACTTCAGCACTTCAATGGCCGGCTCGTCGTGCTCGAACAAGGCCCCCACCGACTGTGCATAAAGCACGTCACCTTCTTCTTCCAGCGCTTTAATCTTGCGACCATGCTCCAGCATCTTCACGCGCTTGGCGACATCGCCCACCGACGCCAGAATCTCCGCACTGGCCCGCACCAACACGTCGGCCATCTCCACCGCGCCACCACGCGGCGCCTTCACCCGGAACATCACGACACGTCGGGCCGCCCCATTGATCAGATCGATCACGTTGTCCAAGCGCGTCGCCAGCACATGAATGTCCTCGCGATCGAGCGGCGTCACGAAGCTGGTGTCGATGCGCTGGTTGATCAGGTGAACAACCGCGTCACCATCGGTTTCGACTTTCTTGATTTCGACCGCGATCCGCGCGGCATCGGCGGGGTTCTCGAAGAGGGTGCGAAGTAGGCTCGACGCACTACCCATGTACACGGCAAGCTGCCGGAAATGATCGAAAAACGTTTCGTCTTTTGAAAAGAGCTTCACGGCTCGGATGGCTGAGAGAAGGCGTACCGCACACGGGGTGACCTACGCACCGTAACGATTGCGTCACCGGTGCCGGAACGCCACGTGTGACCTTTATCGTTACAGGACGTTGACGTACGGAGCCGGAACCGAACGGTTCAGCGCCAAACCACTTTCGCGTCGCTGACCGCCACCTTGCGACGCACCAGCTCCGCGTTCTCAAACCAGCGCGCCAGCAACGCCCCCACCACGAAGCCGCCCACGTGGGCCCAGACGGCCACGCCACCAGAGATCTCACGGCGCAGTGGCGACAGTTCCGGCAATCCTGCCACGACCTGGCTGCCGAACCACAGGATGAGCACCGCCCACGCCGGAAACCGCAGCAGAAAGAACGGTGGAATGAAGGTCCGCACCTTCACCCGTGGATAGAGCATGAGGTACGCGCCCATAATTCCTGAAATGGCCCCAGACGCCCCCACCGTGGGCACCGGCGACGACGGATCGACCGCGAGATGCGCCACCGCGGCGGCGACGCCGGTAAGCAGATAAAACGCCAGGAAGCGCCAGCGCCCCATGCTGTCTTCCACGTTGTTGCCGAACACCCACAGGTAGAGCGAGTTGCCGATAATGTGCCCCCACCCCCCATGCAGGAACATGCTGGTGATCGGCGTAAGCCAATTGACGGCGTAGTCGTCGATCACACAGGCCAACGCCTGATCGCCGAAGCGCCCCAAGGGCACCCCGTAGCCCACTGGCGCCAGCCGAGTCAGCTCCCCCGGCACCATGCCCAGGTCGCACACGCTGATCGCCAGCGGCAGGGGACTCCCTGCCCCCTGCACGAAAAACCAGACCGCCCACGTGATCCCCAACAGCCCGATGGTCATCACCGGCGTTCGAAGGGTAGGATTGTCGTCCGAAATGGGGAACATGGCACCCTCAGCAGGTCAAATTGGCAGACTGCCGCCACGACAGCCTCGACTCCCCCACCGAACCGTCAGAAGTACGCCGGTCCGGCAGGCGCATCGCGGCCCACCGCTTGCCTTTAATACCCGCAGCAGTGGAACACAGCAAGCACGTATCGAAGTAGTCCCTACTGGCTGCAACTCCTCAACGAGACCTCAATGGCTGAAAAAGTTATCGGCATCGACCTTGGAACCACCAACTCCGTGGTGTCCGTTCTGGAAGGTGGCGATCCGGTGGTCATCCCGAACGCCGAGGGCGGTCGGACCACCCCGTCGGTTGTCGGCTTTACGAAAGACGGCGAGCGCCTGGTGGGCCAGATCGCCAAGCGTCAGGCGGTGACCAACCCGCAGAACACGATCTTCTCGATCAAGCGCTTCATGGGTCAGCGGACCACCGAGGCGCAGGCTGAGCAGTCGCGCGTGCCCTACAAGATCGTCGCCGGCCCGAACGACGTCGCCTCGGTCGAGGTAGGTGGCAAGCGCTACACGCCGCCCGAAATTTCGGCCATGATCCTGCAGAAGATGAAGCAGACGGCCGAAGACTACCTCGGCCACAGCGTGTCCAAGGCTGTCATCACGGTGCCCGCGTACTTCAACGACGCGCAGCGCCAGGCCACCAAGGACGCCGGCAAGATCGCCGGCCTCGACGTGCTCCGCATCATCAACGAGCCCACGGCGGCGGCGCTCGCCTACGGTCTCGACAAGAGCAAGAAGACCGATGAAAAGATCGCCGTGTTCGACCTCGGCGGCGGTACGTACGACATCTCCGTCCTCGAGTTGTACGACGTGGATGGCACGCGCCAGTTCGAAGTGAAGTCTACCAATGGTGATACGCACCTTGGCGGCGACGACTTCGACCAACGTGTGGTGGATTGGCTGGTGGCCGAGTTCAAGCGAGATCAGGCCATCGACTTGAGCAAGGATCCGATGGCGATCCAGCGTCTTAAGGAAGCGGCCGAAAAGGCGAAGATGGAGTTGTCGAGCGCGAACAGCACCGACATCAACCTCCCGTTCATCACCGCCGACCAGGCAGGACCGAAGCACCTGAACTACTCGCTCACACGCGCCAAGTTCGAGCAGCTGGTGGACGATCTGATTCAGCGCACCCTCGAGCCCATGAAGAAGGCGCTCAAGGATGCCGGCATGCAGCCGAGCGAAGTCGACGAGATCATCCTGGTTGGTGGCTCCACGCGTATTCCGAAGATCCAACAGGTCGTCAAGGAGTTTTTCGGCAAGGAGCCGAACAAGGGCGTCAATCCAGACGAAGTCGTGGCCGTGGGCGCCGCCATCCAGGGCGCGGTGCTCACCGGCGAGCAGAAGGACGTGCTGCTGCTCGACGTCACACCGCTGTCACTCGGCATCGAAACGCTCGGTGGCGTGATGACGGTGCTCATTCCGCGCAACACGACCATCCCGACCAAGAAGGCGGAGACGTTCTCCACCGCCGACGACAATCAGACGACGGTCGAAATTCACGTGCTGCAGGGCGAACGCGAATTAGCCGTGTACAACCGCACGATCGGCAAGTTCCAACTCACCGGCATCCCACCCGCTCCGCGCGGCATGCCGCAGGTCGAGGTCACGTTCGACATCGACGCCAACGGCATTCTGCATGTGACGGCGCGCGACAAGGCGTCTGGCAAGGAAACGAAAATCCGCATCGAAGCATCGAGTGGCTTGTCTGATGGGGACATCGACAAGATGGTCAAGGATGCCGAGAAGAACGCGGGTGAAGACAAGCAGCGTCGCGAAGAGATCGAGACGCGCAATCGCCTCGATTCACAGACATACGAAGTCGAAAAGAACGTGAAGGAGTGGGGCGAGAAGGTTTCGACGGAGCTGAAGGAACGGATCGACGCATCGATCGAGCGCTCGCGTAAGGCGCTTCGCGGCGACGACATGACCGAAATTCGAGCCGCACAAGAAGAGCTGACGAAGGCCTACAGCGAAGCGGGCCAGGCCTTCTATCAACAGCAGTCGGCCGAGGGCGCGGCGGCCGAAGCCGGTGCTGCTCCGGGCGGCGCGCCGGAACCGGGTGCCGCGAAGGCCGACGATGTGGTCGAAGCCGACTACGAGATCGTCGACGACACCAAGAAGTAAGCGCCACGTGGGTGTATCGAGACACCGGACTCCTGCGGAAACTGAAAGCGGGGGTCCGGTGTCTTATTCTATGTAGGTCTCAGGCTAGCTTTTGACCGCACCCAGCTCGTACCGCATTCAACGGGTTCAGACACATGGCTTCTCGTTTCTCCCGATTCCGCTTCGCCGCCGCCGCGGCGGTGAGCTTTTCCGCCGGCGTCCTCTTCGCGTCCGGCATGGACTGGACGAAGATCAGCTGGGCGCAGGGTGGCACAACCTCGCGCTCGGCCTCCGTGCGCGGCCCCATGGCCCCCGAAGGAAGCTCGTTCGCCGACATTGCCGAACGGGTCACGCCGGGCGTCGTGGCGGTGAACACCACCCGCACTGCCCGCCCCCGTCCGCAAGCTCGCGGCCGCGCACCGCAGGGCATGGAAGACTTTCTCGAGCAGTTCGGACCGCAGCAGCCACGGCAGCAGCGCGGCGAAGGCTCAGGATTTATCGTGACGCCGGACGGATATATCGTCACGAACAACCACGTGGTGGCCGACGCTGACCAGGTGTCGATCACGCTCAGCGATGGTCGGACCTTCAAGGCGAAGGTGATCGGCACCGACTCCACCACCGACGTGGCGGTCGTGAAGATCGACGCCAAGGGCCTGCCCACGCTCGCCATCGGCAACGACGAAACCACGCGCATCGGTGACTGGGTGCTCGCGGTGGGAAATCCGCTGGGTCTCGACTTTACCGTTACTGCCGGTATCATCTCGGCCAAGGGACGTGGCTCGGAAATCCAGCTGCCAAACGCCGGCAACTTCACGATCTCCGACTTCATTCAAACGGATGCCGCGATCAACCCCGGCAACTCTGGCGGGCCGCTCATCAACCTGCGCGGCGAAGTGATCGGTTTGAACAGTGCCATCGCCAGCCAGACCGGTTTCTACTCGGGGTACGGCTTCGCGATTCCGATCACGCTGGTGAAGTCCGTGACCGATGACCTGATCAAGGAAGGGCGCGTGCGCCTGCCCGTGATGGGTGTGTCAGTTGGGAGCATCGATCCGGAAGACGCCGGCATCAACGGTCTCGCCCGGGTGGCGGGTGTGAAGGTACGGGGCTTTAATCCGGCAGACGGTGGCCCGGCCAAGAGTGCCGGCATCGAAGTCGGTGACATCATCATTACGGTAGACGGCAAGCCGGTGGATCGCGTGGGCTCACTGCAGCGTGTGGTGCGTTCACGACGCGTGGGTGACCTCGTGCCGGTGGAAGTGATGCGCTTCGGCACCAAGAAGAGCTACAAGGTGAAGCTGGTGGAAGCCGACGTGATCAGCCGCGTGGCGACGTCGCCGGAGGTGGGTCCGACGACCGTACCGGCCGCAGGAAAGCTTGGCATCACGCTGGAAGCCGTGCCAACCGAAGTCGCCGTGCGAATGAAGCTCGAAGGTCGTGGCGTACGCGTTACTGGAGTGACTGAAGACGGCCCGGCGCGCGACAAGCTCGCCCCGGGAAGTGACATCGTGCTCGAAGTGCTCTACCCGACCCCGCGTCGTGCCGTAAAGACAGTGAACGATTTGCAGGGTGTGCTGTCGGGTCTTAAGGACGGAGATTACGTGAGTCTGCTGGTGCGCAACATGGATCCGCGAGTAGGTGAGCGCGTGGTAAACATTCGCGTGGGCGGCTGATCGCGCAGGGACATCTCAACGGCGCGAAACGAACGGGCGGCATCGCAGTGCGATGCCGCCCGTTTTAGTTTTGGTTACTTTCGAAGAAAGGCTTCGACGGCGGGCCAGACGAGCTCAGGGCGTTCGGCGTACGCGAAATGCGCCGCCCGAGGCACCTTGACCAGTCTGGCGAGTGGCAGCGCGGCAACCCATTCCTCGACCAGATCCATCGGAATCGCCTCCTGCTCTCCGTGAATGATGAGTGTCGGCACACGGAGGGTGCGCAGCTGAGCGCGGATATCCCAGTCGCCGTACGAGCCCATCACCACCCGATTCGTGGTCGAGAGTCCGTATTGAATGCCGCGTGCATCACTGGCGCACAAGTCGGAGCGAATCAACGGCAACGTGCGCGCCGGCTCCGCGAGACGCGGTACCATGGCCGCCCGCCAATAGTCGCGACAAGCGGCACGCACCGAGTCGCCGGCAGTGGCGCTCTGCAACCGTCGGCTCGCACTCGACAGCTCACGTTGCCCAGCGCTATCCATGCGCGACGCCGAGTTCTCGGCAAAGCGACGCCAGAAATCGCCGCGACGTGGCGGCACGGGCCCCATGAGGATCATTCGACGAACATGATCCGGGTGGGCGATCGCATAAGTCGCCGCGAGCAGCGGACCATACGAGTGCGCGATCAACGTGACCCGATCGAGGCGAAAATGCGTGCGAATCGCATCGAGGTCTGCGATCTGCTGCGTGGCGTTCAGTCGCGCGGTGTCAGCGGGTAGCGTAGAGCGTCCAGTCCCACGCTGATCGTAGAAGATCACCGTATGCTTCGCGTTCAACGGCGTGAAGTCACCGGCAATGCTTTCCAGATCCACCCCCGGCCCGCCGTGAATCGCCACCAGCGTATCGGCACGACCACCCACGATTCGATAGAACAAGCGGGCGCCGTCGGCGGTCGTCACGTAGCCTTCGCGGGCCCGTTGCCCCGTTGGGCGCGGCTGCGCTTCTGCTGGGGTCGTGACCGCAGGCATCGAGGCGGCGACGATGAGCGCGGCCGCGCGGAGACGGACGGAGCACGGGCGAGCGAGTCTGGGCATACGGCGAAGCTACGCGTACCTTGACGGCTCGGCCAACCCAGCGCGGAGCCGCTACATCCGATCGCGGCCGGGTATTACTTTGCGTCCAGAGGTTGGCGGACGTGGCGAAATTGGTAGACGCACCAGCCTTAGGAGCTGGCGGGTAACACCATCCCGGTTCGAGTCCGGGCGTTCGCATGTGAGATGGAAAACCGATGATTGTGCGCGCCCCGCCGGCAGTTCGCTCGCGGGGCGTCGTTGTCTCATACTTCTGAAATTTGACCGGCTCGAAGCCGCACCTCGGGCGGGCCCCGGCCGCCATGAGGGAACACTCGCAACACACACAAACGGCTGTTAGGTTATCTTGGTAATACATTAAAGCTGTTTTGCGTTTTCTACAGCAAACATTCGTATGCCTACGCCAACGGCACCTGTCCCCTCAGAGGTCAAGCGCGCCCTCGAACGCCTCGGCGCCGATGTCAGTGAGGCCCGGCGCCGCCGCCGACTTCCCATGGAAGTGGTGGCCGATCGCGCGCTGACCACTCGGCAAACGGTGGCCCGGCTCGAGCGCGGCGACCCACGGGTGGCGATGGGGACGTGGGCCAGCGTGCTCTTCGCCCTCGGGCTCGCGAACCGCTTGGGAGAGCTGGCCGCGCCGGCCGGCGACCGCGAGGGGCTGGCGCTGGAGGCCGAGCGCTTGCCCAAACGCGTCCGGCTGCCTCGGACAGAACGGGGGAATCCATGAGCGCCCCGACCGCCTGCGTGTACATCGACACTACCGGGTCGCCGCGTCTGGTTGGGCGCCTGTTCGTCACCGCGCATCGCGCATCGCGAGACCGCAGCGTTTCAGTACGACGACGCATGGATTGCGAGCGACCACAGCTTTGCCCTCGAACCAGCGCTGACCGTATCACGTGCGCCGCACTACGCGGGCGAAGCTCGCCGCATGTTCGGCGCGCTCGGTGATTCTGCGCCCGATCGCTGGGGGCAGACCCTCCTGCGCCGCGCTGAACGTCGTCAGGCCAAGGCCGAGAACCGGGCACCGCGCGCCCTGCGCGAGGTCGACTTCCTGTTTGGGGTCACGGACAGTGTCCGGCAGGGTGCGCTGCGTCTCGCGCTTTCAGAAGGCGGCCCGTTCGTTGCGCCCGAAGGTCCAGCGGGAGTGCCCCCCCCTCGTCGAGCTCCCGGCGCTGCTCGCCGCATCTGATCGATATCTGGCCGACCAGGAAACCGCCGAGGATCTGCGCCTCCTGCTCGCCCCGGGGGTCGTCGCTGGGCGGTGCCCGTCCGAAAGCGTCCGTCCGCGACGCGAGCGGCGCCCTGCTGATCGCCAAGTTTCCCAAGCGGAACGAGGACGACTACCGGGTCGTCGCGTGGGAGGCCGTGGCTCTGCAGCTCGCCCGCGAGGCCGGTCTTCGTACGACAAAGTCCCGCTTGGATCGCGTCGCCGACAACGATGTGTTGCTCGTCACCCGCTTCGACCGCCAGGTGACCGACCACGCTGTGCGTCGCATTCCATACCTCTCCGCCATGAGCATGCTCGGCGCAGTGGACGGGTAGAGGCGGAGCTACCCGGAGATTGCGGATGCGTTGCGGGCGCATGGAGCTGCTGCGGCGCAGGATCTGGCCGAACTGTGGCGGCGCATCGTGTTCTCGGTGCTCATCTCCAACACCGATGACCATTTGCGCAATCACGGCTTCCTGTACGTGGGCGCCGTGGGCTGGAGACTGTCGCCGGTGTTCGACGTGAACCCTGTGCCATCGGACATCAAGGACCGCGACCAATGGGTTTACCACTAGACGTCGCCGCTCATTCAGTTGGTGTCGGAGCATCTGTACAGACCGCAGAGCCTCTTCGACGAGCGCTTCGCGCGCGAGTACGGCTCCGGTCACGTTAACATCCGTCGAGCCGAGTCGTTCATGTAGGCCGCTAGCCCGAATTTCTCACCAGTGCGTGAGATCAGGCGGTCACGGCGCGCGCGAGGGGGTTGAGGATCTTGTTCGGTGAAAATGGCGAGTGTTTGGCCTTCACGGTGACCTGATCGGACGGCAGTGGCGCTGGCAGCGCGTCTGCGC
This sequence comes from Gemmatimonas sp., assembly GCF_046594945.1. GTDB lineage: Bacteria > Gemmatimonadota > Gemmatimonadetes > Gemmatimonadales > Gemmatimonadaceae > Gemmatimonas. The sequence goes on along the minus strand of NZ_JBKJRB010000010.1, from coordinate 32,498 downwards.
GCGGGTTTTTCGAGGGGTATGCTGGTGACGGGGTCGCGCCGCGGCCCCGCGTCGGGGATGGGCATGATACGCGGTGCGGATTCAGCGCACGATTTCGCTCGCGTTGGACATCGATGCATCTGCGTGCACCTGCGCGAAGAGCCCGCGTGCGGGCACCCATTCGCGAGCGCGAGCCACACGTTGCGCACGGTGACGCGGATCCGCGCCCCGACTTTCAGCAGCGTCAGACGGATCGTGGTGCACTGCGCCTTGGCGAGCGCCGTGCCCGCGAGGCCGAGCCGCCGCAGGGCCGCGAGCAGCACGTACGCGACGGTTGAGCAGTAGAGTCGCAGTTGATGCGCGCGGAAGGTGGCCGCACTCGTGCGATCCGCAAAGAGGCCCAGCTGTTGTTCCTTGATCCGATGCTCCAGCTCGCCACGCGCGCCGTACACGACTTCGTAGAGCGTGCGCAGCACGGCCCCGCCGTCGGAGGTCAGCGCGCCGCCGTCAACCCGCGCCACCACCTGACGCCCCGCGACCCCGTGAAACGTCAACGGTTCGGTCGTACACGCTGTGGACATTACGGCCGTCTCCGGGTTGCGCGTAAGGTGTTCTCGACAAACCCTTTCTGCCACGCGAAGCGGCCGTGATGCAATACCCTCGTGAGAAATTCGGGCTAGTGTTGTCCATACAGCGGAAGGAGCGGGCGCTGGGCGACGTAGTGACGAACGCCGTGCCACTCAAGCGCAGACTTGCCGCCAACGTGCAGGCCCTCGTGCATTGCCTCCAGTGCCTTCAGACTCGGATAGAGCTTGAGTCCATCGTCTGGTCGGCTGCAGACCCCCCGCGCGAGCCTGAGCAGCCACCCTCGCCAGGACAGAGTGCACCGCCAAGTTGTTCGATGCGCCCCTGACGGGGTGAGCCGGCCGAAGAGTCGCGTACAACAGTTTTAGCTTTGTTGGCGCTCTCGTCGCCATGGTACGACCGTATGGCTTTTTTCAAAGAACGCAACGATTTGAGAAACGTACGAATCCAGTAGCAAAACTACCAAAGTCAGGTGTTCCTCAAATGAGGCGACTCGAACTCGCGAGCAGCGCCTGGTACTCCGCATCAGCGACGAGAGGCCCCAGAAACCCGCCGCCCGAGGCCAGGTCATGCGGGTTGATGAAGCCACGCTTCATCGCAGCGCGCAGCGCGCGAAGCGCCTCTCGCTTGCGGCCGAGCAGCGCCCAGCCATCCGCCATGAACCTGAGCAGCCACTCGTTGGAAATCGAACCCTCCATCTCCTCGGTCCCAACCCGGAGCGCTCCCGCCTCGTCTCCTTCGAGCGCGCAGCGCAAGAACGTCGCGAACGCGCCGCGCAAGTCGTCGGCGCCCGCGGCCACCAAGTCGAGAATCCTGGCCGCCTCGATGCGTCGACCGGAGATCGCGATCCACCACGCAGCGCTGATCTGGATCCAGGAGTTGTCGGGCGCGAGCTCGATCGCGCGGTGAGCCGGCGCCGCGGCCTCCTCACGTGGGCCGTGCGTCCCGAGGTACATGGCCAGGATCAAATGGGTCTGCGGAGTCAATGGATCGATGCTCACCAGCCGATCGACGACCTGCTTCGCGCCCGCTGCGCCCGTCGCGAGCGAATAGCGTGCAGTCTCCACCAGCATGTTGGCGTCGCCGGGCTGGAGTTCACACGCGCGGCGCAGATCGACGAGGCCGAGCTCGGGTTGTCCACGGGTGCCGGCTACGAGCCCGCGCACAAAGATCGCGAGCGGGCAGTCCGCATCGATCGCGAGCGCCTCCCCCACCAGCCGCTCCGCGCGGTCGAGCGCCCCGTCCGTCGCCGCAAGGGGAACGTTCACCAGGTTCCACGCGAGCTGTCCCTTCATCGCCAGCAGCAGGGGGGCACGCCCGACGATCGCGATCGCTTCATCCACCAGCCGCACGGCGTGGATCTGCGCATCGGGCGTCCAGTTGTACATGAGCCGTGAGGCGCGGAGATAGCAGTCGTACGCGATCGGGTCCGCGATCGGCCGCTCACCCACGCGTCGCGCCTCCGAGTTCGTAAGCGTGAGCCGGAGCGCGGCGACGATCTGCCGGGAGATGTCTTCCTGAAACCCGAACACGTCCTCCATCGAGCCGGAGAACTTCTCGCTCCACATCGGAGTGTCGACCTGTGCATCCACCAGCTCCGCGGTGATCCGGAGCGACGGCCCCGCCCGGCGGACGGTGCCCGTCACCACATACCCGACCCCGAGCTCCCGGGCGAGCGTGCGCGTGTCCTTGGTCGTTCCCTTCAACGTCATCGCCGAGTTACGCGAGATGACTCGCAGGGCTGACACCCGGGAGAGATCTGAGGTGACCTCGTCCGTGAGCCCGTCGCTGAAATACTCCGTGTCCGGATCGGGGCTCCGGTTCGCGAACGGCAGCACCACGAGCATGGGGACGGTTGGCGCCAGCGGCGTGGGCTTCACGTCGCGCCGCGCGAGCCCCGCGCTGAAGAGCGCGGCGCTCGCGAAGCGGCGGTCCGCATCCTTGGCCAGCGCGGTCGTCACCACGTCGTCGAGCGCCGCCGATACTTCGTGCCGGAGCGCCCGCACCGAGGGGACCGGCTCGGTCGCTTGGTGCGCGAGGACCTGCAGCGCCGTGCGTCCGGCGTAGGGTGGTGCGCCGATGAGCATCTCGAAGAGCACACATCCCAGACTGTAGATGTCCGCCCGGTGGTCAACGTCGGTGTCACCCATGACCTGCTCCGGACTCATATACCCGATGGTCCCGAGCGACGCGCCGGTTTCGGTCAGGCGTGTGCTATGCGAATCCGGCGTCCGCGCGATGCCGAAATCCGCCACCAGCGCCTGACCACGCGAGAGCAGGATGTTCGAAGGCTTGATGTCGCGGTGGATGATTCCCTGCTCGTGCGCTACGTCCAGCGCGTCGGCCACGTCGGCAGCGATCCGGATTGCGTCCGCGATCGGCAGCCGCCCCTCGCGATCGATCCGTTCCCTGAGCGTCTCACCATCAACGAACGGCATCGTGTAAAAGAGGAGCGTGTCCGCGACGCCCGAGTCATGGAGCGGCAGGATGTGCGGATGCTGCAGGTTCGCGGTGGTCCGAATCTCGGCCAGGAACCGCTCGGCGCCGAGCACCATCCCCAGCTCGGGCTTGAGCACCTTCAGCGCCACCTGCCGATCGTGCCGGAGGTCCCGCGCGAGGTAGACGGTCGCCATTCCGCCGACGCCGAGCGGCCGCTCGATGCGGTATCGGCCCTCGAGGGCGGCGTTGAGACGCTGGGCCAAGTCCATATGTGTCGATGATGAAGGTCACGGGTAAGGCGGACCTGTCTCGGCTCCCGCAGTACATCAACCTACCGCTAGCTGGCGCATGACACCCGACCGATCTGCGTCGGCGATGGGCCCCTTCGTCGCGCGCGCGCCTACGCTAAACGTGCACGTCAAAACGTGATCGCGATATATCTGCGCTGCAGCACGAGTCGGGCCATCCCCTCGCGGCTGCGCGGTGCGACGCGCACATTGCTGACATGACGCCACGCCCTGAGCTGACGGCCGCCCTCGGCGAGCGATATGTCCTGATGCGGGAAGTAGGCGTCGGTGGCATGGCCAACGTGTATCTCGCCAAGGATACGCGCCACCATCGCCAAGTGGCCGTAAAGGTGCTTCGCGCCGAACTCGCGTCGAGCCTCGGCGCCGACCGGTTCCTGCGGGAGATTACCATCGCCGCCGGACTGCAGCACCCGAACATTCTGCCGCTCTTCGATTCCGGCGGCAGCGGCGACGTGTTGTACTACGTCATGCCCTTCGTGGATGGCGAGTCGCTGCGCGATCGGCTGACGCGAGGCGGTGCCCTGCCCGTCGACGACGCCATACGCTTCTTACGTGACGTGGCCGACGCCTTGGCTCACGCGCACCGACGCGGCCTGATTCATCGCGACATCAAGCCGGAGAACATCATGCTGGCCGACGGTCACGCCCTGGTGACCGACTTCGGCATTGCGAAGGCCGTGAGTGATGCGGCGCCGGATGCGGCGCTCACCGCTACCGGACTCGCCATGGGCACGCCGGCGTACATGGCGCCCGAGCAGGCGATGGCGGATGCGGGACTCGATCATCGCGTGGACCTCTATGCCTTCGGCGTGATGGCGTACGAGATGCTCGCAGGGCACGCACCGTTCAGCGGGTCCAGCGCCCAGCAGATCGTCGCCGCGCACCTTACGCGAACGCCGGAAGCGATCGCCGCGGTGCGACCCAACGTGCCCGCCGCTCTGGCGCAGCTGGTCATGCGGTGCCTCGAGAAGTCACCGGCGGATCGCGTCCAGAGCGCCGATGAGATTCTGCGCATCATCGACAGCATGAGCGCGGGATCTACGGGGACAGTCGCCGCATCAGCTGGCTCGGCGACGAACGCGTCGACGCGCGCTCGTCGCGGGCTGCGTTTCGCTGCCGGCATCGCACTCGTCGCTACGGCTGTCGGCGCCACGATCTACACCAAGGTCGGACGCGCCGGCACCCTCATCGGGAACAATGCACTGGCGGAGCATGACATCGTGCTGGTGGCGGAGTTCCAGAATCGCACCACGGACTCCACCCTCTCCGCCACCGTCACCGACGCCGTGCGCACCGAACTGCAGCAGTCGCGAGCCGTAGAAGTCATGAGCCAGCAAGCCACATGGGCGGCACTCACGCGCATGGAGCTCGCACGCGGCACGGCGCTGCCGGAAAACGCCGTACGCGAGCTGGCCGAACGTGAAGGGGCGAAGGCGTACATCGTGGGCGACGTGGCACGTCTCGGAGGCGGCTACCAAATCTCCGCGCGCGTCGTCGCCACCCGCGAAGGGAGTGAAGCGCTCACGGCGCGGGCGACGGCCGCCAGTGATGCGGAGTTGATTGGGGCCGTGGAGCAGATCGGCCGCGAGTTGCGGAGGCGCATTGGGGAATCGCTGCGCTCCGTGGCGGCCTCCACACCGCTTGCCCAGGTCACCACGGCCTCGTTGCCGGCGCTTCGCCTCTACACCACGGCCGCACGCGCGGAAACGAACGGCGAGCGCCCAAAGGCGATCGCGATGGCGACGCAGGCGATCGCGCTCGACACGGCATTTGCTTCTGCGTGGTCGCTACTGGCCGTGATCTACTCAAATATTGGGCAGGTGAGTGGCGCCACGGATGCCACCAAGCGCGCCTACGCTTTGCGCAACCGGATGTCGGATGTGCAACGGCTGTCCACGGAGGCACGCTACCATAAAATCATGGGCGACGCGCCCGCCGAAGAGGCGGCGTGGTCGAGCCTCGCCGAGTCAGGTTCGGCATCGGCGTTCTCGAACTTCGCCAACTTCCTCGCCGAGCATGGACGCGTGGCCGAGTCGGAGATCATGGCACGCCGGGCCGTCAGCGCCGATTCCACGTCGTCGATTGCGCTCTGGAATCTCGCCGAGGCGCAGGTGGCGCAGCACCGTTTCGCCGCGGCAGAATCCACCGCCGCATTGGCTCGGGCGCGCATTCCAAGCAATAACTATCGGTACTCGATCGAGCTCAGTATTCTGTTCGCGAAACGCGACTTGGATTCGTTGACGCGGTATCTGGCCTCGCCGACGGCGCCGCCGCTGGCGGTTCAGACGGAGGTAAACTGCCTGCTCGACCTCCAGCGTGGCCGTGTGCAGCGATGGCGCTCCTGTCGTTCTGGCAAGGGGCCGTTCGTACGCCAAGAGCTGATGCTGGTGCTCGCGGAGTACCGGCTAACGTCGGACAGCGTGCGGGCCCTCGCGAGCCTGCAACCGTTTCTCACCAGCGCGCTCAAGGATCGCGATGTTGACAGCTACTCGGGAGTGATCGCCGTGCTCGCCGATGTTGGCCGCGTGAGCGATGCCCGCCGCCTGCTTGACGAGTGGCGTGCGCGCGGCGGCGCAAGCGATCCATCCTTTCGCGCCGACTCGTCGCTGGCACTCGGCGCCATTGCAGCCGCTGAACAAAACTGGGAGCGTGCCGCGAGCCTGTTCCTGGCTTGGAACCGCACGCCGGCCGTGTCGGCCGCGCACTGGTACAATCGTGGATTTCCAGAAGCGGCCGAGATGATGCGCCGTGCCGGCAAACCCGATTCGGCCATCGCACTCGGTGAGCGCGCACTCGCCTCGTCGAGCACGGCGTACGGCTATTACTACGAGCCATCCTGGTACGCGCCCTTGCTCGAATCACTCGGCGACCTGCATGCGGAGCGCGGGAATCGCGCCAAGGCGGCCGAATACTATCGCGCTTATCTGCAGCTGATGAAGGACGCCGAGGCGCCGGTAACGACACAGGTGGCGGGTGTGCGCGAACGGCTCGCGAAGGTGACCGGCGAGCCGGTGCGTTAAGCAACTGGGGCTGGCGTAACGCACCAGACGGAGACGAGCCAAATCAGCGCGCCCCCGCAGGTGATATTTCGACGTCGAGCGGGAGCCGACGCCCGGTTCGGTTTTTGGCGAGTCCTTACCGGCGCACCCCAGCGGGTTTTCCGTGCACCGATACGCGCCCGCGGCGCCTGCATCATGACGTCGGCTTCGCCGTTGCCGACAAAGGTATGCCGTGCCACAGCACGTCGCATGCTCTCGTTTTCGTATAGCCTGACGCAGTAAGGTTCAGGTTGCCGAACTCCAAAGACATTCGACGCGACGCGCCGTCGCCCCGGGAAGAAGGACGCGCGCGCCGAACGGCTGCGCGCGTGGTTCGAGGCGTCGAGGTATTACGAAGACCTTTCGCGCGCTGTCCGAGAGCACCCACGGCGCCAGCCTCGCTGTGCTTGAGCCTGAGGAGCTGGCGGGGCAACCCATCCCGGTTCGAGTCCGGCCGTTCGCATGACGGAGAAGAAAATCGGCGTGCCTCGCCCGCAGCGACAATCCGCGTACGGGCGACTTCAAGACGCGTAAATGCTTGAGCACGCTTTGCACAGGCGGATGGCAGCACACCGGTCCATCTGTGTCGCTCCTGAGAACAGGGTGACTAGTGCGCCGCGATCACGCGGCAGCTACGTTTTCGCGGCACTCTCGTAAGTGAACTCGTGTCATTTCTCCAATCCCCAGAGGACGTTGCATATGACGCACCGTACTTCGCGAGTGAACGGCCCCGCCGTACTGGCGGTCGCCGTTCTCTTCGCACTACCACCGACGCTTGCACATGCGCAGGTCGTTCGATCCGACGCGGGCATCGGCACCACCAATGCAACAGCAGCGCGTGATCTGTTCCGATCCGACATCGGAGGCGGCACTGTCCCAGGCACGAACGGTTCGTTCGGCGGACTGCGCCGCGAGATCAACTGGGATGGTGTCCCCGCCTCGTCTTCAACGCCAAACAATCTCGCTGCCAACTTCTTTAACACGAACTCTCCACGCGGAGTGGTGTTCAGCACCCCTGGCACTGGCTTCCAGGTCAGCGGCGCCGTGGGTGACGTCGTTGCCGCGGTCAACTTCGGAAATATCAACCCGCAATATTCATCTGTCTTTAGTGCGTTCAGCGCGCAACGATTGTTTACACCCATCGGGAGCAACATCACCGATGTGACGTTCTTCGTCGCGGGCACAACCGCCGCCGGACTCACCAGCGGCTTCGGCTCGATCTTCAGCGATGTCGATCTTGCGAACGTGACATCCCTCCAATTCTTCGACGCTTGGAACGGCTCGCTGGGCAGCTTCATGGTGCCGAATGTTGTGGGCGCGACCGCACAACACTTCTCGTTTCTTGGTGTGTCGTTCGCAACGCCGATCATCAGTAGAGTCCGTATCACCACGGGTAATGCGGCACTGGATGCGAGTAGGTCCGATCAGAACGGCAATCTCAATGATCTGGTCGTGATGGATGATTTCCTGTACGGAGAAGTCGTCGGGACGGTCGTTCCCGAACCAGCGACGTGGGGCATGCTCGCATTCGGTTTGGGTGCGCTCGGCTTGGCCGCGCGACGTCGCCGTTTGGTCTGACGGCCTGAGGCACCCGCCGACGCCACGATCGCCCGCCGGCGGTGTCGCGTCGACGGCGGGCCTGCCGGCCCACTCCGCGCCGAAAACGCCTGCCATCCTCACGGTCGTAATCGGACGCGCGTGGCGATTACATCGCTCGCGCACTCACGCGATAATCCGTCCGTCGAAGTAGCCGCGGGATCATACCTACGGCAACGTACGAACGCCGACCGGCAACGAGTCGGCCAAGATTAGCCGATGCAGCATTGCCAAGGGCGCAAACACCGCGATGAGCCCCCACGCACGCTTTCCGCAAGAGGCTCGAGAACGCCATATTTATCGCGTCCCCCACCGGAGTGCGAAGAATGTCTGACGCTCAGCACATTAAAACGGCGTTCGAACGTGTTGCCAACGCCATCTCACGTCGCCCGTCGCTCGGCCACGGCACCGGCAAATCCGTCACGCGTGTAACGAATGGGTTGCGTTGCGAGTCCCGAGAGGGACCGTGGCAGGTCGTGACTGACATGCCCGAAAATGCCGGCGGTTCGAGTTCCGCGCCGACCCCTGGCGTATTCGGTCGCGCCGCCCTCGGCAGTTGCCTCGCGATTGGCATCACGATGTACGCCGCCAAGCTGGGCATCGCGATTGAAGCACTCGAAGTCGAGATCCAGGCGGACTATGACGACGGCGCAATATTTGGCGTGGGTGACACCCTCCCCGGCTACACCGAGGTGCGCTACGCGGTGCGGATTGACAGTAGCGCTGACGAAGACGCGATTTTGCACATGCTCGACGAGGCCGAGCGCCACAGTCCGTACCTCGATGTGTTCAGGCGCGCGCAGGTATGCCGCCGCAGCGTACAGATCAACGGCAACGCGGAGCAGTAGCATGGACCCCAGACTGCAGCGACGCGTGCAACGCTATGGATGGGACAAGGCCGCGGCGCATTACGAGACCTACTGGCGACGACAGCTTGAACCTGTGCAGTCGCAACTGCTGCGACAGACCAGTGCGCAGCGCGGGGAGTCCGTGCTCGATGTCGCCTGTGGTACCGGACTGGTCACGTTTCCTGTCGCGGAACAGGTGGGGTCGACCGGTTCGGTTCTCGGCGTCGACCTCTCCGAAGGAATGATTGCCGGTGCACGGACGATCGCCGAGAAACGCGGCATTGCGAACGCGCGGTTTGAGCGCATGGACGCCGAACTACTCGCGTTGGAAGATGCCACGTTCGATGCAGCGCTCTGTGCGTTGGGCCTCATGTACGTCCCAGATCCACGACGCGCACTCGCGGAAATGCACCGCGTCGTGAAACCTGGTGGGCGCGTGGTCGCGTCGGTGTGGGGACGACGAGTCAACTGCGGCTGGGCCGAAATCTTTTCAATCGTCGATGCACGCGTCAGCTCTGAGGTCTGTCCGATGTTCTTTCAACTCGGCAACGGTACGGCACTGCAAGACGAGTTTGCGGCCGTTGGATTTACGCACATCACGACTGAACGGATCTCGGCTCAACTGCGGTACGCCACGGCCGATGATGCATGTGGGGCCGCCTTCGACGGCGGGCCGGTAGCATTGGCGGCATCACGCTTCGACGACATCGTTCGCGCGCAGGTGCGTGAGGAATATCTGGCGTCCATCGATGCGTATCGTGATGGTACTGGCTTCGCGATACCGGGCGAGTTTGTCCTCGTCAGTGGACATCGAGCCTAACGTTTTGCCCTCGGCGCCAACCAGTGCGCATCCTAATCTTGTGCGCTTGCATCACACGATCGCGCTCTTTGCTCGGACCGAGCGCGGTCGTTTTGCCGCGTGGCGCCGCGAATGCTGCCTCGCGCGCGCGACGTGCCGATCGGTTGACTCGTATTGGCGGACAATCGGCGATCGATGCGTTCCACTGCCATTGTGGGAGACCATCCCGGTTCGAGTCCCGGGGGTCGCACAACCGGACGTGGATATTGCCGCGCCTGACACGTCGGCGTTTCCGCGCCTCCATCAAAGAGGGATTGCGTGCCGATCATGTCGCACACCACCGCCTGGTCGACGATTTGAAACGAGGGGCTTGAATCAGGTGAGGAGACGATGCGTAAACGCTGCCTGTTGCGCCGCCCTTCAACGCGTCGTGCCGCCTGATGAACCGTCCCGTCCGCCGTGCTAACACAGGATCCAAAGCGCGCGGAGCGACGAGGCAAGGATACGCAGCCGTCGAATACTGACTGGCGGCGCATGCTCCCACCATGCACGTTTCCTGTCATCGATCGGCTGGTGCACGTGGCACCGCCATCACTCGATGTAATCCCCTCGTTGGTCCGGGAGCGTCACGTGCGTACTTCCATTCGCCGCGTCGTGATCGCGGCTGCCATAGCCTGGCCCTCTGCGTTGCTGGCGCAGGACGTCACGGTTGAAAGTGTCGTCGACACCAAGTTTTATGGCGCGCTTGGCAAGGTCGTGGGCATCGCGGCACGCTTCGGAGGTGCCAAACTGAACGACGTGCCGACCACGACCATGGTGTCCAGGCACAAGATGCGGACGGAGACCGAAAGCTCTGCCACCGTGATCGACGTGGACGCCGGCCAGTGGATGGAGGTGGATCACAAGCGGAAGTCGTACACCACCATGACCTTCGCCGAAATGGCCGCCGCCATCGACGAGGCCACCCGTTCGGCCAAGTCATCGAAGGACAAGAGCGCGGCGGACAACGCGAAAAATCCCGATGCCGCCAAGGGTGACGTGAACCTGAAGTATGCCGTGGCGGTGGACCGCACCGGCGAGCGTCAACGGATTGCCGGGTACGACGCCGAGCGGCTGTTCATCACGATCACAGTGGAAGCCGAAGTCACACCCGAGGGCGAGAAGGCCCAGCAGGCAGGAAGCCTGGTCATGCTGCTCGATCAATGGATGGCGAAGAGCGCCCCGCAAATTGCGGCCTCGGAAGAGTTCTACAAGGCGTTCGCGGCCAAGTCGGGCCAGGCGTTCCGGAAGCAGGCGGACGCGATGCAGGCGGCCTTCCAAGCCGATCCTCGCCTCAAGGGGGGAATGGAGGCGGCGGCGAAGGAACTGAAAAAAGTGTCGGGCATCTCGCTGCGCAGCGCCACTTACGCGGTGTTGCTTCCGGTCGGCATGAAGTTCGACCGCAAGCTGGTGCTCAACGACGTGGCCGTGGCGTCACCAGACGCTACCGCCGAGAAGCCCAAGAAGGGATTGCGCGGGATGATGGGGGCCATGAAGGCAGCGGCGGAGGAAGCGGCCAGCAAGGGCTCAGACAACAAGGAGCCGCAGCCGATGAAGCAGACCACGCTGCTTGCCGTCACCGATGAAGTGAAGTCGATCAGCACCGGGGCGGTGCCGGCGTCGATGTTTGCACCACCGGCCGGATACAAGTTCGAAGCGCGGCGTCGGTAACCGCGCCCCGACCGACTCAGCCCGGCGCCCCACGTCCATCCCCGTAAACTCCATGGCACGCGCTCTCGTGATCGGCGGCACCTTGCTCATCGGCCGCACCCTCGTCGAACAGCTTCTCGCACGCGGCGACGAAGTGGTGATTATGCACCGTGGCCACGGCACAGCGTTCGGAAGCCGCGTGCGCGAGATCCACTGCGATCGGAACGACGTGAAGGCCGTGGCATCAGCGCTCGCGCACGAGCAGTTCGACGTCGTGTACGACAACGTGTACGACTGGCAGCGCGGCACCAGCGCCGAACAGGTGAGCGCCGCGGCCACCGCGTCGGCAAAGGGGCTTCGTCGCTACGTTTTCACGTCGTCGGTTGCGGTTTTCGCGCCGGGCGGGCCGTACGACGAAGATGGTGCACTCGTGCCGTCCGATTTTGCGAACGCATACGGCGCGCAGAAGGCCGACAGTGAACGCGCGTTGTTTGCACTTGGCCGCACACAGGGCATTCCCGTCACGACGATCCGGCCAGCCTTCATTTTCGGACCGCACAACGCGTTCGACCGCGAGGCTTTTTTCTGGGACCGCATCGTCGCCGATCGTCCGGTCATCATACCCGGTGACGGACTCTCCACGATGCAGTGGATCTCTTCCCGCGATGTCGCACGCGCCGCGATCGCGGCCACAGTGCACGACGCGGCGATCGGCCGCGGCTACAATCTGGCCAACGTGCCTGAGATTACGCAGCTGGACTTCGTACGCCTGCTCGCACGCGTAGCGGACAAGGAGGTCGAGGTGGTGCACGTTCCGCGCGAGACCATTGCCGCGCTCGGCGGTGGCATCATGGAGCCGCCCGTGTACTTCGGCGCCTATCTCGATATCCCACCGATCACCGTACGTAACAACCGCCTGCGCACCGACCTCGAACTCGAGCTGACGTCGCTGGAGGACGGGTTGGAGGAGACGTTTCGCTGGTATGCCGCGCAGCAACGGCCGACGGCGGATTTCTCGTGGGACGAGAAGGCGATCGCGGCGGCCGAGTAGGCGTTTTGCGGCTGGGCTATCATGGCCTGCTGGAAAGGTCCCGAATCCCGTGGCGAGATGGCCGATCTGAGTCCGGGCGTTTGCAGACGTATAGCTTCGATGGACACCTCGCGCTCACTCAAACCGTATCTGGAGGGGTTCGGACGGACGACTGATGTCGAGCAGGCCGAGGAACGGACTCTCTCCCCAGCACCACACCGCGCCGCGCGTGTCGAGTGCGCAGGCGTGCCGAGACCCGCCGGCGATGCGCACGAACAGCGTCTGCGGATCGAGCATCGGCACCAGTCGGGGCAGCGTGCTGCCAGCGGTGGAGTTGCGAAGGCCAGTTGGTCCGTGACACCAGGTGCCGGAATCGGTGATGCCGCAGAAAAAGCTTCCGGCCGCCGCGATACTCTGGAAGATCAGGCCGCCGGGCATAGGAGCAGGCGTACCGAAAGTGCCGGCCCCGACGCCAGCGCCAAGTTGGTCGCTGATCTGCCCCCAACAGGAAGCGCCGCCGCTCGCCATCAATCCGCAGTTATATAGGCCGCCGACCGTGACCGACGTGAAGGTGCTGCTGCCCGAGGCGAGCGCTGGTGCCACCACGTTCCATCGCGATACACGACTCCAGCAATACACCGCGCCACTCGCCGTGCGGCCGCAGACGCCGCCCGGCCCGCCGGTCCCGCTCGTCAAGTCGACAAAGGTGAGCGCGCCGGCCACGGGCGTCGGGACCAGTATCGCGTCACTCAGGTGCGATGCGCCCCAGCAGGCGGCGCGACCGGTCGAAAGCAGTCCGCAGGCCAGCTGATCGGCCGCCACGACAGACCGGTACGTCGCGGAACCGCTCACGCGCTGCGGAGACGGGTTGGCGGTTCGATTGCCGACGCCAAGTTCCCCGGACGTGTTCCATCCCCAGCAATACGTGGCGCCAGCCGTGGAGATACCACAGCTCAACAGGTTGCCTGCCGAAATGCTGCGGAATGTCAGGTTGCCAGGAACGCGGGCGGGCGAATGTTGCACACTGCCGTTGCTGGTCACGCCTGCGCCCCAGCAGAAGGCGGTGCCTGCCGGCGTGCTAGTGCCGGTTGCCGCGAGTGCGCAGCTTTGGTTGCCGCCCGCGCTGATGTCCGCCATGCGGATTGTCGGTGGCCCCGTGGTAATGCTGAGAAACGTCGATGCCGTCTTGCCGCCGCTGGTCAGGCTGAAGGTCGCAGTGCCGACGCCGCGCGCCACGACGGTTCCGTTCGCACTGACCGATGCGATCGCCGGGCTTTCTGAGCTCCATGCGGTCGACTGCAACGTGACGGCGTTGCCGGAGAAATCACGCGCTGTTGCCGAGACACGTGTCACCTGTCCGACGAGGAGCGTGGCGTGCGAGACCGTGGCGTCGAGTTGTGCCAATGCATCCGACGTTACGGTGATGACCGCCGTCATCGTCTTGCCACCAGTGCTTGCCAGCATCGTCGTCTGTCCGACGGCAATACCGCGCACACGTCCACCTACAACGGCGGCAACCGTTGCGTCGGCGATCGAGAGCGTTGGCGCATCGACGCACAGGACAACGAGGCTTCCGTCGGGCTTCAACACTTCGGTCTCGACGTACACCTCCTCACCGACCCGGACCGAAGGCGCCGCCGGTTTGAAGCGGATGCTGCCGACGGGTTCGTTGCCGTTTGAGCACAGATCCTCCCAGTCGCCCAGCCCCGTGCTGACGGTGCACCCTGCGAGCACGGCCCCGATGGCGACAAAGAGCGCGCAGCGCGTACTAGCAATGGGGAAAGTCGACATCAGAGCACTCTCGACGAATGCGCCGTCAGATCGGCCTCGGTCGAGGTGACCCCGGCGTGCACAGCAGGGTACCAGTTGCCGTACTACCGTGACATACGTCAGGCGACGTAGTTCGAACGACCGCCTGCGCGCCAACTTCGAGCTCGAGCTGACGCCGCTCAACGACGGGTTGCTGAAAACGCTTCTACCCGCGCGCTCGCACCTCGGCGACCATGTCCCGGAGATGGCGATCCAGTAACGTGGCGTCCTCGAGGTCAAAGTGCCCCGACGCAGGCTCAATGACCAGCGCACCAGAGCGGTGGTACGATCCGAGCAGGCGACGCTGTTTTTGGGCTTGCTGAAGCTCGCGTACCAATTGACGGCAGTGCGCGGTGTCTTCAACGACGCAGCGGAGTGCCGGGCCCCGCTTGGCGCATGCGCCATACCATCCCGCGAAAGCGCCGAACCGCTCGCCCTCGTCGAGGGGACTGGCAATGTCATAGGCGAACCGCTGAAGCACGCGAAAGTCATCGCGAAAGCGGCGTGCCAACCGCGCTAGGTATTCGCTCATATCCGCCCACCCCTGAAGCGTCTGCGGGGCGTCTACCACGCGACGGAGATAGGGAAGGACCTCGTCCTGGCGGGCGAACGTCATTTTCGCGAGGACGGCGCTCCCGAATGCCGATTCTATGGCCAAATTTGGCGACGTCGCCAGCACGGCGTCGATGGGTCGCGAGTCGGCATCGTTCGCTGCGGCGAACCGAAGCGCCAAATCCGCGCCTGCAGAATCGCCCACCAGGATCACGACACATGGCTCGGCCGTGACGATGACGTCGTTCAGGAGCCCTCGAGCCAGACGAAGATGATCGTCGAGCGAGAGCACGGCCCGGCAGTGACGGCTCGATTCGAACCCGAAGAGCGCGGGAGCGATGGCACCTGTTGCCACCGGTCGGCCGGACGCTTCTCGAGGCATCGCGCCGCGAGCGCCGAGCGCCCCGATGGGATGGATGGGCGCACGGTACCGAGGGGAACGACGTCGCGAGTGGAGTGCGCGACGATTTGTTGTTGCGGCGAGAGATCGGCGAAGGGATGCCGACCGGCGAGCAACTCGTACCAGAGGAGACCGATCGAGTCAAGTCGGTTCGGTGGTCGAGCTTTGGATCACCGACCGCCTGCTCGGGTGCCATGTACGCGGTCGTGCCGATCGCGAAACCGCTGCCGGTCAGGTTCGACGCGTTCGCCAATGCGCGCGCAATGCCGAAGTCGGCGACTCGCGCGTGATCGCCCGCGAGCAAGACGTTTTCAGGCTTGATGTCACGGTGCACGATGCCTCGGGCATGGGCGTACGCCAACGCACTGAACACGCCGCGCATGATGCGGATCGTATCGGCGACCGCAAATTCACCGTGCTGCGAGAGGCGCGTGCGGAGCGAATCGCCAAAAAGACACGGCATCACATAGAACAGCGTCCCACCCGCTTCACCCGAGTCCAGCAGACTGACAATGTGGGGGTGTCCGAGCGGCGCGGCGATCTCGATTTCGCGCCGAAACCGTTCGTGAGCCATCGGCAGCGTGGGATCGCGGCGCAGCGGCTTACGCTGCAGGCTCGTCCGGGGCAAGTCGAGTGGATCGTCCGCGACCACTCGCCGGCGTATCTTTACGGTGCATCCCCTTACGATGATCCCGTTCCTCTGCCCGACGAATCGACCATGCCCGTCTACGTCTACGAAACGATTCCGCAGTCCGACGCTGACTTCCCGCTGACCTTCGAGCTGCGCCAGTCCATGTCGGAGGCCCGCCTCACCGCGCATCCGGATACCGGCGTGCCCGTGCGGCGCATACTATCCGGTGGTCTCGCCACATTCACCGGTGGTGCGGCCGGAGCCAGTTCCAGTAGAGGACCGACGTTCGGCGGTGGCGGGTGCGGCGCCGGTTGTGGCTGCGCGTCCTGAGACGCCGATGATCAAGATATGATCACCGGCGCCGTGGCGATCGAGCAGTGGGAACTCGTCGAACCGTTCGAAATCGCGCGCGGCGTGATGACCGCGATTCCGCTGATCGTGCTTACCCTCTCCGACCGTGCCGGCAACATCGGTCGCGCGGAAGCGGCGGGCGTGGACTACGACGGCGAAACGCCGGAGATGCTGCAGTCGCAGATCGAAGGCGTGTTACCGCTGGTGCTGGCTGCTGCACCCGGCGACGTGGTGAACGACGCCACATTGCAGGCCGTGCAGGAGCTGCTTCCGTCGGGCGGTGCTCGTAACGCGATCGACTGTGCGCTGTGGGATCTGCGCGCCAAGCAGTCCGGCATCCCAGCGTGGCGGTACGCGTCGCTGCCGGGATTACGTTCGCTGACCACCGTGTACACCCTCGGCCTCGGCACAGAAGCAGACACGCGTCGGAAAGCGCGAGCGGCTCGCGGCTATCCGTTACTCAAGCTCAAGTGCGACGCGGACCGTCATGTCGATGTCGTGCGATGGGTGCGCGAGGAGCATCCCACGGCGCGCATCGCGGTCGATGCCAATCAGTCGTGGAATCGCGATCTGCTGGAGCGCGTGCTGCCACCGCTTGCCGCCCTCGGCGTCGAGATGGTCGAGCAGCCGGTGCCGCGCTTTCACGATGCTCAGCTCGATGGGTTGAACGCCGTACTGCCATTGGCCGCCGACGAATCGTGCGTCGACCGCGAGTCGCTCGCCGAGTTATTCGGGCGCTATCAGTTCGTCAATATCAAGCTCGACAAATGCGGCGGCCTCACGGAAGCGCTCAAGATGTCGAAGGTGGCGCTCGCGCACGGACTGCAGCTGATGGTCGGCAACATGTGCGGCACCTCGCTTGGCATGGCCCCAGGCTTTCTGATCGGACAGTGTTGTCGCTATGTGGATCTCGACGGTCCGCTGCTGCAGATGCGCGATCGCGAACATGCAATCACGTTCACCGACGGGGTCATGCAGCCGCCGTCATCGTCGCTCTGGGGCTAACGCAGGCGATCGGAGAAGCGCCCGAGCCCGAAGAGGGCGATGTCGTGCGACGTGGTTCCAGTCTCCACGAGATCGGCGCAGATCTCCCCAATCACACTGCAAAACTTGAAGCCGTGTCCTGAGCACGGTGACACCAGCAGCACTTCCGGCGTGTCCGGCGCGCGATCGATGATGAAGTGCTCGTCGGGCGTGTTCGTGAACAGACATGCCGACGACGACTGCAGGGCGCCGTTCGCATCCGGGAAGTAGCGGGCGACCGCCTCGCGCAGCACTGCTTCGTCTAGCGGATGCACGGTGCGATCCATCGTATCGGGATGGACGCGCTCCTGGCGATGATGGTAGCGACCGATCTTGAACCCCGGCACGCCATACTCTGGGAAACCATAGTAGATGCCCTGGGCGGCCTCCAGCACGAACACCGGAAACGCCGTGGGCGCGAAGCGGGCGTGGTCGGCAATCTCGAACCAGCCGAGCACCTGACGCTCTGGTGTGAGCAGCGGCTGCAGTGCGGGGGCGAGGTCGGCCATCCACGGGCCGGCGGTTAGCAATAGTTGTGCGGCCTCGTATTCGCCTCGGTCGGTGCGCACCCGCACGCTGCCACGGCTCGCGGTGTATCCGAGCACCTTCTCGCGGGTGTGAATCGTGGCGCCGTGCAATCGCGCCCGAGCGGCGTAGGCGAGAATGCAGCGCTCCGGGGTGAGAAACCCGGCGTCGGGTTGAAACACCGCCATTGCATTTGGTGCGGGGTGCCAGCCCGGAAAGCGCGCCGCCAGCGCAGTGGCGTCGAGCACCTCATGCGGAAGGTCGTGTTCGCGACAGCTTCGGAGCGAGCCCTCGAACACCAGGCTGCCAGCGAAACCCACGTCGAGTCCGCCGGTGATGTGCAATAGGGGCTCCTCGAGTCCCTCCTCCAGCTCGCGCCACAGGGCGAAGGCGCGACGGAGGAGCGGCACGTACGAGGGATCCTCGAAATAGGCTAACCGGATGATCCGGGTGAGTCCGTGCGACGAGCCGACGCTGTGCCCGAGCTCATGCTGCTCCAGCGCGAGGACGCGCAGCCCCCGGGCCGCCAGCTGATATGCCGCGGCGCTGCCCATGCCGCCGACTCCGGCCACGATTACATCGAACGAGTGAGACACCGATGGCGACCTCAAGAGTGTGCAGCCGGCGACACGTCGCTGCGGTTTGTCCCCACAAATTGCCGTCTGCCATTCGGAATCTGGGTCCAAACGCAAAATATTAGCGCCAAACTGTCAAAAATCGTCGTGATGAGAGTGGCAAATCCCTTAAAGCTGAGAGAGATTCTCCACATCTCGGTACTTCGTTTCGTAACCGGGACGCGTGTGGGGTGCACACGCTCTGCTCTTCATTACCCATCGGAAGGAGACTCGATGTTTCACCGAGCGATCATTTGTCGCTTGTCGGTAATCGCCGCCGTTCTGCTGATCGCGGTCCCGTCTCGTGCGCTGTTGGCACAGACTGGAACGATCAGCGGCAAGGTGACTGATGCTGCCACTGCGCTGCCCGTAGCCGACGCCCGCGTAGTGCTTGCAGGAACGACATTCGAGGCGCAGACGAACAGGACCGGCGACTACCGCCTCACCAACGTCAAGCCCGGCCGTACGGGTGTGTCCGTGTTCCGCCTTGGCTACAAAGCGAAGCGCGACAGCGTGATAGTGGTGGCCGGACAGACCGCCACGCTGGACATCGCGATGACTCAGTCGGTCATCAACCTGGCCGAACTGGTCGTGACGGGCACCGCCGGCAACCAGGAGCGGAAGGCGCAGTCCGCCCTCGTGGCGACGGTAAAGACCGCCGACATCATCAGGGACGCCCCGATCACCAGCGTGGCCAACCTGCTGCAGTCGCGCGTGCCGGGCGTCTCCCTTAGCGCGCAATCGGGCACGGCGGGCACGGCCACGCAGATCCGCATCCGCGGCGCGTCGTCGATCAACCTGTCGAACCAGCCGTTGCTGTTCATCGACGGTGTGCGCATCAACGAAGGCCAGATCGGATCAGGCCAGGCCGGTCAACAGTTCGATCGCTTGAACGACCTCAATCCCGAAGAGATCGAGAGCATTGAAGTGGTGAAGGGTCCGGCCGCCGCCACGCTGTACGGCGCCGACGCCTCGGCCGGCGTGATCCAGGTCATCACCAAGAAGGGCCGTGCGGGCTCGTCGAGCTTCGAGCAGAACCTCCGCTTGGAAACCGGCTCGTCGGAGCTCGTCAACTACACCCCGCCCGACAATTACGCCCGGTGCACGGCAGCGAGCGTGGTGGCGACCAGCACCAATCCGCTGTGCCGCAACCAGACGGTCGGGACGCTGGTAAGCGACAACCCGCTCACACGTGTCAATGCGTTCCGGAAAGGTGAAGATCGTGTGTTGAACTGGAACGCGCGCGGCGGTGGCCAGAATTATGGCTTTAACCTGTCGTACGGCTCGCAGAACACGGCGGGCACATTGCCAAATAACCGCTACAACCGCTACAACGTTCGCACAAACGTGAACTATGTCGCGAACTCGAAGCTAAACGTCGACGTCGGACTTGGCCTCACCCAGAGTCAGACCGATCTGCCCGACAACGACAACAACGGCTTTGGCTGGCTGGGCGGTGGCCTGCTTGGCAGCCCGCTCACCCGCAACGACGGGCCCACTGGGCAGCTGACGCAGGACGGCTGGTTCGGCGTCCGTCACTACAACGCCATCAACTCGATTCAGCGCCGCTTGCTCACGAAGCGCGTGACCACGTCGGTGACGGCGAACTACACGCCAACGAGCTGGTTCACCAACCGCATCACCGGCGGCATGGACTACGCCAACGACGATCAGCGGACCTTCCTCCCGAAGAATGACAGCCTGTGGTACGGCGGCCTGAACGACGGTGGCAACAATACGTCGCAGTCGCGCGGCGCCGAACGCTACACGTTCGACTACCTCGGCAACATGAAGAAAGGCTGGGGCGCGGATTGGGAAACCAACCTGTCGTTCGGGCTGCAGGTCATCTCCTCACGCAACAACTTGCTGACCGCCAATGGCATCGGCTTCGTGACCAACTCGAACAACTCCGTGGGTTCGGCGGCACAGACCACCGGCGGCGGCGGGTTCACCGAGCAGCGGCAGTTCGGCTACCTCAGCCAGCTGCAGATCGGCAACCAGAACAAGCGGTTCCTGCAGGTTGGCGTGCGCATCGACCGGAACTCGTCGTTCGGTGCGGCGGCACCGTCGTTCGTGCTGCCCAAGATCGGTGGTAGCTGGGCCATCTCGGAAGAAGACTTCTTCCGTCCGCTCGCCGGCATCGTGAACACGCTGCGCTTGCGCGCCGCGTATGGTACCACGGGTCGCTCACCGAACCCGGGCGACGCGCTCACCACGCTCGTGGCCGCGCCGTTCAACATCGTCGGCAGCACGTTCGCCGGCGCTATCCCGGGCAACCCGGGCAACAGTGATCTCAAGCCGGAACGTGGCACCGAATTCGAAGCAGGCCTCGACGCCGGCTTCTTCGACAACCGCGTGTCGGCCGAGCTCACGTACTTCAAGAAGACCACGAAGGACCTGATCATCGCCAGGCCGATTCCGCCGTCACTCGGTTTCCAGACCAACCCGCTGGCGAACATCGGCTCACTGTTGAACAGCGGCGTCGAGCTTGCACTCAATATCAACGCGCTCAACACACCAAACGTGCGCTGGGATATCCGTGCCGGCGCCAACACCCTGCGTAACGAACTCACGAGCCTCGGCACGGTGCTGCCGTTCCCGCTCGGCGGCGCTGGTCGGACGATCGTCGGACAGCAGCTTGGCGTGATGGTCTCCAAGCGTATCGAGTCGATCAACGAGGCGACGAAGGTGGTTACGGTAAGCGACACGTTAGCGCCGATGGGCAACCTGTTCCCGACGTTCGAGTGGAACATCAACAGCACGGTCACGCTCTTCAAGAATCTCCGTGTGAGCGCGTTGCTTGACGCGAAGCGCGATTTCATGGTCCAGAACTTCACGGCGTTCTTCCGCGAAACGCAGATCGTGCGTTCCAACCTGCGCATCGACACAACGGCACTCTCGGCCAGAGAGCGCTTGCGTCGCTACGGCAATCCGACCCCGGGCCAGCCGGCGTTCGTGACAAACAAGGGCAATCCCTCGACCGTCAACGACGTGATTGACGCATTCCTCGAGCGTGGTGATTTCGTGAGGCTGCGCGAGCTCTCCGCCACCTTCACGGTGCCGAACAGCCTCGCCCGGAAGATGGGCGGCGTCGTGGACGGCGCATCGGTCACGTTCGCAATGCAGAACATCAAGCTCTGGACGAACTACTCGGGACCCGATCCCGAAGTGAACGCCCAGACCGGCGCGTTCTCGCGCCAAGACTTCCTCACGTTGCCGAACCCGCGGCGGTCCGTGCTCCGTTTCAACTTCACCTTTTAACCGCGAGATGACCATGAAAAAGATCCAACGCGCGGTTACGCGCACGCTGGCAGCTACGTCGCTGGTGTTCGGCGCGGCCGCCTGCTCCGACCAGTTCCTAGAGGTTACCAACCCGAACGTCATTGACGCGGCCACGGTCGACCCGACAACGGCCGGTGCGACGCTGGCGGCATCGGCGCAACAGAACTTTGCGGCGGCGCTTGGCTGGCTCTCGATGTACAGCGGATGGTTCACGACCGAAGTCAACGTTTCGGACACCTTTCCAACGCGGAACGAGTTCGGCTTTCGCACTGTGTCCGATCTCAACGGCTCGCTGAACACCGACGTCTGGGCACCGATCTCACTGGCTGTGGCGTCGGCGAAAACCGTGCTTGACCTCACGCTACCGAATCCGACCACCAACATCAGTCTTGCGCGCGCCGCCACGTTCCGCGGCTTCTCGATCCTGATGATGGCCACCGATTTCTGCACGGGGGCGCTGTCGTCGGGACCGGAACTGACCACGGCGCAGCTGCTCGATTCCGCATCGTTCTGGTTTACCCGCGGCGTTGATGTTGGCAGAGCCAATGCCACGGCCGACGGTATCGCGCTGTCAAACGCGGCGCTGGTGGGCCGCGCGCGTGCCAAGCTACAAAGGGGTGACAACGCCGGTGCCGCGGCCGACGCCGCACTGGTGTCGGCGGGCTTCGAATACAACATGCGCTACACGGACGATTTGAACAGCCGCACGCGCCTGTCGAACCGCCTGTACCAGTTCAGCTTCGACCGCGGTGCCATTAGCGTGGCGCCGTGGTATCGCCAGACCGATCCTCGCGTGCCTTTCCGCGCACCGGGTTCGGGAACTGCGGCCCCTTTTGATGCAGTGCCGGGCGGCTTCTTCCAGCAGGCGAAGTTCACGGGCTATGCCTCGAACATCCGCCTCGCCTCGAAGCTTGAAGCGGATTACATCGCCGCGGAAGCCTCGGGCAGTGTGACACCGCAGCTGGCACTGATCAACGCCCGTCGTGCGGCGAACGGCCAGACGGCCTACGCAGGCGCCACCGATGCGGCGAGCGTCAAGACGGAGCTGTTCAATCAGCGTGCGCTCGAGTTCTTTCTCGAAGGCAAGCGCTTGGCGGACTTCCGTCGCTCGCCGGCCTCGGTCGCGACGACCGTCACGGCCTCCGGTGCGCCGTACTTCAAGCCCGGGTACGGCTCTACGGGTACAGACACCTGCTATCCGTTGCCGCGCCCCGAGCGAGACAACAATCCGAACATGGCCGGCAAGTAAACGCCACGGGCCTGCGGCTTGAGCGACAAAACGGGCGCCGGGGATTCTCCCGGCGTCCGTTTTGCGCAACGCCGGCCACCGTCACGTTTTCCTGACACTCTCACTGTAAAGAATCGTTGACAGTTCGCGGTCGCGATCCCACCTTAATGTTGTGTTTACCCATGAGATGAACGAACTTCGCAAACCGGCCGCACGAGAAGGAACCTGTCGTCGTCAGCCGCGTTGAGCACTCAGGGCCGTTTCTGTTCCTGCGCTCGAGTTCGCGGTCGCCGTCATCCCGCCTGACCACCGTTTTGATGAGTTCTCGTGCCGGCATGATGAGTCCTTCAACGCAGCCGATGCTGCCCAGGGTAGCATGATCGTGAACGCGTCTCTCAACGACGCGTCCGAATGCGCCCGCATCACGATGTTCCACGCGCGCACCTTCTCGCTGGCGAGCAAACTGCTCCCCGGGCCGAAGCGTCGCGCTGCCTACGCGCTCTATGCCTTCTGTCGGATCGCCGATGATCTGGTCGATCAGGCAGATCACGACAACGTCGTTGAGCTCGCCGTGCAACTCGACGATTATCGGAATCAGCTGCAGGCGGCCCTCGGCGGGCGCCCCAGTGGGCCGATCTTCCGTGAGGTTGCGTGGGTGGCACGTGAATACGAGGTGTCACCCGCCCCGCTGTTCGAGTTGCTCGACGGCGTGCAGCGCGACCTCGAGGCCCATACTTACGCCACCTGGCTCGAGCTCGAGCAGTACTGCGAAGGGGTCGCCAGCTCCGTCGGCGAGATGTGCACCTACGTGTTCGGCGTCCCCGCCGGCCCCGCCATGCGCTCCCAAGCCATTCAGTACGCCCGCACCCTTGGCACGGCCATGCAGCTCACCAACATCCTTCGGGATGTCGGCGAGGACGCCCAGCGTGGTCGCTGCTACCTGCCGGCGGAAGACATGGCGCGGTTCGGTCTCACCCCGCACGATGTCCTCTCTCGCGGCCCAGAGCTGGCGCGCCATCCCGGATGGGCTCCGCTCATGGCGTACGAAGTAAGCCGAGCGCGGGCATTGTATTCGGCCGCGATGCCAGGTATTGCGTTGCTCGACGCCGACGCCCAACGCTGTGCCGCGGCGTGTGCGAATGGCTACGCCGGTATTCTCACGGCTATTGAGGCGCAACACTACGACACCATTTCGACCCGCGCGCGCATTGGTCGCCTCGCGCGCGTTGGCATCCTCTGGAACGCCTGGCGCTATCGCGCGCCGGCGCCTGATCTTTCCGCGCTGGGACACGGTCCACGGATCGTGTGGGAACCCAACACGGTGGCTTCCAACGCCGATTCCCTGATCCGACTGGCCTAAGGGGTTCCACGCATGACCGCTACTACCGACCTTCGGGATACTCTGCGGGACACCTCGCCGTCCACGCTACTCAAGATTGCCGGACTGACGCTGCTGGGTCACGCGTTCTTCAGCGCGTTCTCGGCGTTCGCGTTCGCGACGTTTCTCGTGCCGCCGTATCCGGAGTGGTTGCAGACGGCACAGAACCAGAAAGTGATGGCCGTGGGCTTCGCGTACGGTGGAGCGACCACCGTCACCCTCGGCGCCCTCGCCGGGTTGGCGTTCCTCGCCCACTGCATCGGTCACCGCCGCGCCATGCTGGTGTTCGTCGTGTCATTCGGTCTGGCCTTTATCTCCGAGTATGCCGGCACCGTTACCGACTATCCGTTCGGTGCCTACGAGTACACGAGTCAGCTGGGCTACAAGTTGTTCGGTCGGGTGCCGTTCAATATCCCGACATCGTGGTTTTATATGCTGGTCGCCTCGCTGGCGATCTGCGGACGATTCCTCCCGGCCAAGGACGACAACACCTCAAAGTGGTACTGGGCGCTTATGGGCGGCTTGGTGCTCACCGCGTGGGACGTCTCGATGGACCCCGCGATGGTGAAGACGAACCACTGGTTCTGGCAGATCGGCACCCTCGCCGATCGTTCCGCGTTCGAGCAGTTCATCGGCAGGCCGATCTTCTTCGGTATGCCGATCACCAATTGGCTGGGCTGGCTGTTCACGGGAATTCTCGTCGCGCGTGTGATGCTCGCCATCGTGCCGCCCACCATGTGGGCTGCCAAGGTGTCACCGAGTCGACTGCCGATCACGCTGTACGCGGTAAACGGCCTGCTTCCGCTCGCGATCTGCTTCCGTCAGGATATGGTGCTGGCTGGCGTGCTGGGCACGATCGCCATGGCGATTCCGCTTTGGGCTGCTCTGCGTAACGAACCACAGCCGCTCGGCACTGCCGGTACGGCTCCGATGCCTCGCGTCGCGGTTTCGGGCCGCTGATGACGCGTCTGGCCGACCGGCGCGCTGGCACCGTAAACACGGCCAATGCGTTAACGTCATGAATGGCGCGATGGACCAACTCACTCCGATCTTCGATTCCGACGCGCTCCCGATCGGCATTCTGGTGCTCATCGTGCTCGAGGCGGCGGTGCTGTTCGCGTGGCAGCGACGGCATCCCTCGTCGCCCTTAGGCTCGCCGAATACGGCACGCATCGTTTCGTTTCTCGGGGCGGGCGGGTCGCTCCTCGCGGCGATGATTTTTCACCGCCGGCCGGATCCGTCTCCTGAGGGCTTTGCGTTGGCAATGTTGGCAGCCTTCGTGATTCACCTCTGGCACATTACAGTGCTGCTTCGCCGCTGAGCATCGCGGGGGAGCGGCGCTCCCCGCTTTCTTCAGCAACTCGGTGCATGCGCATTGTTGTCATCGGCAGCGGCTTTGGGGGATTGGCGGCCGCGATTCGCCTTCAGGCACAGGGCCACGACGTTACGATCGTCGAAAAGCTCGACAAGGCCGGTGGCCGTGGTTACGTGTTTGAGCAAGACGGATTC
The DNA here is from genome assembly GCF_046594945.1 of Gemmatimonas sp. GTDB lineage: Bacteria > Gemmatimonadota > Gemmatimonadetes > Gemmatimonadales > Gemmatimonadaceae > Gemmatimonas. The sequence continues at coordinate 6,885 of NZ_JBKJRB010000010.1, read as the reverse complement.
ACGTTCGATGCCGGCCCGACCATCATCACGGCGCCGTGGCTCATCGACGAACTGTTCGCACTGACCGGCAAAAAGACCGAAGACTACATCAAGCTCGTACTGCTCGATCCGTTTTATAACATTCGGTTCGAAGATGGATCGGTCTTCCATTACAACGGCGATCGCGAGGCCATCGTTCGTCAGGTGGGTGAGTTCAACCCCGACGACGTCGCCGGCTACCTGAAGTTCCGCGAGAAGGCGTGGGAGATCTTCAACGTCGGGATGCCGCTTATCGACAAGCCGTTCCTCACTGCGGGCTCGATGCTGAAGATGCTTCCCGACCTGATCCGCACCCGCTCCGATGTATCGGTGGCCGACCTCGCCGACAAGTATCTCAAGGATGATCGCCTGCGGCAGGTGTTCTCGTTCCATCCGCTACTGGTAGGCGGAAATCCGTACAAGACGTCGTCGATGTACGCCCTCATCCACAAGCTCGAGCAGCAGTGGGGCGTGCTCTTCGCCATGGGCGGCACCGGTGCGCTGGTACGGGCGCTGGTGCAGGCGTTCGAAGATCTGGGTGGCACGATTCGCTTCGAGAGTGAAGTGAAGGAGATCACCGTCGACGTGGCCCGTCGTCGCACCACGGGTGTAAAGCTCGTGGACGGCGAAACGGTGAAGGCGGATGCGGTCGTGTGCAACGGTGATGTGGCGCAGGCCTATCGCACGCTGCTACCTCCAGAGGCCCGGCCGTCCATGAGCAATGCCAAGGTGGAGCGGATGCGCTTTTCCATGTCGCTGTTCGTGATCTACTTCGGCACCGACAAGCAGTACGAGAATATCGCGCACCATGAAATCATCATGGGTCCGCGTTACAAGGCGCTGCTGGAAGACATCTTCGAGAAGAAAATCCTGTCCGACGACTTCTCGTTGTACCTGCATCGCCCCACGGCCACCGACCCGTCGCTCGCACCGCCGGGTCACGATTGCTGGTACGTGCTCTCGCCCGTTCCTCACCTTGGTGGCGACGTTGACTGGGCCGCGGTGGGCGATCGCTATCGCGACCGCATTATGGGCTATCTCGAAGAGCGTTACATGCCCGATCTCAGCAAGCATATCGTGACCGAGCGTCGAATCGATCCGCGGTATTTCGAGAAGAGCCTGAACAGCTACCTGGGCAGCGCCTTCGGCCCGGAGCCGGTGCTCACACAGTCGGCGTACATGCGACCGCACAACGTCAGCAAGGACATCCCGAACCTGTATTTCTGCGGTGCCGGCACGCATCCCGGCGCCGGACTGCCGGGCGTCATTTCCAGTGGCAAGATCGTCGCCGAGCTCATCGGCGGGGCTCCCGCCCGAGCAGCTGTCGCGGCTCCGGAGCTGTCGCTGCGCTGAGCCCTACCGGCCGGTGATCGTGATACCGCTGGCTGACTCCCTCGATCGCAGGGCGGCTGGCCGGCACCTTTCCGACGGCGGCCCTGTTTTCGCAGTTCACCCCGACTCCCTGCCTCACTTAGATTCCGCCGCATGACCATCACCATTACCCCGACCGAGAGCGCGGGTGTCTCGCGCCGGATGCAGATCTCGGTGCCGGCCGACACCGTCGCGTCGTACGAAGATCAGGCGGCGCGCAAGTACGCGACGCAAGCCCGCATTCCCGGATTCCGCCCCGGCAAGGCACCCGCCGCGATGGTGCGCAAGCGCTACGCCGCCGAAGTGCGCCAGGAAGCGATCGAACTCGCGATGAACGATGCGTTCCGCGAGGCCGTCGAGCGCGAGGGACTGAAGCTCGCTGCCCAGCCGCACGTGCACGACCTCAAGGCCGAGCCCGGCCAGCCGCTCGAGTTCGAATTGCACTGTGAAGTGCGTCCCGAACTCGCGCTCGAGAAGCTTGAAGGACTCACGGTTACCCGTCGCGACTCGATGGTGACCGATGATCTGATCGAAGCGCAGATCGAGAAAATCCGCGAGCAGAAGGCGGATTGGGCACCGGTCGAGGACAAGCCGGCGCCCGGCGACATGGTCACCGTGATGCTGTCCACCGCCGACGCCGATGGTTCCCTGCCCGAGGGCAAGGAGTACCGTCTCGTCCTCGGCGGCGGCCAGGCAATCGCCGGCATCGAAGAGCTCATCATGGAGACCGCCCCCGGCGGCACCACGGAGCGCCAGGTGCGCTGGCCCGAAGACTTCCCCGACGAGTCGCAGCGTGGCGCCGCGAAGCTCGTACGCGTCGTGCTCACCGACGTGAAGCGCAAGTCGCTGCCAGCGCTCGACGACGCGTTCGCGCGCGAGATCGGCGATTTCGATACGGTGCAGATCCTGCGCGACGCGGTCCGCGCCGACATGGGCGAGCACTCGAAGCGTGAAGCCGATGCCGAAGTGCGCGGTCAGATCATCGACCAGATCGTCGAAGCGAATCCGTTCGACGTGCCCAACGCGTGGGTGATGCAGCTCGTCGACGGTTACATGAAAATGTACGGCGTGCCCGATGCCGAAAAGCAGCGCTTCTCGCAGGAATTCATTCCGATGGCCGAACGGCAAGTGCGTCGCGATCTGATCATCGACACGATCGCCGAGCGCGAGTCGCTCACCGCGAGCGCGTCGGCGGTGGATGCCCGCATCGAGGAGCTCGCGAAGGCCCGGAACGTGGATCCCGGCCAAGTGTACGCGCAGCTCCAGAAGTCGGGTCGTTTGCAGGAGATCGAGCGTGAACTCACCGAAGATCGCGTCTTCGGTTGGCTGCTCGAAAAGAATCCGGTCACGACGGCGTAATCATCCGATTCCCGTTCGAGACACCGCCCGACCAACCGTTTCAGGAGAGTCGTAGCATGGCATCGATTTACATGCCGTACATCATCGAGCGCTCAAGCCGTGGCGAGCGCACGTATGACATCTTCTCGCGCCTGTTGATGGACCGTATCGTGTTCCTGGGGTCGCCGATCAACGACGACGTCGCGAACATCATCATCGCGCAGATGCTGTTCCTCGAGGCCGATAATCCCGAGAAGCCCATTCACCTGTACATCAACTCGCCGGGTGGCAGTGTATCGGCCGGCTTGGCGATGTACGACACCATGCAGTTCATCAAGGCGCCGGTGCACACCACCTGCATGGGCATGGCCGCCAGCATGGGCGCATTTCTGCTCTGCGCCGGCGCCGCCGGCCATCGCAGTGCGCTGCCGCACTCGCGCATCATGATTCACCAGCCGTCGCAGAACGGTGGCGGTGGTTCAGCGTCGGATATTGAAATTCAGGCACGCGAGATTCTGTATCTCCGCTCGAAGATGAACGAGCTGATGGCCAAGCACTCCGGCAAGCCGGTCGAGCAGGTCGAGCGTGACACTGATCGTGACCGCTTCATGAGCGCCGAAGACGCCAAGGTGTACGGGCTGGTGGATAATGTGATTCAGCATCAGGCGGAACTTGTGCCGGTGGCGAAGTAGGGACGCAACTGCCAACGGCTTCGGAAGCAGGAGGGAGATGTAGCAGGGGGGAGGAAGCAGGCCGCTTTTCGCGGGTCCTGCTCCCTCCCCCTGTTGTACGCCACCCTGCGTCCTAAGCCGTTGGCTGTTGAGCCGTTGGCCGTTCCCCGACCGCGCCCACGCGCATCATCACCTCCACCGCTGGCCTGGTGGTGAGCCGCGCAAACGGCCGTACACTTTCAGCATCCAGCGTCGTAAAGTCAAAACGACGCACCAGGCTGGCCAATATCAGTGCCGTCTCGATCGTGGCAAACGCGGCCCCCACGCAAATGCGTGGCCCTGCACCAAACGGGATGTACGCGCCCGGCGTCATCTCGGCTTCTCGCTCGGGGAGGAAGCGATCGGGATCGAAGCGATCGGGGTTCACCCACATCTTCTGATGTCGATGCATGCTCCACGGCGCGATCATGAGCATGGTGCCGCGCTTCACGCGACGGCCCGCGATTTCAGTGTCGTGCGCGGCCACGCGCGGCAAGAACGTGATCGGCGGATACAACCGCAGCACTTCTCGGAAGAAATTACGCACGTACGGCAAACGCTTGGTGTGTTCCAGCAGCACCGGTCCATCACCCACCACGCGCCCCACCTCCTCGCGCATGCGCGCCACGACCTCGGGGCGTACGGAGAGAATGTAGAACGCCCACGTGAGGGAGCTGGCCGTCGTTTCATGTCCGGCCAGGAAGAACACGCCTAACTGGTCGATCAACTCTTCGCGCGTAAACGGCTGCCCCGTGTCGGTGTCGCGCGCGTCGAGCACAGCGCCGGCGATATCATCGAGTCCGGGCGTCGCGATGCGCGTGTCGAGCATGGTGCCGAGGTGCCTGCGAATACGCGCACAGGCGTCGCGAACCGGCTGCGGCTGCATGGTCGGGGACCACGGCCTGTCGAGCAGCAAACGCTTGATGTCGATGCTGCCGACCTGCCGCTCGAAGCGCATGAAGTCCTCGAACACCTGTTGCGACGTCTCCCCTTCCAGCGGCACTGAGAAAATCGTGCGCGTAATCACGTCGGCCGTGAGATGACTCATCGCGGCATCGAGCGAGAACGTCTCGCCCGACGCCGACCGTGCCCGCAATCGCGCCTCGAAGTCGTGGACCGCCGCCGCCATGAAATCGAAGGCGCGGTGGATGCGCATGTGCGAGAAGGCCGGGTCGACCATCTTGCGCTGCCGCCGCCACGTGTCGCCGCTGGTGACAAACATCGAGTTGCCTACCAGATCCTCGAGCGCTTCCACGAACAAATCGTTTTTCGGGAAAAGATCGTGATCCGTGAGAATCTTGTTTACCCACGTCGGGTCATTCACGAGCAGGATCCCGCGGCGCGATGACCCCAGCGGTGTGACCATCTCGCGGTAGGCGAGATCGGGAAGGAGGCTGAGCAGATCCTTCTGGCGGCGCCAGAGCAACCGGAGCAGCGATGTGACCGGCGCACGCGGCACCGGTGCCGGCGGACGGTACAACGTGGACAGCGTCGCGTCAGGCACCCTGCGTGGTCATCCGCGCCGGCCGACGCTGCGAGAGACGAAGGCGCATCTGGTGGTAGATGATGATGGCCAGTCCGACAACCAGCGGAATCGACCACATCTTGGGATTGAGCGCATGGTGCGGCATCAGGCGCACGAACCCGAAGGCCATGAACGCGGTGTATACCGAGATGCCCGAGCCCACGATCGCCTTCACGTGCTCCAGCTGATACGTGATACGCGATGGGGTCGGCGTGTAGATGAACCAGAGGTTGGTGAGCCCAGACGCCACGCCGACGACTGCAATGCCCATCATGAGCACCTCGTCGATCAGCCAGCCGCGGTAGGCACAGAGCAGCGCCATGGCGATCACGAGCAGGTTGAGCCCCACATTGAGCCAGCGGCGGTTCTCAAGATGTTGCTGCTTGTTGCGCACCGTCACCAGTCCGTGCCATACCAGACTGATCGTCAGGACGGCCAGGTAGAGCATCATCCAGCCAAAAATCCCCTGCACTCGGGCGGGCGGCCAATCGATGAGATGGCTATGGGTAGCCACCGGGGCCAAGATAGTATTTATCGCCATGCCGATCGCCATGGTGGCTGTGACCAGCATGAGGTACGCGTACACCGTGCCGAACTTCTTGTGGTTTCCCCCCCCTTTCTTGCCAAAGACGGGGATCCAAAAAAGGACGAGCCCGATCGCGCCGGTGGTGACGTGCAAGAACAGGAACCATTTGAACGTCCACATATGCTACGACTTCTCCCTCGGGAAGACAGCCCGGGTTCGCGGGACCACGTGTCTTTCCGGCCTCTGCCGGGTATGAGTGAGGGTACGACCGGCGCGTCGGCGACGCCAGCATGAAATCCACTCCCGCCTGCGCCAGGCACAGTTTTTTGTCGTCGCGGCCGACACTCATCACGGAGGGTTTTGCCCGCCTTCCTGTGGCAAGACAACCCCCTTCGCTTGACCCTGCGTGTCCAAGCGAGTTAACTGTATGTAGGCAGGTGGCTTGTCTCGCCACTTCCCGTCATCGATGGCCCACCGTTCCGGACCGACATGTCCCACGACAAGCATCTCCGCTGCTCCTTCTGCGGCAAGTCCAAGGACGCCGTCCGAAAGTTCATTTCGGGCCCGTCGGTCTACATCTGCAACGAGTGCATTGCGCTCTGCAATGAGATCCTGTCCGAAGACGAGGAGCGGGAAGTCGCCGAGGCGATCACTCAGGTGCCGACGCCCCGGGAGATCAAGAACATCCTCGATCAGTACGTCATCGGCCAAGAGAACGCGAAGAAGGCGCTCGCGGTGGCGGTCTACAACCACTACAAGCGCATCAACGCGGCGGGCAACGCGCGCGAAGACGACGTGGAGCTCGACAAGTCGAACATCCTCCTGATCGGCCCCACCGGTACCGGCAAGACGCTGCTCGCGCAGACCCTCGCCCGCATTCTCGATGTGCCATTCACGATCGCCGACGCGACCACGCTCACCGAAGCCGGTTACGTCGGTGAAGACGTGGAAAACATTCTGGTGCGCTTGCTCCAGGCCGGTGACTTCAACGTCGCGGAGTGCGAGCGCGGCATCGTTTACATCGACGAGATCGACAAGATCGCGCGCAAATCCGAGAACCCGAGCATCACGCGCGACGTGTCGGGCGAAGGCGTGCAGCAGGCCCTGCTCAAAATCCTCGAGGGCACCGTGGCGAGCGTGCCGCCGCAAGGTGGCCGCAAGCATCCGCAGCAGGAATACATCCAGATCAACACCAAGGATATCCTGTTCATCTGTGGTGGCGCCTTCGATGGATTGGAGAAGATCATCGAGGCCCGCACCGGGCGTCGCCAGCTCGGCTTCGACACCAAGAAGCACGACGGCAAGGTGGTCTCCATCAAGCAAACCACTGCCAAGACACCGTTCGCCGAAGTCGAGCCCGACGACCTGCTCCGTTTCGGGATCATCCCCGAACTCGT